>CAZAUN010000006.1:0-271435 GCA_964488465.1 uncultured Ohtaekwangia sp. | reverse complement strand
AGAATCTGTCATGCTGAGCCTGTCGAAGTATGACTTACAATTTCACTAAATAGTACACGGAAGTCACCCTTCGCTGCTCTGGATTGCGGTCGCTTTTTTTTCTTATGAAATCAGCTTATGGAAAAACTACTCCACTTGCATCTCCTGGATAACCCTAACCCGCTATGAAAAGAACCTTTACACTCGCTATTCCCACGCCCTGTCATGAGAAGTGGTCTCAGTTTACGCCAACACCACAAGGCGGTTATTGCGGCTCGTGCAAAAAAGAGGTGATCGACTTCACCACTTGGTCCGAAGACCAGATCAAACAGTATTTCCTGGCGCGACCTACCGCCACCTGCGGGCGGTTTGCACCGCACCAACTGACTACGTACAAAGGCTCACGTGCGCCTGCGAAACTTCAGCCCCGGTGGGCTGCGGCCCTGGCCTGCCTGCTGGTGCTGCTCAGCCGCCCTGCGGAAGCGCAGCCACCCCGCACGCGGGCTGCGCAGGAACAGGTGGATAAAACCCGGCCCGCCCCCGTGGAGCGGGTTGACACCGTTGCGCGGCTTTCGATTACAGGTTTGATCACCAGCGGACCGGACGGTGAGTTGCTGCCCGGAGTAAACGTGGTGCGCAAGGGCACCACACAGGGAACGGTTACCGATGCCGATGGAAAGTTTGCCCTGGTGATCGATCAGCCCCGGGTGGTGGAAACCCTGGTAGCATCTTTTATTGGGTTAACCACGGTGGAGTATGAGGTAGTGGCTGACACCCCGTTGAAAGAAATAAAAATTAGCATGCCCTATGATGTTACCGGTGGAATTACGTTGGGCGGTGTGGTGGCTACGCGGTGGTATAGCCCGCGGGGGTTATGGTGGCGGGTGAAGGGTTTGTTCAGGAGATAGCGGGAGCCGGTAGTGCTAGATTCAACTTAATGCGACAGTGAGATTCCTCTTCTTACTCGAAAGTATTGATGGTGGACGAAGTCGCACCGGATTATTTACAACCGGTGAAAATTAAGAGCAGCAAGAGGAAAGGGAATGTGCGCATGGAGGTTGTATTTATTTCTTTCTGATCATTGCTAAGCTTCTGAATTGCATATACTCATCGTAACCATCAAATTCTTTAAGGACATTCCCCATGTGATCACATACTTTATAATAAATTGTTCTTCCCTTATCACGGGCTTCACTTACTCCAACTAATAATTTATTTTTGAACTTACCTGAATTTATTATTTCAAAGAACTCTACGGAGAACAGTTCTGTCCATTTTCCACTTCTTAAATCTACTTGAACCAATTCAGATCCTGTAACATACTTTTCAATACAAAAGAAAATCAGGGATTGATCTGTCGAAAGAATTGGGTATCCAGGCTTGAGTATTTCGAAAGAATTATTTAAACCATCAGCAAATGGTTTCTGGTCAGATATTACTGTCTCTTTAAATGTGTTAATATCGACAGACATCAGTTTATAACGAGTGTACTCACTTCCAAAATGATCAATCTTTTCAGAACGAAAGAACACTACTTTTGATTTGCCTAGAATAGGCATTGTATCCGCGTTAACAAACGTTACTTGTTTAGTTGTACCATTTGGGTAGGTTAAATGAATATTTTTTTCCTTAAGAAATAGGCCTGAAGGTTTCACTTTCCAAGGGACGCTCCTTAACCATTGGTTAAATGCATATAGTCCGCCAATAACAGTAATTACTCCTGCTACGATGCTTATTACCAATTCTAAAGAACCCATAGCTATCAGCAGATATACTTAGACACCTTGAAAAAATAGCAAAGCAAACTCACAAAACTCCTTGATCACTTCTTTATCTAAATCAAACTCCTTTCTATTGCCCAAGTAATTCTTTGATGTTGCCGTGATTTCCTCCCCAGACTTAAGTTCCTCATAAGTTATACACTTAATATGTCTTTTCGAGACCAAAATAAAGTACGCATTCCCCCAAGGGTATTCCTTACCACCAATCTCAGTAAAAGTTAATTTACCACTAGCTCTGAACTTTACTTCGACAAAATATACTTCGTTATTATTGGGATTCTGAATTACAAAATCTGGCATTGACCTTATATCTTTAGCCACATCCGATTTAACATTTTTCAGCAACTTCATGATTGCAGGGATAGTGTTTTCCATACCGTAATGGAAAACATTATAACCAAGGCTTAAGAATAATTCCTGAATCAAAGTCTCAGCTATTCTTCCCTTAATCATATTATACCGATAGCTCAAGTCTTTTTCAGAAACATTGCTGTAACTTTCCTTTTGAACAATTCCATTTTTCTCCTGATAACAATCATAACAAAGCCCTTTTTCGAACTTTGTATAAGAACCACATTGAATACACTCAGCCATATTCTATTGAATTATTGTTCTCAAGCTTTGTTTTAAATTATTAGTAAGGCCTACAAAATCATTCATCGACCAAAAAGGAATCTCCAACACAGTAACCCTAATCACTTCTGAACCCGGGAAGCCTGAAGTGATTTCAAATAGTACGGGCTCTCTGATCTCTTCCGATGTATTAGGATAAACCAGCATCACCTCAGTGCATCCTCTCCGGTAGGCATAGCTAACTACCTGGTACAAATCGGCCTGAGAAACTCCTTTTTTAGGATCAGTTTCAGAAAAATTTCGGAGCTTGTATTTGGTGTCGATAATGATCTTTCTCTTTTCAGTGTTCCTGGCAGTGAGGAATATATCGTGTTGCATTTGAAATGCATCAGGATTTGATGCCAGATAGGCATTTGATTTTTGATACTCAACCTTCCATTGATCAGAGAAATGAGTCTCCAGAAAGCCCGCCAAAAAATCCTCAAAGATGTACTCCATGGGAAACAGCAGGCACCATTGAGAGAAATCGTAGGTGTTGTGTGAATAGATTTGCTGGTTGAGGATAGTTTTACACATTTCCATGATGAGGGTATAGTCATCAAAGAAAGGGTTCAGCTTAACAGAATTAGCATCGTGTATGGTGATCGGTGTATCCTCAACTTCATCTAAAATAAAAATGACCTCCTGAAGTAGTCTCTGGTTCTCGGCAAACCGGGTTTGGTTTAGTAGCAGACGTGCGCAGTACTTGATGATCCTATTTACCTTGTTATCATACAGGAATGGTTCATGATCTACTTCAATCTGATGGTAATTGCCGGTAACCATACTTCTATTGATGTACCGGTTGAAATTGATACTACCTCGTGGCGTTGTTACCCGATCCTCCAAAGCTTGATACTGCATGAAGGGATGAGTGGAGATTGTTTCTGATACCTGATTGGCTATCAAGAAAATGATCAATTCCGGAAAGGTTTCTATATCGCGATTATCCAGATTAGCCTGGCTGAAAGGAAACCGCCATTTGCGACAATAGGAGAACCAATAGAAAATATGATTCAGCATCAGGTTCTTGTCGGGATTCTCAAGACCCTTAAATACCTTAGGGTAAATCTCGATCAATTCATGCTCATGCTGAATGAAGCCGATGTAGTTGTTAGCCCTTACAGTGCTATCATCAAACTGAAGGAAGGGTTGATACTTACTATCAATGACTTCATTGTCCTCATCCTCAGCAAGTTCTTCCCTACTTCGTTGCTGCCAGATGGTGCGAAGAAAATCCTTTAGTTCATCTTTCTTCTGAACTGGTTCCCATTTGCCATATTCAAAAAGAAGGTTCATTAAGCTTTAGGAAGTATATCCCAGGAATAGGTCTTCGTATTATAGCTTACAGACCAATCAGTGTCTTTGAAGATATCACTCACAAGGTTGATCTTGCCTGAGAAGTATTCCATCAAAAGTGGGATAACCTTATTTCTCAGCGTTGGTTCAATGCCATTGCCGTTCATGAAATAGGCGTGACCAATGAGGTAATCAGAAGTGTTCTTCAGAGAGTAAATCTTCTCATTGATCTTTTCCAGCAGACGAGCTGCTTCCTGATCATACCCTTCATAAATCGGATAATAGCCTTTAAACTCAAAGCGTCTTCTAAGCGCAATATCAATTAAGGCAATAGACTTATCGGCTGTGTTCATGGTACCGATTACATACAAATTAGGTGGGATGCCAAAGTCCTTCTCACCATTGGGCAAAGAAATTCTTAGTTCGTTGTCTTGCCCCAGCCGCTTATCATCCTCCAACAAGGTTATTAATTCGCCAAACACCTTTGAGATGTTTGCTCTGTTGATCTCATCAATAACCAAGACATAATTCTTTAGAGGTTCCGAAGTTCCTGCCGTCTTTCGGTTCTTTTTTAAATATTCAATAATGGGATGATAATAGGCACCCAGACCTGAAACCATTTCCCTCCTACCCTCAGCCACCTCAATTAATGTTGAGATACTCAGTGTATGGATTTCACTTCCGGTTGACTTTCTTAAATAAATGGTCCTATCAGAAAAATCAGTTAACCAAAATGGCTTTCCTCGTAACGTCTTTAACTCCAGAGGTTGATCGTCACTTATTTTTGCCAACATCTCTTCAACAAGATCATCAAAGGATTGCAGTTTACTTGTTAAGTGAGATGCTTCATAGTTATCTCGGGCCCTCTTACATAGCTGATAAAAGATTCCTTTGTAGGGCACAAAGCGTAGGTTAGAATTATCAATATCTGGCTTTATGCCCACCATAAAGTCCTCATAAGTATAATTTTGATGAAAAGTAACAAACTCAATTTGACCCTCCTTACGTAATCGATCAAATTCAATTTTATTAGAATGATGATCTGATGATTTACCCGAGGCCGTACTTACCGCTAAATCAATACTGTTATACGTTTTACCAGTGCCTGGCGGACCGTACAGAATTGTATTAAAACTAATTGGACTATCCATTTGAACTGATTCATTCGTTGCCGGTAATACTTTACCATCATAGCCTAGAATTTCGAGAAGCTCTGCATAATGATTTTTAAGCGAGTTAATTTCAAAAACGGATCTTTCTATTAAGGTTTTCCAATTTGTATTAATAATCTCCTCTCTGTTCAATATTTTAACAATCGGAGAGCTCTTAAATTCACCTCGATAACTCTCGTAATCTTTTCTTTGCACACCATTTGCATTTAACCCAACAGTGTCAATCTTAATACATAAGTGTTCTTCATCAGAAATGCTTAATGTGTATGCCAATATCCGCCAGGCTTTTAATTCTTTATTTGGCCATATTTTGGACCATTGATAGTATTCAAATTTATTGGCCTGATTGGTTGGTCTTTTCCTGATTTCCATCTCACCCTCAGGAAAAGTTCTCATTTGGACTTCACTTGTCCAATACTCTATCTTTTCATAGGTTTTCTTTAAAAACTGATATGTTTCTTCCATGCCAGGAGTCACCTTATTAAACTCCTTTCCAGCAAATCTGTTGAGATGATTAAAATCGTCTTTATTGAAAAACGCTGGAGCATCAGTTTCCATATAAATTTCTAATTTTAGGTCTCTTGTGATTCTGATAGATATAACCTTGTCAGTAAGGTGCTTTTTAAAATATTCAGTGTTTACAAGGACTTGATGAAAATTTCTTCCTTGGGCGTATGCATTTCTTGGAATATCAAGTTCACCTTTTATAATCTTAAATTTTGAGTAGTATGAATCTCTTTTACCAAATTGCTCAAGGCCTTTTATATCAATTACAAATTGCGATTTGCCAGCCTCAAACTGACTTAAGATTTCTTGAATCTTAGAACTCCAAAATGAATTATATATATTATCACCCATTGATAATTACCTAACTACAAAGTCAATCTTGGTCACTCAAAAACCGCGAAATGTGTAGAAATAGGACGCTTTTCAATTTAATGTTAAGAATCACCTACTATCACTTTTATGTATCGAGGAGATTCAGCAAAATCAAACTTAAAATAGCTTTCATATTTAAATTCAAATACAAGCATTTGATCCTTATTCTTTTGCTCTCTTTTTCCTTCAACAAATCTTCTTTCTTTATTTTCCCCTAACTCAATTTGTCCAAGCACTCCAAACGATTTTGCATCAACTATAAGAAACGAATTTCTTGGAGCCCAATTTGTGATATTGTAAACGCTAATAATCTTATCACCAAATTTATACTCGCCAACTCTGTTTTGATCAGCTTTTTGCGTAAAATTAAACTCCTCAACGTTCCAAAATAATGAATGAAAATTGAATCCAAATCCAAGAATAAATGGAGCCTCAAATTCCAGAACATGCCTCAGTAATTTTCTAAAATTTAGTTGAAATCCATTCGCTTCGATCTTGTGAATAACCAAGTCAGATTTTGTCTCCAAAATCCTGAACACTCCTGAACATAGTCTGAAAGAAAGATTCCTTGCAACTTCAAACCCCATTGAGGGCCCTATTGAGCGCCATTGTTCAATAAATTCAGACTTTGGTCGCGAAAAACTGAATGAAAGACTCTTAATATCGGCAGTCTTCTGCCCAAGTATTTGATAGCATCCCTCGTTTTCCAAAATGTCAGCTATTTGATTCTCCTTTCTAAAATTCACATTGGATTGATCCAACAATTGTTGAAACTCTTGATTAGTAAATTCTTGTGAGTTTAGGTCATACTGTTTTGCATCACTAGCGGAGGAAGTAATACTATCTAATAGTTTATTCACTTCATCTGTCAATGAAAACTTATGAGGCTGACCTTCTTTTTTAAAGAATTCATGAAATAACTTCGATTGCTTAATTATGTGAATCTGCGCTTTTAATGATTGGCAAATTCTTGCAACAGAATCAAAATCTTTTGGATTTAGGGACCTTATTAGGTTTGAAACATTCGTTGGATCCTGATAGATATAAACACGCTGCACAAAAAAAAGGCGTGCTATCAACAGTATTCCATATTGGTAATAATATAAACTGATGCCATGTCTTTTCTCCCAAACCAAATCAAGCCGATTCTGAAAAGCGGAAGTGTTCAAAAAATGAGCAAAGATAGAGGGGAGAGTCTCGGGAAGAATTTCATTTGATCCCCAATAAGCATCCGCGTCAATAGGTTGTTTAAAATTCCAAAAATTCTTTATCCAATCAAATCGTTTTTTAAAAACTAGGAAAGCCCCCATTAAATAAATATAATCTTGCAAATTATTTATTTTAAGACTTTTATCAACCATACTCTCAAGAGCATACTTGACTTGCTCCTGAGAATACCCTTCTCTAATTTCGCTGTGATATTTTTCTACTTTTTCATTTATCTCCTGGGCAACCTTATTGGCTTCCACTAAATTCGAAATTCGAAATATCCTACGATCTAAATCAACAATTTCACTCATATGAGTACTCAAAGTCTTAAAATATTCGTAAGATCTTCCAATTGATAAAACTGAGATGTAGTGGCCTTGAAAGATTGTTTCTACAAAAGAATCAAATACTTTTTCAGCTTTATTATTTATTATCAACACTAGTGAACCCCAAAACCATCCGTCAAACAATGGTAAATAATCTAACTTAAATCGATAGCGATCATCGCTTTCATTAAAAACTACATTAAAGTATACTTGAAATGCTGGCCCAACAAGAAACGCACTATGACTAGAGTGCTTTCTTATTCCGAATGATAATGCTTGTTGAAGCAATAAATTACACTGATTAATCAAAATCTCATTTCCATCTTCACTAGAAATCTTAGTCAGAATCTTCTGAACATTGTAAACAAGGTACTGACAAGCGGTATACTGATTGGAAATAAAACACTGCTGCCAAATCCCTGTGAGGCCTGAACGAAATGAATCTAGAAAATTAATTTGATTGTAAAACTCATTGTTTAATGCTTCTTTCTGTTTAAGTGGGTTTTCATACTGAAAGCTACCTTGAATTAAACTGTTGTATTTCTCTGGTTTAGCGTTTCTGTATCCGTAAATTATCTCTAAAAGATGTGTGAGAAAACCTATTAAATCTTTTGTCTGCTGCTCTTCGCCAATCTTAGAATTCCCAATGGCAAGTTTTACTAATCTTTCGTTTTGCTCGATTAGTTCTTTTATTTCAATGTATATATCTGGTTTATTCAAAGTACTTAATCAATTTATTTTCGTACTTACTACTCATTACCTTTTCCAGTTGTGTAACATATTGATGAATAAGTCTTATGAAATAGTAAAACAAAATCATTGTTATCGCAAATACTACTATACTGACTACTGCAAAGGTTCTTGGAATATCAAAAAAGGAATATGAAACCAATAAAGCAACATTGACAAACAAAAGGACTATTTGTACTATATATAAAGATTCACTCACAAAACTTTTAGTGAGCTTAGGTGTTTCAAATCTTGATTGAATCATCTCAATCACCGTCAAAGAAATCGGAATGGCAAGTCCCAAAATGGCGGAGATGATTTCACTGGTGATTTGAATATAGGTATTAAGATCAGACTTCATTCTAAAGATTTTTGAATCGTTGTAAACAATATCTCCATAAAATAATAATGCAAGGCTAAATGTAGGAATGAACCATAATATGATTCTATCCTGTATTTCGAGCCATTCAATTTGTTTCTGTATTTTAACTTTTTCGGTTTCAGTCAACTTCTATCATATTTTTGATTTTCGGTTTCGATTTGATGTGTCTTATCCTCTCCAACAACACACAAGCCGGCTCATCATTTTCATCCTGTGCCACAAGCTCACCACGAAAGGCTTTAGCCAATAAACTTTGTGGCAGCCTATCTGCCTGAGCTTTTGCTTTGGTGTAACGGACTTCAATTTTCTCGGCCAAGGCAAAGAGCTGTTCAACTCTACGAACTATTTCCCTTTGTTCTTCAATAGAACATAATGGAATAGGTAAAGCCTTGATTGTTGACATATTTAAAAAAGGCTGAGCAACTTCAGATGCAATTTGCTGTAACACATTTTTAAGTGAATTGAGTACAAGGTTGATAAAATGTATATCAAAGTAATCTAAATCAACAGAAATTCTACAACTACCGGTAGTTGAAAGCATTGCTTCGGGTAAACCATTAGGATAAATACAACAATCGCCAATTGTTGCTCCCACCTTTGCAAGCAAAATATCACCTGGCTTAATATTATGTCTCTTTAATTCAGAGAATTTGTTTGGATGCACATATTTAAGATTTTCGTTTACAAATTTTAAGGGTCTGATGTTATTAATCCTAATAACAGGGATACCCGAATCAATGTAATCCACTTTTACATTTATTGAAGAACCGAACGGGCCATCAACAATACTATCTTGAAAACTTCCGGTTGCAAAAGCTAAAGGAATAAGTTGCCACTCATTTGGCAAGTCATTTAAATATTGACTTGCCTCATCATGTATCACAATTTTCTCATCAAGATTTACAGGTCTCTTTGGCTTTCGTTTACCTTCACGTGCACATTTTACCACCAGTTCATTGTAATTTTTTAATCTCTCTTCATGGATAGCCTCCTTTAAGTCACTTACTGTCTCTGAACTTCTCTTCTCCCTCCACTCCTCCGTCAACTTACCACTAACGGCAGCGGAGAGAATACTTTGCCGAAAGCGTTTTAGAATTTTGGGTATGCGTTCTAACCGGGCACGGCTGCGATCTATTTTCTCCATCAACTCATCCAGCTTGGCTACGATGCGTTGTTGTTCAGGAAGTGGTGCAAGAGGTACTAGTGTATTCGAAGCAAATGTCTGATTAATTCCTCCCTGCGCAGAACCTTTAAAGTTCTCCATGATTCGCTCGTTTCCGTCTTTACTCTTAAGAAACCAGTAGAGGTATTTTGAGTGAATATTTTTTGAAGGCCTGCATATAAAGACATGTTCATTGACAAACGCCTTTTTGTAAGGGAAATTTAAATCTATAAATGATGTCTTACCCGTGGTTGCACCGTCTTTCACAATTAAAATATCACCTTCCTCAATTTTTCCTCGGTTCAGCTTTTCGGCAAAACTTTTCGGAATGTATTTGATATTGGAAAAATCAAAGCCTCCATTATCATTAAGATGTTCGCCTCCTACACTCGGTACTCCGTCCATAATACCGCGCACTCCACCTTTAGGACGCGAGCCACTTTCAAGTGTTTCCAATAGCTCGATCAATTGAACTTCCTCCCAGTTCATTTTTAAACTACTCTCCATCACTTTCCATCAAGGCTAATACTTCTTTTAAGTCATCTACCACGGCTTCCAATTCAGTGATCGCTTCTGTTGCCAACACCTGTGGCTCCGGCAATGAATCCGCATCTTCCAAACTGTCGTCTTTCAGCCAGTTAATATCCAGCTTGTAGTCGCGCTTCTCTACTTCCTTAATATGGAATTTTCTAAAGCGGCCTTCTTCGCCTAAGTCTTTACGCTTGCTTTGTCCGTTAGGATCTTTACCATAGCATTTTTCAAACTCTTCAAAATGCTTTTCACTCAATGGCCGGTCTTTTTTGGTAACTCCTTCCACATTACTGCGGCCATCAAAGATCCAGACGTTCTCCGTGGGCAATCCTTTTTGTAAAAAGATCACGTTTGCTTTTACGCCTTGGGCATACGGAGTGAACGTGCCTCGGGGCAAACGTAAAATGGTGTGCAGGTTACAATCCTGCATCAGAATCTTAAATACTTCACCGGCTTTGTCCTCAAACAACACATTGTCGGGCAAGACTACTGCGGCTCGGCCTCCCGGCTTTAATGCACTCAGGTAGTGTTGTATAAAATTCAGTTGCTTATTGCTCGTGCTAATGGTGAAGTCCTCACGCTCCGGTGCCTGGTTGGCGCCTTTCGTTCCAAACGGTGGGTTGGTGAGAATGCAATCAAATTTCTTTCCGTCAAAGGGTTCGTAAATGGTATCCCCTATTTTAATCTCCGTGGTTACACCATGAAGAAACAGGTTCATCATCGCTAATCTTGCAGGGCGTGGCACCAGCTCTTGTCCGTAGTACGTCTTTGTCTTAATGCGCTTAATGGCATCGCGATCAATAGCTCCTTTGGTTTCCTTTAGCAGCCACTCATAGGCGGCAATTAAAAATCCGCCCGTTCCACACGAAGGATCAAAGATGGTGAAATCACTTTTGGTGCGAGGGTCGGGCTGCATCACCCGCACAATGCTTTGTATCAATGGGCGTGGTGTAAAATACTGGCCGGCACCTTTCTTGCCTTCGCTGGCACTTCTTTCGAGCAAGCCTTCAAATGCTTCACCTTTCACATCCACATCCATACTGCTCCAGTCTTCCTCATCAATCATATTAATGAGGCGCTTGAGATTGACCGGGTTATTAATACGGGGCATGGCCTGTGTAAATATCTTGCCCAGTATGCCTTTCTCTTCGCGTAGCTTGCGCAATGCTTCCTGGTAATGATCTGTTAGATCTGTACCGCTTTCTACTTTTAAACTGTTCCAGTTATACTTCTTCGGAACTTCTACGCCACGCTCTTCAGCCATTTTCAAAAACAGCAAGTAGGTTAGCTGTTCTATGTAATCACCATAATCCACCCCATCGTGCCGTAGTGTGTGGCAGAATCCCCAAAGTTTATTTACTATATCACTCATAATTTAACTATGCAGCTATTGCTGTATTTATCTCCGTTATCAACACTTTATAATCGTCTTTGAACAGTTTCTTAAATCTACCCAGTCCACCGTGGCTCTCAAATACCGGCATGTCATTAAAGTCATCTTCCTCCAGCGTGAGGTTGGTGATCAGATGCTCTTTGATATACGTGATCCACTCCTGTTGGGCACTATCCAGAATCTTATCGCCAAATACTTTTTCGATCGCTTTATCAATACGCTCGTTTACGCTAAGCAATGGTTCTTTCTTATCGGCATGCTTGATCATGCTGATGATATCCACGAGGCTCTTGTGATACACAAGGTTGTGCGCCTTGCGCAAGTCGGCTTCCTGAAAATGGTTTTGTAGTAATAGCTTTCTCAATTCGCGCAATACTTGGGTGTTCCAGCCTTTGGGTTTCTCCAGAACAATTGTCATAGCCTCCAAGTCATGCTTATGTTCTTTCACAAACTCGGTGAAGGCCGTTAAGTACTCCGCTGGTTTCAGGTAACGATCACCCACGCTGAATACAGGCTCTGAATAAACTGTGTCTTCTTGTTCCCTGGCAATGTAAAAAGAAGTGGGTGGTCGTTTGTAAGCAACCAACAGTTTTTGAAAATCCTTGCTATTTAAGATTTTCATGGTTCCGCCAAAGTCACGCTTGAGTAGTTGAATCAGGTTAGTAGCAAACATGCCAACATCACCCTCCGGAATGTAAGCGGCAAAGTCTTTACGCGCATCGCTGCTCATCGTTTTCTCGATTCTGCGTAAGCGCTTGACCAGTACATTTACATTGTAATCCCTGTCTTCATTGTTGTTGATTCTGCGGATCACTTCTTCAATGGGCACAGTAGGTGTGCCGGGTGCTTCAAATTTAAAATTTGATACATCTTTGAAGTACTCAATCAACGTTCCATCAAAGCAATCAAACACTGTAAACGAATCTTTATTGATATCTTCACATCTGCGGGTTCCTCGTCCAAGCATCTGTTCCCAAAGAATACGAGATTTCACAGGTCGCAGGAAGACAATGTATTCCAATGCAGGAATGTCAACGCCTGTACTCAACATATCTACCGTAACCACCACTTTAGGTTCAGGGCGGTTGCGAAACATTTTAATCTTTTGTAGTGGCCGATCTACATTGGCATTGCCAGTGATCTTCGAAACAAAATCATCACCCCGGTTAAATACTTCTTTGCAAACTGAAACTAATTGATCAGCATGTGACGTATGGCTCACATCATTAACAGCAAAAATCAATGTTTTGGGAAAGTGCCCTCGTTCCTTTTCAAACTCCAGTGCGTATTTGGCTATTTCAGCTATGACTTTCTTATTGCTATCGGGTACCGTAATTTTCCGCTCTACTTCGGTAGCATTGTAGGCCCGTTCATCCTCCAGGTTTTCAATTTGGAGCTGCCCTGTTTGAGTATCTACCTTCTCTACTTGCTCTCCTTCATTAAGGAACACCCCATTCATACGAATGCCCGAATTGATTTTTACTGCATTGTAATCAACTAAGAATCCATCCAGGATTGCTTCTTCTATGGGATAACGTGAGATTGGATTTCCAAAATAAGCAACAGTATGTAGGGCTGGTGTTGCGGTAAGTCCTATCTTAACGGCATCAAAATATTCAAGAACGGTGCGCCAAACATTAGTATCCTGTGACGTATAGCCACGGTGACACTCGTCAGCAATGATAATATCAAATGCATGAATGGGAATATCCAACTGATCACCCTCTTCAATATCAGAGTCGCTGTTATCATCGGTAAACACAGCATTCTTACCCAACAAGTTGATGGCCATCCGTTGAATGGTGCACACATAGACAAACGTCTTGGTAGCATCGGGCTTTGTTAGGTATTCATTGGGAAGCACGTTGATGTCAAACTTTTCGCCTTCTTCAAAGTCATCCTTGCGGAAACGCTGGCTAAACAATTCGTATTCCTGATTGAATTTATTTCCGGCTGGCGTTGAATAGGCTGAAAAAGAAACGGCAGTTTGCGCTGCCAGGGATTTTCTATCCACCAGGAACAAGACTCTTTTAGCAACTCCTGATTTAAGTAAACGATAGACTGAATTAACAGCCATGAAAGTTTTACCTGTACCTGTTGCCATCGCTACCAGCATTCTTCGCTTGCCATCTATGATGGTAGTTTCAATTGCTTCCACTGCCTTTTTCTGGTAGGGCCGCATGAAGTCGCCAGCATTGGGTGTATCCTGAAGTCGCTTGTGGTTGACATCGGTATTCCTATTGAACAGTTCTTTTAAAGCCGAAGGTGTATGAAAGTCGGCAAGACTTCTGGCGAGGTTATTTTTACTTCTTACATCCAAAAAGGAAATCAACTCCCCATTGGTGGAATACAGGAAAGGAACCATATAGCCGTTCCAGGTGCCGATGGAATGAACCAGGCCTTTGGCATATCGCTTGGCCTGCTCAAGGGTGTTTATCGTGGCAACTGTTACCTTTTTAGCCTCCAGGATCCCGATCAATCGACCATCCACAAACAGGGCATAGTCAGCCGGTCCGCTTTCAGTCGGATATTCCTCTACAGCATGATTTTTAAGCGATGACGTATCCAAACCAAGAAAATAAGGCGTGACCACCCAGCCTAGCTTTTTGAGCCTGGGGTCTATTCTTTTCTTACGGGTTACTTTCTCTGATTCGAAGAAGTCGCTCATTATATATTGTCATAAATGGACTCTCCTAAAATTACTAAATCCAATCTAACCTCCCGAACGGTGAACTTGGTAATGTATCCTGAGGTATTTAAAGGGTAAACTACAACTACCAACACTTATTATATATTATACTTTCGAATTCTCATCCGCGTTATCTAATTACTTCGGAAAAGAAAGTAAGGGACGCTCACCACTAACTTCTAATCTTAGCATTCACAAACAGTGCTTTTGGCCCAAGGGCCAGTTCTAATGCAACCCGCGTTTTTTCATTTCATTTTTAAGCGCTTCATAGTGCTTCGGTTTTTTCAATAACCAGTAGATTAGCACCAACGGTATCAAGGTGAGAAACCCCCACCGGTTTACCGCCACGCTAAAGATTACGATGCCCACCAGGAAGCCAATAAAAAAGGCATCTACGATGGGCGTAGGTTTGAGTTTTTTTGCTGCTTCCAGCAATTCCTGGTCGGTTAATGCGGCTACTTCTTTTTGGTTCATCGACTTTTCTTTTTTGTTCCTGAGCAATTTCGCAATAGCAACTTTCCGCCACAACGGAAGGGGCCCTCACCGAAAACTCCACCGTTCATTTCTTCTTCCCGATCTCAAAGCCAATGGGTCGGGCTTCCTTTTCCTGTTTGATCAGTTTTTGAATGGCATCGAATACCAACTTAAAACGCTGATCGTATTTCTTTTCCAACTGCCGGATTTTGGCAGCCAGGTCTTTATTAGTTTCCATCAGTTTGCGCAGGGCTACAAAGGTTCTCATAATAGCAATGTTGGTTTCCACAGCACGGGGGCTGTTGAGAATACCGCTGAGCATGGCCACGCCTTGCTCGGTGAAGGCAAGAGGTAATTTCCTACGACCACCCCGTCCGGGTTTTGATATCACAATTTGTGACATCAAAGAATTGAATTCTTCTCGTGTCAATTCAAACATGAAATCGGTTGGAAATCGATCCGCATTTCTTTTAACCGCCTGATTTAAGACTCGCGTTTCAACACCGTATAGCAAGGCTAAGTCGGCATCCAGCAGCACTTTTTCGCCTCGCAGAAATAGAATCTTTGTAGCGATGAAATCAGGTGTGGTTAGTACGGATAGTTCTTTCATATTTCATTTGCTTTAAGATCGCCAATGGTGATCTTAAAAATTATTTCTCAATCCGCCAACATCGCCTCCCCCTTCGTTAACCAACTTACCCCAAAGGCTACGAGGGCCAGCGCTTCGAACAACAACGTACGTGACCCTCACCGAAAACTTTTAATCTGGGCGTTCACAAACTGCGCCTTTTGGCCTTGTGCGTTCTGAATGCAGGCAATGTACTTGTCGGCAATGCGCTCAAAGGCGCGCGAGCGGGCGTGCAGTTCATCGGCCCAGTCCGTATCGGCCAGCAGCCCGCGACTGTCAATGTGGTACACGCGCTGAAACTTGCGCCCCGTGGCAATCAGCATTTCGTTGAACTCGAAGATCATGGCGGCCACCACACTGCGCTGCTCCTCGCGATCGCTGATGCCCTTCATGATGAGCGGATCGTGCAGCCACCGCCCGTTGCCAAACGCCCACCGCAGCGGCTTGAAAAAACTTTTGTTGTTACTGGGAATGGGAAAGTCATAGCCCTGCGTGATGATGATCATGTCGTTGAACTTGCCCGAGAGCTCGATGTTGCGAAACAGCAGGCTGTACAAAATGCGAAACAGGTTGATGAGCGCATGAAAGTCTTTGTTCAGAAACTTGAAGCCCACCACAATGCGCCTGGCCTGCACTTCGGTGTAGCCGCTGCGGCTTTGCAGGTCGGCCAGCAGTTGGTGGTCGGCCGGAGTAAAGGTGGTATCGACAACCGAGCGCTTGTCTACCATTTTGGCCAGGCGGCTGCCGCCCACCAGGTCGTTGCCGCCCCCGCTGATCAGAAACACTTCGGGTTGGTACAAGGTGAGCTCGTCAATGTATTGTTCTTCGTACAGGATGTTGGCAATCCAGTCGCCCCCGTAGGCGAGGCTGTACACGGGGTAGTTGGTTTTTTTGATAATCCAGTCGATAATGTCAGTGATGAAGAGTGGGTATTCGAACCACGAGTCGCCCTCGGCAACAATTACCTTTTTGCCGGTGCGGAAGTCGGGCTTGCGCAATTGCTTTTTGAATTTGCGGTTCTTCTTGCGCCTGCCGATGCGGTTGAGCCAGCCCAGCAGGCCGGCATCCGCACTGGATTCGTTGATGGCCTCGTTCTCGTTCAGGTCGAAGATGCGCTTGATGATGATGCGGAAGTCGCTGCGGTCGATTAATGGAATCAATTCATCCAGTTCCGCTTCGGTGATCTGGTTGCGAACGAGTTTGTCGATGAGGGTTTGTTTGGGCATACTGTTTCAAAAGTTAATCTTCTTTACAGACAATTACCACAGGGGGATTTACGATTTTAGATTTAGGATTTAGGATTTAGGATTTAGCATATAAACATATTTCAAATTGATAATTGACAATTGACAATTTTCTGATTCCGTCCTTTTCAGCTTTCTACTTTAAACTTTCAACTTTAAACTTTAAACTTTTTCAATGTCTCCGGGTCACGCTTCGACAAGCTCAGCATGACAGGTTTCTTATTTAGCTTCGCAATTCCTTCGAGCTTTCAATAAAATCATGAGCGGCTTCGCGCAGCAGGTGCAGCGCGTGCGGGTCGGTAGTGAGGCGCAGGGGGCCCTGGCCCATGCGCAGCAGGTGGTCGTGGGCCATGGCGGGCGTTTCCGTTACCAGTACGGCCAGCTTGAAATACACTTCTTCACTTAATAATTGAATGCGATCTTCGGGGTGCGGGTCGAGGCCCGCGTTTAGTTTATCATGCGTATCCAACAGCACATGGCCCAGGTGTTCGAGCAGGTTGGCGAGCCGGAAGCGGTCGATGGTGTTGCGTTGCTGCAGCTCTGCTACCGTGGTGCGCACGGCCTGTCCGATGTGCCAGATGTCCTGGATCATAGCGCTTCGGCCCGCAGGCGGTTGGCGGTTTCCAATAAATGATTGGCGGCTTCATCGAGCAGCACCAGCTCGCGTACATCGAGCATGCCGCTTTCCAGTTCGCGGTGCAGCAGTCGCACGCGGTGGGATTGATTGAACTTATCGGCCAGCGTTTGTGCGCGCATGCGGCCCAGCACCGGCTCGAGCCGGTAGTCGAGTTCGTAGCTGAGTTGCTCCAGCCGAAGGGTGAGGTTCATGGGCAGCTGGCCATCCACCAACGCCCCGTATAAGGTTTTCACCGCACCGCCAATCCGGGTAAGCAGGTGTGCGAGCTGGTGCCGCTCGGTATCGTCTTGCAGGTACAGCACTTTTGAAAAATAGTAGAGCTCGCGGCTGGCGCGCAGCACATCGATGACGAGCGCCATGGACACGCCCTTGTCAACCGCTTCAGTAACCACAGGAAGTTTTTTCATACCCGAAGGTGCTGTTCCGGGGCTGGGTGTACAACGGGAATTTCCCCGTATGCACCCCGGGAAATTTCCCCTGCGCGTTGGGATTTTTCCCGTACCCAAAACCCGGGGAAATAATGATCTTTGAACCGGACCAACCAATCTCCTTATGACTGTAGAAGCCTTTACCTTTTTTTTCAACCCCGAAGACATGCAGCGGCTGCTGGACACGAAGCCCGGCCAGGTGGTGTGTGTCGTGAGCCTTGAAGAAGTGCTGGTGGGCACGGAGAAGCGCGGAGCGCTGAAGATCATTGCCCGCGGTCCGCAAGGAAGTGCCCAGGCAACGCAGTTTGAAATTGAAGGGTGCCCCCGGCCCCCGTGTGTGGAACAGTGAAAATCTATTTTTCAACGTACCTGGAACCCGTTGCCTTTGGTCTTTACTTTGGGGCGCTGTTGTATTATGCGCGCAAGGTGGATGGGAGGCGGCCCATCGTGTGGTTGTGTGTGTATTACGGGCTGGCCACGGCCCTGATGGCGCGCGTGTCCATCGGCTTCAAATCGCAGGAAGTAAACACCCACTTTTACAACATGCTGTACCTGCTCACAGGGGTGTTTGTAGGCGGGTATTTTTTCTTGCTGGTGCAGCGCTCCTGGAAGAAGGTGATTGCCGCAGGGGTAAGTGTGGGCACCACACTCTATTATATAGTGAACTCGGTGGTAGGGCATCAGCCCTACTTCGACAGCATCGGGTATACGCTTGTGTCGCTGGGCATCGTGATTCTGATTTTCCTGCATTTGAACCAGTTGTTGCAAAACATTACCGAGCGGTTGTCGATGAATTTTGAGTTCTGGTTCAGCTGTGTGTTGTTGTTTTATCACCTGGGCAGCTTTGCCATCTTTTTAACGTATAATTATTTTACCCATAAACTCCTGGCGGAAGGCAATGCGCATGAAATGGCGGTAATTCTTACATACCTGTGGATCGTACATAATGTTATCTTATTTTTAGGAGGTCTCATTACTGCTTACGGCACCGCATGGATCTCGCGCAGGAAATTTACATCATCGTCATAGCCAGCGTCTTTCTGTTGCTGGTGGCGGTGGGCATTGTATCGTTGCTGCTGGTGTACCAGAAACGGCAACTGCGCTACCAGTTTGAAAAGCAGCAGTTGCAGAACCAGTACAGCGAAGAGTTGTTGAAGACGCGCATCGAAACGCAGGAGCACACGCTCAACACGGTAAGCCGGGAAATTCACGACAACATCGGCCAGCTGCTGAACAGCAGCAAGTTGCTGATTGGGGTGGCCCAGCGCGCGCCTCAACCCGACACACTGCAAACGGCTGCCGATACCCTGGCGCTGGCCATCCAGGAGCTGCGCAGCCTGAGCAAGTCGCTGAACAATGAGTGGCTGGAGCAGTTCAGCTTCACCGAAAACCTGGAAGCGGAAGTGAAGCGCATCAACGCCTCGAATAAAATCCGCATGACGGTGGAGCAAGTTCCGCTGACGATGCCCAAAGACCGGCAACTGGTGTTGTATCGCATCGTACAGGAAGCCTTTCAGAATGCATTGAAGCATGGCGAGCCGAGCCACATACACATCACGCTGCGAAACCTGAACGGTCACTTGCACATTGAGATCACCGATGATGGCAAAGGGTTTGACCTCCAGGACCCGAGCCGGCAGGGGTTTGGCATCACCAACATCAAGTTGCGCACCGCGCTGTTGGGCGGCACCGTGCAATGGAAGGCCGGCCACCCCGGCACAGTCGTATTGATTCAGATCCCAATAACCGGATGAGCATGAAGATTGCCGTGGGCCTCGTAGATGATCATCACTTGTTTCGCAAAGCGCTGTCGATGATGGTGCAAAGCTTTGTGGGCTTTGAGGTAGTGGTGGATGCTGAAAATGGGAAAGACTTACAAGCAAAGCTGCAGGAGCAGACGGTGATCCCGCAGATTATGTTGCTGGACGTGGAGATGCCGGTACTGAACGGGCGCGACACTGCGCGGTGGTTGCGGCAACAGTATCCGGCCATGAAGCTGGTGGCGTTGTCGATGAATGACCAGGAGACGATTGTGCTGGAGATGATCCGGGCCGGGTGTTGCTCGTATTTATTAAAAGACATCACCCCCGAGGTGTTGGAGCAGGCGCTGACGGAAGTGTATCACAAGAACTACTACAACTCCGATCTGAAACAAAACAACCTGGCCACGCTGATGCTGAACCCGGTGGCCGCTACGCTTACGGACAAAGAGCGCGAGTTTTTGCAGTGGGCCTGCAGCGACCTTACCTACCGGCAGATTGCCGGGCGCATGAAGGTGAGTGAACGCACGGTGGATGGCTACCGCGAAAGTTTGTTTGAGAAGTTTAGTGTAGGCAGTCGCACGGGGCTGGCGTTGGAGGCAGTGAGGCGGGGAATTGTTAAGCTTTAAGTTGAAAGTTGAAAGTTGAAAGTTGAAAGTTTAAAGTTTAAAGCGGAAAGCTTTAAAGCTTAAAGCGGAAAGCTTGAGTCTACTCAAAATATTGAAAGCAATTCAGTCCGACAGCTGGCGGAGAAGAATCCCCTCGAGCGAAGACTGTTATCCCGCTTCTTATTGGGGGATCCTTTCCGCCAATGGGCGGACAGGCTGCTTCCACCCTCAAACCAACGCTGCTCTGGATTGCGGTTGCTTTTTATAACAATAATAATTGAAAGCAATTCAGATCCGCCAGCTGGCGGAGAAGAATCCCCTTGAGCGAAGACTGTTATCCCCGCTTCTTATTGGATTGGTTCAGCAACAACGCGAGCAAAAGAATTTTCTTCATACCAAAGACAATGACGCAAAAATAATCTGCAATTCCATGTTTCTATCGGTATCAAAATCCGGAAGCAGAGTACTACCTTTCTGTTCCTGAAATTACCTGCTATGACCCGATCCCTGTTGCTTGCGTTGCTCCTGGTTACCATCATGGGTTGCCAG
The DNA here is from genome assembly GCA_964488465.1 of uncultured Ohtaekwangia sp. GTDB lineage: Bacteria > Bacteroidota > Bacteroidia > Cytophagales > Cyclobacteriaceae > ELB16-189. The sequence goes on along the minus strand of CAZAUN010000006.1, from coordinate 250,964 downwards.
CCTAAACCGGAATTATCAAAAGTCGAAACCGCCTCTGACTATGCCAGCCTCGTTACCCTGTTTAAGGAATGGCGCACCTTTGAAAATCCACCGCTGCTTACTGGTGCCCCCGATTATTCCACAGCCACCTTCACGCAACGCATGCCGCAGTTCAAAAACATACAGGCCCGGTTGCTGGCCATCGACACAACTCATTGGCCGGTACCCCACCGCGTGGATTGGATGCTGGTATGGGCCGAGATGAATGGTTTCGATTTTAACCACCGGGTATTGCAACCGTGGGTGCGCGACCCCGCCTTCTATAAAGTTCTGTGGACCGACCGCAGTGATGTGCCGGCACACGAAGGACCTGTCAACCACGGCATCATTGAACTCTGGCAGTACACGTTTCCGCTATCGCAACCTGATCAAGCAACTCTGATCCGGCAGCTGCAAGCCATTACTCCCTTCTATGAACAGGCACAACAGAACCTTACCGGCAACGCGAAAGAACTTTGGGTAGCCGGGATTCGCGACATCCGCGCACAAGTAAACGATCTTCAGGACATGCTTCAACGGCCTGGGGTGGCGGAACTCCTGGATCTGATTGCTGCCATTCAATCGGCTACGCAGGCTACGGCCCGCTTTGCCGACTGGCTGGAGAAAGAAGCCCCTAAGAAGACCGGTCCTTCCGGCATCGGAAAAGAAAACTATACGTGGTATCAGCAACATGTGCATCTGCTGCCCTTAACCTGGGACGATGAAGTGCTGCTATTAAAACGGGAGCTGGCCCGGGCCTGGACCGCGCTGAAACTGGAAGAACACCGAAACCGCAACTTACCACCGCTTCCGGCTGTCGATACACCGGAAGCCTTTACTGCACTGGCGGAGCGCTCGGCCCGCAGCCTGCTCACCTTTCTGGAGAAGGATGACATTGTTACCGTGAAAGAGTTTTTCGAACCGGCTTTGCGCGAGCACCTCGGCAGTTTTGTGCCGGCTGACACGCGTAATTTCTTCGCGATCACCATGCACTATGATCCGCGCCCGCTGTACTCACACTTCTACCATTGGTTTGAACTGGCCCGCATGGATCGCGAGCCGCATGCCAGTGAACTGCGCAAAGGCCCGCTGCTCTACAATATTTTCGATACCCGCAATGAAGGTACGGCCACAGCCGTGGAAGAAATGTTTATGCAGGCCGGATTGTATGATGACGACCCGCGCGTGAAAGAAATTGTGTACATCATGATTGCCCAACGGGCCGCCCGAGGCCTGGGCTCTTTATATGCGCAGGCCAACGAAACGACCATGGAAGAGGCCGGAAAAATCCATACCGACTATACCCCGCGTGGCTGGATGAAAGTAGAAAAAGAGCTGATGGTGTTTGAACAGCATCTGTATATGCGCCAGCCGGGCTACGGCACCAGCTACATCACGGGAAAATATTTGCTGGAGCGCGCCCTGGCCGACTACGCGCGGCTGAAGGAAACCAAAAGCGAGCCGTTCGTGGTGAAGGATTTTTTTGATGCCCTTAATGCCAGCGACTGCATACCGATGGCCCTGGCGAACTGGGAGATTACCGGCAGCACCTCCGATCTTATTAACGAACGATGAAATTGAAGAAGGTGTGAAGGAAAAGATTAAAAGCTTAAAGCTTTAAAGCTTAAAGCTTGAGTCTACTCAAAACATTGAAAGCGATTCTTCTCCGCCAGTAGTCGGACAGGTTCCGCCAATGGGTGGACAGGCTGCCCTTCGCTCAACCCCACCCCAGCTCTGGATTGCGGTTGCTTTTTATAACAATAATAATTGAAAGCAATTCAGAGCGGATCCTGAATACGCATTGGGGATGAAGTGGTTCCTATGTTTAAGGCATCGTTGAAGAAAGAAACGGATTGGAGCAGCTGGTCCGCCTTCTGGGCTTCTTTATTGCTTTCCGCTTTAAGCTCTTTCGCTTTACGCTTTTTAGCTTTCCGCTTTAAGCTTTAAGCTTTAAACTTTGAACTTTTAACTTCTACCTCGAAATTCTGTTATTTGCATCCATGCGACAGCAATTATTGAGCGAAGGGGCGAAGGAACTCAGTTATGAAATCCGCGAGATTGTAAAGAAGGCGGAGCAGATCCGGAACCTGGGCCAGGAGATCTATTGGGAAAACATTGGCGACCCGATTCAGAAAAATCACAAGTTGCCGGAGTGGATCCGGCAGATCATTGCCGACCTGGCGTTGCAGAACGAGGCCTACAGTTATTGTCCGAGTAAAGGAATTTTAGAGACGCGCAACTTTCTGGCCGCCCACACCAACCAGTTGGGCGGGGTGCAGATTACTCCGGACGATATTTGTTTCTTCAACGGCCTGGGCGATGCCATCGGCAAAGTGTATCAATACATCACGCCCACCTCGCGGGTGATCGGCCCTTCGCCTGCCTACTCTACCCACTCGAGTGCAGAAGCAGCCCATGCCGGTCATGAACCGCTCACGTATAAACTTGATCCCAACAACAAATGGTATCCGGACCTGGAGGACTTATATAATAAGGTGAAGTACAACCCCAACATTGTGGGCATCCTGATCATCAACCCCGACAACCCCACGGGCATGGTGTACCCGAAGGAAACCCTGCAACGCATCGTTGAGATTGCGAAAGAGTTTAAGTTGTTTCTGGTGGCGGATGAGATTTACATCAACATCACCTACAACGGGGCGCGGGCCTGGTCGCTGGCCGAAGTGATTGGCGAAGTGCCGGGCATCTCGATGAAGGGCATCTCGAAAGAGTTGCCGTGGCCGGGGGCGCGCTGCGGGTGGATGGAATATTACAACCGCGACAAAGATGCTGACTTCAACCGCTTCTGCCAGGCGCTGGACAACGCCAAGATGATTGAAGTGTGCAGCACCAAGTTGCCGCAGCTGGCGATCCCGAAAATTCTGGGTGATGCGCGCTTCAAAACCTACCGCGATGAAACGAACCGCAACATCGGCAAGCGCAGCAAGATCATTGCCGACATTTTGCATACGGTGCCGCAGCTGACGTTCAACGAAACCTTTGGTGCGTTTTACAACACGATCATCTTTCGCGCGGGTACGTTGAAGTCGGGACAAAAAATTCAGATTGCCAATGCGCGTGTGCGGGCGTTGGTAGAAGACTGGGTGCGGCAGGACATTCCGCACGACAAACGTTTTGTGTATTATCTGTTGGGCGCGAAAGGCGTTTGTGTGGTGCCCATCTCTTCGTTCTGTTCGGAGCTGCAGGGGTTCCGCGTTACACTGCTCGAAGAGGATGAAGAAATCCTGATCAAAACGTTTACGGCTATCCGCGATGGCATCGTGGAGTATTTAGCGAGTTGATCGCTGCATACTGCAGTCGATTGCTATCGAGTATTGTGCTACCTAACATTCATTCGTTATACGCTTTCTGAAACTTTTTATCCTGGTTTCATTGAATGTCATAATAAAATTTTTCAATCTTGTAGTTCGGCACAACAAAATGAATCAGCAACTTGAAATTATAACCAGCAATAGCACGCGGATGATGTTCCGGGTGTTGGTGCTCAACGTCATCATTCTCCGAAAACCGGGGCGGTGACGATATTATATAAAGTAATGTCAACCGTCCCGCCCACAGCGGGACGGTTTTGTTTTATAGCAGGAACCGCAAACTAACGATTGTTTCAAACCATGTATTACACCGACACCACGATCTTGTTTCTGGATGGAAAATTTGTAAAAGCCAAGGAGGCCGTCACCGATTTGTACAGTCAGACCCTGCACTATGGGTATGGCACCTTTGAGGGCATTCGTGCCTATCAAACTGTGAACGGTGTAAAAATCTTTAAAGCCCATGAGCACTACGAACGGTTGAAGCGCAGCTGCGCCCTGGTGGGGATTCCGTTTACGTATTCCGCAGAAGAGCTGACGCAGCTCTCGTACCAGGTGTTGGAAAAAAATAATCTGAAGGACGCCTACCTGCGGCCGCTGGTGTACTGCGCACCGAACATGACTCTGTCGGCACCGAAGGGCGTATCGCTGATGATTGCCGCCTGGGAATGGGGCAAGTATCTGGGTGACCAATTGGTGAAGGTGTGCATCTCTTCGTACCAACGACCCAATCCGAAATCGGTAAAAGTGGAAGCCAAGGTTACGGGCCATTATGTGAACTCGATCTTGGCAACGAATGAAGCGAAGCAACGGGGCTTTGATGAAGCCCTGATGTTGGATATGAATGGCTTCGTGGCAGAAGGGCCCGGAGCCAATTTCTTTTTTGAGAAAGACGGTGTGTTGTACACGCCCCCACTCGGCAACATTCTGCCCGGCATCACGCGCCAAACGGTATTGGAGATTTGCCGCGAGATGGACTTGCCGGTAGAAGAAAAGCTTTTCCGACCTGAAGAATTGTTTGAAGCCGACAGCGCCTTCTTCTGTGGTACCGCAGCCGAAGTGATCGGCCTGGAGTCCATTGAAGGTCAGAAGTTCAGCAAGCCCTGGAAGCAGTCGATGGGGGCCGTTGTACAAGAGGCGTACAAGTGCATTGTGTTGGATAAGAGTTATTCGTATGTGATTGTTTAAAAATCAGTTGCTGGTTTCTGGTTACTCGCTGCTAGCAAGCCAGTAACCAGTCACCAGTAACCAGCGACCCAAATGGAACTTAATAAATATAGCAAGACCATTACCCAAGACCCCACGTTGCCGGCTTCGCAGGCGATGTTGTATGGCATTGGGTTGACGGAGCATGATTTGAAGAAAGCGCAGGTGGGCATTGTAAGTACGGGCTTTGATGGCAACACCTGCAACATGCATTTAAATGCGCTGGCGGGTGAAGTGAAGCAAGCGGTGTGGGATCAGGAACTGGTGGGACTCATCTTCCACACGATTGGCGTGAGCGATGGCATCAGCAACGGCACTGAAGGCATGCGCTACTCGCTGGTAAGCCGCGAAGTGATTGCCGACTCGATTGAAACCGTCTGTGGCGCACAATATTATGATGGGTTGATTGCCGTAGTGGGTTGCGATAAAAACATGCCGGGCTCACTGATCGCGATGGGCCGGCTCAACCGTCCGGCTATTATGGTCTATGGCGGCACCATTGCCGGTGGGCATTACAAAGGGCGCGAGTTGAACATCATCTCTTCCTTCGAAGCGCTGGGTGAAAAGATCCAGGGCAAGTTATCGGAAGAAGATTACAAGGGCATCATTCAGAATTCGTGCCCGGGTGCCGGTGCCTGTGGCGGCATGTATACGGCCAACACGATGGCTTCGGCCATTGAAGCGCTGGGCATGTCGTTGCCCTACTCTTCCTCGAACCCCGCGTTGAGCAAAGAGAAATCAGCCGAGTGTGTGGAAGCCGGAAAAGCCATCCGCCACTTGCTGGAAAAAGACATCAAGCCGCGCGACATCATGACGTTGAAAGCGTTTGAAAATGCGATCACGATCGTGATGGTGCTGGGCGGCTCTACCAATGCCGTGTTGCATTTGATTGCCATGGCCAAGAGCGTGGGTGTAAAAATCACGCAGGAAGATTTTCAACGCATCTCCGATAAGACCCCGCTGATTGCCGACTTAAAGCCCAGCGGCAAATACCTGATGGAAGCTGTGCACAAGATTGGCGGTGTGCCTGCAGTGATGAAGTACTTATTAAAGAATGGTTATCTCCATGGCGAGTGCCTGACGGTGACGGGCAAGACCCTCGCTGAAAACCTGGCTTCCGCCAAAGACCTGGACTTTGAAAAGCAAGATGTGATTGTGCCGCTGGAGAAGCCCATAAAAAAGACAGGCCACCTGCAGATCCTCTATGGAAACCTGGCGCCCAAAGGTTCGGTTGCGAAAATCACCGGCAAGGAAGGCGAACGGTTTAAAGGAACGGCCCGCGTGTTTAATGGTGAATTTGAATTAGTAGATGGAATAAAATCCGGTCGCATTAAAGAAGGCGATGTAGTGGTGATCCGCTACGTGGGCCCGAAAGGCGCACCGGGCATGCCCGAGATGTTGAAGCCCACCAGTTTGATCATGGGTTCAGGATTGGGAAAGAGTGTGGCGTTGATTACCGATGGTCGTTTCAGTGGCGGGTCGCACGGTTTTGTGATCGGTCACATTACCCCCGAAGCCTTTGAAGGCGGGCTGCTTTCGCTGGTGGAAGATGGCGACTGGATTGAAATTGATGTGAAAAAACATCAAATCAATTTGTTGGTGGATGAAAAGACGATTGCGATCCGGAAGTCGCACTACAAAGCACCGGCTTTACGGGCAAAAAGCGGGGTACTCTATAAATATGCTCAACACGTAAAAACAGCTGCTGATGGATGCGTTACTGACGAAGACTGAGGAGAAGAAGCCTTTAACAAAACAAAAGATCTCCGGATCGGAAGTGTTGTTGCGCTGCCTGGTGGCAGAAAAGGTGGAGCATATTTTCGGCTATCCGGGCGGAGCCATCATGCCGGTATACGATGCGTTGTATCATTATGCCGAGAAGCTCACGCATTTATTGGTGCGCCACGAGCAAGGCGCCATTCATGCAGCACAGGGCTATGCCCGCGTGTCGGGAAAAACGGGTGTTGTGTTGGCAACCTCCGGACCAGGGGCAACGAATCTTGTTACCGGCCTGGCCGATGCGTTGATTGACTCTACCCCGGTGGTGTGCATCACGGGTCAGGTGTTTGCGCACTTGTTGGGTACCGATGCGTTTCAGGAAACAGATGTGATCAACACCACGTTGCCGGTAACCAAATGGAATGTGCAGGTAACGGAAGCGAAAGACATTGCGCCTGCCATCGCGAAAGCATTTTATATAGCGGGCAGTGGCCGGCCCGGGCCGGTGCTGGTAGACATTACCAAGAATGCACAGAATGAATTGATTGAAGAGTTTGACTACGAAGCCTGCCATGCGGTACGCACGTACAAGCCGAAGCCGGTACTGCAAATTGCACAGGTGGAAGCAGCTGCCGCATTAATCAACCAGGCCAAGCGTCCTTACATCTTAGCAGGACAAGGAATCCTGTTATCCGGGGCCACGCAGGAACTGATTGCCTTCTCAGAGAAAACCGGAATCCCGGTAGCGTGCACGTTGTTAGGCCTGGGTGCCATTCCGGGTGACCATCCGAACTATGTCGGGTATCTGGGTATGCATGGTAACTATGGTCCGAACCTCAACACGAATGAGTGTGATGTACTGATCGCCATTGGAATGCGGTTTGATGATCGCGTAACCGGCAATGTGAGTAAGTATGCGAAGCAAGCCAAGGTAATACACATCGACATTGATAAGGCGGAGATTAACAAGATCATCCAGCCCACGGTGGCCGTGCATGCTGATGCCAAAGAGGCGTTGAGTGCGTTGGTTACCCACTGTACAAAAAATTCACATGCTGAATGGATTGCGAGCTTCCGGAAGTTGAATGCGTTGGAATTTGAAAAGGTCGTGGAGAAAGAAATCCGCAACACGGCCAGCCTGAAAATGGCGGAAGTCATCTACATGCTTTCTCAACTAACGCAGGGTGAAGCGGTGGTGGTTACCGATGTGGGCCAACATCAGATGGTGACTTCGCGGTATTATCAATATAAAAATCCGCGCACGAACATCACCTCGGGTGGTGCGGGCACGATGGGGTTTGCGTTGCCGGCAGCCCTTGGCGCCAAAGTGGCTGCGCCCAACAAGCCGGTGATTGCGGTGATTGGCGATGGCGGATATCAGATGACGATCCAGGAGTTAGGGACGATTATGCAATACAAGATCCCGGTAAAAATTCTGGTGTTGAATAATAATTTCCTGGGCATGGTACGCCAGTGGCAACAGTTGTTTCATGGCAAGCGCTATTCCTTTACGGAGATGCAGAACCCGGACTTTGTGAAGATTGCGGACGCGTACGGCATCCCGGCCGCGAAAGTCACCGAGCAAAAAGACCTGGAGGGTGCGCTTCAGAAAATGCTGGCTGCACCCACTTCCTATTTTCTGGAAGTAGTGGTGGAAAAAGAAGACAATGTGTTTCCCATGGTGCCGGCCGGAGTGGGGGTGGCGGAGGTGATTTTGGAATTACCCAAGTAGATGATGATCAAGTACAAAATAAACTCTCCATGTTACCGGTTACCGGTAACTGGAAACCGGTAACTGAAAAGCAATGAAACAGGACTATACTTTGGAAATACTGGCCGAAAACAACTTCTCGATCCTGAACCGGATTGTGAATGTGTTGAATCGCAGGCGGGTGCGGATTAAGAAGCTGATGGCCCACGAGAATGAAAATGATTTCCGCAAAGGCGGGGCCGTGTTGTTGTTGCACACTACACCGGACCTGATGGAAAAAGTAAAACATCAACTGGAGAAACTGATTGAAGTGGAATATGCGAATTATTCGCTGGGCAGCGATCAGTATCTGGAGTTGAGTGAGCGGATTGTAGACGTAGATTGAAAAAGTTCAAAGTTCAAAGTTTAAAGTTCAAAGGTTTTAAGGTTCAACATTATACTAACTACTATATACTAACTACTAAATACAACAAGAAATGGCAAAGATCAATTTTGGAGGAGTATGGGAAGACGTGGTGACCCGCGAAGAATTCCCGATGGAGAAAGCATTGGATGTACTAAAGAATGAAACCATTGCAATTATCGGATACGGGGTACAAGGTCCGGCCCAGGCATTGAACCTGCGCGACAACGGCTTTAAAGTAATTGTTGGCCAGCGCAAGGGATCGAAAACGTGGGACAAGGCGGTGGAGCACGGCTGGGTACCCGGAGAGACCTTGTTTGATATTGAAGAAGCTGCGAAGCGCGGAACGGTGATTGAGTTCTTGCTTTCGGATGCCGGTCAGATTGCCCTGTGGCCCACCATCAAACCGTTTCTGACCAAAGGCAAAACCCTTTATTTCTCACACGGCTTCGGTATTACGTTCAAAGAACAAACCGGCATCATTCCTCCGGCAGATATTGACGTGGTGTTGGCGGCTCCGAAAGGATCGGGCACATCGGTGCGCAGATTATTCCTGCAGGGCAAGGGCATCAACTCGAGCTATGCGGTATTTCAGGATGCCACCGGAAAAGCAACCGAGAAAGCCATCGCGCTGGGCATTGGTGTGGGTTCCGGCTACCTGTTTCAAACCGACTTCAAGAAAGAAGTGTATTCCGACCTGACTGGTGAGCGCGGAACATTGATGGGTGCCATTGCCGGAATTTTTGAAGCCCAATACGAAGTGCTTCGGTCGAAAGGACATACGCCTTCGGAAGCCTTCAACGAAACGGTGGAAGAACTGACCCAATCGTTGATGCCGCTGGTGGCTGAAAACGGCATGGACTGGATGTATGCCAATTGTTCGACTACGGCCCAACGCGGTGCGCTGGATTGGAAGAAGAAATTCAAGGCCGCCACACTGCCGGTCTTCAAGGAACTGTATGAAAGTGTGGCCAGCGGTGCCGAAGCCAAGCGCACCATTGACACCTGCAGCAAACCTGACTACCGCGAGAAACTGGCGGAAGAGTTGAAAGAAGTTCGCGACAGTGAATTGTGGCAAGCCGGTGCGGCCGTGCGCAAACTGCGCCCGGAGAAGCAACAGGTGGAAGCCTCTATGATAAACTAAGACATAAGTAGCAAGACATAAGACAATAAATGGAACCATGGTCTAATGTCTTGCTACTAACGTCTTACACAAAATGATACGAACCATTATTTCCCAAATCGACACGAACAAGGCTGCGTATGTGCTGAAGCATGTGGCATTGAAAACTCCGTTGCAGTACCATCGCAAGTTGTCGGAGAAGTTTGGTGCTGAAGTTTACCTGAAGCGGGAAGACCTGCAGGTGGTACGTTCGTACAAAATCCGCGGAGCGTACAATCTGATTCAAAGTCTGACGGAAGAACAACGTCAGCGCGGGGTGGTGTGTGCCAGTGCCGGCAACCATGCCCAGGGGGTTGCCTACTCCTGCCGCGAGCTGAACATCCATGGGGTGATTTACATGCCTGCCATTACGCCTAAACAAAAGATCAACCAGGTAAAAATGTTTGGTGGTGACACGATTGAAATCGTGTTGATTGGCGATACGTTTGATGAATGCCAGGCCCACGCCCTTCAATATGCTTCCGAGAAGGAGATGAGCTTCATCCCGCCCTTTGATCATGTGAAGGTGATCGAAGGCCAGGGAACGGTGGCCAAAGAGATTCTGGAGGAGCAATCGAACATTGATTTTGTATTTGTGCCTGTGGGTGGCGGGGGCTTGTGTGCCGGGCTGGGTACCTACTTTCAAACCTACTCGCCCCACACGAAAATCATTGGCGTAGAACCGACCGGAGCACCGTCTATGAAAGAAGCGTTGAAGGCCGGCAAGCCGGTGGTGCTCGATACCATCCAACGGTTTGTGGATGGCGCCTCGGTAAAAAAGGTGGGGGATTTGACTTTTGCCTTGTGCAAAGACCTGATTACCGACATGCTTTTGGTTCCGGAAGGAAAAGTGAGTTCTACCATTTTGCAACTCTATAATGAAGATGCGATTGTAGCCGAGCCGGCAGGTGCCCTTTCGATTGCGGCCCTCGATCAATATGCGCACCACCTGAAAGGAAAGAAAGTGGTGTGTATTGTGAGCGGTGGTAACAACGACATCGACCGGATGCAGGAGATCAAAGAGCGGTCGCTCCTGTACGAAGGATTAAAACATTATTTCATTGTGCGCTTTGCCCAGCGTCCCGGAGCGTTGAAAGAGTTTGTGAATCACATCCTGGGCCCCAACGATGACATTGTACGCTTTGAGTTTATTCAAAAGCACAACAAAGAAACCGGCCCCGCCTTAATTGGCATTGAAGTGAAGTCGCGCGAAGATTTCGCGCTGCTGATCGAGCGGATGGATAGCCATAAACTCAACTACACCCTCGTGAACCAGCACGAGAACTTGTTTGAATACCTGGTGTAGCCGGTTGCTACGCCTTTAAAATTTACCCGTCCGATTCCCTTCGAGAACTCGAGTATGTATTACCTTTGTAATACAACTTAAGCATCATGCTTACCGTGCGTTTATCAGACGAAGAGGAAAAGGTCTTGAACGAATATTGCCTGCGCTATGGAATTTCCAAATCCATCGTGGTAAAGGAGGCGATTGAGTTATATCTTACGCAGCGGAAGAAAAACACGAATCCGTATGAGGCCGGTGCTGATTTATTCGGAACTGCAAGCAGCGGGACAAAAAATAAATCCAGGACTTATAAAAAGCGATTGAAGGAAAAACTTCATGAAAAGCATTCTCATTGATGCCGGTCATCAGTTCGACTTAAGCGTTCCTCTCCTACTTAAGTCCTGCAATTCAATTGAATGACCTTCTTCACTTCTTGCCAACTAACATTATATGGTGGGTAACCTGCAATTTCCGGATCTTCATCTGCATCCACAAAATAGGTTATACTCTTCCAAAGAAAGAATGACTGAGACGTTCCGTACTTTGTCTCAAACCACAACAGGAGGTCTTTCCAACTATACAAGTTAAGGAGTGCATAAATACCAAAGAAGTCCTTCTTTTTTCCCCGGCCGCAGACGGTGTGCAATTTCATAGCGGCAATATCCGGAATTGAATAAAGTTTAAGCCCCTCCTCAATACGCGGTTGATTGATAAAGGGAAAAGGTTCATGAACAAAGTTGCATTTGATGCTACTCAGGAAACAAAAAAGCATCCGCTCACTCATGCTAACAGGCTCATACTTCCAACCCGGGTGCGAAGCGAGAATTTGCTCTGTCTCCCTGGTGGAAAATGGACTTGGTGAAAATAAATCAAGATCAATAGAGGACCGGTGCCCAATCTGAAGCGCCAGTGAAGTACCTCCCGCTAAGGCAAATCGTTCCGATACAAAAGGAACTTTAAAAATCTCCTGAGCAAGTTTTAATGTATCCGGTTCAACGGTAGAAAGGTGCAGCATGAATTTCTTCGGCTGGAATATCAAAATACCAACTACAAAAATGTTGTGTTTTGGGATCCAGCTCTTTCGACTTTCGAATCGCATCTCGGATTTCATCCTTTGTATAGAGTTGAAGCAATTCGTTGAAGTCAGCGAGGTTTCCCCGAAGCAGGACCCGCTCTATCACAAACCTCTTGTGTCTCGATAATTCAATCGATTCCGGAGCCACATCCCAAAATAAATTTTTTGAAAAAGGGAATACTTTCATCACCGGATAAAGTTAGCGAAATTAAATTATACCGTTCATCCTAACTAAGATTCGTAGATCGTATCTTTAACTAAAAGAAATGTATGGCACAAGGATTACTGATTGATATGGATGGGGTGGTGTATGGGGGCGACACCATGATTCCCGGGGCGGATGTCTTTGTGGCGCGCCTGTTGAAAGAGAATATTCCCTTTATGTTTATGACCAACAACAGTCAGCGCACGCGCCTGGAAGCTGTACGGAAACTGGGGCGGTTGGGCATTAAGGTCACGGAGAATCACGTGTACACCAGTGCGATGGCCACCGGAAAATTTCTGGCGAGCCAAATCCCGAATGGTACCGCCTATGTGTTGGGCGAAGGTGGGTTACTTTCTTCGTTGCATGAAAATGGAATTACGTTGGTGAATACCGATCCTGATTTTGTGGTGCTGGGTGAGGGCCGCAACTTTACGCTGGAGATGGTACAACGGGCGGTGGATATGATTCTGGCAGGCGCCAAGTTTGTAACCACCAACCGCGATCCCTCGCCCAAGAAAAAAGGCTGGGATAATCTGGGCATTGCCTCCACCACGGCCATGATTGAAGAAGCTACCGGAATCAAATCATTTGTGGTGGGCAAGCCCGGGCCGGTGATGATGCGCGGAGCACGCAAAGCATTGGGCCTTGAGACCGCAGAGACTACTATTATAGGCGACACGATGGATACCGACATTCGCGGGGGTGTGCAGATGGGGTATAAAACCATTCTGGTATTGAGTGGCATTACCAAGAAAGAACACCTGATTCGCTACGCCTATAAACCTGACCTAGTAGTTGAATCCGTTAATGAAATTACACTGCCGCTTCCCTGGTGGTAATCTAAAATCGTAAAGCCCTATGCAACGACTACCTCTTGTTGCACTCGTCTTCTTCCTATTTCAAACCGCGGGTGCCCAGAACTTTTCAATCACCTCCCCTTCCGGATTGATCCGGTTGGAGGTTTCGAATGCAACAACATTAACATATAGCCTTACCTACAAAGGCAAAAGCGTGATTGCTCCTTCCCGCCTCGGCTTCCAGCTGAACAAACCGGTAGCGACCCTTACCCAATTCACACTGCTCCGTGCCGACACAACTACATTCGATGAAACGTGGACGCCCGTGTGGGGTGAAGTGCGGACCATCCGCAATCATTATAATGAGTTGGTCTTATCGTTAAAGGATCAATCGCCAGCCGGCATTCAGCTCACGGTTGTCTTTCGGGTGTTCGATGACGGGCTTGGTTTTCGATACGAGTTTCCTATGCAGCCCAACAAGTACCTGATAGTGGGTGAAGAACTGACCGACTTTACGCTGACGGGCGACCATAAAACTTTTTGGATTCCCGGGGATTATGACAGCAATGAATATTTATACAACACCACACCGCTCAGCGCGATTGATGCCGTAGCCGCAGCGAACAAAGAACCCGACATTGCCGTGAAGGCCGTGATTGGCCCCGATGCCGTACAAACGCCACTCATAATGAAGACAGCCGATGGGCTTTATATTAATATCCATGAAGCGGCCTTGTTGAAGTACCCGGCCATGCACCTGATGCTGGATAAAAAAACTTTCACGCTTACTGCGCACCTGGTACCCGATGCGGTGGGCAACAAAGCCTATCTTGAAAATCCATCGCGCACACCCTGGCGCACGATTATCGTGAGCGATAAGGCTACCGAAATTTTAAGTTCGAAGTTGATTTTGAATTTAAATGAGCCGTCTGCCTTGAAAGAAACGAGTTGGATCAAGCCACAAAAGTTTGTGGGCATGTGGTGGGAGATGCATGTAGGCAAGGCCACCTGGGAACTGAGCAGCGGTAAGCATGGCGCCAACACCAACAATGTAAAACGCTACCTCGACTTTGCCGCACAACATGGCTTTGATGGCGTGTTGATAGAGGGTTGGAATGTAGGCTGGGAGGATTGGTTCGGCAACTGGAAAGAAGATGTGTTTGATTTCATCACGCCTTACCCGGATTACGACCTGAAGGAACTTACCGCCTATGCAAACCAGAAAGGGGTGCGGCTGATCATGCATCATGAAACTTCCGGCTCTGCTTTCAACTACGAACGCTGGATGGACAAGGCCTTTCAGCTGATGGTAGATTACAACATGAATACGGTAAAGACCGGGTATGTAGGAAAAATCATTCCCCGCGGAGAACATCACGATAGTCAGTGGATGATTAATCATTACGAGCGCGTAGTAAAAAAAGCGGCTGACTACAAGGTGATGGTGGCCTCGCATGAATCGGTGCGGCCCACCGGATTACACCGCACGTATCCAAACTGGATGGCGTCTGAAGCGGCCCGTGGCAGCGAGTTTAACAACGCTCCGGCTTTGGGAATTACTCCGGAACATACTACCATCCTTCCCTTCACCCGCCTGATGGGTGGACCCATGGATTTTACTCCGGGATTATTTCATTTCAAGCTGAACCAGTTTGAACCCACCCGCACTACGGAAGTGCGAACCACCCTTGCAAAACAACTGGCCCTGTACGTTACACTTTACAGTCCGTTGCAAATGGCGGCTGATCTTCCTGAGAATTATGAAAAGCATTTGGATGCCTTGCAATTCATCAGCGATGTGGCGGTGGATTGGGATGACACCAAGATTCTCGAAGCCGAACCAGGCGACTACCTGACCGTGGCGCGAAAAGCAAAAAATAAAAACGAATGGTATGTGGGTGCCATCACCGATGAAAACAAGCGTACCTTGAATCTTGCATTTGATTTTTTAGATGCCGGCAAGAAATACGAAGCGATCGTTTACCGCGATGCCGATCAGGCCGATTGGAAAACCCAGCCGGAGGCCTATGTAATTGAAAAGAAACCGGTTACTAAAAAAACTAAACTAAAAATAAACCTGGCAGCCGGAGGGGGTTGCGCTATTTCCATCCGCGAAAAGCAATAAGAAAACCAAACCAAACACTTGTAAGTCGGTGTACCATTTTCTTACAAATTGACTTGAGTTATCGCACCGGATTCTGCATCTTTGAACTTGTTATTAGAGAATCGAAATGATTACCCAATAACTAAACCTATGATAACCGTCCCGCCCCAAGCGGGACGGTTTCGTTTTTAGGAGTCTGGTACAAACTAACGATTGTTGTGAGCGCGCAAAAACCGAAAACAATTTTTGAAAAAATCTGGGATGCCCATGTGGTGAAGCGGGCGAAGGGCTATCCCGATGCATTGTTTATCGATCGCCATTTTATACATGAAGTTACCAGTCCGCAAGCTTTTGATGGGTTGCGCCAACGGGGCATTCCGGTATTCAACATTCAGCGCACTACGGCCACAGCCGATCACAACGTTCCTACGAAGGATCAACATCTTCCTATCAAGGAAGCCCTGTCGCGGCATCAGGTGGAGACCTTGCGAAAGAACTGCCGGGACTTTGGAATTGAGTTATACGATCTGGGTCATCCGTTTCAAGGCATTGTGCACATCATTGGTCCGGAGTTGGGGTTAACACAGCCGGGCATGACGATCGTGTGTGGCGACAGTCATACTTCTACCCACGGTGCGTTTGGCAGTGTGGCGTTTGGTATTGGTACTTCGGAAGTAGAGCAAGTGTTGGCCACCCAATGCATTTTGCAATACAAGCCCAAGACCATGAAGATTGAAATCAACGGCACTTTGGGCAAGGGTGTGGTAAGCAAGGATATTATTTTATACATCATCTCGAAAATTTCAGCCAGTGGTGCCACTGGCTTTTTTGTTGAATATGCCGGGGACGCCATCCGCCAGCTTTCCATGGAAGCGAGGATGACTATCTGCAACATGAGTATTGAAATGGGTGCACGGGGCGGACTCATTGCTCCGGATGAGACGACTTTCAATTACATCAAAGGAAGAAAGTTTGCACCCCAGGGTGAAGCCTTTGATCGAGCAGTGGCGAAATGGAAACAGCTGCCTTCCGATGCCGGGGCTGCCTATGATTCGGTGTTGACTTTCGATGCCGCTGACATTGCCCCGATGATTACGTACGGAACCAACCCAGGCATGGGTATGCGGGTAACGGACCGCATTCCAACCCTCGAAGAGTTGAAGGAAATCAACGAGCAGAAATCGTTTAAGAAATCGCTGGAGTACATGGGGCTGGAACCCGGTTCGGCTTTGCTCGGCAAACCGGTTGACTATGTCTTCATTGGCAGTTGTACCAATGCCCGGATCGAAGATTTGCGGATGGTGGCCTCCATTGTAAAAGGAAAAAAGAAAGCAGCCGGTGTGGAAGTGTGGGTGATCCCCGGTTCGAAGCAGGTGGAGCAGCAAGCGGTGAAAGAAGGACTGAATAAAGTATTTGAAGAAGCCGGATTTGAATTGCGCAGCCCGGGATGCTCGGCTTGCCTGGGGATGAATGAAGATAAAGTGCCTCCGGGCAAATATTGCATCAGCACCAGCAACCGGAATTTTGAAGGGCGGCAAGGGCCCAAGTCAAGAACCTTTTTGGCCAGCCCGTTGAGTGCCGCGGTGGCGGCCATTACGGGTAAAGTAACGGATGTGAGGGAGTATATATAAAATGTTGCCAGTTGTTGGTTGACAGTCCATCGTTAACTAACAGCTAACAACGATCAACTACCATGAGTAAAGACAAATTCACGATACTAACTTCCACTGCGGTGCCGCTGCCGGTAGAGAATATTGATACCGACCAGATTATTCCGGCCCGTTTCTTAAAGGCGACTACGCGGGAAGGCTTTGGAGAGAACTTGTTTCGCGACTGGCGCTATACCAGCGACAACCAACCGATCAACGAATTTGTACTGAACAACGCTGCTTTTGGTGGTAAGATCCTGGTGGCCGGTAAAAACTTTGGTTGTGGCAGCAGCCGCGAGCATGCCGCCTGGTCGATTTACGATTATGGATTTCGGGTGGTGGTATCCAGTTTCTTTGCGGACATTTTCAAGAACAATGCGCTGAACAACGCAGTGTTGCCGGTGGTCGTGTCCGATTCGTTTTTGGCTGCGCTTCTGGAGACCATACAAAAAGATCCAACCACCCCGGTGACGGTGGATCTCGTCAACCAGGAAATCAGTTTTGCCGGGAAGCGTGAAACGTTTGAGATCAATGCGTACAAGAAAGAGTGCCTGATCAACGGGTATGATGATATTGATTACCTGCTGAGTTTGAATAAGGAGATTAGAGAATTTGATTTAAGTCATTAGTGGGTAGTGGTTGGTTGTTAGAAGACCAACCTGCACCCGAACAGACGCGGAACAAGCATGAAGAAAAAAATAGTCATTCTGCCCGGAGACGGCATCGGCAAGGAAGTAACCACCGAGGGCAAGAAGGTATTGGAAAAAATTGCTGAGTTGTTTGATCACCAGTTTGATTTTGATACCGCAACCATCGGCCACGATGCCATTGAAGCCACCGGCCAACCCTTGCCCGATGAAACCTTAACCAAACTGAAAAACTGTGATGCGATTTTGTTTGGTGCGGTTGGTCATCCAAAGTATGATAATGACCCCACGTTAAAGGTTCGTCCGGAGCAAGGCTTATTGAAAATGCGCAAGGAGCTGGGCTTATATGCCAACCTTCGGCCCATCAAATTATTTGACGAACTGCTTGAAGCCTCCAGCATCAAACCCGAAATTCTGAAAGGATCGGATATCCTGTTCTTCCGCGAACTTACCGGGGATGTGTATTTCGGTGATAAGGGAAGAAAAGACGAAGGCAAGACGGCTTATGATCTGATGATCTATCAGAAATACGAAGTGGAACGCATTGCACACAAGGCCTTTCAAGCTGCGCGGACGCGCAAAAAGAAAGTAACCTCGGTCGATAAGGCCAATGTACTGGAAAGTTCAAGGCTGTGGCGTGAAGTAGTGAATGAGGTCAGTAAACAATATCCGGATGTAACCTTGGAACACCAGTTTGTTGATGCTGCCGCCATGAAACTGATTCAAAGCCCAAGAAGTTTTGATGTGGTGGTTACCGGAAATCTGTTTGGAGACATCCTGACGGATGAAGCTTCGCAGATTGCCGGCTCCATGGGGATGCTTGCCTCTGCCTCGGTGGGCGATCGGGTAGGTTTGTATGAACCGATTCACGGAAGCGCTCATGACATCACCGGCAAGGGAATTGCGAATCCGCTCGCGTCCATCTTATCGGCAGCATTGCTGCTGGACATTTCTTTCGGACTAAAAGAAGAATCAGAGGCGGTGATCCGGGCCGTGGAACAAACTTTGAAAGCCGGTTACCGAACCACTGACATAGCCGATAGCAAGACCAGGAAAGAAAATATCTTAAACACCACGCAGATGGGAACTAACGTGATCGGGCAAATTGAAAAGGTGGTGCATAAGCAAATGGTTAAACAATAACTCGAACTCCTAAACTCTCTATCCTAACTCCTGATTTTATGAGTAAAAAAATTCAAATCTTCGACACCACCCTTCGCGATGGCGAACAGGTGCCGGGCTGTCAATTGAAGACTGAGGAAAAGGTAATCATCGCCCGCGAGCTGGAACAGTTGGGGGTGGATGTGATTGAAGCCGGCTTCCCGATTTCGAGCCCGGGAGATTTTCTTTCGGTGGTTGAAATCTCCAAGGCGGTGAGTGAACCCATTGTGTGCGGCCTTACCCGCTCCAAAAAGGAAGATATTGACGTGGCAGCCGAAGCGTTGCATCATGCCAAACGGGGAAGAATTCACACCGGTATTGGTTCCAGCGATGTGCACATTAAGCATAAGTTTCGCAGCACGCGCGAACAGATTTTAGAACAAGGGGTGTGGGCTACAAAATATGCCAAAGCAAAAGGTTATGAAGTGGAGTTTTATGCAGAAGATGCCGGCCGTGCGGATCTGGTGTTTCTGGCACAACTGGTTGAAGCGGTGATTGGTGCCGGAGCGGATGTTGTCAATATTCCGGATACGACCGGATATTGTTTGCCGCACCTGTATGGCAAGCGCATCCAGTACCTGGTGGAGAATGTGAAGAACATCCATCGGGCAGTGATTTCAGTGCATTGTCATAATGATTTGGGATTGGCCACAGCCAACACCATTGCCGGGTTGATTAACGGAGCCGGCCAGGCCGAGGTAACCATTAACGGCATTGGCGAGCGGGCCGGCAATACTTCGCTGGAGGAAGTGGCGATGATTTTGCAAACCCACAAGGACCTGGATTTGTACACCAACATCAAGTCACAAAAAATTTACGCGCTCAGCCAACTGGTATCGAGCATGATGCGCATGCCGGTGCAGGCGAACAAGGCCGTGGTAGGCAAGAATGCTTTTGCGCATTCTTCGGGTATCCATCAGGATGGATTTCTGAAGCATGCCGAGAATTATGAGATCATGAATCCTGCCGATGTGGGGGTCCCCTCCTCTTCGATTGTTTTAACTGCACGCAGCGGCCGTGCCGCATTAAAGCACCGGCTGGAATTGCTGGGCTATCATGTTGCCGGAGAAGACCTGAACACGGTTTACGAAAGCTTCCTGGTGGTGGCCGATGAGAAGAAAGAAGTGAACGATGGTGATCTGATCATGATTGTCTCCAGCATGCCCGTGTTGGCCAAGCCGTAATCAAACTATTTCGTTTCATTCAAAAGGCTTTTTGTAGATTTAATCTATGAAGAGCCTTTTTCATTTCAGATGCTTATTCCTGATCGGGTAAAAAATCTTCTGCCGAAGCTTCGTAAGCTGATCTTCATTTTATTTGTATTCCACCTGGTGTACATAATTCTATTGCGGTGGGTGGACCCACCCTTTACCCTCACACAACTGAGCAATTGGATAGCCGGTCATGGGCTAACGCGTGATTACATAGATTTTGATGCGATGTCGCCCAACATCCGGCTGGCGGTGATGGCTTCGGAAGATCAGTTGTTTCCCGATCACAACGGGTTTGATATTACCAGTATTAAAAAGGCATTGGCGAATAATAAGAAGAGCAAACGCATTCGCGGAGCCTCCACCATCAGTCAGCAGGTGGCGAAGAATGTATTTCTGTGGCAGGGACGCAGTTGGTTTCGCAAAGGACTGGAAGTATACTTCACGTTTATGATTGAACTGCTGTGGAGCAAAGAGCGGATCCTGGAAATGTATCTCAACGTATCGGAAATGGGTACAGGCATTTTTGGAATTGAAGCGGCCTCGAAAAAATACTTTAAGAAGTCTGCGAGCAAACTCACCCGCACGGAGGCTGCACGCATCGCTGCCTGTTTGCCGAATCCTAAAAAATACAAAGCGGAGCCGGCATCGCCCTATGTGATCAGGCGCACATCCTGGATTTTAACTCAAATGAATAACCTGGAGGGGGATGAAGATATTGAGAAATTGCTGGAGGTTCCGAGACCCACCAGGAAAAAGGCTAAATGAATTATTCCTTTATCGCGCTACTTCCTGAATCGCCTTTACGGTATAATCAATGTCCTTCAACGTGTTATAGATATGAGGCGATAATCGAATTCCGCCTGAAGGGGCAGCAGCAATATGATGAGTATGGTATAATGTATCCGTTACCGGTTGCAGGTCTTTGCCGGGCAGATTGAAGATAACAATTCCACCACTGTGTTGTGCTGCCATGGGCGTGACAAACGTAGCGTGTGGCACGTTGGTTTTTAGCTGTTGCTTCAGGTACGTAGTGAGTTGCACAATTCTACTCTCGATATTCTTTTTGCCAATGGCTTCATGAAAGGCAAGTATCTCGGGCAAGGCAGCCGGAGAAGGATCGTTGCGCTGACCCAGCACACAGAGCTGCTGATCCACCGTAGTGGCTTCCTTCCACCCTCCACCAATCACGGCCGGCCAGATTTTTTTGAAATGATCTTTGTGAACATAGAGGATTCCGTTTTCAAAAGGTCCCATCAGCCATTTGTGGGTACTGGCCGTGAAAAAGGTGCAGCCCAGATCATGAACATCAATGTTCATCGATCCAAATGTTTGGGCTCCGTCCACCAACGTCATAATGCCCCGTGCGTTGGCCAGCTGACAGATCGCTTTGGCGGGAAGGGCTAATCCGCTCAGGTTGGAGAGGTGCGAGAAAGCGATCAGTTTTGTATTGGGGGTAATGGCCTTGACGAAGGGCTGAAGCAAATCATTCACAGAAGCAGGATCAGCCGGAACACTAATCGATTTCACGGTAAAGCCAAGACGCCTGGCCTGGCTCAGCCACACTTCCCGGTTGGAGGGATGGTTTTGTTCCCAGATAATAATTTCATCCCCGGGTTTCAGGTCAAGTCCGTGGGCAATCATGCAGTTGCTTTCGCTGGTGTTGCGGGTGATGCCGATCTCGTTTTCATCGGCTCCGACAAATTGAGCCAACATAGTCACTGATTTCTTTCTAAGGGTTGTAAACAGCGATCGGTATTGAAAAGAAACATCCTGGTTTAGGGCGTCTGTTAATTCCTGCACCCTTTTCTGCACGATTGTGGGACAAGGACAGAGGTTCGCTGCATTCATCATCACCCGATCGGCCGGCACGGCAAATTGCTTTCTCAGGTTCTCCCAGTATGACTCATCATCCAATTTTGTTGGTGGTTTCCATTCGCTGATTCTTGCCATCGAGGGAAGTGCCAAGCCGGTAAGCGAAGTGGCCAGCAGTTGCTTGACGAATTTTCTTCTGTTATGTTGTTGCATGGCGAAGCGGTGGATTTGACTTATTGAGACCTTCTACTTCCCGTTCTTTAAACTTTCCGTCACCACCACCACAAAATCCTTTCCCTTCACAAATCCCTTTCCGTATTCCGCTTCATACTTATCGGTAATGCCCAGCGCGGGAATATCCTCCGGCTTCTTTCCCTTCTTCAGGGCAGCGGCTACCTGATCGCGGATATCGGCTATCGCATCGCGCAGTTTTTTCACATCCGCTTTGGAAGCCAGTTCACCATGACCGGGAATGATTTTGGTGTTCTCATCAACCAATGATAGGATCTTATCCAATGTAGAAACAAATCCATTCACCGACCCGCCACTGTTCAAATCGATGAAGGGATAGCCGTAGCGCACAAAGGCATCCCCCGTATGCACCACATTGGCTTTGGTAAACTGAATGATTACATCGCCATCGGTATGTCCACGATCCAGGTGATGGAGAACAATATCTTCCTCATTCAAATGAAAATTAAGTTTATCCGCAAACGTGATTAGGGGCCAGGCATCCACATTTCGTGGCGGCACCTTATTGCCGGCCCGGTTCACGGTTTCTTTCATCATGCGTTCGCGCACATTATCATGCGCTACCAGGGTAGCACCCATCCGCTTAAAATTTTCATTACCCCCCGAATGATCGCCATGCAGGTGAGTATTAATGGCAAACCGGATCTCGCCCGGGTCGAGCGTTTTAATAGCGCCATTAATTTTATTGGAAAGGGGTGCAAATTGATTGTCGATCATCAGCGTACCTTCCTTCCCCAGGAACACCCCAATATTGCCACCAGCACCCTGCAGCATATAAATCTGGTCGGTGATTTTTACCGGGCGAATGCGTACGGTGTCATAATTTGTCTGTGCGAAGCTGGATAGGCTGATCAGCAGCAAGGCTGGTAGAAATCTCATAGGATAAGGTTTAGAAAATGAAGGTAGCTATTTTTCTAATGACCGTGCAGCGTGTACCCCAGGCCTACGCCAAACCAAATCCGGTTGCTAAGTGGTGGAGAATTACCCAGCGTGCCGCCATTCAGGTACATGGGTCCCAGGTTCATAAAAAACCCACCTTCCGGATTTTGATAACGATACCCGATGCGTGCCGAAAAGAAGTTGGAGGTGTCCACCGTTTCGGTTTGTGGCCAATACAGTGAATAGCCAACACCCAGCTCAAAATAATTGCCCTCTTTTCCGGTCAACAACGAAAATCCCAGGGGTAAAAGCGAGCCGCTGCTGTAGCTATATCCTATGCGTGCAGCCGCTTTGATGTACTCCCGTCAAATACAATTTGATCCAGGTTCATAGAATAAAATCCGGCCGGGCCACCCCCCTCTAGAAATAACGTTGTACTACGAATCTTTTCTTGTGCCCACCCGGTGGAAGCGACCCCTAAGAAAATCAGAAATGTTGCGCCTATTGGAAATTTCACCCTCGTAAGGTATACAGTATAAACAAGCCTGCCCGGGCTTTGGCATAATTACCTTCGCAAGAATCGGGTTGAACCCCTTAGAGGGATAAGCGAAGTTTGTGTCAACAAAAACATTTAGCTTTATGATCATGACGCAGGAACAGGATATTAATTATGTACGCATTGAGCGCGCCATTCAGTATCTGGAGCAGAACTTTAATCGCCAACCCGAATTGGATGAAGTTGCGGAACAGGTACACCTCTCCCCGTTTCACTTTCAGCGATTGTTTACCGAATGGGCCGGCATCAGTCCGAAGCGGTTTCTGCAATACCTGACCGTGGACTTTTTGAAAGCCAAACTTTCTGAAACCAGAAGCCTGGTGGAAGCCGCGGAGACGGCCGGGCTTTCCAGTCAATCGCGGGTGTATGATTTGTTCACCACATTGGAGGCGGTAACTCCGGCAGCGTACAAACATCGGGGCGAGGGAATTCATATTCGCTACGGAATTCACGACACTCCTTTCGGCCAGGCCTTGCTGGGGGTAACGGACCGCGGGGTATGTTGGCTTTCGTTCCTGGCCACCGATGAAGATCTGCGCGGGCAGCTGGAACAAATGAAAGAACACTGGCATCAGTCGGTGTTTCACCAGGATCAGCCGTTGACGCAATCCATCATCGAAAATATTTTTTCTGAACCCCGGATGAGGCGTACCCCGAAAATTCATTTGTTGGTAAAGGGTACCAATTTTCAGGTGAAAGTATGGGAAGCGCTTTTGAAACTTCCGTTGGGCAGCGTTACTACCTATCAGAATATTGCAGGTCAAATTCAAAATCCAAAAGCGCTACAGGCGGTGGGCAGCGCGGTGGGGTCCAATCATATCGCCTACCTGATTCCCTGCCATCGTGTAATCCGGAAGGATGGAATTCTGGGTGAATACCGTTGGGATTCGACCCGAAAGAAAAGCATCCTTGGGTGGGAGATGGCGAAAAAGGAAACTTCTGAAATGGTGACCCGATGAACATTACGATCACGCAACATACGCTCGTTACCAAGTCTGGAAATGTTTCCGCGGAGGTTTATGAACCAACTTCACCGAAGGCCCTGTTTGTGTTTGCGCACGGAGCCGGTGCGGGTATGCATCATCCCTTCATGAAGGCATTGTCAACCGAGTTAGCCAACCTGGGAATCGCTACACTCCGTTATAACTTTCTGTACATGGAGCAAAAGAAAAAGCGCCCTGATTTTCCGGCCGTAGCACATCTGGCGGTAGCGGCAGCGGTTGAGAAAGCGCATGCACTGTTTCCGGCACTTCCCATTCTTGCCGGAGGCAAATCGTTTGGCGGACGCATGACATCACACTATTTCTCAGCGGTGCAAGTGCCGTTTGTTAAGGGTCTCGTCTTCGTTGGATTTCCGCTGCATCCGGCCGGAAAGCCCGGCATCGATCGGGCGGTTCACCTCGAAAAAATAAACACACCGATGCTCTTTCTTCAGGGCAACCGCGATACCCTGGCACAATGGGATTTGATAGAGGGTGTCTGCAAAAAATTACCTTCTGCCACACTCATTAAACTGGAAGGGGCCGATCACAGCTTTAAAGCCTCCGGAAAAAATCTTATTCCGGTGCTGGCTTCTGAAACAGTTGGGTGGCTTACTGCCCTGCGTTAATCAAAGACGATCGTCCCGAATTTTTCGTAGTCATGAAAGTTGATCCGGGTTTTCTGCCACGACCAGGAAGATGTTCCGGCATCGTAATCAATTCGGTAAAAATTGCAGCGCCATTTCATCCCCTTCTTTGGGGGCACATTCTCCAGCGGCTTCAATAAGGCATAGGGGATAAAAAATTCAGCAGTCCAATGTTGGTTATCGATTCGGGTTGCATGACGTGTCTTTCGATCACCTTCGTAATGCCAGGGCAGCCAGCCCAAAAACGTACCCTTTGAATTTGGTACCAGAATGGGCAGCTCAAAATTGTGGGGCGAAAGTTCGTATTCAAAATAGAGTGGTTTGGATTCATCGGTCCAGAAAAAAATCTCCACCACATCTTCGTTATATAAATCAGTAAAGTCTGCGCGCAGGGTGGAAGTAATGACTTCGTCCTCGCAGAAAAAGATTCCGTAGATGCCGGTTTCGGAATACAACAGTTTGACTTTCGTTTCGTAAGTCTTTTGGCCCTGCCGATGCGGAACGGGTATCCAATCGGTTGTCTTCCATTCCTTGGCTGAACCATCGCCTGTTAGTTCAAAGTCGGGTGTCGCTTTAATTCGTACCATCGATTCTGCCTTTTGGCCCATCCCGAACCAAGGCAAAAACAAACCTGCCAGAAACAAACCGCTCTTCATAAAATGGGTGCGCATGTCAACGCGGGTAACTCTTAATTGCCTGAATTTAATAAATTGAAGTTGGAGTGTCTCTACCTTTAACCCCATTTCCATGAAGCGATTCTTACTAATCCTGCTCTTTCCCGTTGCGGCTTTCGCCCAATCCAATTCCCCTCGAATCATTGTGATTGGCGCGCATCCGGATGATTGCGATCTCGATGCGGGCGGTACGGCCATTTTACTTTCGCAGGCAGGGTATGCGGTTAAATTCGTATCTGTCACCAATGGGGATGCCGGTCACCAACGCGAAGGTGGCGGTGCGCTGGCAAAACGCAGAATGGCTGAAGCGCAAGAAGCCGGAAAGCGATTTGGTGTTACCTATGTCGTACTCGACAATCACGATGGTGAACTGCTGCCTACCCTGGAAATTCGCTTGCAGGTAATCCGGGAGATTCGCGAATGGAATGCGGATGTGGTGATTGCGCCCCGACCCAATGATTATCACCCCGACCATCGCTATACGGGTGTTCTCGTTCAGGATGCGGCCTACATGGTAGCGGTGCCAAACGTGGCGCCCGATACGCCTCCTTTAAAGAAGAATCCGATCTTCCTTTATTCGCAAGACAATTTTCAACGCCCCAACCCCTTCCGGCCCGATGTTGCCATTGACATTACTTCCGTGTTTGAACAGAAAGTACATGCGGTGAGCGCACATGAATCGCAAGTATATGAATGGTTACCCTGGATTGGTGGGTACGAAGCCGAGGTTCCGAAAAACCCGGCCGAGCGAAAGAAATGGTTGGCTTCCCGCTACAGCTATCCGTTGCGGGCGGATGTTAAGACAGCTCTTGAGAAATGGTACGGACCGGAACGCGCAGCGAAGGTCAAGTATGCCGAAGCTTTTGAGATTTGTGAATATGGAATGCAGCCTACCCCCGAGGATTTACAACGAATTTTTCCGATGCTAAAGAAATAGCTACCGTTCGTATCGACCCGATCTTTCTCTTAGCAGGATGCGGTACACAATTGCATTGCCCTGCTGAGTAGAAGTGCGGTGTGAGGGCATGGGTCCCATCCGCACTGCATGGGTGGTTTCACTGGGTACGAGGGGGGCTAGTTTTGCAACCAATGTGTCCATCACCTGGTTCGCCATTTCGCCCTGCAATTCTTCAAAAGTGCCCCACCCAATTACACTTTGCCAATTGGAAATGCTTTTCATTTCATCCACTTCAAAGCAGCATTCCGGGTTGCTGCGCAAAAACTCCATCTTCATTCCTTCGGAAGTATGGCCCAACACGTAGCCATCCTGGTATACATACGTAACCGGAACCACGTACACTTTCCCTTCCGCTGCGGTGCCGATCCGCCCGATCACGTTTCTGGTGAGAACGGCTTCAATTTCTTCCGGACTTAGTTGGCCCAACATGGTGTTGGATTTTTAAGTGATCGTCTCAATACCCCCACTTCTTCATGATCTCCAGGTCCTCCTTCATGCACTGAAGGGGAGTTTTTCCCTGGTAAGCTTCCTGCTCGATAATAAAATGAATGGTGCCACCGGACTTGCGGCATAAGTCAACCACTTCTTTCACGTTGACGATGCCTTTGCCCAGAATGGTACTTTCATATTTTTCATTACCCCCTTCTGCTACGATTTCATCCTTTACATGCAGGGATTCGAACCGTCCGGGATACTTTTGGACAACATCGATTGCCTTGGCACCACCATTGTAAAGATTCCCGGTATCCAATTGTTGCATGACCAGGTTGGGATCTGTATTCTCCAGAATGATGTCGTACAAGGTCTTATCCCCAAATTTCTCACTGAATTCAAAATCATGATTGTGGTAGCCAAACTTCATCCCGGATTTCTTACACAACTCACCCGATTTATTGAAGATCTCGAGCTGCTGCATCAGCGCATCTTTTGACTGGCGCACTTTCTGATCCATCCACGGGCTGATCACAAACTGTTGGCCCATGTAGGCGGCATCTTCCACCGTGTACTTCCATGCATCGGTAAAATCCTTTTTGGTAGCATCCCAATGATTCGGGCCCAACACGGTGTGTCCACTGGGCATGGTCATCCCGAGGTCGGTCAGGATTTTTTTAAATTCGGCCGGAGTCCAGCCATAAAATTTACGATTTATATAGTTTGCATGTTCAACATGCTGATAGCCCATCGCAGCGAGTTCTTTCAAGGTACCGAGGGGATCCGCTTTCATTTCATTGCGAACACAATACAATTGTAACCCCAATACTTCTTTGCCCACAGGTCTTGCGAACAAGGAGGAAGAAAACAAAGAAGTGCCCGCCACTGCGAAGGCGCTTTTCTTAATAAAATCTCTGCGTGATGTAGTCATGGTAGATGGATTTAACCGGGATGAATGTAGCGAATTGATGGTATACGGGCAATGATTTTACACCAAAGGCTCAATGAATTAACTGCCCGAGGAATAAGTCTGGGAAAATTGATGAAATCCTATCCTAAAACCGATTGATAAGCCTCATCGTAATGTTTAATCAGGTTCACCCAATCAAATGCCGAGGAATAGTTTTCCACATTGTTGCGTTGCATGATCCGGCTTCTGCGGTCTTGTTGTAAGAATTTATACAAAAAGGAAGCTAATTGACGGGCGCTCCAGTCAAACGTTCTTTTTCCCCGCTCCACTACAAACATGCCGCCCTTCTCGTGATCCGGCATGTTGCGCAACAGATAATCTCCAAATCCGCTTAAGTCGCTGGTCACTGCTGGCACCCCACTGGCCATGCACTCCAACGGGGTGTACCCCCACGGTTCATAATAACTGGGAAATATTCCCAAATGACAACCGCGCACAAACTGGCTGTAATCCATGCCGAAGAGCGGGTTGGTGGGATTGATAAAATCAGGATGGTAAACAATCTTCACTTTATCTTCTTCGCGATTCAATAAATTTCTACGCACCAGAAACTGTAAAATTTCATCGGTCTCCTCATTAACAAGTTTATGGGTTACCGGCAACGGCATTTTCTGACTCTTCCAGGATTGAATGGTTCTTCGATACCGGAGTTTCCAGTATTCATCCACGAAGTCATTCAATGCCGGGAGGCGATGGTCTTGCCGCATGGTGCTTTCAAAAAACAACCGCTTGCCCACCTGCCGTTGAATCGCATCACAGGTTTGCCGGATCTCCTCCATCACAGCCCGTGACTGCAACACTTCCGGCTTGATGCTGTAAAACTCTCGTTTGGTGACAAAGAACATCACTACGGTAAGGTCGGACTTTTCAGCTTTCAGTTGCTGGTTTAGGTGTACCAGCGCTTCCAGGGTAAGATCGAAACCTTTGTTTTTATATTCATAGCGCCCTGAAGTGAAGAAATAGACAGTTTTATCCAAATCAAACGAATAGGAACTGAAGAAATGTCCCATCACAAACTGATGGATCTGATCTTTATAAGTGGAGTGCAGATTTTGAAATTCATGCAACGCTTCAAACCGCTGGATATTCAATCCGTTTGGTAATATAAAGTCGGGTTTCCTTCGCAACAGGTGTTTGCATTCGCGGGCGGTAACATCGCTTACTGTCGTCATTACATCACAGCTCTGAGCACAACCGTATTCAACGGCCGCTTCGGTTTCCACGCCAAACTTGCCGGCTTCATCTTCCCACCGGAAAAACGGAAGGTGTGCATAAAATAAAGGCGAGTTGATGGCCAGGTGCCTTCCCAATTGGGTAGCGTGGGTTGTGAAGATCGTTTTTACAGGCATTCGCTCACGCTTAATATCCAGAATGGGTAACCCCGCCATCCATTCATGAAAATGTGCCAACACACGATGATCGCGCGTGATCTTCACCAATTCATCAATAAATAACTTCGTGAGGTAAGCAAAACCTATCACCTGATCAATTAATGGACTCTTTTGTGGTGTACTGATCTGATGATTCTTCCACAGAAGATATTTCACAACGTTCAGCGCCTTCTCCTCCACCGCGTTGGGATTGAGTAACACGACACGCGGCTTACCGGTGATTAACCATTCTGCGTAAAGCACATCGTATCCCCGTTTCTTTAAGTTGGCTGCCGCTAATCCAAATACATCGGCTGCATCTTCCAACGGTTCCAATTCCGCTAATATGTTCTTGTTCAGATAAGGTCCAACCATGCAAAAATGACCAGCCCAATGGTTCATCATGGCGGGTGCCTTGGATCGAATAACCGTATAGATTCCACCGACCTGGTTACACACTTCCCAGGCAACTTCAACAAGCAACGCTGGATTGGTAGGTTTAGCAACAAGAGTTCGTTTTGGCATAGGGTAAGTCAAAGTGACTGAATCTCACAGTTTTCCGAACAATTTAATGACAAAATTTCTTAAAAACCCAATGCACCAGAGCTGGATTCTAATTTGTTGATAACGAGTCAAATCACAATCACTCATGAACTTCGATAAATTCACGATAAAGTCACAGGAAGCATTGCAGAAGTCGGCCGAGATTGCCACTTCGCGTCAACAACAAGCCATTGAACCGGGTCACTTGCTAAAAGCGATTCTGGAAACCGATGAAAATGTTTCCAATTATTTGTTCAAAAAGCTGAACATCAACTCGACCATACTGGAGACCAAGTTGGAAGAAATTGTCAATTCTTATCCAAAAGTTTCCGGACAACAACCCTACCTGTCGGGCACGACTAATACCGTGTTGCAACAGGCAGAAAAGGAGTTGCGGGAATTTAAAGACGAGTACATAGCCGTAGAGCATTTGCTCTTAGCGCTGCTGGCTACCAAAGACAAAGTATCTTCCCTGATGAAAGATTCCGGCTTTGAAAAGGCCGGGTTGATAAAAGCCATTAAAGAATTGCGGGGCGGAGCCAAGGTTACCGATCAAAATGCAGAAGCGAAATATAAATCGCTGGAGCGGTATTCGAAAAATCTGAACGAGTTGGCCAAGAATGGAAAAATTGATCCGGTGATTGGACGCGATGAAGAGATCAGACGTGTGCTTCAGATTCTTTCGCGCAGAACAAAAAATAATCCCATTCTTTTAGGAGAACCCGGAGTGGGCAAGACGGCCATCGTAGAGGGCATGGCTCAACGGATTGTGAATGGCGATGTGCCCGAGAATCTGAAATCAAAAATTCTGGTTTCCCTGGATATGGGACTGCTTGTTGCCGGTGCCAAATACAAAGGTGAATTTGAAGAACGCTTAAAGGCGGTGATCAAGGAGGTAACGGATTCGAATGGGGAGATCATTCTTTTCATTGATGAGATCCACACCTTGATAGGAGCGGGTGGCGGTGAAGGTGCTATGGATGCAGCCAACCTATTGAAGCCAGCCCTGGCCCGGGGCGAATTGCATGCCATTGGTGCCACTACCTTAAAGGAGTATCAGAAATACATTGAAAAAGACAAAGCACTGGAAAGAAGATTCCAGGCTGTAATGGTGGATGAACCTTCCGTAGAAGATTCCATTTCCATATTACGCGGCATCAAGGACAAATATGAATTGCACCACGGAGTACGCATTAAAGACGATGCTGTAATCGCTTCGGTGGAGTTATCCAGCCGGTACATTTCTGACCGGTTTCTTCCCGATAAGGCAATTGACCTGATGGATGAAGCCGCTGCCAAGTTGCGGCTGGAGATGGATTCCTTACCGGAAGAGCTCGATGAGCTAAATCGTAAAATCATGCAATTGGAAATTGAACGGGAGGCGATCCGCAGGGAAAAGGACAAAGAAAAAGAGGTGATTCTCACCAAGGAAATTGCCGAGATGAGTGAGAAACGAAATGCTTTGAAAGCGCAGTGGGAAAATGAAAAATCCATTGTTAATAATTTGCGTCAGGAAAAAGAAAACATTGAACGACTGAAGTTTGAAGCTGAACAAGCTGAAAAAGCCGGTGACTATGGGAAAGTGGCCGAAATCCGATATGGTAAAATCACCCAGGCAGAGAAACAACTCAAGGACCTGCAAGTGAAAATGAAAGAAATGCAGGGCGAGCATTCTTTGTTAAAAGAAGAGGTAGACAGTGAAGACATTGCCGAGGTCGTTGCCAAATGGACCGGCATTCCGGTTTCCAAAATGCTTCAAAGTGAACGCGAAAAATTGTTGCTTCTCGAAGAGGAACTGAGCAAACGTGTAGCCGGACAAGAAGAGGCCATCCGGGCACTCAGTGATGCCGTGCGCAGAAGCCGTGCCGGTTTGCAAGACCCGAAACGACCTATTGGTTCGTTCATTTTTATGGGAACGACCGGGGTTGGTAAAACCGAATTATCGAAAGCACTGGCAGATTATCTCTTTAATGATGACAACGCCATGGTGCGTATTGATATGAGTGAATATCAGGAGCGCCACAGTGTAAGCCGGTTAATTGGTGCACCCCCCGGATACGTAGGGTATGATGAAGGCGGGCAACTGACGGAATCGGTGAGACGCAAGCCCTACTCGGTAATTTTGTTGGATGAAATCGAGAAAGCACATCCGGATGTGTTTAACATATTGCTGCAGGTGCTGGACGATGGACGGTTAACCGACAATAAGGGTCGTGTGGCCAACTTCAAGAACACGATCATTATTATGACCACGAACATCGGGTCGCACCTGATCCAGGAGAACTTTGAAAAAATCACCGAGAATAACTATTTCGAAGTGCTCGAAAACACCAAAGAAGAGGTGTTGGCCCTGCTGAAGAAGACGGTACGACCCGAGTTCATCAACCGGATTGACGAAATCATCATGTTCCGGCCACTTAGCAAATCAGATATTAGAAAAATTGTAGAGATACAATTTACGCTGGTACAAAAGCGTTTACTGGAGACCGGTGTGAAATTGGATATTTCCGAGGCTGCACTCGATCGCCTTGCCAAATTAGGGTTTGATCCTCAGTTTGGCGCCCGGCCGCTAAAACGGGTAATGCAACGTGAAATTCTTAATGAATTATCAAAACAAATTTTATCCGGAAAAGTGAACAAGGACTCGGTAATTTTTGTTGAATTGAAAGACGGGGTTGAATTTGAGTTTATCAACCTCGATGAAGTAGAAGTTGTTAATTAAACAATAAAGACTGTGAGGTCCCGGGTCACCGGGAAGTGTTGTGGGGTTTGGTTTTTGGGGTTAGGGCGGGCTGAGGGGCCCGCCCTTCATTTTAGGGTATTTTTATTCCTGCATCAGGTACTGCTTCTTGATTGAAGTCTGGCCCTTTCCATCCATCATCATGACTAAGAAATCACCTGCTTCCACCTTGATTGATCCCTCCGGGTTTTTAAGAAATTTGCGCTCCGTGCCCTGCACTTTCACCAATCCAATTAAAATCACATTGCAGGTCTTCTTCAGATCGAAAAAGACTTTGTCATAAAAAACACCCACAAAAGAACTGTTGGCTGCAACTTTCATTTCCTTAATGTCATACTCATTCTCATTGTGTGCATAGGCCAGGATCTCTTCGCTGAACAAGGCTACGTTGGGTTCAAAAATGTAGCTGGCCAGTAACTTGGCTGAAATTTCATTTTTAGAAATGGTGTAGGTTACTCCGGCATTCTGAAAAGTACTTTTCAGGTTCCCATTGTCCAGGGTTACAACATAATTCAGATTGGAATAATGCTTCTTTAGGTTGATAACATACACGAGTTTCTCGGTATCGTCATTCAGGTTAACAAATACAATGGAAGCGTGCCGGATATTTGATTTTTCCAACATTTCGAAGTTGGAATAGTCGGTGTACAAAGTATACACATGCTCATCATCGTAATACTCGCGGATCGTATCGATCGAAGCTCGTTCTTTGGTAATTACAGCAACTTGTTTGCCGGCTGCAACCAGGTGACTAATTACTGATTTTCCGAAATCATTCCACCCGATGATCACCACGTGATCTTTGAAGTCGGTTCCATTGAGACCGAGTTCGCGTTGTTCTTTTAGTGTTGACATAAAATTTGCGATCTGACTAATGATAAAACCATAAACGCCCAGACTTGACAGCATAGCAACAAAGCCCACGCTGCGGCCCCAATAAGTAACTGGGTAAACATCTCCATAACCAATGGTAGTTATGGTCGCTACCAGGTACCAGAGAGAATCCTGCCAGGTAGGCATTTTGGTACCCACCACTTCCGATTCGAGATAATGCAAAGCCAGGACAATGATGGTGTAAAAGAGTAACACACCCGTGAGCCTGGTGATGAACTTCCTGTATTCAGGTTTCTTAAAAGCCAACCGCCCTACTTATTTAGGTTCACTGCAAGATAACAAAAGATTATCTACCTCACTAACCTCTACCAGGCCTCGAGAATTCCCCCACGAGTTGTAGACGTAGGTAATGATTTCAGCCATCTCGAGGTTGGAAAGCTCGGGGATGCCTTTCATTTCCTGGTTGTACATGCTGCCGTTCACCCAAATTTCGCCCTTCATTCCAAACTTCAACAGGCAAATCACCTCTTCAAAGTTTTTTTCCATGAAATCAGATTTGTCAAGCGGAGGGTAGACCTTTCCTAACCCGGTTCCATTTACCTGATGACAATTGGCACAATGCTTTTGATAGAGCGTTTCGCCTGCGACAAAATACTGCTGAAACTTAACGGATTGATCTCCGCGCTTGTCACTCCCGGGAACACAGGCGATGTTCAATACACCTAACAGGAAGATGAGAAAGCCAATCCGATCAACACTACTCATCTTCCCTTCTAAGTCTTTTGATATCCACAATCAGTCGATTTACATCTTCTTCCTTGGTGCCGTCATACTTTCCGCGAATCCGTTGCTTCTTATCAATCAAGAGAAAGGCACCGCTGTGGATAAATCCATCGGGCTCAGACTTGTCTTCCATGGCCGTAGCGAAATAGCTGGTTTGAGCGATCTTGTAAATAGAATCCTTAATGCCGGTAACAAAATGCCAGCGGTCACTGCTTACGCCCAGGCGCTCTGCAAAGTCGTGCAACAGCGCCACGGTGTCGTATTCAGGGTCTATCGTGTGCGAAAGAATTCTTACATCGGGCATCTCTGCGGTTGCCTCATACACCCGTAACATTTGTGTTTTCATAATCGGACAAATCGTGCGGCATGAGGTGAAAAAGAAATCGGCCACATATATTTTGTCTTTAAAGGTTGCGTTGGTGATCAAGGCACTGTCCTGATTTACAAATGAGAATGGCGCAATGGTGTGGTAGACCGTATCCGCGTCTACTACTTCCCGTTGTCCGAAGATGGGTAACTTCTGCTCTTTGGTACCACAGGCACTAACCAGCACTACCCATGTTGGAAGTAAAAAAATAAACGCTGGTCTTGCTGTCGCCAGCAGGCAGCACTCAATTAATTTCAATTTTATCGCCTTCATAGACTTCATTAAAAACAACCCCAACTAAATTTTGTCCAAATAAAACCTTGCTTCCCTTTTTCCGATAGGTTGACAAGGTGGCCAAGGGTTCTTTCTCTATTACCCCGGTCTCTGGATTTATGGTGGTGAGTACACAGCGGCCACATGGCTTCACTCCCATAAACTCACTGCCTCCAATTCGAATGTGCTTCCACGTATCTTCCTCATAGGGTGTACCCCCGGTGAACACAAAGTTAGGGCGAAAGCGTCTCATGGTAATAGGTGCACTCAATCGATTATTTAAATCATCCAGCGATGCTTGACCAATGATTAAAAAGGGATAGCCATCGGCCAGGCTCACCTGTTCGTGGTTCTTTGCGTAATCAGGATCAACATCCCGTCTGTTTGACTCAGGAAAGAACACAAGTCGGCACCGCAATTTTAGATGTTCGGAAAACCAATGACTAAGTCGCGGGTCTGGTTCGATGGCCTCCACCTGATCATCCCAAATAACGACCGGTTGCAACTCGCCCTCCTCCGGACCATTCAAATCGAGCTGTACCTGATCTTGTGTTGTATGGCTAATGACCGTCAACGTTCCTTGATTCAACGTCACGCGGAATAACGACATTTCAGGATGCTCCCGTTGGGTTAAAAAACGACCTTGCTCATCCACCAGCATCCAACGCCTGTCAAACTCCAGGCCCTTTTGTTTAACCTTTGCCTTGGCCTGTCGAACTCCGGCTAACGACTTAATCGGATAAATCCAAATCTCTGACAGGGTGTGAGGCATTCTGAACTATTTCCTTCAATTTTTTGCTAACTTAATATTCTTAATCCGAAATGAATAATTCATCTGCCCTTTGGTATTTTGAAAGCGTAAACCTTTATCAGATTCTTTGCCCGCACAAGGTAAAGACGATGGCGGATAAACACTCTTATAATTACTACAAGAAGGATCAATACATCTATTTCCCGGAAGAACCTGCCACACACATTTACATGATTGTATCTGGTCGTGTGCGTCTTGGGCACTACCAGGAAGACGGAAAGGAAGTTATTTCGGCCATCTTAACTACCGGTGAAATTTTTGGTGAATTGGCAATTGCCGGTGAGGAAAAGCGAACTGACTTTGCACAAGCCATGGAGGCCAATACAACGATTTGCCCACTCAGCATTGATGAGTTGAAAGCCCTGATGAAAGAAAACCGGGAGTTAAGTTTCAAACTTCTAAAACTGGTGGGACTGCGTCTAATGAAATTGGAAAGAAAATTGGAACTTCTCGTTTTTAAAGATGCCCGGACCCGGGTTATCGAATTTTTAAAAGATGCTGCTTCGTGGAAAGGTAAAAAGGTGGGCTTTGAAACGATGATTCCCACCCGGCTAACCCACAAAGATATTGCCGCGTTAACCGGAACCTCCCGTCAAACCGTTACAACCATTTTAAATGAATTGAAAGAAAAGAACCTGATCAACTTCGATCGCAAGAAAATTTTGATTCGGGACCTGGAGAATCTTCGGTAAGTGTCAGCAGCCCGACAGCGGAATAAGCATTAGAAATTTACCTTGGAAGTATTTCAAATCATGAGATACCTATATAGTTGTGTTTTTCTGATCGCCACCACACCCCTCATGAGTCAACCGCGGATAAAGGCAGTTGATTTTACAGGGAGTATTGGGAACTATGAAGGAACCCTATCCATGATGTATAGCCACGGATGGCGGTTTGGTCAGCATCAGAAATTTGAATTCGCCATTGCTGGCCGATTCACTTCCTACCTGGGGCAAAATCAATACTACATCACGGCTCCTGCCGAACTTACCTCCGGCAGCACCGGACCGTTTGTAATTTTTAAAGAGAACATTCCTGAGAATATTGACTCCGTGCTGATTAATTGGCCCCAGATAAATGCATTGAATGTTGCCATTCATCTCGGTTATCAATTCAATAGTCGGCTCTCCATCGGCTTTAACATCGATGTTATTGGATTTTCGTTCGGTCAGCAAAAATCAGGTAGCTACATTAATGGAGCCTTTGGTCAGCAAACCCAGGTCACCCCAACGGCTTTCAATTTTCTGTTGATTAGTGACAATGATTTGGGATCTCTTAATTCAGAACTGTGTGCCCGGTATTACTGGCCTTCGCAGTGGGGCATAAAGGCCGGCATTCAATTTCTGTTTACCGAATACACGACCGAAACCGAAGTACAGCAACTGCCTGAACCCAACGATCGGTTCCGCGATAAGTCCCTGTTGCTGGCAATCGGAGTAACAAAATCCTTAAACACAAAAAAATAACACCATGAATAAACTGATGCTGCTTGTTTCATTATTTGCCTTTAGTATGGCCTGTGACACGGAGGAGGCTACTCCTACCGCTCCTGTCAATGATACCTTTATGACGGATAAAGCGACCCTTGTCAGTACAGGATCCATCATGGGCGTTAATCACACGGTGAGTGGAACTGCCTCACTGTATGTGTTGGATGGGCAATACACCTTGGTGTTAGATCCCTTCCAATCTCAAAACGGTCCGGACTTGAAAGTGTATTTAAGCAAAGATGTGGGGGCCAGCAGTTTTGTCCGACTGGGCAATCTTAAATCAACTTCTGGCAAACAATCTTATTCAATCCCCGGTAGTGTACAGGTAAATGAATACCCGTATTGCCATGTCTGGTGCGAGCAATTTTCGGTTGAATTTGCGCGCGCTGAACTCAAGTGATATTAGATTACCTCAACTTCCTTGATCGTCTTGCTTCTTTCCGCAACTGCATACGGTGCCAGGTACATTTTATCATAATACTCCCGCGCCATGCGGTTTGAGTCAAAAGCCGGAACAATGTCCTTCATGCTCTGTTTCACCACTTCATACCAGGCGGCAGGGTTGTTGTAATACAGCGGGATCACTTCGTTCTCCAGCAAGGAAAGAAGGTTGTTATTTTCGATGCGATCCCGTTCTTCCTGATCTTCTGCTTCAGCCGGTGGAATGATGAAGCAATTCTTTCCGTGGTGGGCAAATTCAGGTATCCATCCGTCCGGAATAGAGAGATTTAAGCTTCCATTCATCGCAGCGGTCATGCCGGAGGTACCGGACGCCTCGCGATAAATTTTTGGGGTATTTAACCAAAGATCGGAACCCCGCTTAAGCAAAGCAGACAACTGCATTTCATACCCGGTCAGGATTGCACAGTTGGCAAGCTCTTTTGTTTTCAAATAAATATCATTGAAAATAGCGATGGCTCCATGATCCTCCGGATACGGTTTACCTGCCCAAATTACCTGAACGGGCTTCTTGCTATCATTTACCAGTTTAAGGAAGCGTTCAAAATCCCTTAGTAATAGATTTGCACGCTTGTAGGCAGCAAACCTTCTGGCCCACACAATGGTTAATACATTTTCATCAAATAATTTACCCGTTTGGTTGGCTACTACTTTAAACAACTCGCGCTTCAGCTCCTTTTTTCTGGCTATAAGAGCCTCATCATTTTCTTGCTGCAAACAGGTTGCGAGCTGAGGATCCATCCAGAATTTCTGATTTTGTGCATTGGTAATGGCGGTAATCTCGCAGATATCATCAAATCCAGCCCACATTTTACGCGACACCTCGCCATGCAAGGCTGAAACACCATTTGCTTTACGAGACATGCGAAGGGCTGCCAACGTATAACTCAAATTGTGATCATCGGGGGCGGCTAACTTTAATACGGTCTCTCTTGGCACTTTGTGAAAGAAACTCATCACCTCCAGGTAGGAGATTCCGTGCTCCTCATTTCCCGCCTTCTCCGGGGTGTGCGTTGTAAATACTACCCGCTTTCTAACCTCCTCCAAATCATTGTTGAATTTGCTGAGCAAATAAAAGCATAGCGGCAGGGCATGGCCTTCATTCATGTGATAGATTTCCGTTTCTCGGCCTAACACATCCAATAATTTAGCACCACCTTTACCCAACAAAATGGATTGCGCGATACGGGCGGATTCATGGTTATCGTAAAGACGATGACAAATTGTTTTCGCCAAATGATCATTTTCCGGAAGATCGGTGCTCAATAAAAATATGGGAGCGGTTTGAAAGACTTCGGGCTTCAATAGCCAGGCTTTCACTTTCACCTCATGATTATGTATGGTGATAGGAAAAACAATGCCCGTGTCTGTCAGGAAGGAATAATTTTTTTCAACATAGGCAGCCTTCAGGGTACCATCCATGTTACGCTCCTGATCGTAGTATCCGTATTTCCAAAGAATGCCAATCCCAATCAGGTTCTGCTTCAGCTCGTAGGCACTACGCATGTGTGAACCAGCTAAAAAACCTAATCCACCACTATAAATTTTAAGGGGCTGATCGATGGCAAACTCCATCGAGAAATAGGCTACGGGCTTTGAATATTTAGTGTCGATCGGATAGGAAAACAGTTCAGCAGGCGTAATCATGAGTCTGGGTAGATTTAGGGTTCCCTCAATGGGTTGCGAAAGTAACAAATGAGCGGCAATTGAGTTTATAAAATCTGGATAGCCACAAAAAACAGGGTTTCGCAATCGATTGTTTTAAGGTATAATTCTCAACTTGTTTCATCTTTAAACGTACTTTTGTTTCATGATCAGGGTATTGTTGATTTGTTTGGGCATGGGGGTGATTCCTCCGGCTTTGGCCCAAACGAATGACTCAAACTTTCTTACCGGGTTGGAGTTGGAAAAGAATTTTCAGGTAGAAGCAGCTCTTGAAAAATATGAATCGGAATTAAAAACCCAACCAAACCATGTACAGGCACTGACTCATGCCAGCCGGATGCTCTCGAACATGGCAGGACGGCTCACTCAAACTGACCTGGATAAAAAGCGATCTCTCCTACTGCGGGCTCAACTGTATGCCAAAAAAGCAATTGAGTTGCGTTCAAGCGATCCACACGCGCGGCTTGCGCATATCATCTCCCTGGGGTTACTCTCGGAAATTGCAACCAATCCAAAGGAGAAAGTAGTGGATGCACGCCTCATTCATGAAGAAGCCATAAAAATTTTAGAACACGATACTACGTTTGCCGAAGCCTATTTTGTGCTGGGGAAGTGGCACCTGGAACTGGCCCGGTTAAACTGGATGGAATTGATGGCCTGTAAGATCTTTTTTGGTGGGTTCCCCGAGGCGGTATCAACGGAAGCATCCCTTCGGTATTTTAACAAAGCGCTCCAATACAAACCGAACAGCATTCTGTTTATGTTTGGTCAGGCCTCTGCCTATTTTGACCTGGAGGAAAATGCAAAGGCACGAATTACACTGAACAGGGCATTGGAATTACCGTTGGCCGAACCCGATGATGTAATCCGGAAGGAACGATGTTCAGCCCTGCTTCAGCAAATTGAAGCCCAAAACCTGTCATCGAAAAATTTTCAGGGTAAATAATGTCCCGGGTGCTTTGATCACCTCAAAGTAGTTGAACGCTTTAAGATTTCGTATTTTAGAGCGTTAAAATGCTTTACTAATTAATCGTATGCAAAAGGGAATTGGTTTGATTTTTTCTGTTTTGGCCGTTGCTTGTTTTTTGTCATTTCAGAAAAAACCTCAACTGGATTTAAAGGCCAGCATGGAGCGTGGAAAAGAAATTTACCAACGCAATTGTATCTCCTGCCACATGGAGCAAGGTGAGGGCCTCGAAGGAATTTTTCCCCCAATTGCAAAATCGGATTATATGTTAGCCGACAAGAAGCGCGCGATCCAACAAACGCTTTATGGCGTGTCCGGTTCAATGACGGTAAATGGAGTCGCCTACAATGGTGAGATGAATGCCTATGATCTTACCGATGACCAAATGAGTGATCTGATGAATTATATTTTTAACTCCTTTGGGAATGATCAGGGGGTTATTTCTCCCGCGGACGTAAAAGCAGCTAGAAAGAAATAACCCGTTTATTGTACTTCTGAACTTATCTTTTAACCCTTATCTTTAGGGTGTTAGGCGAACCCGTGGCGCTATGGTTGTTACAAAGAATTTTAAAACCGGACTCATTCTCGTTGTTGCCGTAGGGATATTCTTACTTTTAGGCCTGGTCGTATACGATGTACTCTTTTCAAAACCCTTAATCATGAAAGGGGTGATTGTCGAAAAGGTTTATGTACCCAAGAAAAATGCAGTCGGACCTCACATCCTTCCTTACGGAAATTATAAGGCCTACGACTATACCGTAACAGCCGAAAAACAGGATCAATGGATTGCCTTTGTTCGCATTGAGGATGGAACCGTTTTAAAGGTAAACTGCCATACCGATCATTATGAAGTGAAGCAAATTGGCGATACACTTCATTTCAAAGAATACACCGGTGAGTTGCTTCACATCGACTACTTCTCGCACAATGAAGAAGATCAGGAATTGGAAAGTACCAGTACAAAATAAGTATGAAAGATTTTAAGGCTATCGTTACGGCTTATCAGCAAGTTGACTTCCACCAGCGAAAGGCTGCGCTGGCAACCGTTGTAAAAGTACGGGGATCCTCGTATCGGAGTCCGGGTGCGCGCATGCTCATTACCGATGATGGCCGCTGGGTCGGGTCGATCAGCGGGGGTTGTCTGGAAGGTGATGCGCTTCGGAAAGCCCGTACCGTTATGATGGAGAAACAACCGATGTCCGTCACGTATGATACGCGCGAAGAAAGCAATCAAAATTTAGGGATTGGGCTTGGATGCAACGGAGTTATTGATGTGTTGATTGAACCCGTAGATGCCGGTGATGATCACAAT
Source organism: uncultured Ohtaekwangia sp. (assembly GCA_964488465.1). Taxonomy (GTDB): domain Bacteria; phylum Bacteroidota; class Bacteroidia; order Cytophagales; family Cyclobacteriaceae; genus ELB16-189. The sequence goes on along the minus strand of CAZAUN010000006.1, from coordinate 209,502 downwards.
CCGGTGAAACAATTTCAATCCTTGATAAGCACAGAACAACCCCTGGCGATGGCCACGGTTTTTCAAGGACCTGACGGGGTGGGCCGGAAAATTATGATCACCAACAATGGAATTTTAACTGGTACGCTCGGTCAACCGCAGCTTACCGAGATGGTTATTACTGATTTGAAGACAATATTTACTTCTAAAAAATCGGAAGCAAAAAAATATGAGGTTGGTACCCAATCGTACGAAGTCTTTCTGGAACTCATTCAGCCGGCATTATCGTTAATCATTTTTGGCGGTGGTTTTGATGCCCGGCCGGTAAGTGAACTTGCCAAGTCACTGGGCTGGGTGGTGTCCGTTACAGATGAATGCGTTGCCCATATTGCCCCTGTTTTTTTCCCAACAGCCGATAAGCTTTCCCTTTGTCAACGGGAGTTTATTGATCGCGATTTTACCATCACGCCTTATACGGCCTGTGTGCTGATGTCCCACAATTATGAATACGACCGGGATGTATTGAAAAAATTACTTAAAACCAGTGCTCCTTATATTGGTATCCTGGGGCCACGGAAACGGTTTGATAAAATGTTGAAAGAGTTTGAAGAGCAGAATATCGCGCTGTCGGATTCTGATTATCAACGAATACATTCTCCCATTGGCCTGGACATCGGGGCCGAAGCTCCCGATGAAATTGCCCTCTCGATCATTTCGGAAATCCAAAGCAAGTTTACCAACCGGTCAGGCGGGTTCCTGAAATATCACAGCGGACCGATCCATCAACGGGATGCAAACAGCGATCAGGTTTTTAAACAAGTGTACTTACACGAGGATACTCCAAAACACGCTAAAAATTAAAAGAATGTATTGGTTCTTGTTTTTGGGGGCAAGTCTTTTTCAAGTACTGCCCTCCTCCCCGCAAACTGAAATCAATAGCCAGGTATGGAAACCGTTCATTCAACATTTTAATTCCAATAATACAGAAGGGTTTATGGCGGTGCATTCGAAAGATGTCATCCGTTCTCCACGCGAGGCAAAAGTTGTTTGGGGTTGGGATGCATATCGAACGCAACAGGCTACCGGTGATAAACAAGATCTTGCAGCAAACCGAAAGCGAACCCTGGAACTGCGATTTACCGAGAGAATTTCTAATAATGACCTGGCCGTGGAAGTGGGCATATATAAAACTTCGTATTTACTTCCGAACGGACAGACGCAATCATTTTTTGGACGATTTCATGTCGTTTTGAGAAAGGAAACCGGAATCTGGAAAATTCTGGTAGACATGGATTCAACCGAAGGGGGCACCGTTGGAGAAAAGGATTTTCTTGCAGCCAACCCGATGGAATGATGGTAAACATCCTGATTCTTGCAGCGGGTTCTTCCTCCCGTCTTGGTCAATCCAAACAAAAATTAACTGTGGGTGGAACTAGCTTGCTAGCGAAGACCGTGCAGGTGGCGTTGAACAGCAAAGCAAAACATGTGCTTGTGGTTTTAGGAGCCCAGGCTAAAGAGCATCAGCAATTGATTGCCGGATTACCTGTTGAAACTTTTTATCATGAACAATGGGAACGAGGCATGGGCAGTTCCCTGAAAGCCGGAATGAAGGTACTTCTTGAAAAACATCCCGATTCGGACGCGGTAATCGTGATGGTTTGCGACCAACCTTACCTTACTACGGCCATTCTGGATTCCCTGATTACGACCTACCAGCATAAATCAGTCGATATTGTAGCTTCTTCCTACAAGAATGTTCATGGAGTTCCGGCCCTTTTCAGCCGATCTGTTTTCCCAAACCTGCTTGAGATTGATGATGCTCAGGGCGCGCGAAAAATTATTCAACATCACACAGGAACTCTTTTAACCGTGCCCTTCGAAAATGGTGATGTCGATCTGGATACCCCGGCCGATCTGGATCGGTTGACGCTCTAACTACCATCCAACATCCTGTTCTGTCAATCCGGCTGACCAATCTTTAAATAAATTCTCAAATCAAGGATGAACCCTCTACCTTTGTGGGAATGAAAGGGTTGTTTGTTGTTGTCCTGTTCCTGATTGGCTTCTCGTGCTGGGCTGATTCCTTTCGCGTGTTTGAGGAAAATGGAAAAGTGGGGATTAAAGACCAGGATGGAAAAGTTGTGCTGCCGGCTACATTTGATGCCTTGGGGTGGGCCGATGGAAGTTTTTCGGTGATTGGCGATGTAACCGGTTACCGCCTGAACAATCAGTGGGGCATGATCAACCTGAAAAAGGAATTCATCACCAAAGCAGAATTCGAATCCATCGTTTATAACAGTGGAGAGTATCTGGTTGCCCGGAAAAAAATAAACCCGGCACAGGTAAAGGCAGGTTGTTTGAACTTGCGTGGTGAAACAAAGATTCCTTTCCAATATGATGGTATACAAGTTCATGGCTTGCGGGCCATTGTTTTTCATTTTCAAAAAGGACGCTATTATTATGGACTCACCGACCTGGAAAACCGAATTGTCATTCCGGTTCTATATAAACAGATATATCCATTGGGCACGCTGCGGTATGCCGTAGAAAATGAGCACGGAAAAATTGCGTTGTTCACAGAAACCGGAAAAGCCATCACCGCCTTCAACATCGATAGCATCGCTGCGTTCCGAAATAGCAAGGCGATTATGTATCAGAATCTGAATCAAGGGTTACTGGATCGGGAAGGGAATATTGTGGTGGAATTGGTGTATCAGAAGATTGATGTTGACACTGAGGAAGTGAAGGTATTGCCGCACGATGAGTGGCAAGTGTTAACCCCGGCAAACAAACTGAGACAAAAATTTAATGCTGAATCGATTGTCCCAATTGAACGGGGCTATATCTATCGGTATGGTACACAATACGGATTATTGGATACAGCCATGAATGTGTTATTACCGGCTCAATACGATCAATTGATCCCGCTAAAAGTGGATTTATTTCTTGCTTCCCGGAACGGAAAACAAGGGATTATACAGGCTGACAATGCTGTTGTGTTTCCATTCCAGTACGACTCTCTCCAAATTAGCAATGAATTCATACGGGCCTATCAAAAACCCAAAGGCTGGGTTTTAACCAACCTGAATCGCAACTTCAAAACCGAAAAGCAGTATGATTTTATTGGTGAATCCAAAGAAGCGTATTGGCCAGTCAGAAATTTTGGATTTTGGGGATTACTTAACGCAGCCGGTATCGAAACCGTGCATTGCGTGTTTGATTCTCTTCTTGAAATTTCAGATGAGCGAATTGTGGTTAAATTCCGAAATCAGTATGGCATTATTTCAACGCAGGAAGAATGGTTGGTGGCCCCTCAGCCGTATCCGCTTCAACTTCTCAATGATTCCTGCTATTTACAAAAACAGTCACACCTCACCTTCCTAAAAAAATATTCCGGTGAAACAATTTATTTCACTGAAAACCCAACTGTATACGAAGAGGCATCTTGGAATGAATACTTGCCCGATGGAACCATCAAGACCCTCGATTACAACGGCAGTGTTGTGGCACGAACCCCCGCTCCGGTGTTGGATCGGCTTGAAGAAATTTATGAAGGTCATGAAGGGATGCGCGGCATCAAACGCGATGGAAAGTATGGCTTTATTGACGACCGCAACCGACTTCGTATCGCCAACCGGTACGATGACATCGGGTATTTTCAGGAAGGATTGGCCGCAGTGAAGTTGATTGGTAAATGGGGATTTATAAATGCAGAAGATCAAATTGTTATCCATCCCAATTATGAAGCAGCAAGCCCGTTTGTTCAGGGATTATCGTTGGTGCGCAGAGGTGGTAAGGCCGGTATTATCGACAGGAACGGGAAGTACATATTGTCACTTCATTATGATTCACTGGAACGATTGCCTAACAACAAAATCAAACTTTACAAGGACGGATTAGTCGGGTTGGCCGATGCACAGGGAACACTCTTGATTGAACCCCGGTTTTCACAATTGGAAGAGCTGAGCAACGGTTTAATTAAGGTAGTGCAAGGTTCAAGACACGGAGTCGTTTCTGGCACAGGCTTACCGGTGATTCCGGTTATCTACGATTCAATCACCTATGATCGAATTCAAAATCAATTTCTTGCTTCCGTCAAATCGGTCTGGAAAGAAATTGAAATGAACTAATTACGCATAAACAAAGAAAGCTGCCCATCAGGACAGCTTTCTAATTCTGATTTCAGATTGTTTATTGATTTGGATTCGGGCCTGATTTACCGGTGCCGGAAATGGATTGTCTCATTTCTGTATCCGCTTGCACATTTTGCATTTTGTAATAATCCATTACACCCAGGTTCCCTTTCACAAATGCTTCCGCAATTGCTTTTGGAATTTCTGCTTCCGCTTGAATTACATTCGCACGGGCTTCCTGCGCTTTGGCAATCATTTCCTGCTCCAACGCAACGGCCATGGCCCTGCGCTCTTCAGCCCGTGCCTCTGCCACTTTTAAATCGGCCGAAGCCTGATCGATTTGAAGTTTCGCACCAATGTTAGCGCCCACATCCACATCGGCAATGTCAATCGAAAGAATTTCAAAAGCTGTTCCGGCATCCAATCCCCTTGACAAAACCAGTTTCGATATCTTATCCGGATTGGCCAATACTTCCTTATGGGATTGTGCAGAGCCTATGGATGTAACGATACCTTCTCCTACGCGCGCCAGAATGGTATCTTCACCGGCACCCCCCACCAATTGCTGAATACTGGCCCGTACGGTAACCCGTGCCACAGCAATAAGTTGTATCCCATCCGCAGCTACAGCCGCTACTTTGGGTGTGGTGATCACTTTAGGATTAACCGAGATTTGAACCGCTTCAAACACATCGCGACCGGCCAGGTCAATGGCGGTAGCCTGTTTAAAGTCAAGGTTAATATTGGCTTTCTCTGCCGAGATTAGCGCCCGGATTACGTTGGGTACGTTACCTCCTGCCAGGTAATGGGTTTCCAATTCATTTGCTGTTAATTTTAATCCTGCCTTGTTGGCGGTAATCAAGGAGTTAACGATTACACCGGGTGGTACTTTTCGTATTCTCATTCCAATCAAGGATCCGATAGTCACTTTAACTCCGGCAAAGATGGCGGTGATCCACAAGCCCACCGGAACAAAGTAGAGGAACATGAAAAATCCAACGATGCCGATAAAAACAATAAAAATAAATGCTAAGCCTTCCATAGTGTTAATTTATAGGTTCTACGATTATTTGATTCGATATGATTTGAATGACGCGCACTTTATGTCCACTATCGAGGTACTCACCGAGGGTTTTCACTTCATACAGTTTATCACCCAGAGTTGCCTTGCCGATCGGCCGCAATGCCGAAACGGTGCTTCCCTCCATACCAACGGTTACCGCTAACGTTTCGCCTTCATTGACCTTGCTATCAATGGACGACCGAAGGGAAAATCGTCCCCAGACATTCGATTTGAATGCGTAGTAAATGATCAGGCCGGAAGCCACCGCGGTGACGCCTACGGTTGTCCATCCTGTTTCCGCACCGAAATAACTAAAGCTCAGGGCAATGCCGATAATCAGAAAGATAAACCCAAGAATTCCAACGACCGTTGTTCCCGGAACAAAAATGATCTCCGCAATGATCAGGGCAAGACCAAACAAAATCAGCGAAACAACAGTTATCCATTCAATCACAGTAGGCAGGGTTATAAACAACGAACTCTAAAAGTAGTCAATTTTACGATCGTTTATTGAAATCATTTCTCAATACGCGCGTGCAAAAAGAACCCGTTTATCCGAGGGTTTTCCAGAATAAACACATACCCCGGACTCAGGTTTTGCATCCAGCGGAATACACCGAATGGTTGCTTTTGTATCTTCTTTAATGGCGGCTTCCGTTTCTGCGGTTCCGTCCCAGTGCGCTAATACAAATCCACCCTTTTCATCCAGTACTTTCTTGAATTCATCAAAGCTGTTGACCGGTGTTATCATTGAATTGCGGAAGGCGAGTGCTTTTTGATAGATGTTTTCCTGAATTGAATCCAGTAAAGCCGGAATTGATGTAGCAATCGCATCCATTGTCATAACCTGCTTCTCCTTGGTGTCTCTGCGGGCAACTTCTACCGTCTTATTTTCAAGGTCGCGCGGACCAATTGCAACTCGTACCGGTACACCTTTCAATTCCCATTCCGCGAACTTAAATCCGGGCTTGTGTGTATCGCGGTTGTCAAATTTTACAGAATAACCTTGTTTACGCAACGCGCCTGCAATCTGATTCGCCTGTTCAGAAATCTTTTCAAGCTCTTGCGCGGTTTTGAAAATGGGAACGATCACCACATGAATCGGGGCTAATTTGGGTGGCAGTACCAAACCATCATCATCGCTGTGGGCCATGATCAGCGCACCAATAAGGCGAGTACTTACGCCCCAGGACGTGCCCCAGACTTTGTCGAGCTTACCTTCTTTGTTAGTGAACTGAACGCCAAAGGCATCGGCAAAATTCTGACCGAGGAAGTGTGAAGTTCCAGCCTGTAAGGCCTTCCCATCCTGCATCATCGCCTCGATGCAATACGTCTCTACGGCTCCCGGAAAGCGTTCACCCTCCGATTTCTTTCCCTTAATCACCGGTACGGCCATAAAGGTTTCAACAAACTCCGCATACACATTCAACATCTGTTCTGTTTCCTGAATGGCTTCCGGAGCGGTAGCGTGGGCTGTGTGACCTTCCTGCCATAGAAATTCCGCTGTGCGGAGAAACAACCGTGTACGCATTTCCCAGCGCACCACGTTGGCCCACTGATTAATTAAAACCGGTAAATCACGATATGATTGAATCCAGCGCTTATAGGTACTCCAGATAATGGCTTCGCTGGTAGGGCGTACCACCAGCTCTTCTTCCAACTTGGCATCCGGATCAACCATTAACTTCCCCTTTTTCTGAGGATCACTTTTCAACCGGTAATGGGTAACGATGGCACACTCCTTGGCAAACCCTTCGGCATTTTTTTCTTCCGCCTCGAACATACTCTTCGGAACAAACAATGGGAAATAGGCATTTACGTGACCGGTGTCTTTAAACATTTTGTCCAAACCCGCCTGCATTTTCTCCCAAATGCTATAGCCATAGGGTTTTATGACCATGCACCCGCGCACATCGGAGTTTTCTGCCAAATCTGCCTTTTTTACCAGGTCGATATACCACTGTGCATAATCTTCACTGCGGCTTGTTATCTCTTTTCCCATCAGAAATCAGTCGTATTTATTTCGTAACTTTGAATAGTTCGGCAAATATAGAAGAGGTTTGGGAGCGGGCTTGGAGATAGCGGGAAAAAATAGCCTGAAAAATGGCATAACTACCACATTAAAATAGCTGGTTTTCGCACAATTTTAGGCTTAAACTTGTTCTGTTAATGTACCCGGAAACTCCGGTTTTGCGTTAGATAAAGTGTTCACTAAATCAAAAGGTATGAAATCAAGAATCACTTTCTTAGGCAGCCTGCTGATGTTGATGACCTGGGTTGGTCAGGCGCAGGAGATGGAATATGATGACCTGTATTTCCGGTCGAAAGACAGACCTGTTTTAGTAACCGCCAAGGTGAATCAGGAATTGGTGCGCCAGAACTCGGTGAAGGAAACTGCCAAGCAACTTGAAGGGGCTCCTGTTATTAACCCTACCGATAGTTATTCAGCCCGGAACGTTAACCCTGAGTACATTTCTCAAACTAAAGTTGATCCCAATTCAAATGATGATCCGGCTCCTTACTTTACGACTGACTTTGCTCCTGTTAGTGTGAATTCCAATCTTTTAAATTCCTACAGTTCAACAACCAACCCCTGTATAAGTTGCTCACCAATGGGTTGGGGCAATTCGTTCTATCCCTACTCCAGTTTCGGCATGATGGGATATAATCCGTACTCCAGTTTCTATTCTCCTTGGGGATATGACCCGTATGGGTATAACAGCTACTATCGACCTGGTTGGTCGTGGTCGTTGGGCATGTCGATGATGTGGGGCTCCGGAGGTTACTATGGAATGAATCCCTGGATGAACTTTGGCTATGGGGGTGGTTTTTATAATCCCTGGTATGGTGGCGGTTACGGCTATCCTGTATATATTGTTAACACAGATCCAACCAATGGTGGCCGGGCCCCTGCCTACGGAAAAAGAACTTCGCGCAGCACGGATTTAAATAATCCGGTAACCGTCAACAATCGCAATTATGTATCGACTGCAACCGTTGATAGCCAGGGACGCAATCGTGGTTCGTCCGGTCGTGTAGCTACCAATTCAACTTCGGATTATTATCAACGTGGTTGGAGGACCAATCCGGAGACCCGATCTTCGTTGAGCAATTCAAGTTCAGGCAGAACGGGATCCGGTGTTTCTTCGTGGTCGAACACGAATAACCGCACTTCGCGCAGCTCAGACAATTCGTGGTTCAACAGCAACAGTGGAAGTCGCAGCTCAGGTTGGTCCGGTAGCAATAATAGCTTTTCCAGTGGTGGCGGAAGCCGAAGTAGCAGCGGAATTTCCAGTGGTGGCAGTTCTTCATCCGGAGGCAGACGCGGACGCGATTAAACTAAACAAATAAGCGGTGTATGAAAATTTGGGGCGTTGGGCTTCTTGGAATACTTGTGTGCCTACCGGTATTGGTAAGTGCGCAAAGCTTTACGGAAACGGCCTTATTGTTTAGCAGGACCAAGCCGGGCGGCAGCGCGCGCATCCAGGCCATGGGCGGTGCGCAGATCAGCCTGGGTGGCGATTACAGTTCAGCTTTCTCCAATCCAGCCGGATTGGGGATGTATAACCGCTCGGAGTTCAGTTTTTCAACAGGATATAATTCAGCCTCCAGTGAATCTTCCTACTTGGATAATACTACCCGCGATGAAGAAACCAATCTCCATGTTCCGGGGTTTGGGTTGGTATTTCAAAACAATCAAAACCGGAGCAAGGGGTTTTTGAGCGGAACCTTTGCCATTACCTTCAATCGAACGAATAATTTTAATCAACGTTTCAGTTACGAAGGTACGAATGCGAATAATTCGATCATTGATTATTTCATGGAAGATGCTTTTGGGTTATATCCACAAGATCTTACTCCAAATGGCTCATATTTTAATACCCCAACTGGTCTTGCATATAATAACTATTTGATTGAAAGCATGACATTTTTTGATTCAACCGCTCTTCCTTATGAATACTTCTCTTATTTAGCCACTTTCCCAGATGATCCTAACGACATCCGTACGGTATTCCAGCAAGAAGAAGTAATCTTCTCAGGCGCCCAAAATCAATGGAGTTTTTCTTATGGGGCCAACCTCTCCGATAAGTTTTTTATTGGGGCTGGTGTTGGCCTGGCTTCCATTCGCTATGAGGTTAAGAAAACATACCGGGAGTCAGATTTCCTTTTTGTATTAGATCCAACATTTGTACCCCTTGACAATCTGCTTCTGGAAGAAGAACTCAAAATCACAGGATCAGGGTTTAACGGGACATTGGGCATGATCTATCGGCCCTTGGATATGTTACAGGTTGGCATCTCTTATACGACCCCCACCTATTATCAGATTACCGACATTTACCAAGGCTCCATGAATACCCTCTGGAACAACTTTGATTATTTCGGTGACGGTGACTTGCTTCTGGACGTTAATGAACAAACGGATGAGCTCATTTCAGAGTATGACTTAAGAACACCGGACCGGCTCAGTCTGGGTGCTTCCTTCTTTTTCCAGAAGTTTGGCTTCATTTCAGCCGATGCAGAACTGGTAAACTATGCCCGGGCCAAATATTCATCCGGCATCTCTGGGATCTCCTTTGATTCGGATAATGAGAACATTCAGGCATTATATCAAAGCGTTGTGAACTATCGAATCGGGGGTGAATTTCGGTTCAATGTATGGCGGGTACGGGCAGGGTTCTCCTACATGCCCGATCCTTTTATTTCAGAACAAAACGGAATCTCCAGGGACATAACCTCGTATTCGACCGGACTGGGTTTTCGTGCTAAAAAGTTTTATGCAGATTTTGCACTGGTCTTCACACAAGGTCAAAACTCCTATCGTCCCTACCGCGTCAACTCTCCCACCAGTCCCCTGGTTTCCCTTGATACTAAAAACACATTGGGAGTGCTTACGCTTGGATTCCCCTTTTAAGTGACATTCAATACGTGCAGCAGATCAGCTACGTGAACAATCCCGGTTAAACTATGATGAGCTTGGTTATAAAATGAGATTCGTTGCGAGCGCAGGAACTCAATTTGGTCTTTGAGTTCATCCGGGGCCAGATTCGCAAGAAGTGGTCGTTCTTCCTTTTTTGAGTTTTGAATTCGGGTGGCAATTTCCCTGGGCGGAACATCCAAAAAAATAGTTTGGCCTCTTGTGTTCATATACTTCATGTTATCGAAGTAAACCGGTGCTCCTCCGCCCGTAGCGATCACCATCGACTCGTTACTTTCTCCGAGGCGATGCAACATTTCTGATTCCTCCTTCCGGAAAAAACTCTCCCCATATTGCTTAAATATAGACTTAACTGATAACCCTATTGATTTTTCGATTTCAGTATCCAGATCAATGAAGGAGAAATTCAATTTACCGGCCAATTGCTTTCCGAGTGTAGATTTGCCACTGCCTGGTAAGCCAATCAGAAAGATTTTCATCTCAGCAAGTTGAGAATTTCATCCGGTGAGGGAGTGTCATTATGATGCCAGTTACCCAATACTGTCCCATTATTCCACAAGGCTATTCCGGGATTGGAGCGAATGATGGTTTTTAAAACAGTAGCATCGGCATAATAAAAGGGAACGCCCAATTGGTGCTCATGGCGAAATGCTTCCATCGCTTCCGAGCCGGATGATGTTAGAATAAAACAATCCACTTGGCCCTCCAACTGTTTGGTCAGATCGCGCACGGCTGCTATATTTTTAACAGAAGCTTTGTTGACATCAAACATCACCAACAACAATTTAGCACCCTGAAAAGTGTATTGTGTCAGATCTTCCCCCTCAGGACTTGATACGGAGTAGTCTGTAATCTTCGGCTTGATTTTATCTTCATTCAATACACGGGAGGCGATGTATTTATATCCATCATCGGCCGATAGAAACTTTGTATCCCGAATTTCCTTTCCATCTTTCTCAAACTGATATTCAATAATCGGTTGTTCGGGAGCAATCATCTGTTGCGGAACATTGTTTCCTACCCGATACGCGCGAAAATCAATAAAGGGCAAATGCCGGATGGCATAAATACCCACCACCAGACTGATCAAGGACACCCCACCCACTACTGCGAGGCCAATTTTTTTTGGCAATACTTCTTGGTAGTTTTTGCGATACCAAAAAAGATGCAACACAAATACCATTAACACAACATCTTTTGTGAAAGATTCCCAGGGGGTGAGTTTGATGGCGTCCCCAAAACAACCACAGTCTGTAACTTTATTAAAATAAGCTGAATAAAAGGTGAGGAAGGTGAAGAAAGTCATCATCAACAGCAGGAGCCAGGTTGTAAGATTCATGCGCCAGTAAATCAAGATCGCAGCTCCCAGAAATAATTCGAGGATGATCATGAAAATGCCAAACTCCAGGGACCAAGGTATAAAGTGATGAAAAAACGATCCGAAGTCCTCAGCAAACACTTCAAAATACTCTTCCATCTTAATTTGTGTTCCCACCGGATCATTCAGCTTGATGAGGCCTGAAAAAATCAAAAGCCCACCTACAAAGAAACGGGAGAACTGATCGATTACTCTTTTAAACATACGCGTTTCTGTTACCTGTTGACTTCTGACATTTTAATAAGGCAAAATACCGCGTAATTGATCATGTCCTGGTAGTTTGCTTTCACACCTTCACTGGCAAGGGTTATACCTTGATTGTCTTCAATCTGTTTCACTCTTAACAATTTCATAAGAATAATGTCCGTCATGGAACTAACCCGCATCTCACGCCAGGCTTCGTCATAATCGTGGTTTTTGTTCTGCAGTAGCTCAAACGTTTCGAATACCGCTTGATCATAAAACGGCTCCAACTCCTCGAAAGACATCTCCATTTTATCTGAACCCACCAACCGGATTTGAATCAAGGCGATGACGCAATAATTGATGATGCCGATAAATTCATCCCTCACAGGATCCTCCACTTTTTGTGAACCTTTCTCCTGAATGCTGCGAATGCGTTGTGCTTTAATAAAAATCTGATCGGTAATGGAGGGCAATCTGAGTACCCGCCAGGCGGTGCCATAATCGTGTGTCTTGCTGGCAAAAAGTGCTTTGCAGGTGGCGATCACCTCTTTATATTCGTGGGCAGTTTTCTCATTCATCATGGCGGTGCAAAGTAAAATATTTTCGGTCAACAAAACACTGAATGTAAACGGTAAGCTCATTGACTTATCAACACCCAAGGTGATGGGGATTTTGAACATCACACCCGACAGCTTCTATTCAGGTAGTCGCTTTATGGAACCAACTGCTGTCCTGAAGCAAGCGGAGATGATGTTGAAGGAGGGTGCTGATTTCATGGATGTGGGTGGGTACTCCACGCGGCCCGGAGCGGAGCTGATTTCTGCGGAAGAGGAACGTGACCGGGTTATTCCCGCAATAAAAGCGATCCGGAAAGAATTTCCCGAAAGTCTTCTGTCCATCGACACGTTTCGGAGTGGAATTGCCAAAGCCGCACTGGAGGAAGGAGCGAATCTCATCAACGACATTTTCGGAGGAGAGTCCGATCCAATGATGTTTCGAACGGCTGCTGAATACAGAGTTCCCTATATTCTTATGCACATGCGGGGCACACCGCAAACGATGAATCAATTGACGGACTACGAAAATCTCATTAAGGAAGTGCTGGATTACTTTCACCAAAAGTTAGATCAATTGAAACAAGTCGGGGTGAAAGATGTGATTGTTGATCCGGGATTTGGTTTTGCGAAAACGGTGGACCAGAATTTTGAGTTGCTGAAAAACCTGCAGCAATTTCAGGTACTGGGAAAACCCTTGTTGGTAGGGCTCTCGCGTAAATCCATGATCTGGCGAACCCTCGAAACGACTCCGGACCTCGCGCTCAATGGCACCACGGTGCTTAATACGATAAGTCTGTTAAAAGGCGCCTCTATCCTTCGGGTACATGATGTAAAGGCAGCGCGGGATGCCATCACCCTCACTGCTCGCTTCTAGCGAAATAGACCGGTCGTTTTATTACCTTTGTTCAGCATGATTTTCGCTTTCAAAATAGGGTTTCTTGAAGTGAGTTGGGTTGACCTGGTGGATATTACCCTGGTGGCTGTTCTCCTGTACCAGATCTATAAATTGATTCGTGGAAGTCTTGCCGTCAATATCTTCCTCGGTATCCTCGCCTTATACCTCATTTATCTGATTGTGCGGGCTGCGGAAATGGAATTGCTCGCCACCATTCTGGGACAGTTTATGGGGGTCGGGGTGCTGGCCATGATCATTTTGTTTCAACCGGAAATCAGAAAGTTTTTATTGCTGATTGGCCGGAGTACAGAAATAAACCGGGACAACATTTTCAAAACCATTACCAACTGGCGTGCCGAACATCATGATGACTTTGATGTTCATGAATTAATTGAGGCCCTGAAAACATTAAAGGCTTCGCGCACCGGTGCATTGATTGTATTCTCGCGCGACATAGAATTGAAATTTTACGCAGAGACCGGAGATCCATTGGATGCCAAAGTAAGTAAGAGGCTCTTACTTTCCATCTTTAATAAAAACAGTCCGTTGCATGATGGGGCCATCATCATTTATAAAGGCCGAATCAAGGCTGCCCGGTGTGTACTACCGGTGAGTGAAAACGATAACCTACCCTCCTATTTTGGATTGCGCCACCGTTCCGCCATGGGCATGAGCGAAGTTACTGATACACTCGTGCTGGCCATCTCTGAAGAGACAGGCCGGTTGATTTTAGCCCGGAATGGAAAGTACTTGCGCAGTTTGAAATTGAAACAAGTTGAACAGCGTATTCTCGAATACCTTCACAACGAAGAACCAAAAACATGGGAGTCGATGCCGGAAGAAAGTGAACCGGAACCTCAGGAGATCAAAGTCCGTTGATGCTCACCTGTGGATACCCCTAAAGGGGTTACTCCCTTTAAATTAATTTTATTAATTTAGTGCTCTGTAAACCAAACAATTATGATTGATGGAAGAAGCAAACCCGGTTAAATTTTACCTTGCCAGGTATTTTTTCCTGGCGCTTAGCGCGCTTCAAGGACTGGCCACTGCACTCATGTTACTCCAATTCGGAGACTCCCCAAAAAACAGATTTGCCGCCTTCGCCTTATTCACGCTTGCCCTGATCTTTTTTTCGTTACACCTGCTGGTCTCTAAAAATATCAAGCGGGTGGCCATCAGCAAAAAGAAAATTGCTGTCATCAATCCTAGCAAAGTAAAAAACTATGATTGGTCGGAAGTGAAAAGTGTTAAACTCATTCCCTTTCTTAACATGTACTCGTTAAAGCTAAAAGGAAAGAAAAGCAAGATTTACTTTTTGCCCGCTTCCAATACAGAAGCGATGTTCGGTATTTTTTCCGCGGATTCGGAATTGATTCCGAAAAAGGTACGGTAGTTTTACTTTTTGTTGGCCAGATATACTCCACCCAAAATGGCGGCCATTCCAATGAAATGGCCTGCCAGCAACTTTTCGTTGTCGATTACGCCCCACATTACCGCCACAATGGGCATAATGTAGGTAACCGAACTGGCAAATAACGGGGAAGAGATCCGGAGCAACTTTACAAAAAGCAGATTGGCAACGGCCGTACTCATTAACGCGAGGAAGGCCACATACCCGAAAGCAGGCCACGCACCGGGCTGTGTACGAAGTGTGTTCGTGAAGTCGGTAAAGAAAAAAAGATAGATGGCCCCTAACGGGCCAATGAACAATAAGGATACGCTTGTAATGGTCAGTGATCCGAGCCCTTCAATTTTAAATTTCACCCAATTGAGATTGGCGCCATACAGCGCACAAGCCGCCACAATCAACAAAGCATAAACGTTAAATCCTGTGATGGCTCCGCCCGAGCGGGATAACGCTAATAGAATCGTTCCCGCAAAGGAGATAACAATACCGATAATTGCAAACCCGCGAAACCGTTGGTGATAAAACAGTGCTCCAATGATCATGGTCCACACCGGAGAAAGAGTGTTGAGTATTCCTGCCAGGGAACTATTGATTTGGGTTTGTGCCCAGGCAAAGAGAAAAGCAGGAAAGAATATGCCCATCAACCCAGACATCAGCAACTTGAACGAATCACCGGACTTCAGTTCTTTGAGTCGGGGAATGGCTATGGGCAACAGGAATAAGGCTGCTGCTGTAACCCGCAGCGCTCCTACTTCATCGGGAGCAAATGCCTTGAGACCCTGCTTGATCAGAATAAAGGAGGTACCCCAAATCAAGGATAAGACGATCAACAGGAAAACCGCAGTGTAGCTTTTTGGTTCGGGCTTCAAGGGTAAAGGAAAATGGCGCCCAAAGAACGACAATCCGAAAAGGAAATCAAATGCGGAATCTTGCTAAAGTTCATCCGATGGATACCGGTACCGCACTATACGCATCAATGATTTCATCCAGAATCTGAATAACGTCAGTGTAGGTTGGTGCCTCCACCAATCGGGTGCGAAAGTGCTTAAAATCAGGAGTGCCTTTAAAATAATTGGTGTAGTGTCTCCGCATTTCAAAGATTCCCAGCTTATCGCCCTTCCAACGAATTGAAAAATCCAAATGCTTGCGGGCTGTAGTAACGCGATCCGTCATATCAGGGTGCGGTAGGAGCAGTCCGGTTTTCAAATAGTGTTTGATTTCCTGAAAGACCCAAGGTGAGCCTATCGCTGCCCGGCCAATCATGATACCATCTACTCCGTACCGGTCTTTATACTCCAACGCTTTTTGTGGGGAATCAATATCACCATTGCCAAAGATAGGAATGTGCATGCGTGGGTTTTCTTTGATCCTTCCAATTAAGGTCCAGTCGGCAGCGCCTTTATACATTTGTACGCGGGTTCGACCATGCACTGTCAACGCTTTGATGCCAATATCTTGCAGGCGTTCGGCCACCTCCACGATATTCTTCGTGGTATCATCCCAACCCAGTCGGGTTTTTACCGTTACCGGCAAGTGAGTTGCTTTCACCACTTCCTCGGTCATTCGTACCATCTTAGGGATATCTTGAAGCAGGGCTGCGCCAGCACCTTTACAGGCAACTGCTTTTACCGGGCATCCATAGTTAATGTCAATCAGATCCGGATTGGCAGCCGAAGCAATCTCAGCCGCTTCGCGCATGCTATCTACATTGCCTCCAAATAATTGAATGCCAATGGGTCGTTCATATTCAAAGATATCCAGCTTTTGCTTGCTTTTGGCGGCATCGCGAATCAGGCCTTCACTGGAAATAAACTCGGTGTACATTAAATCGGCACCGCCTTCCTTGCAAACAGCACGAAAGGGCGGATCGCTTACATCCTCCATGGGGGCAAGCAGCAATGGAAATGCCCCTAACTCAATATCACCGATTCGAACCATGTTTGATATTTTGACTAAATCTCCGTTGTTTGCGGCCACAAAATTAACCCTTTTGTCCGAGATGTCTGAATTGACGGGGATTTCACAACGCCACCCACTAACATCCCTCATCTTCATTTTGCTGACAACTATTCTTGGGTTCCTGATCATCGGACCGATTCTGGGGTTTTTTGTGGCCATGCCGTTTTATGAGGGCAGCCTTTTTGAGTTGGTTGAAAAGATTCAGAATCCGTTAGCACACCCCGAAATCAAAATCCCAATACTGATCATGCAAGCCTGTGCTACCTTGTTTGGCCTGATCGTAATACCCTATCTCTACCTGAAAGGTTTTGAGCGGGTAGACCCAGTACAATGGCTGAAGTCAAAATCCACTCCAATGGTGATGGTGCTGGTAGTTGCGTTGGCCGTAGTTTCCTTTATGGCACCAAACTCCTTATTCATAGAATGGAACGCGAGTATAGTTTTTCCGGAATTTCTGAAAGAGTTTGGAGCCTGGGCCCGCGAACGTGAAGATCTTGCTGCTGAACTTACCCGCTTCTTTACCACGTTTGACTCAACCGGGGAGTTTCTTTTCGGATTGGTGGTGATCGGGTTGCTTCCTGCCGTTGGCGAAGAACTGGTTTTTCGGGGTATGGTGCAGCCCGAATTGTACCGGGCAACGGGTAACCCTCATGCAGCCATTTGGATTTCGGCCATCCTGTTCAGTGCCTTTCACATGCAGTTTTTTGGATTTGTGCCACGCATGTTCTTAGGTGCCTTGTTTGGCTACCTGTATGTATGGTCTGGAAATTTATGGATGCCCATGATCGCTCATTTTGTAAACAATGGGTTTTCAGTATGGATGATCTACCTCTACCAAACCGGTACGATCACCATTGATATGGAGTCTGAAGAAGCCGCACCCTGGCCATTGGCGGCCGGACTTGCCATTGTATTTATCAGTTTGCTTTACTACTTCAGGAAGTTTCATCAAACCCATCCGGCCTCATGATGGCCATTGCCAAATTCAGTAACCTCACGCAACGGCTAATTACGGCTATTGTAGGCGCTGCAGCCATTGTCTTTGGAATTATGTTCAGCGAGTGGACGTACTTTATCGTCTTCTTCATCATCACCCTGTTCTCATTAATTGAATTCTACCAATTATCGGGGTTGGACGGAATGTTGCCGCAAAAAACGTTTGGTACGGTCAGTGGTGTGTTGATTTTCTGCCTTTCCTTTTTTATCGAGCGAGGTGATATTTCATACCGCTATTACTTTCTCATCTTTCCGGCCGTTTCGTGTGTGTACATGATCAAGCTGTATAAAAAGTTTGAGCGAAAACCTTTCACCAACATTGCGTATACCTTTCTTGGAATATTCTACGTAGCGGTGCCTTTTGCGTTATTGAATATTGCCACCTTCGAAAACAACCACTACGACTATCAGATTATTTTCGGGTGCCTGTTCATTTTGTGGGCCAGCGACAGTGGAGCTTATTTTGCAGGCACCCTTTTCGGAAAAAGAAAATTATTTGAACGCATCTCTCCTAAAAAATCATGGGAGGGTTTCATTGGTGGAGCAATCCTCGCTTTTTCATTCGCCTACGGGTTGCCTTATTTCTTTAGCGCCATTGGCCATGAACCTACTATTCGCTCCTGGCAGTGGATTGTGATTGGACTGATCATTATCATCGGTGGTACGTTTGGCGATCTGGTGGAGTCGCTGCTAAAGCGCAGCATTGAAATCAAAGATTCAGGTACAAGCTTGCCTGGCCATGGCGGGTTTCTCGATCGGTTTGACGGGCTGCTGATTTCGGCACCGTTTATAGTCGCTTTCCTGGAGATTTTTTAAATGAATTCTATTGGTTATCGAAAGCCCATTAATTCTTTAATCTGACAGAAGTTTTAACTCTCTTCTGGTGAAATCCCAATATGTAATACTCAAAATTATAATCAGAAAAAACGGTAGTAATATCGCTCTACTATCCGGCTCTTGAAAAAAGTTATAATAATTATCGACTGTCTTATCTCCACCTTTCACATAAAGAATATTTGTAATGTGAAATGGTAAATAAAACAATTCATTATCATACAATTTTCTGACAATCATAAATGTCATTCCATCAGCAAAAAGAAGCAAGAAATAAGTAACAAACGCAATTGCAATATTCCTGGCAATGAAGGTAATAAACATGGCTAGCAATGATATTGAAAGAAATGTGAAGAAAGATTGAAAAATAAATACTCCATAGAAATTCAAAGATGACTCAACATCAAAAGGTGCTGATAGCTGAACAATCACTATTGTAATGGCTCCTAGAAAGCAAAATGCAAGCGAGATAAGTAAACAATAAATAAATTTTGATTTGAAATACGAATTATAAGAAGTATTGAATACAACCAAATTTACATGTCCATTGTTGAATTCTATTCCGATACCAACAATTATCCACAAAGGAAGAAAAATGTAAAAAGAAGAATAAGTGATAAAGCCATAAGCAGCGCTTTCCATAAATTGTCCTTGGGAAATTTCTTCATCTAAGTAACTAAGATTAGTCAGCATTCGTATGACGATAGGCAATGCCAATACCGTCACACCTGCTAAAACCAAAATCCATTTTCTTGATTTTAGCTTGAGCCACTCAAATCCCAGGTAATTCATCGTGCTGATAACTTTAGATATTCTGCTTCAAGCCTGGTAAACTCTGCCTCACTGGCACTTATTTCTCTTATTACTTTCCCATTAATTAGAAAAAGTACCCGGTCGCATAACTTTTCTAACTCCGTTAACACGTGACTTGTCAAGATAAATGCGGTCCCTTGTTGTTTACGAACCTCAATGGCTGAACGGAGTATAAATATGGAATCGATATCCAGATGGTTGGTTGGCTCGTCTAATAAAATAAGTTTATGGTTGCCCATGAATGCTTGGGCCAAAGCAACTCGTTGCTTCATTCCAGCAGATAATTTGTCAAACCTGGAATTAGCATATCCAATGGAAAAAAGTTCTAAGACCTTTTCAATTTCTGCATAATCCTGTTCTTTCAATTGAGCAATAATTTTGAGATTGTCGTATACAGTCATACTTTCAAAGAAACCTTTTCGCGAAACTGCCGCACCAATTGAATCAAAGTAAGAAATGACTCCTGAATCGGTTCTCAATAACCCCATTATTACGTTTAATAGGGTTGTTTTACCTGATCCGTTTGGACCAATAATACCAACAATTTCTCCTGGGACAACAGAGAATGTAATAGAACTCAAAACCACATTCTTATTGAACGACTTACTAACTCCTTCTAACGCTAGAGACATTCATTGAAAAGTTTACCTAAAACTCGTTCTAAAATATTGATTATTACACTTTATTTGAATTTCATCTAAAGACCAGCACTTCGTTTAATTAGTCCAATTGAGGCCATCTAAATATCGCTTCTATTTCCTTGGTGGATCGAACAAATTGCAACCATCATAAAAAAACAAAATTTTACTCGAGAAGTGCTGGCTAATGACTCCGGCAAGAGCCTCCCACAGATTGCCCACATCGAAGCCGCAATGTTTATCTCACCGGTTGCACATTGATCACTATTGTCAAATCGCTGAAAATCAGGGCTTCAGAATTGATGGATTTCTGATTTGACCCTGATATTTTAATATCCCTTACACCCGATAGGGTATTTTCAATTTCTATATCTTTGCAACCGATTTAAGGGCCCAAAAAATCAAGATTTAACCCGTAATTATGAGGGGCCTATATACCAGAAAATCTCACAAAAATTTATGGCATACATTGAACCTGCTCCGCTAGTTGACAAGGAAAATCCGTTTGAAGCGATGATGTCGCGGTTTCATACCGCCTCCCAGATTCTGGGACTCGAAGATGAAGTTTACAATGTTTTAAAAACTCCGGCCAAGCAAGTGATCGTATCACTACCCGTCACTATGGATGATGGCAGCATCCGCGTTTTTGAAGGGTATCGGGTTATTCATTCTACCATATTGGGTCCTTCCAAAGGCGGCATCCGGTTCGATCCGCATGTTAACCTGGATGAAGTAAAGGCGCTGGCCGCATGGATGACCTGGAAGTGTGCTGTGGTGGATATTCCATATGGAGGCGGTAAGGGTGGTGTTACGTGCAACCCGCGCGAAATGAGTGCCGGTGAAATTGAACGGTTGATGCGTTCGTACACACAAGCCATGATGGACGTGTTTGGTCCGGATCAGGACATACCCGCCCCGGACATGGGAACCGGCCCAAGAGAAATGGCCTGGCTGATGGACCAGTATTCCCGAAACAAAGGAATGACGGTAGCTGCTGTGGTTACCGGCAAACCCATTGTGATGGGTGGTTCGTTAGGAAGGACAGAAGCCACTGGCCGTGGCGTGATGGTATCCACCTTAGCGGCCATGGAGAAACTTAAAATCAACCCGTACAAAGCAACCTGTGCTGTTCAGGGATTTGGCAATGTGGGGTCCTGGGCTGCCCGCTTATTGTCAGAACGTGGCTTGAAGGTGGTGGCCATCAGTGATATCTCCGGTGCCTACTACAACGAGAACGGAATTGACATTGATGCTGCCATTGCTTACCGCGATAAAAACAAGGGCTCGTTGGAAGGATATGCGGATGTACAAAAAATTGCCGGTGCCGATTTATTAACGCTCCCGGTGGATGTGCTTGTTCCTGCCGCTACTGAAGATGTTATTACAAACTCGAATGCTGGAAAAATCCAGGCTAAACTGATTGTGGAAGGCGCGAACGGACCCACCTCTTCCAAAGCAGATAAAATCATTTATGAAAAGGGAATCAGTGTAGTGCCCGACATCCTGGCGAATGCAGGCGGTGTAACGGTTTCCTATTTTGAGTGGGTACAAAACCGGTTGGGCTATAAGTGGACTGCGGAACGCGTGAATCGCAGAAGCGACCGGATTATGAAAGACGCTTTCGATAACGTGTACAAAACTGCAGTTCAATACAAAGTGTCGTTGCGCATTGCAGCCTATATGGTGGCCATTGATAAGGTGGCCAAGACCTACAAATTCAGAGGCGGGTATTAATTTCAGGTTTCAAATTTCAGATTGTTCGGGCAAAGTCTGAAATTTGAAACCCGAGAACTACATCATGACGATCCATAAAGAAGGCCGCACACTTTTATTCATTCTCTTACTCGTTCTGTTTGGCGTAAACTGGGCAGTAGGGTATTTTTTACCTGAAGCACGGCTCGCACAAAACATTCTGATCGGTGTAAGCATTGCTTTTTATCTGCTCATCCTGCAGTTCTTTCGCATTCCGGTATTTCAGATCAACAAAAATGAAAAGCACGTGCTGGCTCCGGCCGATGGCAAGGTGGTGGTTATTGAAGAGACCGAAGAACCAGAATACCTGAAGTCGAAGCGGAAGCAGATCTCCATTTTTATGTCCCCCATTAACGTGCATGTTAACCGCATGCCGGTATCCGGAACAATTTCCTATAGCCAATATCACCCGGGCAAATACCTGGTTGCATGGCATCCGAAATCCAGTACGGAGAATGAACGAACCTCCATTGCTGTTAAGATGAATACGGGAACAGAGATATTATTCAGACAAATAGCAGGTGCCTTGGCCCGCAGAATCAAATGGTATGTAAAAGAAGGACAATCCCTTCAACAGGGCGATGAATTCGGCTTCATTAAATTTGGCTCCCGGGTAGATATCTTCTTACCTCTATCGGCAAACGTAACTGTGAAAGTAGGTGATGTTACAAAGGGTGGAAAAACAGTTATTGCCGAGTTATAAATCCCCTCAATTCACATAAATTAAGTGCCATTCATAAGATTTTGAATGGCTAACAATCGTTGCCTACTTTAGATTAGGTACCTTTGAAAAATTGAACCCTGACGATGGCGGATAATCACGGTTATTATCTGTCATCGAACAACGAGTATAAACATGAGTCTGAATTTAAATCTGAAGTTTGCCAATCGTCAACAGGAATTCTTCCTTACGCTCAATCAACGCGTAAATGCTTACTTTAAAACCAATCAACTGGAAAGAACCGGAAACTCAGAAATGGTTTTCAAAACCATTTTTATGTTCTCCCTTTATTTCGTACCCTATTTTCTGTTGATCAGTGGAATTACCACCAACCCCTGGATGCTGCTTGGGCTTTGTGTGATCATGGGGTTAGGCATTGCCGGGATAGGTCTGTCAGTCATGCACGATGCTAACCATGGGGCATACTCCAACAAACCCTGGGTTAACAATGTCCTGGGTCTGTCATTAAATCTGGTGGGTGGTCATGCCCTCAATTGGAAAGTACAGCACAACGTGCTTCACCATACCTATACCAACGTGCATGAAGTAGATGAAGACATTAGTCCGCGGGGTGTATTGCGTATGGCTCCTGAATCCAAGTGGATGCCCATGCACAAGTATCAGCACTATTATGCCTGGTTCTTTTACGGTCTACTTACGCTGGTATGGGTTTTAGTAAAGGACTTTGGCAGGTTGATCAAATACCAGCGCGAAGGTCTGTTAAAAAAACAACGAACCACGGCAGCGAAGGAATGGTCGTTTATGTTGTTGACGAAAGTAATCTACTTTGGTTATCTCATTGCCGTGCCCGTGATGTTATTACCCATTACTGTGGGCCAGGCCTTGCTTGGTTTTTTTGTTATGCATTATATTGCCGGCTTCATTCTGGCCATTATTTTTCAGCCGGCACATGTGGTGGAAGGAACCGAATACCCCATGCCCGATGCGCAAGGAAATCTGGAGAATAACTGGGCCATTCATCAATTGCACACCACGACTAATTTCGGACACAAGGAAAAACTTTTTTCCTGGTATGTAGGTGGGCTGAACTACCAGGTGGAACATCATCTATTCCCCAACATCTGTCACGTTCATTATCGCAAAATCGCAAAGATTGTTGAGCAGACTGCAGCCGAGTTTGGTTTACCCTATAAATCGAAGGATACTTTTTTTCAGGCGATTGCAGCACATGCCCGGCAATTAAAAATGCTTGGAGAAAAGCCTGTTCAAAAGATTCACAAAGTCGCCATCGCGGCTTGAGTTACTGTAAAATCTCCCTTAATACCGGCACTGAACGGACTTCGCCAAAGTTGTCGATGTGACTGGCGTAGAACCGTAGCAACGTAGTAAGCAATGTTTGCCGTTGTGTATAGGAGATCGAAAGATTCGTATCAATTCCTGCTTTTATAATCTTGTCAAGCATGGCCACATCCGCAGCGTCTAGCCACTGGCCGGTCAGGATCTCGCTGGATTGATTAGGGCCAAATCCCAGTTGCTTGCTGAGGCCAATTAAAAATATCAAATGAAAATTTTCAGGGCTTGGATGATGATCCAGCAAAATCAATGATTGTGCAATGTATTCGTGTAGCTCAGCCGGATGACTTTGTTCTTTTACGGTTTTGTTCAATACTTCGTTGATAAACATGGCAATGGCTGTCTTCTTTACTTCCTTTGACAAGGTTTGAAAGGGATGATAACATTTCACTTCTTTAATCCGTAGAATGCTGGCGCTTTCCTTATGGTAGACTACGAGGTCGAGCAATGTAAGGGGTTGAAACAGGGCAATCTTGCTTTTTTTCGAATTGGAACGAACCCCATTTACTATATAACTCTGCAAGCCAAATAATTCGGTGAAAATATTTACAATAATGGAGGTCTCGCCATACTTTGTAAATCGAAAGACAATTCCTTTAGTTTTATAAAGCACCCGATTATTGCTTGCGTTTCTTCATTCCATCCATGAAGGCTTTCCTGCTTCGGGCTTCGTAGGCATCCTTCTCGCCCAACAGCACTTTTGATTCATTTGAATTGAGTCGGTAAGAAAATGATGCGAGTTCACCGGTTTGTGCGCAGATCGCGTGCACTTTGGTAACAAACTCGGCCACCGCCAATAAGTCAGGCATCGGTCCGAAGGGCTTTCCTTCAAAGTCCATGTCCAATCCAGCGACAATTACACGCTTGCCGTTATTCGCCAGACTATTACATACCTCCACAATGGCATCATCAAAAAATTGGGCTTCATCAATCCCCACCACATCACAATTGCCGGCCAACAATAAAATGTCGTTAGCAAAGTTTACTGGGGTTGAGCGTATTTCGCGATCGCTGTGGGATACGATTTTCTGATCGTGGTACCGGGTGTCGATGGTGGGCTTGAAAATCTCTACCTTCTGCTTTGCGATCAAGGCCCGATTAAGCCTTCGGATCAATTCTTCAGTTTTACCGGAAAACATACACCCGCAAATCACTTCAATCCAACCACTTTTGTCAGGTTTATTGCTTCGGCCAAGATGCGGTTCGATAAACATGCGGTAATTTAGGGTTTAGAATTTTGCATTAGAGAGCGTCATTAAGCCTTTAATTTGAATATACGACATGGGGTAATTTGTACTCATCCGGAACTCGAATTTTACAATCCCCCAGCGCAATGGTTTGACAAGCTAACCGTTCATCGTCTTGCAACTCGCCTCGCTTTCGGTAATCTTCTTCCGATTTGGTAAGTGGGCTTAATTGCTCAGCCCCCAGAATTACTATAAACTTACAGGTGGTGCAGCGGCCTTTGCCACCGCAAGCGTGCATCCAATCGATGAAGTGTGCCTGCATTGCCTTCAACACAGAGCTTCCAGGGGCACTCACAGACACCTCTTTTTGAGCCAAATTTTCAATTGTTATCTTTACCATTAATAATGCAATACCTCAGGCATAACCGGTTAACAAGATTACAAAAAAAATTAACTCATGGACGAGAAGATTAGTGTGAAAGCAGTTGATCAGTATGCCGTCTTGTTTTCCAATAAGGTGGCCGAGTCTTTCTTTTCGCGCAAAGAAAAAATTACAGGATCGGAAATTCTAACCCTATGTGATATCCGGCAGATTAATCTTTTTATCATCAGTGATCTCCTTACAACCTGGAAAAAAGAGAGTGAAAATTTAAAGAGCCCGTATTTTGACTACACGGCCAAGCCGGTTGCTGATGCCCTTCTTCAGTTTCAAAATACATTGAGCAATCACATCCTTATCGGTAAGTCTGACTTTTTACCGTTGTTGAAAAGTGCCGTTGTACAAACCTTGTACCTGATTCTCGCGCCCTATGATTTTTATTCGGAAATCCTGGATGATCAGAAACGGGAATTTAATACATCCAGGGATTTGAAAGATAAAATCAAATACCTGAAGATCAACAAAGCGCCTTTAGAGAAATTAGTTGAGCATCTTGAAACAAAAAAAATTGCCCGGATCTCCGGTAAAGAAGCCTTTGCACTTCTGGATCATATTCTCGAGGAAGTGAATTTTACCCCGGAAGATATAGACCCGTATTTAGAAAGTTTCAATAAAATTGCACCGTTACCGATTGAAACATTATACGAGACAAGAGTACCCGTAAAAGCAGCACCAGTAAAAGCTACTCCTTTGGTTAAGAAAGAGCCGGCCAAACCAACACCTGCACCGTCTGTAGAAACCAAATCCACACTGGCCGATGATTTGGCTAGCAAAAAGATTGTTCGATTGAAAGAAAGTTTGACCATCAATCAAAAATTCATGTTCACCAAAATCTTGTTTCATGGTGATTTCGAAATTTTTACAGAAGCCATTGATAAGATTGACCGGTTTGATAACCTTGACCAAACACTTCGCTTTCTGGAGGAAAATTACCCTGACTGGGATCGGGAAAGTGAAGAATATGGAGAGTTCCTGGAAATCCTTCAGAAGCGATTCAATTCGTGATCAAATGCGTTGCAACACCTGACCCCGGTGGGCGTCAAGCTTCAACAGAATAAATAACAGGATCGTAAAGCCCCACAAGGAAGATCCACCGTAGCTAAAAAATGGCAATGGGATTCCGATTACCGGAAATAACCCGATCGTCATACCAATATTCACAGCGAAGTGAAAAAAGAAAATGCAGGCCACAGCATATCCATACGATCGGGCAAAACGATTTTTTTGGCGTTCTGCCAGAAAGAGTACACGAAACAACAGGGTTACAAAAAGTCCAATCACGATCAGGCTTCCAAACCAACCATGTTCTTCACCAATGGTGCAGAAAATGAAGTCGGTACTTTGCTCCGGCACGAAGTCAAACTTAGTTTGCGTTCCTTTCAAAAAACCTTTTCCGGCAAAACCACCACTGCCAATGGCGATTTTTGACTGGGTAACATTCCATCCATATCCCAGAGGGTCGGCATCCGGGTTGATCAGCGCTTTGATTCTGTTTTGCTGATGTGGTTTCAGCACATCAGTAATTACGTAGTCGACACTTTCGATCACTCCACTGATCAAAAAGGCACCAATGATCAATACTGCGATCCTTCTAAATCGCTTCTTGCCGATGGCAATTAAAAGAATCAAAATAGCCGCGATCGCTCCATGCAAGAACAATTGGTTGGGGATTAACAACGTAAGTATAAAAATCGCTGCAGCACATATACCGAGGATCAACAAGAAGGGTGACAACCCTTCGCGGTAGAAGACCAAAATAAAAGAGGAAAATACCAACGCTGTACCGGTATCCTTTTGAAGGAGAATTAACATCATGGGTACACCTATCAATCCAAATAGAACTACTTGATTTCGAAGATTGTCCATTTTGAAACCAACCGACCCGATGTACTTGGCTACTGCCAGAGCGGTGATGAACTTGGCAAATTCAGAGGGTTGGACCCCAAACGAACCGATGCCAATCCAGGCTTTATTTCCCCCCACTTCCTTTCCGATAATGGGTACGAGGAAAAGAGCAAACAAAATGATTCCATAGAACAGGTACGCGAACGTTTCGTAGAAACGCATATCGATGATAATGATGGCCAGAATGATAATAAAAGAAGCGGCAATAAACATCAATTGCCGGCCCGAATTCAGTGAAAGATCAAAAATGGATTGATTGGCTGTTTCATCGTAAACGGATGCAAAAATGTTGAACCATCCCAACGTTATCATGATGATGTACAGCAGTACCGAAACCCAATCCAACTTACCCGATATGTCGGCTTCTCTCCTCATTCGAACTTATTGTTTAACACATACTGCTCAATATGAGGTCGCTTGGTGCCCCCAAACAAATACTTCTCAATCATTAAACTGGCAATAGAGGCTGCCGCACGAGCGCCTTGCCCGGCATCTTCTACGTAAACAGAGATCGCTATTTTGGGATTATCGCGTGGAGCAAAGGCGATAAAAACAGAATGATCGAACAAGGGTGGCGCATTCTGTACCGTACCTGTTTTACCACAAACAATTACATCGGCCAGCTTGGCACGATACTGACCAGTTCCTTCCTCCACCACTTTCTGCATCGCATCCACCGCTACCATGAAATACGAAGAATCAATCGTTGTATAATGACGTTCCGTATATTGCGGCAAAGGCTTACCATCTTCACCAATCGATTTCACCAGGTGGGGCGTGTAGTAATATCCACGGTTGGCAATCGTGGCAGCAAAATTTGCCATCTGAATCGGCACAACCAGATTTTCACCTTCACCAATGGCCAAGGAATAAATATTAGAGAACTTCCAGGCGGTACTTTTATAGGCCCGATCATAGTAAGCCGGGGTTGGAATCAAACCCTCCTTCTCGTTCGGCAGATCAATTCCCAATTTATTTCCAAAACCAAAACTAGTGATGTGCTTGTTCCATTCTTCCAGTCCAACACGGGTATCGCCAAAAGGATCGTTGACCACCCCCTTGTTAAGCATTCTTCTTAATACATTATGAAAATAGGGGTTGCAGGAATTGGCGATAGCTCCGCGAAGATCTTCGTTGGTGTGGTCACCATGGCAGTTGATGACCGACCGATCGCATCGGATTCGGGTATCCGGAGTAATTACCTTTTCCTGCAGGGCCGTCATGGCTTGCGCGATCTTAAAAATGGAACCAGGCCGGTACTGTGCCATCAGCGGGCGATTAAACAATGGCTTGAGCGAATCATTGCTGATTAGCTTGAAATTTGAACTGTAATTTCTACCCGTGAGTAAACCTGGGTCATACGATGGGCCGGAAACGAGCGATAATATTTCGCCTGAAGCGGGTTCGATCGCAACAATACTTCCGGCTTTACCTTTCATTAAAAACTCACCATACTGCTGAAGATCGATATCAATTCCAGTTATTAAGTTTTGCCCGGGTACTGATAGTGTATCATATTCACCCTCTTTAAATGAACCCTTTTCGATGCCTTTCACATTGCGGAGTTTGAATCGAACGCCTCGCTTGCCGCGCAATTGCTTTTCATAAAAAGCCTCGATACCACTCTGACCCACGTAGTCTCCTTGCTTATAGATATCCGAACTATCGCGGGCCAAACTTTCTTTGCTGATTTCGCTAACATACCCCAATGCATTAGCCAATGCCGGTGCTGAGTAGGCTCGTGTTGCACGCGCCTGTACATAAAAGCCCGGAAACTCATCCAGGTAGTCCTGAATTTTTGCAAAATCGATATTAGAGAGTTGACTCATGAAGACCGTGGGCTTAAAGGGGGAATACTCCTTTCGGGCCTTCATGTCTTTAAAGCGCTTGCGAAGTTCTTCGCGTGAAATTTCAAATACCGTGCAAAACCTGGTTGAATCAAAATTCTTCAGATCCTTAACCACAATTTGTAAATCATACTCGGGTGTATTGTATACAATAAGTTTGTGGTTTCGATCGTAGATCAATCCACGGAATGGATACTCCACCTGTCGCAGGATAACATTCCCATCGGCTAGTTCTGCATAGCGGTTATCGAGCACCTGAACAAAAAATAGCTTCACCAGAAAAACGATGCCGGTTAACAGAATAACCAATTGCACTATTTCCTTTCTTCCCTCATTCATAATCGCCTGCGTTGTGGTGCCAGATACTGTAACAACACGATCACCGAAGTCGTAAAAATTAGACTCGCGACAATCTTTAGCATGGAATACCAGAAAAGAACAAAACCGGAAGCCTCAATAAAAAAGAGTAACAAATGATGAAGAAAAATCAAAGGAATTGAATAGACCAAAAACCATTGCAAGCCATTGGCCGAAAGGGTTGCCGTTGAATTTGAATCATACCCACCTTGTGGAGTAATGGTAGCCAACCAATAGTTGCGCAGGTATGCCACCAACACCGTAGCAAAGGCGTGCAGGCCCATGCTATCATAAAAGATATCGATCGTGAAGCCCAGCATGAAGCCAACCACCATCAGAACTAAGGTATTTATTTCGATGGGGAGCAACAAGATGAAGGCGATGTAAAGAAAACAGAACGCGGTATTGAACAACACCAGATTTCGCAGCAACAACACCTGCACCAGCGTGTAAACAAAAAAAAGAATAAACTGTATGATTCCCGAACGACTCATTTCACTTCGCCAATAGTTATCTGCTCCAATGAATCACGCTCATTTTTGAGCTTGCTTTTAATGATGTCCACAAAGGCTAATTCACCAAAATCCTGTGCCAATTCTATCCGGATGTCCCAAAACATGGCTTCTTCCTTTAAATTAACTTCCTGAATGACTCCTACCAGGATACCTTCCGGAAAAATGGCATTGTACCCGGATGTAACAACCGAATCGCCCACAGCCGGAACAGCATGCCTGGGGATGAACATCAAATTTGAATACCGCATGTCTAGTCCATCCCAGCGAACACTGCCAAAGTGGTTGGTTCGTTTAATAACACTAGAAACCTGCTCATCCACATTCAGCAAGGAAATCAATACCGCATAATGATCCGAAACCGATTTTACTTTCCCTACTGCCTTTTGATTGCTGATGGCCGCCATCCCCGGGGTTACTCCATCCAACATTCCCTTGTTAATGGTGATAAAATTCTTGTATAGACTTGTTGAATTGCCCACCACTTTGGCACTAATGAATTCGTATTGATTAAGTCGGGCTGAATCGATACCTGCAGAGTCACCCAACAACGCCTTTTGTCGACTCTTTTCTAACAAGGTTCTTAGTTCAGCATTCTCTCTTGCCAGGTCCTCATTGATGGTGCGGAGTGAAAAGTACTCTCTTGTATTTTGAGAAAATCCAAGAATACTGGCGGCTAACCGATTGGAGGAGTTGAAATACTTTGTGCTTTGGAACTGATTATTTTCGATAATCAACCAGGCACAGGCTAACTCGAGAACTAAGAATGTAAAAAAGGCCCGATACTCGTAAATGAAATTTATGAGTCGCTCCATTCACTAAGTCATCAATACTTTACGGTAATGGTCTAGGTTTTTTAAGGTAGCTCCGGTTCCGCGAACAACGGCACGCAACGGATCATCGGCCACGTGAATGGGTAATTTCGTCTTCAAGGATAAGCGTTTATCTAACCCCCGCAGCATGGCGCCACCACCTGTCAAATAAATACCACGTTCATAAATATCTGCTGAAAGTTCGGGCGGTGAAAGTTCCAACGCTTTGAGTACCGCTTCTTCCAGTTTTGAAATGGATTTATCAAGCGCGAAAGCAACTTCAGAATATGAAATTTTTATAGTCTTCGGGATTCCCGTCATTAAATCCCGACCCCGGATTTCGTAATCATCAGGGCCATCATCCAACTCGGTAAGGGCAGAGCCCACTTCGATTTTTACACGCTCAGCAGAACGTTCGCCAATCAACAAGTTGTGCTGCCTGCGCATGTAGTCCAGGATGTCGCGATTAAACGTGTCTCCCGCAATTCTAATCGATTGATCACAAACAATTCCGGATAGTGCAATCACTGCGATATCAGTTGTTCCCCCACCAATATCCACAATCATATTGCCTACCGGCTGCTCAATGTCAATGCCGATTCCGATGGCAGCCGCAATAGGTTCATGAATCATGTAGACCTCTTTCGCATTGGCATGTTCGGCCGAATCGCGAACGGCTCGTTTCTCCACCTCGGTAATGGCCGATGGAATGCAGATCACCATTCGCAAAGACGGTGGAAATAACCGCCTCCCCGTATCGATCATTTTGATCATGCCGCGAATCATCATTTCCGCTGCATGAAAGTCAGCAATAACACCTTCCTTCAGGGGTCGGATGGTTTTGATGTTGTCATGGGTCTTTTCATGCATCTGCATGGCCTCACGCCCAATCGCCAACACTTTCCCGGTCGCTCGGTCCAACGCAATAATCGATGGTTCATCGACTACTACTTTATCTTTGTGAATAATAAGTGTATTGGCGGTTCCCAGGTCGATGGCTATGTCGCTGGTGAAGAAGTCAAAAAGTCCCATTCGTTCCTGCTGAAGTAAAGTGAATTTAAGCCCGAAATTACAGAAATAATCCTGGGAATTTTTAAGGTATTCGCGCGAAAAACTTACGAGGTACTAATGTTTGAAATGGCGGATGCCGGTAAATACCATAGCCATGTTGTGTTGGTCGCAATAGGCAATTGAATCCTGATCCTTAATCGAGCCCCCCGGCTGAATGACCGCCTCTATGCCATTGAGGTGAGCAATCTCTACACAATCAGGAAAAGGGAAGAAGGCATCGGAGGCCATGACAGCACCCTTTAGGGTAAAGCCGAACGTGCCTGCCTTTTCAATCGCTTGCTTTAGCGCATCTACCCGACTGGTTTGTCCGACTCCACTCGCCAACATCTGACCATTCACCGCCAGTACAATAGTATTCGATTTGGTGTGCTTGCAGATTTTGCTTGCGAACAGAAGGGCTTCCACCTCTTCGGCCCGGGGTTGGCGCTTTGTTACAGGTTTCAAATCAGACACAGAGTCTGTTTTGAGGTCTAAATCCTGCTCGATGACCCCATTCAGTAAACTTTTAAATTGCTTGGTGGCCGTAAGCGGCTGCTTTTGTGCAAGGATGATTCGATTCTTTTTAGATTTTAGCAGTGCCAATGCCCCTTCTTCATACCCAGGAGCAATCAGAATTTCAAAAAATAAGGTATTGATTTCTTCGGCTGCAGCCCGATCAATCCGCTGGTTGGTTGCCAAAACTCCACCAAAAGCAGAAACCGTATCCGCCTGAAATGCCTTCAAATAAGCCGTCTTAACATCAACCCCTGTAGCTACCCCACAAGCATTGGTGTGCTTGATAATCACAAAGGCAGTTTCACCATCAAACTCTTTCACCAGGTTAATGGCCGCATCCACATCTACCAGGTTGTTGTAAGAGAGCTCCTTTCCATTCAATTGATCAAACAAGCCATCAAGATCACCGTAAAATACCCCTTGCTGATGGGGGTTTTCGCCATAACGAAGAACTTTGCCTTGCTGTATACTGGCCTTGAAGCTGGGGAGCTGCTGCTCGCGATTGAAATAGGTGAAGATGGCAGAGTCGTAATGAGAAGTCACATCAAAGGCCATGGCGGCAAATCGCTTTCGATCTTCCAGATCACTATACCCATTCTTTGATTGCAGTAATTCCAACAGGGCCTTGTATTGTGTGCGGGCCGAAACAATCAGAACATCGTTAAAATTTTTAGCCGCGCCCCGAATTAAGGAGATACCGCCAATATCAATCTTCTCAATGATGTCTTCTTCCTTTCCCCCCTTCGCCACGGTCTCTTCAAATGGATATAGATCAACTACGACTAGATCAATGGGGGCAATGTTAAATTCTTTCGCCTGGCTTACATCTTTGGCCTCCTCTCTGCGATAAAGAATCCCACCAAAAACAGCAGGATGCAACGTTTTAACACGACCGCCAAAAATGGAAGGGTACCCCGTGAGCTTCTCAACAGGAACAACCGGATAGCCAAGTTTCTCAATAAATTCCTGTGTACCTCCGGTCGAAACAAACTGGACTCCCTGGTTGGCCAATTCATGAATGATGGGTTCGAGGTTATCTTTATAAAATACGGAAACGAGGGCACGGGTGATTTTCCTGGATGACATGGCGGTAAAATGAGTTGCAAAAATGCAGGATTCCCCTCAAAGCCCCAAAAAGAAGAGCTTACCCTGCTCTAACCAATAAGCGCACCTGTTAATTACCTTCGTAATAATAAACTCCTGTTTCCTTAAGCATGAAACTCTTCCTTCAAATCGAGCTTCGAAACTGGCAAGAATCTGCCTATGAAAAACCTTTGTTGGCCTATGCATCCTCTCTGGCCAATGATCTGCTTGGGGCTGAGTTGGATAATCAATCGGATGCTTCGATTGCGGATTTGGTAATCCGGCTTTTTGACCAGGCACAATCGGTTTTAATTTTTATCGTGGCTACTCCGGAACAGCCTTTAGGAGTAACCTTAAAATTGATCAATCATTTGTTGCGATCGGAAGGAAAGATCTTTAAAGCAATCCTATTCGGGCACCATGAAGGGATTGAACGGTTGTTGCATCCGATTGATCCAAAATTTCTGATCGAATCAGACCCAGAAAAAATAAAATCTGAAATCCGGGTGTTTGCGTCAACTTAAGCCGGGAAGGTATCCACGTTCTTCAAACGCCTCCACTTCAATGGTGAAATCATCCGCATCCATAAAGGCCGGAAACTTATCGCGATACGCCTGTAATGAATGCGCGTTTAACGACATGGTTTTAATGGCTTCAACATCTTCCACCGAAAAGAAAGAATCACCTTTCGGACCGATAAAGGCCGAAAGTCCGTTGTATTCAATGCCGTTTCCATCCAACCCAACCCGATTCACCCCGACTGTATAACTTAAGTTTTCAATGGCGCGGGCTTTTAGTAAGGTTTCCCAGGCGTTGGATCTGACTTTCGGCCAGTTCGCAACATAAATCAGCAAATCGTAGGTGGGCTTTTTCAGAGAAGCATTCCAGCGATTTCTGCTCCAGACGGGGAATCGTAAATCATAACAAATTAAGGGGCAGATCCGCCAGCCTTTCCAATGGCCAATCAAAAGACTCTCTCCGGCAGTATATACTTGGTTTTCCTCGGCCATGCGAAATAAATGCCGCTTATCATAGGTTTTAAAGGTTCCGCCCGGCTCCATCCAGAGCAGGCGATTGTAAAACCGATCGTGAACATTGGCGATGAAGCTTCCTAAAATCAATGCCCCCGTCTGGTCAGCCATCTGGCGCATCCATTTAAACGTGCGCATATTCATATGTTCAGCCAACTTGGGAGCACTCATCGTGAATCCGGTAGTGAACATTTCCGGTAAAACAATCACATCCGTGGATTCACCAATCTGCCAGATCTTCTCTTCGAACATAGCCAGATTGGCTCCAACGTCCTCCCAGTGAAGATCCGATTGAATGATTGTGATTTTTAAGTCTTGCATAGCCGTTACGGACTGCAAAGAAAAGCAATCCGGGGTTAAATTCTGAACCCTTTCGGGTACAAAACCCTTAAAGTTTTCGAAGGATTTTGCCGGCTGCTGCGAGTGTTTCCTCACCTTTGGCAAAACAAAAACGCAACAGTTGCTGATTGGCTCCATCCTGATAAAACGCAGATACCGGGATGGGGGCTAATTTCTTCTCGCGGGTCATCCATTCGGCCATTTCCTTTTCCGGCAAAGCAGAAGTACCTTCATAGGATAACAACTGAAAGTAACTTCCATAGCAGGGCAAAGGCTTGAAGGTGCTGCCTGCTATATGTTGGAGGAAAAAATCCCGTTTCCGCTGATAGAATTTTCCCAGGTGCAGGTACGTTTCGGGATTGGAGAGGTACTCGGCAAACGCCAATTGTACCGGGGTGTTAACACTGAATGTAATAAACTGATGGGTTTTCCGAATTTCCCGGGTGAGTGATTCCGGTGCTACCGTGTACCCTACCTTCCAGCCGGTGGCATGAAATGTTTTTCCAAACGAAAAAACTGCGATACTACGGGCCGCCAGCGTTGGAAATTTCAAAACACTTTGATGGACGCCATCGTCAAAAATGATTCGTTCATACACTTCATCACTGAGCACCAACAAGTTATTTTCAGTGACGATTTTCTCCAGATTTCTCAAGTCTGATTCCGACAACACCGCCCCCGTTGGATTATGGGGCGAGTTAATCATAATCATGCGGGTGCGACTGGTAATCGATTTGCGCACCTGTTCCCAATCAATCGAGAAATCGGGCGGGTGCAATTTCAAATGAATCGGAGTGCCTCCATTCAACCGCACCGCAGGATCATACGAATCATAGGCCGGATCGAACAGGATTACTTCATCACCGGCCTGAACGAAGGCGGCTATGCTTGCAAAGATAGCCTCGGTACCTCCCGCACAAATGGTTACTTCCGTTTCAAAATCGGTTGGTCGCTGGTACGTTTTTTCAACCACCCCGGCAATCGCCTTTCGCAGAGCCGGTGTACCCGGCATCGGAGCATACTGGTTGTACCCCGCCAGCATGTAGGAATTGATCAGGTTGATTAATTCAGGCGCGACCTCAAAATCCGGAAATCCTTGCGACAAATTAATAGCCCCATGTTCCAAAGCCATGCGGGACATGATTGTAAAAATGGATGTGCCAACTTCCGGCAGACGCGAATTGATATTCAAAGCTCCAAAAAATTAAATCAAACCACTCAATTTATGCAGTTCAATTCAATTTAAAATAGAATTACTTACGCAACGGTGCAGCAATGCGATAGTCAATCTCCACATCGCCCTTGCTGATGTCTGATAACTTGCCCTTTAACATCCGCTTTTTAAGAGGTGTCAGATAGTCTATGAATAATTTTCCTTCTATATGGTCATATTCATGCTGAATGATCCGGGCCTTCATACCGGTAAATTCCTCTTCAAATTCATTCCAGTTCTCATCAAAGTAATTGATTCGAAGGCGCTCTTTACGCGCAACTTCTTCACGAATGTTGGGGATGCTCAGGCATCCCTCCTCAAATTCCCATTCCGTTCCGGTTTCGCCCAGAATTTTTGGATTCACAAATATCTTCTTGAAATCTTTTAGGGTGGGCTCATCCTCCAGGGTGGTGCCATCCACCACAAACAACCGGATACTTTTTCCTATTTGAGGTGCAGCCAACCCAATGCCGTGTGCTGCGTGCATCGTTTCAAACATATCCGCAATCAAATCCTTCAGGTCGGTGCCCTTTTCTATATCGCTGGCCCGCTTTCTTAAAACAGCATCGCCATACATTACAATCGGGTAAATCATTCTTCCACTTAAATTAAACTGCAAAGGTAAGGCCCCCGGATGGATTTTAGAATCACAAGCTCTTCATTTGAAGGTAATCCTGCAAAATCAAGGTGGCGCTAATTTTATCAATATTCCCCTTTACCTGGCGGTCCTTTTTCTTCATTCCACCCTGAATCATAGCCTGTTGAGCCAGGGAACTGGTGAATCGCTCGTCTATCGTATAAATGGGCTTTTCCTTGAACACCGTCCGGAAAGTATCTATGAACTTTCGTACTGCCGGGGCCGTTTCTGATTCCGTATTGTCTAACCGCCTGGGAAGCCCTATCACCACCTCATCCACTGTTTCCTTCTCAAAATAACGTTTCAAATAATTCATCAGTCCTGCTGTCTCCACCGTCTCCAGGGCGGTCGCAATCATGCGCATCGGGTCTGTAACAGCCAACCCCGTGCGTTTGGTTCCATAATCTATGGCGAGGATTCTTCCCATCGGAAGATTAATTGTAACGAGCCGATTCGAAAAATTTCTTCTTCACCTCGTGCTCGAGTGCTAATGCTTTGGGAAACAGGATTTCATTTTCCACCCGGGCGTGCACCTTCAGACTCCTTTCAAACTGAATAAGTTCACTGTAAATCACTTTTACATGCAGCGGTGCCTGGGGTGTTAGGTTGTAATTGCGCGTGATGGCCCGAATGCCCTGCATTTCATCATCGTGTGCCTCATGTTCTATGGCGCACTGTTGCAGTGAGTGTTTCTCCATCATGTAATACAACTGCGCAGGGTTGCAGCCGTTTTTAGCAAACCGATCTAACAGCTGAATGTATTTAAATAAGGTGTCCTCCTCCTCGTAAATATGGTGTATGAAATCTTCCAGAAATAACGGAAACAGTATTTTAAGATCCTTTTCTACCGGATCATACTCGGAATGATTGGCCTTAAAGCTCTGCACCAATTTGCCGATGTAGGGCAATTTGTGCTTCACAAATAAAAAATGGCTGTGCTTGAGGTATTCGATGATCAGATCAAGCGGATAAGTGATTAATGGCAGGTCCGTTTCCTGAAAATTTTCGCCCGGAAATTCAAGTTCCCGAACTACTGCCTCTACGTTTAAACCTTTTTCATTACAAACTTGTTCCAGGGTACGTTCTGAGTGTTCATAAAACTTTATGCCAAAATAGAACAAGACATGAGCCCGGATCTTATCCTGATCCACCAGCTCAGAAATTCTCCGGCTTTTTAAGGCTAGTTTTTCCATCAACTTGTAAATATAATGATCTGGGATATAGCTAAAATCTAACCCCAACAATTAATTTGGAAGTCCGTTAAAAGAACTAATCGTCTAATGAAATAGTATGGAGGAGCAGAAAAATTCATCATATCAGATCAGCTTACCGTTGATTTTGTGCATTGGGCTGGCAGCCGGGGTGTTGATTGGCGCCAGCCTCACCAATAAGTCAGGATCCGGTGACATTGGAAATGATGTGCAAAAATTCAGGGAAGTGTTGAGCCTGATCAATAGCGAATATGTTGACGAAGCCGAGACCGAGGTGCTGGTAGAAGATGCCATCGAACATATGCTGGGAAAACTTGACCCTCACTCAAGCTACTTATCCGCCCAGGACCAGGTGGCTGCCAATGAAGACCTTCGCGGAAACTTTGAAGGCATCGGGATCGAGTTTAACATTTTTCACGATACCCTTGTTGTGGTGGCCGCACTCAGTGGCGGGCCGTCTGAATCGGTTGGATTGCGTTCAGGTGATAAAATCGTTAAGGTGAATGACAAAAACATCGCCAACATCGGCTTATCCATAACTGATGTTCAAAAACACCTAAAGGGCCCCAAGGGAACAGAAGTCAAAATTGAAGTGATCCGAAAAAATGTTCCGGATCCCATCACCTTCACCATTATTCGCGATAAAATCCCACAATTTTCGGTGGATGCTGCCTATATGATCAATTCGGATATCGGATACATTAAAGTGAACCGGTTCTCGCAAACCACCTACCAGGAAGTAAACGAAGCTATTGGCAAACTCAAAAAAAGCGGCATGACCAAATTGGTTCTTGACTTGCAAGGAAACCCGGGTGGTTACATGGATCAGGCCATTGGTATTGCCGATGACTTTTTGCCAAAGGGTGAGAAAATTGTTTTCACGAAGGGTCAGGAAAGCAAATACAACGAGGATCACTTCGCCACTGATCAAGGCGATTTTGAACAGGGCGATTTAATTGTTCTGGTAAACGAAAGCAGTGCTTCTGCCTCCGAAATTGTTGCCGGTGCTTTACAGGATAACGACCGGGCGCTTATAGTGGGACGAAGATCTTACGGAAAGGGTTTGGTACAGCGACCGTTTAGTCTTAATGACGGCTCCGAAGTCAGGCTTACCATTTCGCGGTATTATACACCCAGCGGGCGTTCTATTCAAAAACCCTATGCCGATTTGGATGAATATGAAAAAGATATTTCCAAACGCTATAAGAATGGTGAATTCTTCTCTGCCGACAGCATCCATTTCAATGACTCGCTGAAATATGAAACATTGCACGGACGCTCCGTTTATGGAGGTGGTGGTATTATGCCCGACTATTTTGTGCCGATGGATACTACCATTGCCAGCAAATACTTCAATCAGCTCTTCAATGCTAACATTTTGAGAGAGTATGCTTTTACGTATGCCGAACAGAATAAAGACCGGCTGACCGAAAAAGGGTATGCCGATTACCTGAAGAATTTTACTGTGAACGATGTCATGCTAAGTCAGGTGGTGGTGATGGGTATAAAAAACAACATTGAAGCTAATCCCAAAGACCTTGAAAAAAACAAACGCTTGTTTCAGACCTACCTGAAAGCTGAAATTGCTCGTAACGTTTGGGATAATCAGAGCTTCTATCCCATCATCAATGAGACCAACGAAGTATTGCAACAAGCCATTAAGCTCTTTGACCGGATTCCGGAATTGAATCGAACTAAGATGTAACCGTTTGGCATCTTTTAATCTGGACTCACCTAATTACTAAATCAGGTGAGTTCATTTTTTTGTACCTTCCCCAACAAATCCTGAATCACGGTACACTATGTATTATCATCGTTTAGGAAACATTCCGCACAAGCGACACACGCAGTTCCGCCAGCCAGACGGAAGCCTGTATAAGGAAGAATTAGTTTCCTCTGAAGGGTTCTCCGGAATTTATTCGAACCTTTATCACATTAACGCTCCGACCCGGATAAAAACTGTAAAAGAACCCGTTAAATATGGCGCAAAAATTATTCAGGATTACGCGTTGCGTCAAACCCATTTAAATACATCGAAGGTTACTACTACCGGAGAAGATTTCCTATCCGCCAGAAAAGTGTTGATGGCAAATAGCGATTGCTCTATCTCTATCTGTTCGCCCGTCAAAAGAAAAATGGATTACTTCTATAAAAATGCCGAAGGTGACGAGGTAATCTTTATTCATGATGGCAAGGGGGTACTGATTTCACCCTTTGGAAAACTGGAAATCCATCAGGGAGATTATGTGGTTATACCCCGCACCGTCATATACAAACTTGAATTTGAAGATGGCCCGTTGCGTATGCTCATTATTGAAGCTGCCTCTCCTGTTGAAACGGTTAAGCGCTACCGAAATGAACTGGGCCAGTTGGGTGAACACGCGCCCTATTGCGAGCGGGATATTCGACCACCGCATGAATTAATTACCGACACCAGTAAAGGCGAGTTTTT
The DNA here is from genome assembly GCA_964488465.1 of uncultured Ohtaekwangia sp. GTDB lineage: Bacteria > Bacteroidota > Bacteroidia > Cytophagales > Cyclobacteriaceae > ELB16-189. The sequence goes on along the minus strand of CAZAUN010000006.1, from coordinate 169,346 downwards.
AGTGAAAATAAAGAAGCAGGGGTACCTGCATCAATACATCTACGATTATAGCCCGTTGGACCTGGTAGGCTGGGATGGTTTCCTTTGGCCATACGCCTTTTCCATTCATGATTTCGAACCGATCACCGGTCGCATTCACCAACCCCCACCCGTGCACCAAACTTTTCAGGCACACAATTTTGTAATCTGTTCTTTTGTGCCACGCCTTTTTGACTATCATCCGCTGGCCATACCTGCCCCGTATAATCACAGCAATATTGACAGTGATGAAGTGCTGTATTATGCCGAGGGGAATTTTATGAGCCGCAGAGGAATTGAGCGGGGATCCTTCACGCTGCACCCCGGTGGCCTGCCTCATGGCCCGCACCCGGGTACGGTTGAAAAAAGTATTGGCGCTAAAGAGACACACGAACTGGCTGTGATGATCGACACTTTCCGTCCTTTGTTCTTAACTGAAGATTCGTTGCCTTTTCTTGATGGCAAGTATCCAATGAGTTGGACGGACAATACGGGAGATTCGTTTAATGAAATAAATACACCTTAAAAATTCAGTGATGAAAACGTTATTAATTTTTCTTTTTACTGGGTTGATTCAAATATGTCTGCAGGCACAAAACAGCATGCAGGGAGCGTGGCAAAGTGGCCCCGAAGAAAACCGATCGGTAATGATTGTTGCAGGAAAATTCTTTTCTGTAGCCGTGTACAATCTGAAAGATAAAACCTACACCGGTACCTATGGCGGAACCTGGCGCGTTGAAAATGATCAGTTTGTGGAAGTGCAGGAGTTTAACACCCTGAAACCTGACCTGATTGGATTAGAACAAAAAACTGTTATCAAAATTCAAAAAGATAAAGTCAGTTTTAAGGGCGGGGCCGACTACTCGCGGATCGATGACGGAACTCCGGGAGAGCTAGCTGGAGCGTGGTTGATTACAGGCCGCATGGGGAATGACGGCAACATCAGAAGATCCACACCCGGTGCACGCAAGACCATGAAAATTTTATCGGGCACGCGATTTCAATGGATTGCCTATAATAATGAGACAAAAGAATTTTTCGGAACAGGCGGTGGTACCTATACAACGGTGGGCGGTAAGTACACCGAAACCATCGAGGTGTTTTCGCGAGATAACAGTCGGGTTGGTGCCAACCTTGAATTCAATTATTCATTTTTGGAAGGCGACTGGCGACATTCCGGTAAGAGCAGTAAGGGTGATCCGATTGATGAAATCTGGACCAAGCGGGAAAAGTTGGGCCTTTAATTTACACTATAGAGATTGGATTCTTTTTCTTTGCCCATTCAGGTTCGGTGGTCTGATATTGATCAAAACAGACATCTGCGGCATTCTGCGTATTACGATTACGGAGCCACCACCCGGGTGGCCTGCTTCAGCCAACACGGGCTTACCAATTTGAAGTTTGAAGAGTTGCACATTGGACCCATTCTGTTCCGGGAAGAAGCCCTCTTCAAGCGGGAAATCAAATTTGAAGATAAAATTACCGTTGACCTGGTAGTGACCAGAGCCACTCCGGATTACAGCCGGTGGAGCATCCGGCATCACTTTTATAAAGAAGACGGCACCCTGGCTGCGATCATCAATATGGATGGAGCGTGGATTGATATGGGAAAACGAAAACTTGCAATTCCTAATGCCTTTATTCAAAACGTGTTTAGTGACTTTCCCCGGGCTGCTGATTTTGAGTGGGTAAATCCAGCTAAAAAATAGGGTATTCTTTTTTGGGTTGATTTTCAATATTTCCAGCTAGTGAACCTTGCAAAAAATGCAATTACCAAAAAAGCACTGTGTACCGTTGCATTTTCTACAATAAATAAGCAATGCCGCTTCAAAAATTGAAGTTTGACTTCAATTTTTCTGGTTGTACTTCGTATACATGAAAACACAACAACCTGTCAGTCCCTCTAAAATTGGATACAATAATCGGCAACAAGGTTCCCGGTTGGTAATATTCTCCGTTTTAATCCTTGTTTGCATGCAATTAAGTGCCCAGGATTATATTCTTACCAAGTCAGGCAAATTACTTGAGGTGAAAGTGGTCAAAGACGAACCTACCAGTTTAGTCTACTCAGTATTACCTTCTACGCTCACGAAACGCATTTCAAAAGACACCATTCAAAATTACGCCCTTAAAAACAGACCCAAAAAACGTTCCTCAAAACTTGAGATCATCGATAACCTTGGGAATCGGAAATGTGGATACCTGTTGTATGCGGATAAGGACAGTTTGTATTTCTGGAATGAGAATACGCCTTACCATCCAACCAAAGGAGCCTATTTCGCCCAATCTGTAAATGATGTTCAACGTTTTGCTATTCACCGAAAGGGAAATTTTGGCAAAGGCTTTACGGTTGGGTTTGCATTTGGCGGAATCTTTGGAGTAACCGCGGCTGGTTCGAGTTCAGGCGGATCTTCTGATTCATACCTTGGCGAATTCTACGTAACCGGATCATATGGTGGGGATTTACTTTTAGCGGGAGCACTCTTCGGAAGCCTCGGTGGGTTAGCAGGCGGATTGGTGGGCATGGCATCCGATAAGCATATTCAATATGATACCCTTTCCGCGTTAAATTTTGAAACATTGTTGCCAGGAATCCAAAAACAAACAATGCTTTCTAATCGGCCAATTTTTGAGTTGAATAAAATACATACTGATTGTAAATGCCAATCAACCCTTTTTGAGAAGCCAAAGAAACGGCTTCCATCCCGCCAATAAAGGGTAATTCTCAGTGATTATTGGGATTTGGACTTAAAGTTCATTTATGAGTTATCCAGTTCTCAATTATTCTGGGATAGTGCTGATGCTCGAGCTGATGAATCTTTTCAACAATCTCCTCTACCGTATCCAATGGTGATAGTTCGATGGATGCCTGAAACAAGATCTTCCCTTCATCATACTTTTCATCAATCTCATGAATGGTAATTCCGGAATGCATTTCGCCTGCAGCTTTCACGGCTTCATGTACCTTCCTACCATACATCCCTTTACCTCCAAATTTGGGTAACAAGGCTGGATGAATGTTAATGATCCGATGCGGGAAAGCTCGTATGAGATGGACTGGAATTAACCAAAGAAACCCGGCCAAAATGAGGTGAGTCACCCCTGCTTCCCATAGCCACTGCTCAACTGTATCACTTTCGCGAAAGTCAACCTTATTAAAAACGCGCACCGGAATATTAAATTTTTCTGCTCGCTGAAGACCATAGGCTGCCGGATTGTTACTCAATACCAGCACTACCCGAATGTGAGGATGACCCTGGAAATACCGGAATATCGCTTCCGCATTGGAACCATTTCCGGAAATAAATACAGCCAAGCGGGCAGGTTGATTCATGGGCGCAAAACAATCAAATAAACACCATACTTAAAATACCAAGCAACATGATGATTTTGCACCATTGACTTAGCCAATAGAAATCCCTACGGGTGTCCGCCCGGAGCAGTCGCAATACCAACAACCCTAACGGTACAAAAAGAAAAATCAAAAAATAGGAGTCCGGGAGTTGCGCATAGGCAATATTGACTGCAATAACCGAAATACTGAAAACGAACAGAAATCCATAAATCATCCACTTTGTTTTACGGATGCCGAAAATGATCGGTAGTGTTTTACAACCAAAAGTATTATCCCCTTTTAAATCTTCCATGTCTTTTACAATCTCCCGAACCAACGTCATAAAAAAAGCAAACAAGGCATAGATGACTACCAATGAATTATTTACCTCATACAAAACATTTACCAATAGAATAGCAATACTCGTTAGCAGGGATACTACAAAATTCCCGATGAAGGGTTGCCGTTTGAGGCTATTCGAATACCACCACAACAGAAAGGCGGATAGGAAATGGATCACCCCTATCTTCCAACCCACTACAAATCCCATGGCGATCCCCAGGATCGATAGCAATGTGTGAAAAAAAAGTGCATACCTGCGGGTAATTCCTTTCCCGATCACGACCCGCTCCGGCTTGTTAATCAAATCGATTTTGATATCATAATAATCGTTGATAATGTACCCGGCCGCGGCAATAATAGCCGTAGAGCAGGCCAATACCAGCAACTTCCAGTCGTAAATTAAATTCCGGTCGATCAGAAACAGCGTTGTAAAATACTGGGCAAACCCAATGATGACCAGATTCCAAAATCGGGTCAGGCGGAGCAATGCCTTTATGGTGAAGGGTTGTTGATTTTCAACAGGCATGTAGGCAAAGGTAATTGGAAAAACTATACCGAATACCTCCAAATAACAGCACAGGGAATCAACGCTAAATTAAAAACGCAGCGCTACCATCACCATATAATTTCGACCGGCCTGCGGATAGAAATAATTTTGTCGGTATTCAGTGGGGCCACCCAAATAACCATACGTATAGCCATTCGAGGCGTATTCAACACCAAAAACATTGTTCACTAAAAAGCTAAGCGAAATCTCCCGCATAAACTCAGGCTTCAATGTATAGGCTACTCTAAAGTCATTTACAAAATAAGAATCAATACTCCGATCTAGATTGGTCGTATTGTCAAGATATTGTTTTCCAACATACTTGGTCAGCCATGTCACCTCCAGGTTTCTTATGGGCTGATAGATCAGGTTCGAGCCAGCGATGAGATTGGGTGAAAAAGAAATATCCGTATCTATATAGGTATTGATCACTTCGTTGTACTCATCAAAGTTCACTCCATAATCATACAGTACCTCACTAAAACTTCGGATCCTGTTCCGACTTAGTGTGAGATTCGCATTCCAGAATAGTTTCGGATGAAGTCGAACTGAACCGTCCACCTCGATTCCGGTTCGATAACTATCTTCCACATTGGTTCGAATCAGCGCACCTACATCATTCACCTTTCCGGTAGGTACCAGTTGATTTTTGTAATTCATCAGGTAATAGTTGAGATTTAAATTGACATGGTTGTTTTTCCAACGCCAGCCAGCCTCTATATTTCGCAGGGTTTCGTGCTTGGGTGTAACTCCGGACAGCGCATCGATAAAATCATCGCGCACCGGCTCGCGGTTAGCGATAGCATAGGATGCATACCACAGATGATGCGGGGTGGCATTGTATGTTACCCCCAATTTTGGATTAAAAAAATTGAACCTCTGGTCGATATCAAAATCAAATTGACGGTTTTCCTTCCCTGAAGCCTGATAGGAAATACCCCGGTATTGCAAATCGATAAATCCTTGAAGTTTACCTGTGAGTTGATAGGCATTCTTCCAATAAATCGTAAAGTCCTGCTTCTTTCCGTTATTGAAGTAGTATTGATAATCCTTTGGAACCTCCGAAACCTGCGCCCAGATCACCTCACCAAAGTGATCGCCATCATACTGGTTCCAGGCCCCGCCTAAAACCGAATTGATTTTCTCCGTTTCATAGTTTAAGGCGTAGGTAACTCCATAGAAATCGTTATCCAGCCAACGTCTGCGCACCAAATCGGATGAAGAAAATGTCTCCCCACCAATAATTACATCTGGCAATCCATAATTTGCAAATTCATCATCGTACCGGTATTCCTCATAAAATCCGCGACCATAGGTATAGTGAAGTGCGGCATTCGCAGTCAAAAACTCATTGATCCGGTGCGATGCATGTAATTGATAATGATCCTGGGCATAATTGTCCACCTGATCTTCGTAGGTATAAATATTGAAGGTTCGTCCGGATACAAGAAGATTTTCAGTTTGCTCCTGGTTCCAGCCTTCGGTTGCTGCTGTTTCCAGCATGGCTGCCGCATCGTTGTTTAAGCGCGATTCCGGAACTCCGTACCAACTTTGATAGGTGATCTCTTTACCTCCAAAAACAATCGCCTTAATCATGGTCTTATCACCGTAGTATCCGCCCGATAAATAGTAAGATTTTAGATCAGAGGTAGCCCGGTCAATGTATCCATTGGAAGCGATCTGAGAAAGGCGGGCATCAAACACAAATTTTTGATCGATCAGACCCGAACCCAATGAAACGGTATGGCGTCTTGTATTGAATGAACCAAACGAATTAATCAGGTCTGCATAGGGCTCATCATTTCGGGTATTTGTTTGAAGGTTAACACTGGCACCAAACGCACCGGCTCCGTTCGTGGATGTTCCAACACCGCGTTGAATTTGTACACTTTGCGTTGAAGAAGCCAGATCGGGTGTATTCACCCAAAATACACCCTGACTTTCACTGTCATTTAGTGGAATACCATTAATGGTAACATTAATCCGGGTTGCATCACTGCCGCGTATCCGTAATCCTGTATACCCGACTCCTGCACCGGCATCCGAAGTGGTGACTAAAGAGGGAGTCCAGTTCAAAGTAAAGGGAAGATCCTGACCGAAGTTTTGCTTTTGTAAGGTAGCTTTATTGAGGGTAGTGAAGGTTGTTGGGCTTTTTTCATTGACACGGGTGGCGGTTACTATCACCTGATCGGTCATCCTTACATCTTCTTCCAGCAGAATAATTTTCCAGTCACTTTCATCAGTTGAAAGCATGACTTCGGACGTTTTGTATCCCACAAATCGGATCTCAGCAACATAGTTTCCCGATGACACCCTGGGGAACTGAAAATAACCCTGATCGTTTGTGACGGAAATTCGACCCGAGTCTTTCAGTGTAACTGTGGCTCCAATCAATGGTTCGGATGTTCGGCCATCTTTAACATAGCCTTGAATCACCTGTGCCTGTACACACCACGATCCCGCCATCAGCACGATCGATAAACAAAATTTTAACATTTATTTACATTGGTTTAAACCTGCAGAGCACACAGGGGAATGTGGTGCGTACGTTTAACCTTGCCTCCCTTCGGCCGCATTACCGGCATCAGGTTCTATGGGTATAATCTCAGCCCGTTGTAGTTGGCACCCCTTGTCTTTCGACCCTGCAAACTTAGCAAGAGTTTTCGATTCGCGAAAAACATGTTCAAACCATCCATAATGCGACCTGTGCATCAGAAATCGCAGAAATCTTATATCTTGTTTAACTTAAATACCCGAAACCCTTCCTATGAACCGCTATTTGTCCATCATAAATACCAGAACGGTATTCGCCCTTGCCATTTCTGTGTTGGTTTCTTTTATCGCTCTTTCGTACGACTTTCAGTACAACTATGACCTGGCTTTGATTAGCATAGCCATTATTTTCCCTCTGGTCTTTACCATTCGAAGCGCGTTTCGCAGACGGGAAAAGGCGCTCGAGTTTTTGTCCCTCTTCAAAGCAGGCTTGATTACCGTGAACAACAGTTTCCAGGAAAACAAGAAATTGGACCCCGCGAAGAAACTTGAAATAAAAAATATAATTGTCAATGTATCTGCACTCCTTGTTGATTATCTGGGTACCCACAACCGGAGTCGCGAAGAAGTGCTGACAGAAACCGGTAAAGTCTTTGCCTTCATTCAGACAAATTCAGATTCCCTTGGAAAAGGTGTGGTGTTGAAAATCCTTCGATTTATGCGGGATGTGCACCTGGGCGTTGAAAATGTAATTGCCATCAATCAACATCGCACGCCCATTGCCATTCGCGCCTATTGCCTGATCTTCATTTATATTTATCCGGTGATCTACACCCCGGCATTAATCAACAGGTTGTTTGATGGCCGGTCTACCTCCGAAGCCTGGATCGTCTATGCGCTTTCCGCTGTTTCTACATTTATCCTGATCTCGCTTTACAACGTACAAGAACAAATGGAAAACCCCTTCGATCAGAAGGGGTTAGATGATATCCAATTGTCGAACTACAAAATTGAATGAACCGTTAGGAAATTACCGAATCAAAAGCTTTAATAAAGCCTTTCATTTCTTCTTCCGTTCCAATGCTCACGCGGCACCATTCTTTGCCTTGGTATTCCCAGATGCGAATTAAGTATCCCTTTTCATCCAGCTGTGTTAAAATGGTCTTGCCGTCCTTCGGAGCCGGGAATAGCACCACATTAGTTACCGACTTTCCGTGAGTGAATTTCTTTTTGTCGAGGTAGTCGGTCAGTACCTTGCGGGCGATGGCATTTTTATCGCGCGTCATTTTCATAAACTCCTCATCCCCTAAACTTACTTTGGCTGCCGCAATGGCCGTTTGGCTGGGAGAAATGGTGTCGCCATACTTACCCACCTTTTTCAACACGTCCGGATGGCCAATGATATACCCTATTCGCAAACCGGCCAGGCCATACACCTTCGAAAAGGTCTTTGACACAATTAAATTCGGAGTTCGTTGTACCAACGAAACCATTGATTTTTGCTGTGTGGGCTCAAGAAATTCAATATACGCTTCATCGGCATAGACCAGCGTCTTCTTAGAGGCTTCCTCACAGAATGACTTCACCACATCCGCATTAACCACCGTACCGGTTGGGTTATTGGGATTGCAGGAGAAGACAAGGCGAGTATCGGATTTGATGGCAGAGAGTAACTTCTGATAATCGAACTCCATCTTTTCATTAAGGTCAACCTTATCCCAGGTTGCATTCATTTGTTGAGCATAATTCATCAACAAAGTAAAGGTGGGATAGGCGGAAAGCACCCGTCCCCCCTCCAGACCATAGGCAATACCGGTTTGAACCAGCAACTCACCCGACCCCGCACCCAACATAACGAATGAAGGATCCACTCCTTCCTTTTCGGCAATGAGGTTGCGGAGCTCAGTCATTTCTGCAAATGCATACCGATTTCCCTCCGTTAGGATATCCAGAACAGCTTTCTTTGCTTTTTCGGAAGGACCATAAGGATTTTCATTGGAGTTAAGGCGTACTTTCCCGCCATTCAATCGAGCCGACTTGTAAAACTCACGCTCAGCCTGACTAACCGGACCCGCCATCAGGCTATTGACCAAGGCGGGCGTAATAGCAAAACCTGCTGTTAATGCCAATGTAGACTTAAACCAATCTCTGCGATTAATAGATTTGTTCATATTTTATTTGGTAAGATTCAATCTTCAATTTCCTCATAGCCCACCCGCAACAACAAATAGCTAACGAAGCCGGAAATAGCAATAAAAATGATCAATAAAACCGGTACCACCCAACGAAATTGCACTGTGCCTGCCATCACTTTAAATACCCATACAATCAGACCGATAAAGGAGCCAACCGATGCTAACAGGGAGCCTACTCCATAATAAATTGCGAATCCCCCATTGATCCTCTTCTCAAGTTTGCTTTTTCTACTCATTGTCTCACCATTTTGGTTTTTGATAAAACGTTACATAGGGCTCGCCATCCAGCACAATCATCGGATCTCCAGTTTTGGGGTGATTCATTTTCTGAAGGCGGTACGAGCCCGGGCCCCGGGTTTGTGAATTATAATGAATCCGGTCTCCCTGAACCCACCAGGTACCGCGATCGCTGCTTTGCGATGAAGTGCCTGCATAGAAAGAACTCGTGTTGGTGTCCATAGAGCGCTCCGAGGCATACTCAAAAGTACCATTGGCATTAAGAATGATGCATTCGCTGGAGCTTGATCCACCTGTATTGGTAGAATTTACGTTTGTCCAACACCACTTACCCACTAATTCCTGGGCAACATTTCCGCCACCCCCACTGCTAGACACTGTGTTTGCATTGCCTGCGCCTCGTGTATACGATACGGTTGTACCATTGGCCATCATATTGAGTTGATTCGCTACAATGGTATAGCTAAACACAGCATTGCCTTGAGCTGTTTTAAGGGTAATGTGCCCTTGTGACGCTTCATATTGAAAGGTATTTCCCAGGTAAATGCACTCACCATCGGATTTGAATTCAATTGTTTCACCCTGGCCCGACCAAATTCCAACGATGCTACTTTCTGTTCCACTCGTTATGGGTTTACCTTCTTGATTTGCTACCGCAGTCGGATTGGTGCCTCCCCGCGTAAATGTTATTGCATTGTCAAGATCGCCTCCTGATAAGGTAAGTGAATTTGTCTGTAATGAAAACGTATAGGTGATACTCTGACCAGCTTGTGTAATCGAGAGCTTCGTGTCTTGCGTGGTGTACTTGATCATTTCGCCATCAAACTCACCACTGCCATCCGGATTCAGCAATAATGTCATTTGGTATCCAAATTGGGTGTTCTGCCAGAGGCCATGGATTTTTGAACCCTGCTGCACTTTTGCTCCGATTTGTGCTCCTGCAGATTCAGCCAATAGAAAGATGGCTAAAAAAAGGCTTGTCTTGGTGATCATAAAAAATTCTATGATCGAATGTACTAAAAAACAGGAATAGTATTTGGAGTTCTTGCTCAGATAAAGCGCTCAATCATTCTCATTATCTGCTCCAAATACCGGGCATCGGTTTCATCAAAATCATTGAGCTTGTCACTGTCTACATCCAACACCAAAGCAACTTCTCTGTTTTTAAAAGCTGGCAATACAATTTCCGATTTTGAATCGGAACTGCAGGCAATATGTCCGGGAAACTCGTCTACGTTGGGAACCACGATGGTCCGTTTCTCCTTCCAGCTTGTGCCGCAAACCCCCTTTCCAATTCCTATCCGGGTGCAGGCAATAGGGCCTTGAAAAGGTCCTAATACTAATTCGTTGTTTTTGACGATATAAAACCCGACCCAAAAAAAATTCATTGTTTGCTTAAGGGCGGCTGCAATATTGGAAAGATTAGCCACCACATCCGGATCGCCCGAGATGAGTGATTCAATTTGAGGCACTAACGTCTGATACCGTGAAGCTTTATCAGTTGCCTGCGATATTATCAGATTTTCTGCCATGCTGACTAGGTTGGCTGCAAAATTAGAAAAGAACGGCAGAATCGCATTAAGCCTGATAAAAGAGCAATACAATAATCAGGGCGATCAGAATTCCAATAATCTGTATTACGTTGCGCGATTTCATCGGTGAACTTTCCTGAAAGGAAGCCTGGAACTTCTGCCAAACCGAACCCTGGCTTAATTACCCGGGGGATAAATCGTGGACCCTGTATTAATAATCAACATCTTTTCATCTGCCGGTAATTCATCGCGCATCTGAAGCAACAAGGCAAGACCCGCAATTCCTGAGGGTTCACAACGAATGTTGTGCTTTTTGGCTATTTCCAATGCTTCCGAAACAAAATTCTCATCCACATCCAGAATGCCGGATAGGTTTCCAATGCGTTGATTCTGAATCAAAGAATTGATGTAGAACTGATAATCGTCCAACGATGGAAGGTAATACGAAAATAATTTATCCATGCGCGAGTTGGCATCGCGCGTGGTTGCCCCCATAAAATTACACTGGCTGATGGTTTGAATATCCCCTAAAAAACGTGGGTCATGCTTATAGATCCGGTTGTTAAACTCACGCTCAGCAATAATCAGGATGTTGATAAATAAATCACCGGTTCCAAAAGGCACGAAACAATAACTGGGGTTTTCGTTCAAAACTTCGTACGAAAGCCAATCATAGTAATTATCATTGTACCGATCCAGAATTTCGCGGTAGGTAATATCAATACCCTCTTTGTTGTTTGTCAGTTCCTTAATTTCCTTTCCCGTTAAGGATTGGTTGCTTAAATCCGTTTCGTAAACCTCACAGCCCATTTGCCGCAAAGACTCTTTAATGGTTGAACTGATCCGTTGATCCATCAATACTTTCAACCGGGTATTTACTTTAAATAAGTTAAAGAAGTGCTGAATGGCAGCAGCCGCGCTGCCCGATGAAATAATGGATACCTCTTTAATATTATATCGCTTGGCTTTAATTAAGACCTCCCAGGCCATGCGGGCTTTGTGGGTTCCGGTTGGGTTTGTACTCTCATCCTTCACCCAAACATTGGTAAACCCCGGTACTTCAATCTGAAATGTTTGCGAAGCCGGAAATTTTGGTTCATAAAAAGGACGCGGTGGAAATTCGGGTTTGGAAGGATCGTTTTGAGAAGGAACATCGAGCCCTTCAATGGATTTCTCACGATCACTGGATTTTTCATCATCCAACTGTTCTTTGATCAGATCCATCTCCCGTTTCGATAACTTCTCCAGCAAAACATTCGCGATTTTGGTCGCAAATGACTCCATATTTGAATCCATTCCTTTCACTGGGTCTGTCTCCACTACCTCGTCAGCATCCGCATCCAACAAGTTCCGGTATTTATCTGCAAAGCGCTCATTGATTAATCCATTCCAATCCAGCAGGTTTTGAGTAGCAAACAAACTCAATAAGTTACGGAGTGATAAGGTGGCTCCAGGCGGGCTTTTTAAATTAAATGCCCTGCGAAGTAAATCTTCTGAAGGTCCTTGCGGATAACTCAGGGAAAGCTGCGGATCCAGTGCAGGTGTGTTCTTAACAAATTCCTTTAGTGCTCGTTGCAGGCCATGAATAAAACTCCAACGGCCCGTGCCCACTGACTCATGAAACCCGGTGCGGGCAAGTTGCTCGCGAATGAGGTCAAGGATTTCCTTAGGAATACGTTTGGCAGAAGCTTTCTTCATGAAGAACAAAAGATCGCTCTAACTGATCAGATTCACAACCCGCTGGCATAATTACCACGATTATTCTCCCGATGCCTTTGGAGTTTGATCTTCTTGTTGAGCCGGTGGCGTAGTGGAATCGATGCTTTCGGAATTAGTAGTAAACGTTACCTGCACCGAGTCCTGAACTATCGTAGTTTCCACATCCCCTAATTCTTCTTTAAAAAATCGCTTTTGCGAAAACAGGATGATGACCACACCAATAAAGATGGAAGAATCTGCAATGTTGAATACCGGACTAAAAAACTCAAAATATTCTCCGCCCTTTAAAGGCACCCAATCCGGCCAGGTAAAATGGAAGAGCGGAAAGTACAGCATGTCGATAACTTGTCCGTGAAACCATTGTGTTGGTGCATCCAAGGGTGCGTTGTTCAGAAAGACTCCATAAAAGGTACTATCAATCACATTGCCGATGGCCCCGCCCAGAATCAATGCCAAACAAATCAAAAAACCTCTGTGCGCCTGCTTCTGTACCATACGAACCAGGTAATAGGCAATTCCAATCATGGCAAAGATGCGGAAGACCGTTAAGGCTAACTTTCCAAACTCATTCTCCCACCGGATTCCAAACGCCATGCCCGGATTAAGGAGGTAATGGAGCCGGAACCAACTGCCCAGCACGTGAATCTCCTGATGGATGTACATGTTGTGATACACCAACAATTTGCTGGTTTGATCAATGGCAATTACCAACAAGGAGATTAAAAAGTATTTCTTGTAATTCATGAATTTCAATTCACAGCAATCTTCACCTTCAAAATAAAATCATCCATATCCACTTCGGTGGATCCCGCTACAGAATCCTTCACCTCCAACGAAAGTGCCTGGGTTTCTGTACGTATATAATCTTTGTGCTCCAACAACGCGGAAACAGCTTCTCCATCCTTTTCCACCTCTATGGAAATCTTATCCAGCACTTCCAGCCCCATATCCTTGCGCAGATTCTGGATACGATTCACAAAATCACGGGCAATCCCCTCGCGCTTCAACTCGTCTGTTAACGTAATATCGAGTGCTACGGTTAACCCGCTTTCAGAAGCCACTGACCAGCCCGGAATATCTTCGGAAGAAATCAATACGTCCTCCAAAACCAGGTCAAAACCGCCCTTGTTCAAAGTGCCCATCTTTTCGATTGCCTGAATCTCATCCTGTGTAAAGGCATTAATGACGGCTGAAACCTCCTTCATCTTAGCACCATACTGCTTTCCCAGTTTGGCAAAATTGGGTTTTACTTTTTTTACCAACAACCCGGAAGCATCGTCAATGTATTGAATCTCTTTTACGTTCACTTCCGCTTTAATAATTGCCTCTACGCTCTTTACACGCAGTGCAAATTTTTCATCCAAAACCGGCAACAATACCTTTTGTAGCGGGGTACGCACTTTAATTTTACTATTCTTTCGGATTGAGTGAACAAGAGAACAAATCCGTTGCGCATAATCCATGGATCGCTCCAATTCTTCATCCTTTCGTCTGTCGTCCGCTTTAATCAAAAGCGTATGGTGAATGGATTCGAACTGCAAGGGTGTGTTAAACTCCCGGGCACGGTGCCGGATGTTATCCGTCAAATTCTTATACAACCACTCGCTGAAGAAAGGAGCGATGGGAGCCATCAATTGAGCCGTTACCATTAAACACTCGTACAGTGTCTCATAGGCAGCCCGTTTGTCTTCTGATAGTACGGCAAGTTTACCGTCCGTAGCTTTGGCCGCGCTAGGTTGCCAAAAGCGCTTCCGATTAAGGCGTACGTACCAATTCGATAAGTGATCGTTTACAAATTCCTGAATAGCCCTGGCGGCTTTGGTGGGTTCGTAGTCGTTATAGGCTGCGGTAACTTCCTCAATTAATGATTGCTCTTTGGTGATGATCCATTTATCAAGCGGAGCCAACTTATCAAAGGGAACATTATTCAGCTCGTCTTTTACGAAACCATCGATGTTGGCATAGAGTACAAAGAAGGAATAGGTATTGATTAACGTTCCGAAAAATCTGCGTTGTGTTTCAACAATGCCATCAAAATCAAATTTGAGATTATCCCAGGGGGGGGCATTTTCCATCATGTACCAGCGCACCACATCCGGACCGTATTTGGCAAGGGTATCAAAAGGGTTCACAACATTGCCCTTACTCTTACTCATCTTGTTGCCGTTTTTATCCAGCACAAGCCCATTGGAAATCACATTTTTGAACGAAACTCCCCCATTGCCCACCTTTTTATTCACGGCTTTGATTTCCTCACTGCTCTCACTCAACATCACCGCAATGGCATGCAGGGTAAAAAACCAGCCGCGGGTTTGATCAACACCTTCGGCAATAAAATCGGCCGGGTAATTTCGCTCGAATATCTCTTTATTCTCAAACGGATAATGCCACTGAGCGTAGGGCATGGCCCCCGAGTCGAACCATACATCAATCAGATCTGGCTCGCGGTACATGGGCTCGCCTTTTGAACTTACCAGTGTGATTTCGTCAACAAACGGACGGTGTAAATCAAATTCCGAATCCTGAATCTTGAACTTTGAATTTTGAATGCTCGCTCCTTTCGCCCGTTCGATTTCGCTTTGAAGTTGCTTGATTGAGCCAATGCAAATTTCTTCTTTCCCGTCCTTGGTTCGCCAGATGGGCAACGGTGTGCCCCAATACCGAGAGCGCGACAAATTCCAGTCCACAAGATTTTCGAGCCAGTTACCGAACCTTCCGGTTCCGGTTGACTCCGGCTTCCAGTTAATGGTCTTGTTAAGTTCAACCATCCGGTCCTTTAACGCTGTCGTGCGGATGAACCAGCTGTCCAACGGATAGTACAAAACAGGTTTATCGGTACGCCAACAATGCGGGTAAGTATGCTCATACTTCTCCACCTTAAAGGCCTTATTCTCTTCTTTCAAAATAATGGAGATGATGACATCCGTGTTTTTATAATCCGGATGCGTTTCATCTTCATTCGTGTAGTTCTTTACGTAAAAGTCATCAATACCCAAAGGCTTATGGGTTTTGATTCCAAATTTTTTGACTCCCTCCGCCAGGTGCCTTCCGATCTCAGAAATAAATTTTCCTTTCTTATCAACGGTCGGCACTTCATTGCCGGCTTCATCTTTAATGGTGAGTGCCGGAATGCCATGCTGCTTTGCTACCCGGAAGTCATCGGCACCAAACGTGGGGGACATATGCACCACGCCTGTTCCATCCTCGGTGGTTACAAAATCACCAGCCACCACCTGAAATGCTTTGTCTGCATCATAGAATGGTTGGAGGTATGGCATGAGTTGCTCATAGCGGAGTCCGATCAACTCCCGCCCCGTAAATTCACGAAGGGTCTTAAAAGGAATATTTTTATCGCCAGGTTTGTAAGATTCTAACGATAACTCTTTGTTCTTCTCTGAAAAATATTTTCCAAGCAGATCTTTGGCGAGTACAACACTAATCGGCTTATGAGTATAAACATTAAAGGTATCAACCTGAACATATTTTATCTTCTCGCCCACCGCCAGGGCGGTGTTAGAAGGTAAAGTCCATGGAGTGGTGGTCCATGCAAGAATTGAGACTTCGCGATCTGTTCCGTTAAACAAAAACTCCGACTTCGCATCGCGCTTCACTTTAAACTGTGCCACGATGGAAGTGTCTTTAACATCTTTGTAGCACCCGGGTAAATTCAATTCGTGAGAACTTAATCCCGTACCCGCTGCCGGAGAGTAGGGCTGAATGGTGTACCCCTTATACAACAACTTCTTATCATACAACTGTTTCAAAATCCACCACAGCGATTCGATGTATTCCTTTTCGTAGGTGATGTACGGCTTCTCCAGATCCACCCAATAGCCCATCTTCAGGGTCAGGTCGTCCCACTGGTCTTTGTACTTCATCACCGTTTCGCGGCACTTCCGGTTATACTCTTCTACTGAAATCTTGCGGCCAATGTCATCCTTGGTGATGCCTAACTCTTTTTCCACCTGTAACTCTACCGGTAGCCCGTGCGTATCCCATCCTCCTTTTCGGTTTACCTGATATCCCTGCAGCGTTTTGAACCGGCAAAAAATATCTTTAACCGTGCGGGCCATGACATGGTGAATGCCGGGGGTGCCATTGGCGGAAGGTGGGCCTTCGTAAAACGTAAACGTGGGGCTTCCCTCGCGGTTGCTCACCGACTTTTCGAAAATCTTTTCTTCCTTCCAGAAAGCAAGTATTTCAGTGGCCACCCGGGCCAGGTCCAGATCTTTGAATTCCTTGTAGTTGCTCACTTCGCCTAAAAATAGAGGGCGCAATTTAGGATATTTTAAGGATTGGAAACGGGAGATTTTAACTCGGATGATGAAAGCCGTGAAGGAAGCTGGGGCCTACCCCCTCTTACTCGGCTGAACCTTGTCGATCGTGAATCTTGATCTTGCTCAGATCGATTTCTTCCTCCAATTCTCCAATGAAGCTGGAGTCAAAATCATCAATGGGCAAATGCTCCTTTGATTTTTTAGGCTTATCAAAAGTCATAATCAAGGCTGGCAACAAGATCAGGTTGGTGAACATGGAAATAACCAGCGTGGTCGATGTTAACAATCCTAATGCAACCGTGCCCCCAAAATCGGAGAATGCAAAGATGATAAAGCCCGCAAACAATACGATCGAGGTGTAAATGATGCTCTTGCCGGTTTCCAGAATACTTTCACTCACCGAACGTGGTACAAAAAACCCACTGGAAAGAAGTTCCTGCCGGTATTTCGCCAGGAAGCGAATGGAATTATCTACCGAAATTCCAAAGGTGATGCTGAAAATCAAGGCGGTGCTGGCTTTCAGCGGAATGTTGAAGTAGCCCATCAATCCCGCTGTAATCATCAGCGCAATCAGGTTAGGAATCAGAGAAATCAGAATCATGCGTGCGTTGGCAAATAAGATGGCCATGGAAAGGGTGATCAGAACACAGGCAAGAATTAAACTTTCAGTAAGGTTCGCGATCAGGAATTTATTTCCCTTGATGAATATCTTGGAGGATCCGGTAACGGAAACCGTGACCGTGTCACTTTCTGAGCGCAATGTTTTCTTCAATTCGGTTACCAGGTTGGCCGCTTTGGGTTCAATTACCTGATGCACGAGCGAATCCATTTTAATTGAACCGATGTCGGCCATTTGCATGGAGATCCGCATTTTGCTATAGGTTGTATCCACAAACGCATTGAACAATCCGCTGTTGTCGGTCTGGCCCTTCAGGTAACTCAACACGTATTTTGCCTCAATGTCAGAGGTGGGCAGCGCGTACCACTCCGGATTATTTCCATAATACGCCTGACGCGAAGCCTTGATAAAGCTAAGAACGGAAATGGGTCTTGATGTAACGGTAATCGAATCAAGCGATGATTCAAAAGCATCGATTGTTTTAACAATTTTTAAGTTTTGTAACGGTTTCTTCCGCTTGGTCTTTAAATCTACCTCAATTTCCAAGGGCATAATTCCGTTGAAGTTTTCCTCAACAAAATTTAAATCCTTTTTAATATCACTGTCTTCGGGAATATCATCGACCATGTACGACACCGAATACAGCCGGGTCATTCCAAAGATGGCCAGCAGGGTAAGTACGGCCGTAGCCGAATAAATAAACATCCTGTGCCGGTGTACCAACAGATCGATGGCGCTTACAAAACCGCCCAGGAATTTAAAATTGAGATGACGAAGATGTTTTGGTGTCGGCTCCGGCATCCAGGAAAGAATTCCCGGAATCATCACCAGGCTCACTACAAAAAGCGCAATGATGTTGATGCCCGCAACGATTCCAAATTCACGGAGTATCGTAATATCAGTCGATAACAAGGTGAGAAATCCAATGGCCACTGTAAGGTTGGTAAGAAATGTAGCCAACCCCATCTTCTTCACCACGGCCTGAATTGCCTCCATCTTGTTCTGGCGGCTGACATATTCCAGGTGATACTTATTCAGGAGATAAATTGCATTGGTAATACCAATCGTGACGATCACCGGGGGTATCAATCCGCTTAACAAGCTAATTTTGAATCCAAGCAGGACAATTGTTCCAATCGTCCAAACAACCACCACCCCTATCATGATCATGGAAAAAATCACAGCTCGCACCGACCGAAAGAAGATGAGCATGATAACACCGGTAACAATGGCTGACAGATAGAGAAAGAAGGATAATTCCTTTCGTACTTGCTCTGCCATCACCGACCGGACGAAGGGCAACCCGGCATAATGAATTTTTATTCCGGTCTTTTCGGTAAACTCAGTGCCCAACCGAATCAAACTTTTAGTTACATCCAACCGTCTGGCTGAATTGGCAAACTCCTTGTTCATTGGTGCCAATACCAAAGTAGCTCCATTGTCAACATTCACCAATTGCCCCATGTAAAAAGTTTGACCCCTGGCGATGGTTAGTAAGCTGTCCAGTTCCTGCTGCGTTTTAATGGAGTCTGAAAACAAGGAAGCGAAGTAGAACTTTTTCTCTACCGTGTCCTTTAAGATTATCCGGAGAAATGGAAGTGATAATACTTCATTAACCCCTTCAATCCTTTTTATATCATTGCTAAACTGCCGGAGCTTTTCAAAATTCTCGAGCTGATAGATGGAACTGTCCTTAATTCCGATCGCCATCATGTTCCCATCCTCACCAAACTGTTTCTTGAACTCGTTAAAGTAGACCATGTCCGGATCGTTGGGCGGAACGGTTCGGGTAAACTCATAGCTCATTTCCACCTTTAGCGCATGATAGCCCATGAACAGGGTGATTACCCCAATGATCCCAATGAGGAGCATCCGATATCGAATAATAAATTGGGCAACCCTAGTCCACATGTTTGAAGTACCTGATTACCAGGTTTGTTAAAAGTGGCCCAAAACTAAGGAATTTTGCTTTTAAATTTCCTGATCTTAAACAGGATTTGCCCCGCTTGTGGATGGATGTGTACTATCTCAAAGTTCAAATCCTTTGATCTTTCGATAGAGTGAAAGTGCGTGGTGGTCGGTTAAACCTGAAATGAAATCGATCACTTCGCGAAAATGCAGGTACGTGTTACCTGGATTAGCCAGGATAATGCCGGTTATTTCAGGAGGTAACAACCGAGCCAGGTTTGTGTATTTGCGGGCCTGATTCTTCTTCACCAGATGCTCGGCAGCTTTAATAAATTCATGCAACAACCCAGGCAACACTTCAAAGCCAGCCGATTCGATTTCTATCACATGGCGGGCTCTATATATTCTTTCAATAGAAATATCAATGATTGCTTTCAACTCACTTTTGTAGGCACCTAAATCAGTGAGGGCCTGATCAAAGGTGCCTGTCAATAAAGCTGGCTCATTTTCCAGAAATACCTCCACGACATCCGTTATCAATTTACCGATAGCCATGGCCCTTAAAACGCCTATCTTTTCGTCTGTGCTTTCTATCCGGGCTGCCTTTGCAGGATTGAAATCTTCTCGTAAAATTCCTGCCAATAATTCGATCGTATCGTTTACTGATACAAGGCCAAGCCGGCAACCATCTTCCAGATCAATGATGTTGTAACAGATATCGTCAGCTGCCTCTACTAAAAATGCTAGTGGATGCCGGCACCAGGCATATTCTCCCTGTTTAATTAAACCCACTTGCTCAGCCACATCTTTAAACAACGATTGTTCTGTTTGGTAAAAGCCAAATTTTTTCTGGCTCTTGCGACTCTTGTCACGCTCCGGAAATAATGCTGGGCAAGGATACTTGGTAAATGCACCCAAGGTGGCAACCGTTAATCGCAACCCCTGGTATTGACTCTTATTTAAAATCCGAAACCCTTGCGCATTGCCTTCAAAATGGGTGAGGTCTGCCCACTCTGCTTCTGAAAAGTGAGGCTTGTATTGTCGGCCTTCGTAGTGTAGAAAAAAATCACTTAATCCATCTTCTCCGGAGTGACCAAACGGTGGGTTGCCCAAATCATGGGCCAGCGATGCAGAGGCAACGATGGTTCCAAAATCATGGGATGAAAATCTGTCTAACTCGGGATGGTGCTGAATCAGCACCTCTCCCACCCGTCTCCCCAACGATCGGCCTACGCTGGAAACTTCCAGGCTGTGTGTAAGGCGAGTATGAACAAAATCATGTTCCGGCAACGGGTGTACCTGGGTTTTGTCCTGTAGTCTGCGAAAAGGATGTGAAAAAATTATGCGGTCAAAATCCTGTTCAAAAGCACTGCGGGTCGATTCAGGCGAATCGGCTTTTTGATGGAGCCGGGTGCCGGAAAGAAGTTGTTGCCAGTTCATCATCGGTTACGTCCACTCATTATCCAAATAAAGGCTTTTGCACCTTGGGCATCTTTAGCTTGAGCGGATCTTGTTTAAAAAGCCGTGCTAAAATAAGATAAAGTTCAGGTTGTGCCTGTTGAAACGGTTCCGGACGCTCAAAGAAATTTTCAACCGCCACCGCGAAAAACTCTTCCATATTGTCAAACGCATACTTTCGAAAGAAATGATTCTCATCAGCTTGCAGGTTGGCCATTTCCTTCTCTGCGTAGCGCTCCACTTCTTCAACTATCTCCATATCGAGCACTTCATATTGGTCAATCATTTTATGTTCCAACCAAAGCGCATGTGCAAATTCGTGGAGCAGTAAATTAATCCCATCATCTTCCCGATTCAAGCCTTCCGCTATGCCACGCCAGCTGAAAACGATGGTCTTTAATCCGGGATTAACTTCACCCTTATGCCGTCTTTTTGTTATTCTCGAGTTGTAATAGTCAGGGTAAACGATAATGCGCTTATAATATGATAACGCTTTCGAAGGAAGAAATAAAATCAGTTGTGCTGCAGCACAGGAAATGATTGCTTTCATGGCACGCGTTAATTTCAATGGTGCTCTTGGAATAAACTCGAAGTACTCATAATGATCGCGCGCCAGACGTAGAAATTTCATTTTCAAAGACCAAGGCAGCGCTGTATAGTAGGCGTATCGATGATTGAGAAACCGGTGAAAAATGGGGCCGTAATAAAAACGAAAGCGCAACTCCTGATAGGCTTTATACAAGAGTTGCGCCAATACTGCCAATAAGGCAAATCTCACGTCAAATGCGTTTTAGTAACTCGGCCATAGAAACTGAATCCTGAATTACGGACTTCACTGCGGCAATGGCTACCCGTTCTTGTTTCATCGTATCCCGGTTGCGAATGGTTACCGTATTATCCTGCAGCGTTTGGTGATCCACCGTAATGCAGTAGGGTGTCCCGATTGCGTCCTGCCTTCGGTATCGCTTCCCGATAGCATCTTTTTCTTCATAAAAGCAACGAAAATCAAACTTCAACAGATTCATGATTTCTTGTGCTTTTTCCGGCAACCCGTCCTTTTTCATTAACGGCAGGATGGCTACTTTATTGGGTGCCAGGGGAGGCGGAATTCGTAACACTACCCGATCACTTCCATCCTCGAGTTTTTCTTCGTGGTATGCCGATGCCAACACCGAAAGAAACATGCGGTCAAGACCCACTGAAGTCTCTACTACATACGGAATGTAATTTTGATTGTCCTCCGAATCGAAGTATTGCAGCTTTTTACCCGAATATTTTTCGTGGCTCTTTAAATCAAAATCGGTGCGCGAATGAATCCCTTCTAACTCGCGGAAGCCCATTGGGAAATTAAACTGAATGTCGCAAGCTGCGTTGGCATAATGCGCCAGGTTGAGATGATCATGGTATCGGTAGTTGTCATTTCCTAATCCCAACGCCTGATGCCATTTCAAGCGCTTCTCCTTCCAGTACTCATACCATTTCATCTCTTCGCCCGGCTTCACAAAAAACTGCATCTCCATCTGCTCAAACTCCCGCATGCGGAAGATGAACTGCCGAGCTACAATCTCATTTCGAAAGGCCTTTCCGATCTGCGCGATCCCAAATGGAATTTTCATCCGGCCGGTTTTTTGAACGTTCAGAAAATTGACAAAAATTCCCTGCGCTGTTTCGGGACGCAAGTAAATCCTATTCGCATCTTCGGCCACAGACCCCATTTCGGTGGAGAACATCAAATTGAACTGACGCACATCCGTCCAGTTTTTGGTTCCGGAAACTGGATCAGCAATATCCAAATCAATGACCAACTGTTTCAAATCGGCCATGTCACTCCGGCTGAGCGCATCTTTCATGCGTGCGTTGATCTCATCAATCTTCTTTTGGTACTCCACCACCCGGGCATTGGTGCTGACAAACATGGCCCGATCGAAATTTTCAAAGCGCTTAGCTGCCTTTTCAACCTCCTTCTCAATCTTCTCCTCCAGTTTTTCGATCACCCCTTCAATTAATTGATCCGCACGGTACCGCTTTTTTGAGTCTTTGTTATCAATCATCGGATCGTTAAAAGCATCCACGTGACCAGATGCCTTCCAGGTGGTAGGGTGCATAAAAATTGCTGCATCAATACCCACAATATTATCGTGCAGCAACGTCATAAATTTCCACCAATATTCTTTGATATTATTCTTTAGTTCCGATCCGTTTTGACCATAGTCATAAACTGCACTTAGTCCGTCATAGATTTCGCTGGAGGGAAAAATAAACCCATACTCCTTCGCATGGGAGATCACATTTTTGAAAAGATTGTCTTCCTGATTAGCCATAAGCCGCAAAGATAGAAATTAGTCGATAGCCGGACAGGCAGTGTTGATCAAAAAGATTTGACCGGAATGGAAATGGTAAACCGGGAACCCTGCCCATAGGAAGACGAAAATGTTATCTCGCCTTGAAGTCTGGCCATCGTTTCCCGGGCAATGTAAAGTCCGAGGCCTGAACCCTCCGTCAGATCATTGGCACGATAAAACATCTCAAATATTCTGGGATGATGTTCCTCCCGAATGCCAATGCCATTATCTTCAATGTGAATCTTCAGAATTCCGTCCTCCCGGGAAGTAAAAATCTTCAAAAACGGATTTGGTTTCGTAAAGTCCTGGTATTTGAAGCCGTTCCCGATCAGGTTATTCAATACAACGCGCAATCGGGATTGATCCGTCTTGACGGTAACATCGTCACCGACCTGAAGATTAATGTTTACCTTACCTACATCCACCGCATATTTCAATGAACTAATCACGTCTTCTACCAGGGCTTTCATAGAAACGTCCTTAAACATCAGGTCAAGCCGGGTGTTGCGCGAATACTCCACAATGTCGCGAATGTAGTTGTCCATGACTTTCAGGCGCTCGTGCATCAGCGAGAGATAATAGGGCGCTTCGGCCTGATCGCGTTGTGCTAAATGAATAAGACCGGCCATGGAAGTGAGCGGTGCCCTCAAATCATGCGAGGCACTATAAACAAACCGATCTAACTCCTGGTTGGCTTTGAGCAGTTCCTCATTCTTAGCAAGAATTCTGTTTTCGGAATTCTGGACCATCCGATCAAAGAAGATCACGATCAAAATACCAATGATCAAAACGATCATAAAGCTGACAATCAAATAAAAATGAGCATCGTTCGGATGGAATTGATCAAGCTTAAAGATGGCCAGTGAGAACAGAAAATAACTTAACACGGTGAACCCGATACCTTTCCACCGTTCGCGATACCCAAAGACCGCCAACGCCCCCAGGCTGCAAGGAATAAAATAGAGATAGGAACCCGTAAGCAGGGGGTTAAAGTCTACCACGCAGAAATAATAGGCAAATGCATTACTTCGAATTAAGTGAATGACAATTGCTGTGTTTACATAACCCATTCGCAGCAACAACAAACAGCCCGATGATATTGCAAACCCCAGAAATAGCGACCAGGGTTGACCTTCTTCATTGAACAGGTTGACAATAAAAAAGAAAAGATCAATTCCGATATAGATTAAAAGCAGGTAAGCACCCAGGGTGATTTTTCTCTTTTCACTCTCGGTGCTGGGTGCCTGGTTGCCTAGTATGATCTTCAGTAAACCCATGTTATTGCCGATTCGGAACCCAGATCGTAAACACGGAGCCGCCTCCAGCTTTCGATTTTAACTGAATGGATCCCTTTAATTTCGATAACGTCTCGCGTACAATGTACAACCCTAATCCTGAACCCTGCGACTTTTCTGAGGCCCTGTAAAACATTTCAAAAATTTTGCTTTGATGTTCTTCTGCTATTCCCAACCCATTATCCTCTATATCAATTCTTACTTGATCCTTCTCCAATGTGGCCCTGATAAACACTTCTTGTTGCTCTTTCAATTCATCGTGGTATTTAAAAGCATTACCAATCAGGTTATTTAAAATTACTTTAAGACGAGTCTGGTCAGTTTTTATTTCCAGGTCGGACGGAATATTCAACCGAACGTAGATCTGTTCCAATCCATCCGCAAACTTCAGGTCATCAATGATTTCCTTCACTACCGGTAATAACCGAAACGTATCGATCTTGATTTCTTGTCTGGAGTTTCTCGAAAAGTCGATGATTTCTCGAATAAAGTCATCCATGTTGTGAATACGCTGTTTCATCAGGTCAAGGCATTGATCAATTTCCTCCTTACTCACCGATTTCTGCGAAATTTCAATCAGGCCTAACAAAGAACGTAAAGGTGCGCGTAAGTCATGCGAAGCACTGTACACAAACCGGTCCAGCTCTTTATTGGTCTTCACTAGCAAGTCGTTCTTGATCAACAACTCCTTTTCTGCCGCGTAATTGACATCAATTAAAAAATAGAGCAACGCGATGCCGGTGGCAAGTGCAATGATGAAATTAATGGCAAAGTTTATTCGCAAAAATTCTTCTGTAAATACCTGCTTTGGTTGAATGCTAAACCCACCCCAGTAAGACAAAAAGAATAAGATGGCAGACAACGAAGCAAAACCAATGGCGAGTGTGCGGTCTTTATGCCCAAACAAGGCAAACCCTGTAATGCCTGAAATTACAAAGAACATATAGACTCCGGATCGAACATAGTCATTTGATGCAAAGAGAAAGATAATTGCATTGATCATTAGCATAAATAATACATTCGCCAACCGATACTTTCCCTTTCGGTTAAGCAACAGCGTAATGATCGCTGAGATAATTACTGCCAGGTAGTAGACCTTATTGCCTTGAATTCCATTGAGCCAATCGGTTACCAGGTAGGTGAGTCCAACAAAAATGGAAACCACGATCAAATGACCTCTTAAAATGGCATTCTTATATTCTACCCACGAAACAATGTAGGTGTCTTTTCCAATAATGATGTCTCTGAATTTTTTACTCAGCATGTAGAATCGTACATCAATGATCACAAAAAATATGAGATAAAGCCAAAAAATCGAGGTAGACATTTGGTAGTTTATTATTTTTCCATCACTGATGAACATGAAGGTAATTGGGCTGGCAATCGCATTTTCACCAACGGCTAAGGCGATGCTGGCGGAAGCGAAGCGGTTCATGGACCATTTTAAGGCCACCCTGATCTTGATTCATGTTGGCGAGCACGGATTGGAAGAAGATCATAAAATGAAAGAACTCCTTCGTGTTTCAGGACTCAGCCCTGCTGGTTGCAAGGTACTTTGGAGAAAAGGTGATCCCGTGAAGGAAATACTGCGTGCGTGCAAGGAGGAGTCAGTTGATTTATTGCTTGCGGGTGCACTCAAAAAAGAAAACCTTGTCAATCATTACCTGGGTACCGTAGCCCGTACCATCATGCGCAAAGCGAAATGCTCAGTGCTGATGATTACCAATCCTTCGTTAGAGGCAAAGCCCCTTAAAAACATTGTCGTAAATGCGGAGGATAGCCCCTATATAGAGGATGCGATCCAAGCAGCTTGTCAATGGGCCTATCTTCAACCCGGAGGTTGGATTCACATTGTTCGGGAACTGAAACTACTTGGCCTGGCGCTTTCTGCCAACGAACAATGCACGGAAGAGGAGTATGCGCAAACCAAACAAAATATGCTGCGCGAGGAAACTGCAGAAGTGGAAAAAATGCTGGAACGCATACCGCATCACAATCTTAAAGTCAACATCAAAATGCTTTCCGGTAAATCAGGCTTCGAGTTAGCCCGGTTTGCCGAACGAAAAGAAGCCGATTTGTTGGTATTGGGTGCTCCTCGCAGACGATTTTCATTATTCGATCGCGTTTTTCCACACGATCAGGAATACATCTTTAATGACTTGCCTTGTAATGTATTGGTAATTCAACCCCGTCATGCATGACCAAACTTAGCCAACAGGAGGTGATGAGTTTGCTGGTTCAGCTAAGTGTCATGCTGATTATGGGTCGCTTGTTTGCTGAAGCCGCCCGCAAAATAAAACAACCCGCAGTGGTTGGTGAAATTTTAGCGGGTATTATCCTGGGGCCTACGATCCTGGGCATGATTAATCCCGAATGGTTTCAGGGCCTTTTTCCAACCGGATCTTCCTCCTTAGTTCTTGATGGATTTGTACAAGTAGCCGTGGTTATGCTGCTTTTCATTGCCGGGCTTGAAGTGGATCTTCATATTGTACTGCAACAAGGACGACAGGCTTTCTATACCAGTACACTTGGATTAATAATTCCTTTTGCCATCGGATTTATTTTTCCCTACTTCTTTCCGGTATTTTTTGGTAGCACTGATGGCGAACGACATCTTGCCTACTCCCTGCTTATGGGCACTTCCATGGCCATAACGGCCCTGCCGGTAATTGCCCGCATCCTCATGGACCTTAATATTTTCAAATCGCGCATGGGCATGCTGGTAATCTCATCCGCCATGATTAATGATTTAATTGGCTGGTTGATCTTTTCGGTGGTCTTAGGCATGATTGGAAAAGAACAGAATATCTCACTATGGAATACTGTCATGCTAACGGTTGGCTTTACCTTGGTCATGCTAACCTTAGGCCGCGGATTAATCAATCGCGGTTTGCCGTGGGTAAATCGAAAACTTGCCTGGCCGGGTGGTTTGCTCTCTTTGTCATTGGCACTTTGTTTCCTGGCTGCTGCTTTTACTGAATACATTGGCATACACGCTATTTTCGGTGCATTTATTGTTGGTGTTGCACTGGGCGATTCGGAACACCTCAGTGAACGAGCCAAGGAAATTGTACATCAATTCATCAACAACATTTTTGCCCCTCTCTTTTTTGTTTCCATCGGTTTGAAAGTAAACTTTATTGCCAATTTCGATTTATTGCTTACGCTGGCCATCATTGCCATTGCCTTTGCGGGAAAAATTATCGGAAGCGGCTTGGGTACCCGACTGGGTGGCTTCACGTGGCGCGAATCGATGGCAGCCGCCTTTGGAATGAATGCCCGCGGAGCCATGGAAATTATTCTTGGCCTGATCGCCCTTGAAAATGGATTAATCAATGCGAAGGTATTTGTCTCCTTAGTGATTATGGCGCTGGTAACCAGCATGAGCAGCGGACCCCTGATGAAATGGATGCTGCGAAGAGATCGCTAAGCAACAGTTACAACAAAAAAGTAATAGCTATTCAATCGCTGACTTAAGAAAATCATTCAGTGGCTTAATCAATCGGGCTGTTTCAGCAGCCGTTTTTACAAACTTCTTGTCCAAAACTTCCTTATCCCCAAAGTTGTGTGAAACGATGAAGCTTTTGTTCTTTAGGAATTCAATGTGAGGATGATCCTTCGGGTATCCTTTCGGGGCCGTTTTTAGCTTGTCGAAGTCATCGAGGCCCGAGAATGCTTTCTTGAATTTCTTTTCGTTCAGGATTTTAAGAAATGCCTTGGAGTTGTAGTCAATCTCCTGCCGGATCTTTACCAGATTTTCCGGGTTAGGCATGTAAAATCCACCGGCTATAAAACTTTTTCCTGGTTCGATGTGAATATAATAGCCCGGTTCCTGATCCATTTTACCACGGGCCGAAAACCCAGCCCCCATGTTCACTTTATAGGGCCTTTTGTCTTTACTGAATCGCACATCGCGGTAAATGCGAAATCCCTGCTTCCGGGGATTTAACCCGGCCAGACTTTCATCAAACTTGAGAAGTTCTTTATGAAATGCCTCGAGAAAATCCTCAAACTGAGTTTTGGCATTTAGGTAGTTCGGTTTGTTTTTTTCAAACCACTCACGGTTATTGTTTTTGGCAATGGCTTTTAGAAAAGTGAATATGCCGGAAAAATCCATAGAGATTCAATTTATTGTTGCTCAATATTTCTCAGGAAGATCTTGCCCGCGCAAGGCAGCAGGTTGAATAGCGGGCAGTCCATTCGTGGGCGAATTCAGATAAAAATAAGCAGTGGCCGATACATCATCACTCCGGTAAAAGTTAGTCCAGCCTTGCGGAAAGGTTGAATCATGCAATTGCGGCATCGGAGTACGCTCAAATAATTTTACAAATTCCTTCTCGCCCGCCACGGTTACCGGAACCAAAGCGGCACCATTTTTTGAGTATCTCCTAACATTGTCAGTCATTTCACCCCCCATTATCTGAATGGTTACTTTACAATTGGATTGAAAGTATACAGGATCTGGAATGTGATATCGGTAAAACGCCCATTGCCTGCTTGCTTCATCCGCTACAATACACCCTTGATACCGATGCACAAACTGGCCTTGCCCCCAACCGGTGCCAATGTAATCTTCCGTACCGGTGCCATTTAAGGTTGGCAACTCCCCGTCACCATCGGTATAAATTTTTACTTCGCCCTCACCCCACCAGCTTTTTTCATAATGCGGATCTGTGATGATCCCCATGTTGGTTCCCAAAAACCGGCCCTTGCCGGTTACTGTAGGCAGAATAACAAAGTCCTTTGCCAATTCAGTCTTTACAATACGGTTCCACCAGGTATGAAAATACAAAACCTCCTCATCATGATTTTTTACTTGCTGAAAGTTCACATCGTAAAAAAGATTTACCGCCTTGTCGCTCTCATTCACCAGCACAATCCGGGCATGTTTACGATACGGCATGGGAATGTAACAGGTAAACGACCGACCTTCCGGGTCAGAGAATAAGGCATTTTCAAATGCAACTTTTCTTCCCAGAGCCAATCCAAAAAAATCACCCAGGGGAGCAGACACAGCCGGGGTGGTGGCACCATCCCAATACATTTCAATTTTAATAGATCGCAGGACATGCGGAGTGCGGTCGCTGATGGTCATCCAGATCCGTTGGATGATGCCTGCTCCGGAGTTATCCAGCAGGGTCTTCGTCTCTCCGGGTTTAAACATTTCAGACGGATGACCTTTGGCGTGTTTGTTCTCGGCACCGCCCTTACCTTTTGCTGCCGAAGGATTTTCGAAACTCGCCCAACGGGTTTCCGTATCCTTTGGCATTTTATACCATTCCTGCGCGAACAGCGTAAGCGAAAGGAAGGAGAATAAAAAAGCTAACCCGGTTTTCATAAACTAAAGATACTCAACAACTGTCTCCAGCCCAATACCCCGAGAAGCTTTTACCAGGATCATTGAATCAGAGATTGGGTTTCTTTTCAATTCCTCCACAAGGAACTCCTTGCTTTCAAAATAATGTGCTGATGGATTCCTTTCCTTCGCAGATTTCATTAATGACCCACACAGATAAACACGATCAAAATTCTTCTCTTGCAGGAGTTCTCCTATACGGGCGTGTTCTTTTTGCGCTTCTTGTTCCAGCTCAAACATGTCGCCTACAATAGCCACTTTATGCGATGCTTTCAAGGATGCGAGATTTTGAATGGCTGCCTCCATCGAACTGGGGTTGGCATTATAGGCATCCATAATTATGGTGTTGGAGCCCTTCTTGATAATCTGCGACCGCATATTGGTTGGTACATACGCAGCCACTGCCTGGTTGGCCGCCTGCTCATCGACACCAAAATATTTTCCGATGCAAAGAGCCACTGCAATATTTTCAAAATTGTAAGCCCCAGTGAGTTGAGTTTGCACCACTTCTCCGCGCTCGGATCGGTAGCGAATAAACGGATCGGCATCCAATATCTGCGCCTGGTAATAATCACCTTCAGCCGGATAAAAGTAAGGGCTCTTAAACCGCTTGGCCATATTGGCCAGGATTGCGTTCTGTGAATGGATGAATACCGTACCCTGGTTGGTAATCAAATGCTGATACAATTCAGATTTACCCCGAATAATATTTTCGAACCCGCCAAAGGTACCGATGTGTGCTTTGCCAATGTTGGTGATAAAGCCGTGAGTAGGGTTGGCGATGGAGCAAAGCATTGCAATTTCGCCTACGTGATTGGCACCCATCTCCACGATGGCTATGTCATAGGAATGATCTATCGCTAAGACCGTTAAGGGAACACCAATATGATTGTTCAGGTTTCCCCTGGTTGCGTAGGCGTTGAATTTTTTACTCAGTACAGCCAGTACCAATTCCTTGCTGGTGGTCTTACCATTCGATCCGGTGAGTCCAATCACGGGTAGCGTTAATTTTGACCGGTGGTATCGGGCCAGATCCTGGAGGGTTTTGAGAACGTCATCCACGAGAATGCATCGGTTATCCTGTGCAAATCGTGCGTCATCAATCACGCAAAAAGAGGCACCGCGCTCCAATGCCTGTGAAGCAAATTCATTCGCATTGAATTTATCTCCGCGCAAAGCAAAAAATAGGGAACCTTCAGAAATTTGACGGGTATCTGTTGAAATCTTTCCTGATTCTAAAAACCGTTGGTAGAGCTGTTCAATCTGCATGCGAATGTGCTAAACTAAAGTATCTTGCAGGAAAGATAACAGGTGGCTGCAGGTCAGCGTTAATTGTAAGGAAATTTTTTATTATGAAACCGGGGTGGCTCGTACTTTTTTATTTCCTGGCGTTTGGCAGTAAGGCTCAGTTTACCTACCTCCTTGATCAAAGCATTCCCGTTGAAGTGGATGGCAAATCCCTGGCCTTGCCCTGGGCCGGAGGACTTAATTCCATACAGGTAAACACCATGGACTTGAATGGCGATAGCAAACAAGATTTGGTGTTGTTTGACCGCACTGCCGATAAAATACTCACGTATCTCAATGTTTCCAGTCAATATCAATATGCTCCGCAGTATGAAGAGTTGTTTCCGGAAGGAGTAACTCAGTGGATGCTGTTGCGTGATTTTAATTGTGATGGCCGCAAAGATATTTTCACAAGCGACCCCTTCGGTATGGCAGTTTATGTAAACATGACACTGCCCGGCCAGTCGTTACGGTGGCGTTCCTTTAACCCGGGCTTTCCGCTCCTCACCAAAGGCTTCTCCGGCAATGTCAATCTGAAAGTAAATGAATCGGATATCCCGGCTATTGATGATGTGGATGGTGATGGGGATCTGGATATTCTAAATGTTCGATTTGTTGGCATCGGTACAGTGGAGTTTCACAAAAACTTAAGTATAGAAAGAACCGGCACCTGCGACTCGTTACAATTGGAAAGGGTCACCCAGAATTTTGGAAATTTTGAAGAATGTGATTGCGGTAAGTTTGCCTTTGGTCAGACGTGTACCTCGTTGCCCGGTGGCCGAACCCAGCATGCCGGAGGTAAGGCATTGCTCACCGTAGACCTGGATCAAGATGGCGACCGGGAAATTCTGTTTTCAGAAGAAACCTGTGCGCGGGTATACTTGTTGCCAAACGAAGGAACTGCAGAAAATGCACTGATGACCACAGCCTCGCCTTTTCCTTCCCCCAACCCCATTAATTTTTTGATTTTTCCAGCACCTTACCTGGAAGACCTTGACTTTGACGGTACCTTGGATTTGATCGCTTCCCCCAATGTTTATGCACGCACGTTTACCAATATCAATTTTCAAAAGTCAATGTGGTTCTATAAAAATACCGGCACCAATCAGCAGCCCCAGTTTACCTTTCAGAAAACATCGTTTCTTCAGGATGAGATGATCGATGTTGGGGATTACTCGGTTCCTGCGTTTGCAGATGCGGATGGCGATGGTGACCTTGATTTCTTCATTAGCTTCTATGCCGACTCGGATTTTTCGAGTTCCATTTATCTCTATGAAAATGTTGGCTCGCAAAATGAACCCAGTTATAAACGGGTTACAACCGATTATCTCAATTTTTCCTTTGCCGGATTTTACAACGTAAAAATTCAGTTTGCCGATATAAATCATGATGCCACGCAGGATCTGGTGTTTACCGGTACCAATCCACAAAGTGGAGTTACCTCGTTGCACTACATACCCAATCGGTCATCCAACTACCTGAACTTCTCAGGTCAAGCCATCGAGTCAACCGGTTTTCAGATTGGCCAAGCTGAAAATGTGTTGCTGGTGGATATTGACCAGGACGGGCTTCTGGATATACTATTAGGAAAAAGCACGGGTGCAGTGCAGTACTGGCGGAATCTGGGGCCCGGCAATCAATACAATTATTCGATGGAGACCGGTAGTTTTCTGGGACTGGATACCAGCACCGATCGTCAGAATCCAGCCTTTGCCGCTGGTGATTTGAATGGAGATGGGCGGGCAGATTTGATTTTGGCAGACCAGCGCGGAGTACTAACAATTATTCCAGACTTCCGGGCTCCTACCACTTCGGGTGATGGCATCAGGAATCTGATCTATAACTCCATTACTCAGAAATATACTGCCATAAATCTGGGCGGACGAGCTTGGCCTGCTATTGCCAATATCTTCAATAGCGACAAACCAGCCCTTGTTGTGGGGAATACACTGGGTGGAATTCAAATCTTAAAAAATGAAATTGGTTTGACATTGCCCGATGAACCTCAGATTGATTTGTTTCCCAATCCCGTTGGCCGCGATGAAACCTTAATCATCAAGACAGACCGTCCTATGTTGGTTCAGTTCTACACAGCGCTGGGTCAAAAACTAACGGAATCCTACGCCATCCCGGCTAACCAGGAATATCCCATCCGGTTTTCGGGTTTATCTTCCGGTCTTTATCTTGCGCACTTCAGTTTCAATGGTAAATCCACCGGCAGACGCTTCATTCTCTATTAACCCACTCAAAATTTAATTCATGAAAACGGTTGCCGTCATTTTTGACATGGATGGGGTAATTGTTGATACGAATCCGTATCACAAAATTTCACTTAAGCAGTTTTGCGAGCGCTACGGCTATAAACTCAATGATGAAGAATTGGTAAACCGGATTTACGGACGAACCAACAATGAATGGATTCGCAATCTGTTTGGCCCCTTGCCAAAAGAGCGCATTCTTGAATTAGGAGAAGAAAAGGAAGCCTTGTTCCGGGAAATCTACAAGCCGGTGATAAAACCCCTGGCGGGGTTGGAAAACTTTCTGAAAAAGCTGGAGGTACATAATATTCCCAAGGCAATTGGCACTTCCGCCCCCCGCAGCAATGTAGATTTTGTGCTGACGGGTACAAATCTGACAGAATACTTCCCCGTTATCCTGGACCAATCGGACGTGGAACACGGCAAGCCGCATCCTGAGATATATTTGAAAACAGCGGATCGATTAAAAATTGCCCCCCAGGAGTGTATTGTCTTTGAAGATTCCTTGTCTGGAGTGGAATCAGCCCAACGGGCTGGGGCCAAGGTCATAGGCGTTACCACCACGCATACCCACCAGGAACTGAGTCATACAAATTACTCGATTGAGGATTTTCAACACCTGGATCCGCTTAAACTGATCGAGCACTTATTTTGATGGATTTGCTCGATGAAATTATCAAAAACAGGCTGAAATATTAACCATTTAATTGATTTACAGTGATTTAACACAAGAAAAACGTTGAATTCTATTATTTTTTGCCACTCTTGGTTTATTAGCCCTCATTTCCCGATATTTGCAGTCCCTTTTTAGAAAGGGCTAAATTATACGTTTTATGGCACGAGTTTGTCAAATCACTGGAAAAAGACCCCAAGTAGGAAATAAGGTGTCGCACGCGAACAATAAGTCGAAGCGCAGATTCTATCCGAATCTTCAAACCAAGCGGTTTTTTATACCGGAAGAAGACAAGTGGATAACTTTGAAGCTTTCTACCAAAGCACTAAAAACAATAAACTTGAAAGGTATTTCGGCCGTGTTGAAAGAAGCCCGGGCCAAAGGAACCCTTTCCATCTAATTTCAGATCATTAACCTGGCAGCATCATGGCAAAGAAAGGAAACAGAATTCAGGTAATTCTAGAGTGTACCGAGCACAAAACTACCGGTATGCCTGGCATGAGCCGGTACATTACCACCAAAAACAGAAAGAATACCACCGAACGTATTGAATTGAAGAAATACAATCCGATTCTGAAAAAATATACTCTTCACAAAGAAATTAAATAATCATGGCAAAGAAGGTAGTTGCATCCTTGAAAAAAACTGACGGCAAGAATTTCGCTAAAGTAATTCGCGCTGTAAAGTCAGAGAAAACCGGAGCTTACATCTTTAAAGAAGAGATTGTAGCAGCCGACCTCGTGAAAGAAACGCTGGCTAAAAAGTAATCCATCTTTTTACCAAACTCCTTAAAAAGTCCCTCAACAGGGACTTTTTTGTTTTACTTGCTATCTTCACCCCATGTCATTCTTTTCCGGTCTCTTTTCCAAAGAAAAAAAAGAAAGCCTGGATCAAGGCCTTCAAAAGTCAAAAGAGAGTTTCTTTGGCAAACTCGGTAAGGCGATCGCTGGCAAGTCTACCGTTGATGATGAGGTGCTTGATAACCTGGAGGAAATCCTGATTTCTTCGGACGTTGGCATCCACACCACGTTGAAAATCATTGAGCGCATTCAGTCCCGGGTTGCCCGCGATAAATACCTGGGTACTTCCGAATTGGATCGGATTCTAAAGGAAGAAATCGCCACCCTGCTAACCGAAAACAATTCTTCTGACCTTGTTGATTTTGAAATACCGGCTGGGGCCAAGCCCTATGTGTTAATGGTCGTAGGTGTAAATGGAGTTGGCAAAACCACCACTATCGGCAAACTATCTGCTCAATTTAAGAAAAAGGGATATCAAGTGGTTTTGGGAGCAGCGGATACCTTTCGTGCAGCGGCTGTTGATCAGCTCAAACTCTGGGGCAACCGGGTGGGTGTGCCGGTCATTTCAAAAGGAATGAACACCGATCCCTCGGCTGTTGCCTTTGATACGGTGCAGCATGGGGTCGATTCCGGAGCGGATGTGATCATCATCGATACGGCAGGGCGATTGCATACGAAGGTGAATCTCATGGCTGAGCTCTCTAAAATAAAGCGAGTAATCCAAAAAGTGATTCCGGATGCCCCGCATGATGTGATGTTGGTGTTGGATGGTAGCACAGGGCAAAATGCGGTTGTACAAGCCCGCGAGTTTACCAAAGCTACGGATGTAACGTGCCTGGCCATTACCAAACTGGACGGTACTGCTAAAGGGGGTGTCGTCATCGGCATTTCCGATGAGTTTAAAATTCCGGTACGGTATATAGGTGTTGGAGAAAAAGTAGACGACCTGCAAGTGTTTAATAAAATGGAATTCGTGGATTCGCTCTTTAAAAAGAATTCCTAGGATGCATTGTTACGTATCTCCTTACGAATCAACACGAGGGGAGTAAGGGCGAATGCCAGAAAAAAATTATTCCAAAAATCTCCGTCTTTACGAGCCGCCATGGCGGCAGAAAAACCGCAAACCAAGATATAGATTAGAATGATTGAAATATTCATACCCTAATTTGCTTTTTTAAAAGGGATCCTCCAAAACACCTGGTAATTGAAACCCCAATACACGTTTTTAAAGGTTAAGCCATACCCGGGAATTTCATACGTTTCAAAGTCGTTATTTTTTGTACGGGCCAGCAGCTTCATGCGGGCCGTATATCCCATCCAGAACTCCTTCCACACCTTCACTCGCAATCCGGTAACCAGTTCCCCCCAATTGGCCCGCGCATTGCTGTTGGCCTCATCCGCCAGATAGTCGCCAAAATCAACGGCCGAAAAACTATACGTAACCTGTTCACTGTAGTTGGAATGACCGTACCGAAATCCAAAAAACAACATATTCCGGTCTGGATCCTTCAATAGAAAATTGACATCGATACCCACCCGGTAATAACGCCCGTCATTTTTATATAGTCCGTTCACCAGGGTTTGTTCCCGCTCCCAGTTGCCAAAATCCGCGGCCAAATAGTATCGGCCAAAGTCAATATCGCCATTGATTTCCCAGCCTGAAAAGGACTCGCTGAATGCACTGGTACCGATTAGAATTAAGTCGGTACCCAGTCGAATGCCAGTAGGCAGGTGAATGCCGCGGGTGGAATCAGCTGGGTTGTCCTGAGCCTTGCCTGTAAGGACAATACCCATCAGTAGACTACTCAATACGTAGCTGAAGATTGACTGTCGCATTGGTAGAAAGTTGGCTGGTAACTACTTGATAAAATTCAAAGGATGTCTCGGAGACTGATAAGTTCTTGTAGATTGTATAGGCACCACAGTCGGGAGAAATGATTTGTGGCTCCACTTTATATTGTAATCGGACTGTATCCTGTTGTTGTTCATAATAAAACACAAACAAAGCTTCAGCCACCTCCGGGCTAATCGGCAAATTGACCGTACTGACCGAAACCCCCTTGTAATAAAGCGCTTCTTTTCCTGAAACCCGGATTGAATCAACCTGCGTTGAACGAGGTTGATTGCTGGCATTTACAAACCCGATTTTAACAAGGTTGGTGGCCGTTATAATGCAATCGGGCTTGTTCAGACAGTTCGTCAGCATCAATAAGACAAGAACAAAACCCGAATATTTCACATGTGTACTATTAATCGTGCAAATATAGCCGCTGTACCCGCCAGGCAGAATTTACCCGCAGGTATTTTCGTAATTTCGCACCTGAATTTTACGCGCTTGAAAACGAAGGGACCTAAAAAGACGAAAGTGAATATTGTTACACTGGGGTGCTCAAAAAACCTGGTGGACTCAGAAGTGCTGTTGACCCAACTACGGGGCAATGGAATTGATACCACACACGAATCAAAAAAAGATGATGCCAATGTGGTAGTCATCAACACGTGTGGTTTTATTGACAATGCCAAGCAGGAATCTATCGATACCATTTTACGATATGTTGATGCCAAAGAAGAAGGGTTGGTGGAAAAAGTTTATGTAACCGGTTGCCTTTCGGAACGCTATAAGCAGGACCTCGAAAAGGAAATACCGGCTGTAGACGCCTGGTATGGTACACGCGACCTTTCGCGTCTCCTGAAACAACTCAACGCTAACTATAAGCATGAATTGGTTGGCGAAAGGATCCTTACCAACCCCAGTCACTTTGCCTATTTGAAAATTTCAGAAGGGTGCGACCGGCCCTGCTCGTTCTGCGCGATTCCGCTGATGCGGGGTAAGCACGTTTCAAGACCCATTGAAGAATTGGTCCTGGAAGCAAAAAACCTCGCGAAAAAGGGAACGAAAGAATTGTTGTTGATCGCCCAGGATTCTACCTACTATGGACTTGATCTCTACAAAAAAAGGAACCTGGCTGACCTGTTAAAAAATCTATCGGACGTAGAAGGCATTGAATGGATCCGTTTGCACTATGCTTTTCCAACCGGCTTTCCGTTGGATGTATTGGACGTGATGGCGTCACGGCCTAATATCTGCCACTACCTGGATATTCCCCTTCAACACGGCAGCACGAAAATGCTGAACCTGATGAGACGTGGCACAACCCGCGAGAAAACCGAAACTCTGATTAAGGCCCTTCGCGAGAAAATTCCAGACATTGCCATTCGTACCACCCTGATTGCCGGGCATCCGGGTGAAACCGAAGCCGAGTTTGACGAGATGATGAAATTTGTTGAGACCTCCCGTTTTGACAGGCTGGGTGTATTCGCCTATAGTCATGAAGAAAATACCCATGCCTACTCCATGCCCGATGATGTTCCCGAAGAAATTAAACAAGAGCGGGTAGCCGCGCTGATGGATTTGCAACAAGGTATTTCCCTAGAATTAAATCAGGAAAAAATCGGCAAGGTTTATAAGGTGCTGATCGATCGAAAGGAAGGCGGTAGTTTTTATGGCCGTACTGAGTACGATTCGCCTGAAGTAGATAACGAAGTGATTCTTGATGCTAAAACCAAGTATCTCCGGATTGGAGATTTTGCCAGGGTTAAAATTACCGGAGCCAGCGAATTCGACCTGGTAGGCGAACCAATGCAATAGATTTTAACAAAGTTTTAACGAACCTATCCCAGATAATTTATTTCGAACTTTATGAGAAAATAGTCGTTATTCGGGATATGCATTTTCATTTCACTTGTTGTTAGTATGCGCGTTCAGAAACTGGCCTTTTCAGAAACCCGTTCGTTCTCTTCTTTCTTTCTCGATTATATCCGACAAAAAGATTCCTTAACTTCCTTTTACGGACAATTTCCGCAAATCGAGAACTTCCAATCACAACTAGAGGCAAAAACAACATCGTTTACAGATCAACAGCGAAACGCATTGTACCAGGTACTCACCAGGCAATACGAGGGTCTGACTACAACACAAAAAGTAAAGGACAATCTGTCTGTCTTAAAAAATCGAAAAACATTTACAATAACCACAGGGCACCAGCTTAACATTTTTACAGGCCCGCTTTATTTTATTTATAAAATTGTTACCGTCATTAACACCTGCCGGCAATTAAAACAACATTATCCCAGCTATGATTTTGTGCCCGTCTACTGGATGGCTTCCGAAGATCATGATTATGATGAAATCAAATACTTCCGGCTCTATGGAAAGAAGTATACCTGGCAAACGGATCAGACCGGAGCCGTAGGAAGGTTTAATCCTCAATCCATCACCAAGCTTTTCGATGAAATTCCTGGCGATATAAACGTATTCAAAAGTGCCTATTCAAAAAGCACGACCTTAAGCGCTGCAGTTCGGCAGTATGTGAATGCTTTATTTGGAAGCGAGGGATTACTAGTGATTGATGCCGATGATCGTACTCTTAAAAGTTCCTTTAAACCAGTAATGGATGCGGATCTATTTGATCACACTCCTAAAAGACTGGTCGAGGATCAGAATCAACGATTGGAAAAACTCGGTTATCATCCACAAGTTTTTGCTCGCGATATCAATTTCTTTTATCTCGATAAAAATGTGCGGGCCCGAATTGAACGGGTGGATGAAAGATTTCAGGTAGTTGATACGGCACATTCGTTCACGCGGGGCGAAATGGAGCGGATGGTACAGGATGAACCTGAAAAACTCAGCCCAAATGTAATTCTGCGACCTCTGTATCAGGAGTTCATATTACCGAACCTCGCCTACGCAGGAGGCCCGGCTGAAGTAGTTTATTGGCTTCAATTAAAGGGTGTCTTCGACCATTTCAAAGTGCCCTTCCCTATCCTGATGCCCCGTAACTTTGCTATGGTGGTGGATGGACCCGTTTCCCGGAAGTTTGAGAAAACCGGGTTAGAATATCAGCATCTTTTCGAAGAGAAAAATTTCCTATTCAATCAATGGGTTGTTAAAAATACTATTCATGATCTTTCCCTGGGATCTGAAATGAAATTGATACTGGAGCGCTATAGTGCGATTCGTGACCGGGCAGGCAAAATTGACAGTACGTTGATTAAATTCATTGAGGCTCAATCGAAAAGAACTGTGTCGGGACTTGAAAAAATTGAACAGAAGCTTTTCCGTGCCGAAAAACGCCAGCATGCAGATAAACTGCGGCAATTGGAAGCCGTTAAGGATGAGTTGTTTCCCGGAGGAAGCCCTCAGGAACGCGTGGATAACTTCTTAAACTTTTACCAAAAGGATCCCCGCTTTATCCAACACCTGCTTGACACGTTCGAACCCTTTGATTTTCGATTCAATTTGCTGTTCTACTAAAAAGGATGGCATGAAGAAGGATGATTTACGAAAAATCTTTCTCGCCAAGC
The DNA here is from genome assembly GCA_964488465.1 of uncultured Ohtaekwangia sp. GTDB lineage: Bacteria > Bacteroidota > Bacteroidia > Cytophagales > Cyclobacteriaceae > ELB16-189. Next base: position 129,289 of record CAZAUN010000006.1, on the reverse strand, counting down.
GCAAGGCTCTTTCCACTGATGACTTTGAGTTGAATAATCAAAAAATCAGCGAGCAGTTTTTCAATCATGTTCAACTTGCTGGAACAAAAAATATCCACCTATATCTTCCTATTGAGAATAAACTCGAACCAAATACCTGGTTGTTGGTGCAACGGATTCAACAGGAAAGACCGGAAATCATAATCGCCATCCCACGCATTCAGGGTGAGGAAATGGAAAGTGTACGTTTCGAAGACCGGACTCAGTTATCAAAAAATCACTGGGGTATTCTGGAACCTATTCGAGGAAGCGTGATCACTCCGGATGAAATTGACTTGATTGTCGTGCCCTTGCTGGCCTTCGATCTGCGTGGTCATCGCATAGGTTATGGCAAAGGGTATTACGATAAATATTTGAAAAGATGTAAACCCGGTTGCTTGAAAGTGGGGCTCTCACACTTTGACCCTGCTGACCCGATTGAAGTCGGGCCCTACGATGTGGCCTTGTCAATGTGTGTCACGCCAAATAAAACCTACACATTTTAAACGGCCGGTTCTTGCTGGCTGAGACAGTGGAATGATCCCAATCCCCAAATGATATCCGTTGAGTCCAGTCCGATTACTTTGCGGGTTGGAAAACATTGCTGCAAAATGTCCACTGCCCGATCGTCATGCTTATCGCGAAAGGTGGGCACCACTACATATTTATTGCAGATGTAAAAATTAGCATACGAGGCAGGCAGGCGCTGATCGTCATATATCACAGGAGCTGGCATCGGAAGTTCAACAATATTCATTTGTTTGCCATTCTCAAGGCGAAGTGATTTTAAATCCTTGAGGTTATCCTGAAGAATTTGATAATTCTCATCCCGTTTGTTTGATTCAACAATTGTAACCACGGTATCCTCATTCACAAACCGGGTCAGGTCATCGATGTGCCCATCGGTGTCGTCCCCTACAATGCCATCGCCTAACCAAAGAATATGGGTTACACCATAGTAGTCATAAAGATACTCCTCAATCTGGTTTTGGGTCAGGTGCGGATTACGATTTGGATTGAGTAAGCAAGCGGTTGTGGTAAGTAAGGTTCCACGTCCATTAAACTCCACCGATCCACCTTCCATTACAATACCCGGGTGTACTACAGGTATTTTATAGTATTCTGCAATTAACGTGGGGATTATATCATCTAAGTCAAAGGGCGGATACTTGCCACCCCAGGCATTGTACCCCCAATCGACAATCATCTTTTTCTTTTCTTCGGGGTGAACCAGAAAAGCCGGCCCATGATCGCGGCACCAGGCATCATTGGTAGGATGATGGAAGAATTGAATGTTGGACAAATCGGCATCTACTTGCTGTAAGTGGTGGATGGCTTTCTGCTGCATAGCCGCATCCAAAATGTTGATGTTAACCTTTTCGCCTTCCGCTACCCGCTTGATAAACTCTGCATAGACCGGATAAATCGTTTCGATTTTACCCGGCCAGGAGGCCTCCTTGTGTGGCCAACTTAACCAGGTGGCATCATGCCGGGCAAACTCTGCTGGGAAATGATAACCAAGTTGTTTAGGTGTTTTCATCAAATTGGATTTCCGGTATTCCGTAACGGGTACCTTCTAAACTAGATTTAAACTTCGTCAATAAATCGCTTGGTAATCGGTTGATACGAATCAATCCGTCTGTCGCGCAGAAAGGGCCAATGGGTACGATAGCGATCGGTTTTGCTTAAGTCCAATTCCAAAACATTCACCTCCTCCTTATCGTGGGAGGCTTTATACAGGATGCTGCCAAACGGATTTGAAATAAATGAACCGCCCCAGAATTTCATGGCACCTTGTTGTTCTATGCCAACACGGTTTACACTAACCACATGAACACCATTGGCTACGGCATGACTCCGCTGAATGGTTTGCCAGGCGTTGAACTGCTCGGTATTGGTTGCTTCATCCTGGGAAGTGGCCCAGCCAATTGCGGTTGGATAAAATAATATTTCGGCACCCATTAAAGCCGTAATCCGGGCAGCTTCCGGATACCATTGATCCCAGCAAATCAACACCCCAATGGTGGCATACCGGGTTTTGAAAATCTTGTACCCCAAATCACCGGGAGTGAAATAAAATTTCTCGTAATAAGCCGGATCATCGGGAATATGCATTTTCCGATACTTACCAAGATAGGTTCCATCTGCATCCAACACGGCTGTTGTATTGTGATAAATGCCCTGTGTACGCTTTTCAAATAAGGAAGCAATGATAACCACACCCAACTCCTTTGCCAGGGTACTCAACGCATCGGTGGAAGGACCCGGAATGGTTTCTGCTAACTTGAAATTTTCATAATCCTCAACATCGCAGAAATAGAGCGAGGTAAAAAGTTCTTGCAAGCATACAATCTGAGCACCGGCTGCTGCTGCCTTCCGAATCATTGTAATGGCCTTGCTTAAATTTTCCTGTGGGGCTTGTGTGCAGGACATCTGCACAGTACCCACTTTAACTTTTTGACCTACCACGTTGTTAAAATTTAGGATGCAAAAATAGACATTCTTGAGATTCTGCGATCTACAATTTTACAGCTCGTACCATCTCACGCTTTCCTGGCGGGCCTGGTAATGACTCAACCTGTAGCCCCAATGATTTTAAATCGCGCTTTAGCTGCCCTTTCGCACAATACGTTACGAATAGCGCCCCGGTCCTCATGGTACCTGTAACCTTTGCCAACATGGGTAACGCCCACATTTCAGGTTGCTTATTGGGGGCAAAGGCATCAAAAAAAACCAGGTCAACATTGAGTGCCGACAGGTTGGAGTCCTGAAGCGACTCATTCATCTTGAAAATCGAAAAATGCGGTGATACAGGAATCCATTGATGCCAGGGGGCCCGGTGGATACGTTCAAATGTTTCTGTTTCGGGTTGTGTTGAACAATAATTTAAGGAAGTCCAGATATAATCGGGCACGGGGTATTTCTCCAGTGTGAAATAGGTTATCGGAATGGAATGATTGGACGACCATCGTTCCGCCAGTAAGGCATTCAGCCCGGTACCAAACCCAACCTCAAGGATATTAACAGCATGGGGATTGACCAAAGCATCAAGTCCTTTGGCGATAAAAACATAGGCGGACTCCTGTAAAGCGCCATGCCGGGAGTGGTAGGTTTCCTGCAACTCTTCATTCAACAAGGTATGTGATCCATCCTCGGTCGTAATAATTTTAATCGTGCCCAAAGCTGATATAAGTCATTCCAAAATCGCAGGAAATATAGGTGTGAAACAGTATCTTTAAAAGTGAAGGCGATGGTGTCCATCGCAAGCGGGATATGGTTAAACTTAAATTACCGGCCAACCGACATCTGATACTGCTTCAATACATCTTTTTCATTTCGGCCATTTTGTATTTCGGCAGGACCCTATTTGTACCCCTTTCTTTTGCTTTACTAATCAGTTGTATCCTGTATCCGGTTTGCACCTGGTTGGAAAAACATCGATTCAGTAGAATGACCGCCATTGTGACTAGTCTTCTGGCGCTGACCATTTTCTTTTTATTGCTAGTGATTTTGCTTGTTAACCAATTAAAAGGATTCTTTCATGAATGGCCTTCCCTGGAGGGTAAATTGCTTCACTCGATTGATTCCATTAGCGCCTGGCTACACGAGAGTTTTAATATTGACCGCACCATGCAGATTGAATGGCTCAATCAGGTTTTTAATACATCTGGTGGAGGTGCCATGTCCATTCTCAGCGAAGCAATTGCTGCCTCGGCCGTTGGAGCCGTTTTGCTTATCTTGATACCAATCTATTCCGTTTTAATATTATACTACCGGCATAAATGGATGGAGGTGCTTTATCGGATATTTCCTATGGAGGGCCGGGACCGCATCCGGGATATCGTTAAGTTAAGCATTAACTCCTACTACAACTTCATTAAAGGGATGGCAGTCGTGTATATAATCGTTGGAATTCTGAACAGTGTTGGGTTGTTGTTGTTGGGAATTCCACATGCATTCCTTTTTGGCTTCATTGCCTCCATTTTAACGTTCATTCCATACGTTGGAATTCTTGCAGCTTCGCTACTCCCCATTTCGGTTGCCTGGATAACGTACAATTCAATTTGGTATCCGTTAGGTGTGATTGGCATTTTTGCATTGGTTCAATATCTTGAGGCAAACTTGATATTTCCATTAGCCGTTAGCAGCCGCTTGAAAATCAATGCCCTGGTAACCATTGTTGCCATCATTGCGGGAGGTCTGCTATGGGGGGTTTCCGGAATGATCCTTTTCATTCCCTTCCTTGGAATCCTGAAGTTGATTGCCGATCGAACGCCCAGTTTAAAAACCCTAGCGCTAATACTCGGTGGCGAAAATCATTCCGGCTAGTCTTTCCGGATTAACGCCACGGCATAGGCATTCACCCCTTCTTCGCGGCCAATGTACCCGAGGCGCTCAGCGGTTGTTGCCTTAATGGAAACATCTTCTTCTGTAATGTTCATAAGAGGCGCTAGAACCTTTTTCATTTCAGCAATGTGGGGGTTCACTTTGGGAGCTTCAAGACAAACCGTACAATCCACGTTCTCCACCTTCCAACCAAGTTCGGAAAGCATACGGGTCACATCCTTCAAAAAAAATTTACTGTCCATACCGCTCCAGCGTGGATCTTTATTGGAATAATGAAATCCAATGTCTCGAAGGTTAGCGGCCCCCAATAAGGCATCGCAGATTGCATGAATTAATACATCGGCATCGGAATGACCAACCGCCCCGCGAGTCGAAGGTAATTTTGTGCCCCCCAGGTAAAAATCGCGTCCTTCTTCTAACGGATGCACGTCAAATCCGAGTCCTACACGTATTTTCATACACTTACTTTTGGCCAAAATTAGCCGATTGTCCTACAAGTGGTGCATATTCTTTTATATTTAAGCTTCTTTGAACATGGGGCTCTTCAGGGACTTTTTAGTTGGGAAAGAAGAAATCACTTCACGTACTGAATTTAAGTATGCCATGCTGCGCGGACAGTTTGCCTGCATCATCTGTTCGATTGCTATATTTTACACCGGGCTCGACAGCTATAACGGGGTCTATGTGTTCCTCCCCTGGTATGGGGTTTTAGGCGGTATAGCACTTCTAACGCTCGTACTAAATCGGAAAAAATATTACATCGTTGCTTCTGTTCTGCAATTGATATTAATCAACGCTCTGGTTTATCTCTTTGCCGATGTAGACCATCCATACGGAGGGGTCTATTTCTTCTTTATGAGTTGCTCGGTCACCGGGTTGATCTCCCTTTACAATTACCATCGGGGGGCAAGTATCTTTTTTACCCTGCTGCCAATTATTCTTGGCTTCATTGCCTTTACCACCGATTTGAATATTATTCCGCCTCCCCGTTACGAGAGCAATATGGTGCAGATCAATTTTCTCGCTAACCTGACGATCGGCATCTTATCCAATGGGTTTGTCGTCTACTTCCTGATTAACAGAAATCAGGAAACTGAACAATCTCTTCGGGCCAATGAACGAGACCTGATAAAAATTTCCGCTGACTTAAAAGTTAGCGAAGAGCGTTTTGCCATGGCGCTGGAGGGAACGCGAGCCGGTATTTATGAATGGCGGGTAAAAACGAATGAGGTTTATGTGAGCCCCCACTATAAAGCGCTACTCGGGTACCACCCGGATGAACCACTTGAATTGACCATGGAGAAGTTTGTGGCCATCGTGCATCCCGATGATCTTCCTCGAACATCACAATCCATCCGTGAGCACCTTTCAAATCATTTGCCTTATCAGAATGAATTGAGGATTCGAACGAAAACCGGAGAATACAAATGGTTCCTGGACAGTGGTGTATCCAAGCTGGATGAAATGGGGGCCCCTTCCGTTATTATCGGATCCATCATTGACATACACGAACGAAAAAAAGCAGAAGAAGAGCTGGCCCTGAAAAATGTGCAACTGGCAAAAACGAATGAAGAACTTGACCGGTTCGTATACAGTGCATCACACGATATGCGGGCTCCGCTCAGCTCTCTGTTAGGGCTTATTCACCTCTCCGAAAAAACGGATCGACCAGAGGAAGTTGGAATCTATCTTCAAATGATGAAGGACCGGATCAAGACCATGGAGGGCTTTATCAAAGAAGTTACAGACTACTCACGAAATACACGAGTTGACCTGACCCCAGCACGGGTTCGATTGCGGCCATTGGTAGACGAGGTGGTTCAAAATCTTGCCTATACAATCGTTAATAGGAAAGTTCGTATTGAGGTGGATATTGATAACGCTTTAGAAATTGTAACAGACGTGAACCGCCTAAAAGTAGTTATCAACAACCTGCTTTCAAATGCTTACAAATACCATGTTTTTGAACAAGCGGATCCGTACATTATCGTTTCCGCGATCACGAAAGGAAATATTGCCTTGGTTACTGTGAAGGATAACGGGTTGGGAATTGCACCGGAACATCATACGCGAATCTTTGAAATGTTCTATCGGGCTTCCGAAAATTCAGAAGGTTCCGGCCTGGGGCTTTACATTGTAAAAGAAACACTCGACAAATTACGGGGAAGCATCAGCGTACACTCCAGCCTGGAAGTGGGGTCAGAATTTACCGTGACCTTGCCTCTGGAAGTTTAAATTCCGAGGCTTTCGGATTGATAGTACAACACACTGGAATTGCTTTCCTGAAAAACCTCGTTGGCAACCTGTATCACATCTTCGCAGGTAACTGACTCAATGTGCTTACTTTCCTCATTGATCAGATTGATGTCTCCTGATAACGCAGCGAAGGCAAGGTTCATGGCCCGATTGATAACTTCCACCTTTTCAAATTCAAGGGATGTGGAAGCCTGGTTTTTCACTTTTGCCAATTCCTGTTCCTGGGGTCCCTTTGACATTATTTCCCGAATCACCTGATCCACGGCAGCTTCCGCTTCTGATAAACCAATGCCTTCCTTTACCCGGCCACTAATGACCAACATACCCGGGTCAATCGTACCCATCGTGAAGGATGAAATTGAAGTAAAGAGTTCCTGCTCCTTTACCAGTTTATTATAAAGCCGGCTAGAATGTCCGCGACTTAGAATATCACTCAATATATCCGTGGTGTAATAGTCCTTATCGAAGCGACCAACCATGTGATAACTTTTATAGAGAGCATGGGCCGGAACCTTTGCCTTGACCGACATCGTTCGTTTACTCTCTTGCGCAGGTTCCAGAGGTAGTTGTCTGTTGTGTCGCTTGCCAGCCGGAATGGGTCCAAACCACTTCTCTGCCAGCTGTTTAACCTGTGCCAGGGTCACCTTCCCGGCAACTACCAATATGGCGTTGTTGGGAATGTAATGGGTAAAGAAAAAATCTTTTACGTCTTGCAGGGTAACATTTTCAATATGACTGATTTCTTTTCCGATAGTTGCCCATTGATATGGGTGCGTTTTATAGGCGAGAGGTCGCAGTTTAAGCCACACATCACCATACGGCTGATTTAAATAGCGTTGTTTGAATTCTTCAATCACCACTTTTCGTTGAACCTCCAGCACTTGGGGATCAAAAGACAGGCTAAGCATGCGGTCGCTCTCCAACCAAAAGCCGGTCTCGAGATTGGCAGCCGGAACGGTGAGATAATAGTTCGTTATGTCTGTATTGGTGAACGCATTGTTCTCACCCCCAACCAGCTGGAGGGGTTCATCATAGGACGGTACGTTGATTGAACCACCAAACATCAAGTGCTCGAAGAGATGTGCAAATCCTGTTTTATCCGGCTGTTCATCGCGGGACCCTACATTGTACAATAGGTTCATTACCGCAATGTGTACCGTTGGATCTTCGTGAACGATTACCTGCAGACCATTATCTAAGGAAAATTGTGAAAATGAAATCATGTGGAATAACGTAACGTTGCAAGTTAATGGCTTAATAGTTTTTTATATCTTTCTGGCACCTCTAAAATTTATGTCTCCGGAAATTACCCTCATCATTCTAAGTACCCTGGTCATTTTTAGTTATCTGTTTGATTTAATAGCGAGACAATTCAAAATTCCGGCCGTGATTCTCCTCTTGCTTAGCGGGATTGGACTTCGTTATCTGGCTATCTGGTTCCAATTGGACGGATTGGACTTTGGCACCATACTGCCGGTATTAGGTACCATTGGATTGATTCTGATTGTTTTAGAAGGTGCCCTCGAGTTGAAATTGGAGAGAGAAAAATTGAAATTAATAAAACAAGCATTTTCATCCGCCTTCTTTATCCTCTTAATCACCTCTTCCGGAATCGCATTGTTTTTTCACTATTTAACAAGTCAATCTTTTCGGATCTGCTTCATCAATGCGATTCCACTAGGGGTCATTAGTTCCGCAATAGCAATTCCATCTGCCAGTGCACTTACTGGTGAGCGAAAAGATTTTATAGTTTATGAGTCTTCTTTGTCAGACATTTTCGGCATTGTCTTGTTCAACTTCATGATTACCAATCAAACCATCAATGGTTACGCGTTTGTGAAACTGGGTTGGGAAACGATTTTGATCCTGGTTCTTTCCGGTTTGTTTTGTCTCGTGTTATTGTATTTACTGAAACGAATAACCCTGCACCTGAAATTCTTTCTCATTATTGCCGTGTTAATTCTGGTATATGCGATCGGGAAACATTATCACCTACCCACCTTAATTATCGTATTGGTATTTGGTCTGTTCCTTAACAATTTGTTTTGGATTAGGCATCCTTGGTTTATGAAAAACTTCCGGTATGATAATTTCTACAACGATCTTAAACAACTCACCCAACTTTCCGGAGAATCAGCTTTTATTGTACGTACCTTCTTTTTTCTGATTTTCGGATTTACCCTGAATGTAGAAACGCTGCTAAAATGGGACATACTCATTAATGGGTCAGTCATAGTTCTTATCATTTACCTAATTCGAATTGGCTTTCAAAAAATTTTCGTCCCGGCTGCTTCTGTGGCCGAATACTTTCTTTCGCCACGTGGCCTTATCAGTATCCTGCTGTTTTTCAGTATTCCAGTCGATCAAACATTAGCCGGCATTGAAAATGCTGTTCTCTTCTTTGTCATTCTGGCAACCAGCGTAATCATGACCTTGGGATTAGTTGCTACCCGCTCTCCAAAATCCAACCCCATGAACCCATAGGACGACTGATTGAAACGTTCTAACTTGCCGCTTTGGTTTTCTATGAAATTCAATCGCAAAAAATACTCAGACGAAACTCTGAAGAAACTTTATGAAGCCCTGCTTCGACCCCGCTTAATCGAGGAGAAAATGCTTATTCTGTTGCGGCAAAACAAAATAAGCAAATGGTTTAGCGGGATTGGCCAGGAAGCAATATCCGTAGGCATAACCCAGGCGTTGCAAAAGGATGAATACATCTTGCCGATGCACAGAAACCTGGGCGTGTTTACCGGCCGCGATATCCCTTTCACCCGCCTTTTTGCACAGTGGCAAGGCACACCCATGGGGTATACCAAAGGCCGGGATCGGTCTTTTCATTTTGGAAGTAACGAACACCACATCGTGGGTATGATTTCTCATCTGGGTCCGCAAAACGGAGTGGCCGATGGGATTGCGCTCGCATCTAAATTAAAAAATGAACAAAAAGTTACCGTTGTATTTAATGGCGATGGGGGCACCAGCCAGGGCGACTTTCATGAAGCTGTAAATGTGGCTGCCGTGTGGGATCTCCCTGTCATTTTTGTGATTGAAAACAATGGCTATGGACTCTCCACCCCCAGTCATGAACAATTCAAATGCAAGCAGTTTATTGATAAGGCAATTGGGTATGGAATAAAGGGTGTGCAGGTAGATGGTAACAATGTATTGGAAGTTTATGATACGCTTAAAACGTTAACGGAAACTTTACGCAAAAAGCCCCAACCTGTATTGTTGGAATGCATCACCTTTCGAATGCGTGGCCATGAAGAAGCCTCCGGCACCAAGTACGTTCCTAAAAAAATGATGGAGGAATGGGCCAAGAAAGACCCGGTTGAAAATTTTGAAAAGTTCCTGTTGAAGGAAAAGGTGGTTGACACGAGTTATGTAACGAGTCTTAGAAAAAACATAAAACGAAAGATCGAAGAAGGGTTGGAGGAAGCTTTTAAAGAAAGTTTACCCACACCTGATACTACCCAGGAATTTGCAGATGTATACGCACCGTTTCAACAACCCGTAATCACTCCCCAATCTAAAAAGAAATCAGAAAAGCGATTTATCGATGCGATCAGTGATGGATTGCGTCAAAGTATGGAAGTGCATCCAAATCTTGTACTGATGGGACAAGACATTGCCGATTATGGTGGTGTATTCAAGATCACCGAAGGCTTTGTGGAAAAGTTTGGCAAAGAACGGGTTCGTAACACACCGTTATGTGAATCGGCTATCGTTGGTACCGGCTTGGGTTTGTCAATTAAAGGGATGAAGGCGATGGTGGAAATGCAGTTTGCCGATTTTGTAACCGAGGGATTTAACCAGATTGTTAACAACCTCGCTAAAATTCATTGGCGCTGGGGTCAGGCTGCCGATGTGGTGGTGAGGATGCCAACGGGTGCCGGTACCGCAGCGGGCCCGTTTCATAGCCAAAGCAACGAAGCCTGGTTCTTCCATACCCCTGGTTTGAAAATCGTTTATCCATCCAATCCCTTCGATGCAAAAGGATTGCTTTGCGCTGCACTGGAAGACCCCAACCCCTACTTATACTTTGAACATAAGTTATTGTACCGGTCAATCAAGGCGGATATTCCCGATGATTACTACACGGTAGAAATCGGTAAAGCCAATTTGGTGAGCGAAGGTTCTGATCTATCGATCATCACGTATGGAATGGGTGTTCATTGGGCTCTTGAAGTAATGAATAACCTGCCTGAAATCAGCGCTGATATTCTTGATCTCCGAACGCTTTTACCCTGGGATAAAGAGGCCGTATTGAATACCGTCAAAAAAACGAATCGGGTGTTGGTTCTTCATGAAGACACGCTTACCGGAGGTATTGGTGGAGAAATTGCTGCCTGGATTAGTGAACATGCCTTTCATTATCTGGATGCCCCCGTATTGCGCGAAGCAAGTCTCGATACAGCCATCCCCTTTGCGGCAACCTTGGAGCAAAATTTTCTTCCCAAAGGCCGGCTTCAATCAAGAATTGAAGCGTTGATGAAATTCTAATTCACGGGTGACGTTACTTATCCGGAAGAAATCAACATTGCTTTTTTCCTTATCTTAGCCTGTTTATTTACCTGATTTGAAGGGGGTTCTCTACCATATCAAAGTCTTTTGCGTTCCACTGCGGTTGGTAGGGATCCTTGTGGTCCTTTTTTTTGTGAACACTTCAGCTTTTGCACAAGACCGTAAACCCATCAACAACAAAAGGCAAATCCGAGAAACAAGATCAAAGTCTGTCAAACGAAAAGAACAGGCAACGACCAGAGATATTGCCGGAAGAAAGCTTCGAACCCGCAATCAATCTACGGCCCAACGCGCAGTTTACACTGCCCAATCACCTTATCGTGCGAAACGTAGAAGCGGAGATCAGGTAGGCCAGCCCATTGGTGGTGCAGCCCCTCGGGTTCGGTCACGATCCGCAGAAGCGGCACGGGCTAATGTTTATCCGCAGAAAGGACCTTTTGTCAATAATGCATCGCGTAAACCGGAGCAATCTTACTCCAACAAGCGTGAACTTTCCCGTCTCAATCGTTTACAAACCCGGCAGGAGCCGCCTGGTAAAAAAAGGCGGGTGATTCCCCGGTCAAATTCGCAGGCTTACGTTACCCGTGGACGAAAAAATGTGTATTGGGGTAAGTATTCAAAAGGAGAACGGGCCATCACAACTGACATTGCCGGGAGGCCTTTGAGAACGAAGAATTTCAGAACACCACCCAATGCCGTCATTCGGGCAGAAGGTCCCTATGCTGGAAGACGTCCCGGAGGGGATCGTGCCTATAGCGGTTCATTCCGGTCCGGTTATAAAACAGCCAGCCGCAGAGGAGAACTTCCCTGGAAAGGTGATATTTCCGGTCAGCCTCTTCGCAGAAGCAAAGGCCGCGATAATCAAGTGGCCGGTAAACCTGGTTCGGCACCGCGAATTGAACCTGGCTTCAGTGCCCGGTATATGCGGGAAGATCTAAATAAGCTTAAGGGCATTAAACCCGTTAAAGGGGGTGGCGGTAGTGTATCCGGAAAACTGGGATCCAATCAACCGATCCGTGCCCGTGCACCCGGAATGGGCGCCTCTTATATGCGAAAAGATCTCAACAGGTTGAAGGGAATCAAACCCGTTAAGGGCGGAGGCGGCAGCATCAGTGGTCGTCAGGGGGCAAGAAATACCCCGCTAGGGGCAAAGGGCCCGGGCAATCCCCGCATCGCAGACATGCAGGCGAACTATAAAGGCAACTTGCGAAGAGAAGAGATTGCATTTAGTCAACAAGGGTTGAGTTATACAGGTAATGTTCGTGCGGAAAGAAAAATGAAAGGGGGTGGCAGCGTTTCAGCCCAGCTGAGAAGAAATAATAACAATATGCCTATCCCCGTGCGTCAACCGCAGAATCAACGAATCGCTGGCTTTCAGGTTAACTACAAGGGCTACATCAAACGAAATCGAGCTGAAGAAGGATTTAGTCAGGAAGGATTGAGTTATGCAGGGAATATGAAAGCCCGAAGATTACCTAAGGGCGGTGGCAGTGTGAGTGGATCTTGGAACAATCAAGGACGTCCGATACCCGGTAAATCGCCTGGTGAAATGTCTACTCGGGTGAGTAAGTTTCAAGGAAATCTGAAGCAAGAACCTAAGGCCTTTAGTCAGGCGGGATATGGATATGCCGGTGATATGCGCATGCGACCTAAAACCTATAGTCAGGAGGGATTGGATTTCACGGGGTATCAAAAAACAAAAAAACCGTTGAAGGGTGGCGGCAGTGTAAGCGGCCGGCTTTGGAACAATAACAATCAGCCCATTCCTGGAAAAACCCCGGGCGATGCTGCCGGAAAGATTGATAAATATCAAGGCAACATACCTCAGTTTAAGAAGACCTATAGCCAGGAGGGATTGGATTTTACCGGGTATCAAAAAACAAAAAAACCGTTGAAGGGTGGCGGCAGTGTGAGTGGCCGGCTTTGGAATAATAACAACCAGCCCATCCCTGGAAAAACCCCGGGCGAGGCTGCCAGCAAGATTGATAAGTACCAGGGCAACATTCCTCTGGTTCGTAAGTCATTTAATCAGGAAGGGTATGACTTCTCAGGGTACTTGAAAACCAAAAAACCAGAAAAGGGGGGTGGCAGTGTGAGTGGTCGTCTGTGGAATAATAATGGTGAACCGATACCGGTGCGAACACCCACTGGTGATGAAGCCGGGGATATTAACTATTCTGGCAAAACCAGGCTGCCGCGCTTCAAGCGGGAATATGTAAGAAACCCGAATGCCGTAGAACAAGCACTGAAGAAACACCGGCCTTATGAAAATGTGTATCAAGTCAATGGCTTGATGGTGAGCATTAAACAAAAGGATACCGATCAGAAACCAAAAGCGGTTAAAGGAGCCTTGCCGGGTGTACCCCCGAGCAAAGAAACTGTAAAGGCCAGTGAGTATTCGCGTTCGATGAAAATGTATTGGGCGTATAAACATAATCCCAGCAGTGCCGATGATGCCCAGATGACAATCAAATATTCTAAGTCTTTTGCAGACGCAACAGGGTTTGCGGGTAAAACCCGACTGACCAGGAACTACCGTCACAATCCTAACAGTAATAAAGAAGCTTTAAAAGTGATTGCTCCAGCCAGGGCTTATGCCCGCATAGGCGACTATCAGGGAAATATCAAAATGGCCAAATACAACGATAAGAAGCATTTTCCTGATGCCCAGTTTGCCCACCAAAAAGATAATAATGTAAAAGGAGAGCGAACTATTTTCACTAATGCAAAGTTGATATGGACAAACTTATTTAAGAAAAATAGTATTCAACCCGATGCTGTTAAGGACAAAGAAAGAAGACCGCGCTATGACAAGAAAGAAAAAGAACTTTGGAAAGACCTTTACGATTAAGTTAGTATGAATTGGACCTATCTTACAAACGCCTCTCAACTGGATAAAATTAATTCAGAATCCGGATCTCAACCGATTGTCATATTCAAACACAGTAAGCGCTGTTCCATCAGCCGGGCAACGCTGGACCGTTTAGAAAGAAATTGGAGACAGGAAGAACTCCCAATGGTTAAGCCGTATTTGCTGGACCTGCTTACATACCGCGACATTTCCAATCAGATTGCTGAAACCTACGGGGTGGAGCATGAATCGCCTCAGGTTCTGGTTATTCAAAACGGCAAATCAATTTTCAATCGTTCACATTTTGAAATCGATTTTTTAACGATTAAAAATGTCGTTGAAAAATCGATACCGTCTAAAAATTAAACGTTACAGATTGAATCAGGGCCTCCGATAGACTAAGGGCAACTGGGCAGGTTCTTGCCGCATTCATTAGCTTTTGTTTTTGAACTTCCGTGGCTTGTAAATCAGGATGAGAAAACACAATCTGAATTTCAGCTATCTTTCTTGGGTTGCTGGTCATCACTTTTACAACCTGGGCAGTCAATCCTTTTAATTGAATTCCCTCCCGGTCAGCTACCTGGCCCATGATGGTCATCATACAACTGCAAAGTGCGGCACTAACTATATCCGTTGGGCTAAAAGCCTCTCCCTTGCCCAGGTTATCCACGGGGGCATCGGTTGTCAGTAAATTCCCCGATTTCAGGTGTTTTGCCTGGGTTCTTAACCCTCCCAAATATTCCACCGTAGCCATAGGATTCATAACAAGACTATTATTTCTGCGTTAGTTACATTAATTTTAACATTCAAGAAAAGAAAAGTGGCTGGTATCAGGCAAGCATTAATTGGCTTCGGTGTTATTCTTCTGTCAGGGGTTCTGTCGCTTCAGGCACAAACCCTGGACAGCTATGAATACAATTCGGAATTTACCTGGGGCATTAACAAGAATTCAGCGGGCGGTTTAATTGGAGGCTTCACCTTTAAAAAAGCAAGAAAGGTTAAAGACCAGGTTCTGGAGTCCTTTGGGCTGGAAATTATGAATGTTAAAAACCCGCAAGAAGTTCGGGTTAGCTCGGCTTATACAGGTAACTTTTTTATTTATGGCAAGAGTAATTACCTCTATGCATTCCGTTTTCAATATGGTCGGGATTTTATTCTCTTCACCAAAGCCCCCCAGCAAGGGGTAGAAATCAAAGCAGTCTTTGCCGGAGGACCTTCCATTAGCCTGGTGGCCCCCTACTATATTGAACGCACTGTTGACAATAGCTTCTTTTCTTCGCAGCACGAACAATACGATCCAAACAACCCTAACCACACTTTCAATAATATTCTAGGCACGGGGAATCTGTTTGAGGGTCTGGGCGAGTCAAACGTTCAAATTGGTCTCAATTTGAAAGCAGCCTTAAATTTTGAGTTAGGTTTTTTAAAAAGTCAGGTAACCGGTTTTGAGGTGGGTGTTTTGGTGGATTCCTATTTCAATGAGATCATGCTAATGCCCACAGCAGAGAATAAAGCGGTATTCCCCACCGTTTTTTTCACACTTTTCTACGGAAATCGTAAATAATACCTCCTAAAAATTTTTCTATTTTCCGTGACTGGCTAGACCTAAGTGCATTCTATTATTATATTTGAAGTTCCTAAACCCGTAATTAGCATCGTATGGAAGCAAAAAAGACTGAAAAGGCCGATTTAACGAAAAAGACCAGCTTCTTTTTCAGCATCGGTTTGTTGGTAACCATGGCGCTCACCTTCATGGCTTTTGAATGGAAGTCTTATGATGAGAGTTTGGTTGATTTGCAGGGAAAAAATGCCAACATCTTCGAAGAAATGATCGAGGTGCCCCCAACTGAACAACCACCCCCACCCGCACCGATTATCCAACAACCACAAATTGTTGAAGTACCCGATGAAGAAGAAATCAAGGAAGACCTCAACTTAAAGTTTGATGTTGAAGTAACGGAAGAAACAAAGGTGGAGGAAGTTATCGTTGCTCCTGTTGAAGAGAAAGAAAACGTTGATGAGATCTTCAGTGTGGTAGAAGAGTCGGCTGAACCGAAAGGAGGAATGGGCGCTTTCTACAAATATGTTGGTGAAAAAATCAAATACCCGGCACAGGCCCGAAGAATGGGTGTCGAAGGACGAGTTTTCGTAGAATTCGTTGTTAACCGTGATGGTTCGATTGTGGATGTTAAGACTTTAAAGGGTATTGGAGCAGGATGCGATGAAGAAGCCGTTCGCATTGTTCAAAGCGCTCCTGCCTGGAAGCCTGGTAAACAAAGAGGTAAGCCTGTAAGACAGAAAATGGTAATCCCGATCATCTTTAAGTTGGGATAAGAGGAATAATTAAATCATAAAGCCCCGGCCCTAAAAGTCGGGGCTTTTTATTTTAGCAGGTTTCTAAATGACAATACCGCAAAGCAGGCCCACCAAAATAATTGCCCACGAAGGCACTCTGGTAAAGGCGGTAAGAGCAAAAGCTGCCAACGCAAACACGGCATTCAGGATCACTACCTCAACCGACTGGTGTGCCACCAACGGTTGAAATAGTAATACCGCAGCAGCGGCAACCAATCCTGCGTTGGCTGCATTAATGCCTTCCAGGGAGGCCCGGATGGGTCTGAATTTTTTTAGACTTTCCCAGATGCGAATCATGAAAAAAATCAAAAATGTGCCCGGCAAAAAAATGCCCGCAACAGACATGATGGAGCCAATGATCTCACCAAATACGCCATACTCGCGCATGGCCAATGCACCGATGTAAGCACTGAAGGAGAAAACAGGTCCGGGTAACCCTTGTACCAATGCGTATCCTGAGAGAAACTCCTGCGAGGTTAGGTACTGCTTAGGGGCAAACTGAACAAACTCCGTATAAAGCATAGGCGTTAACACCTGGCCCCCGCCAAAAATCAGGCTGCCGTTACGATAGAAGTTTTCGAACAAGCGGATGGGTAAGGTCAACTCCGGAATTCCTTTCGTTGCCCAACCTAGCAATGCTGCAAAAATCAATACGCCTGCCCACAGTAAGAAATTAGACCACGAAATTTCAAATCGCTTTTTCTCCTCCCGCGGATGTGCTTTATAATTTAAGGCTGTTATTACTCCTGCAATGAGCAGTACAATCGGAAAGACCACCGGAGATTTAATGAAATAAGTAGCCACACCTGCGAAGATCATAAGCACGAAAGCACGAGCTGTGGTTATCGTTTTAATGCTAATTGAATAGGCTGCATAGGCTACCAATCCCACCGCCATGGGTTGAATAAACCGGGTAAAGTCCAAGGATGTATTTTTCGTGACAAAGACATTCATTAAAATGCCGGCTGCTGTCATGATTATTACCGAAGGCAACAACCAGATTAACAGGGTCAGATAGGCTAGTGAAGGGCCTCCCAATTTATATCCAATGGCTGAGAGTGTTTGTGTGGAGGTGGGACCTGGCACCACCTGGCACAACGAATTCAATTCGATAAGGTCATGCTCAGAAATATACTTTCGCTTTTTAACCAGAATATTTTGAAAATGAGCGATGTGCGCCTGGGGACCACCAAAGCAAGTGACGGAAAGTAAGAATACATCTTTTAAAAAGATGATATAGCGTATCCGCTGTACCAATTTTTGAAATTTATTTTTTCAGTCCAATTTCTCTGAGTCGTTGGTTTAAAAATTCGCCTGCGGTAATATCCTCCCACAATTTTGGATGGCTGGCATCAACACACGAAGGCAATGCCGCCAAACTCATTTCCGACCGGGGGTGCATGAAAAAAGGAATTGAATACCGGGGCGTATTCATTAAATGACGGGGTGGATTAACGACCCGGTGAATTGTAGACTTCAATTTCTTATTGGTCAGTCGCTCCAGCATATCGCCCACATTCACTACCAGTTGTTCCGGTAAGGCGGTGATCGGGATCCATTTCCCATCTCTGCGCAATACCTGTAAACCATCTGCGCTGGCCCCCATCAACAGCGTAATCAAATTTATATCTCCATGTTCAGCTGCCCGCACGGCATCAGCGGGTACAGCATCTGGATCTTCAATTGGAAAATAATGAATTGGTCTCAAAATGCTGTTGCCATGATGTACCTTGTCGTCAAAGTAATTTTCCGGCAAATTCAAATAAAGCGCGATCGCGCGAAGCATATGCACACCGGTTTTTTCCAGACGTTTATATACATCCAGTGCGATCTCTTTAAACTCCGGTAATTCCTCAGGCCAAACGTTCTCTGGATATTCCGATTTGATGGGATCATTGTCCAGTACCTCCTGGCCGACATGATAAAATTCCTTCAGATCACCTGTATTGCGACCCTTTGCATGTTCTTTCCCTTTGCCAATGTAGCCACGCTGGCCGGCAAGTCCGGCAATTTCATACCGCTGCTTAACGGCATCGGGTAGCGCATAAAACTTTTTTATGATCGTATACAACCGTGTAGAAAGCTCATCGGATAAATAGTGGTTGCGGATTGCAACAAAACCAATGTTGTTATAAGCATCACCCAGCTGTTGAACAAAGTTCCTCTTTCGAACGGTATCGCTGCTGGTAAAATCTTCCAGGTCAAGTGAAGGGATTGTGTCATAAAGAATATCGGCCATATTCAATAAGATTGAAGTAGTGCAAGCTAATTATTTTTGGGTAAATTTACCCATCGCCACCGTATTCAGGCACGATTTTAGCAACACCTCCTTTAAACAATTATCAAGATGAAACCGATTAGTCGCAGAAATTTTGTCAAGCAATCCATGACTGCTTCCGTTGCTCTTACGACACCGATAATTTCCCATGCTAACTTCCTTACGAACGAGCTGGCTCCATTACAATTTGCCCAAGTTCCACTTCCTTATTCCAGCCAGGCATTAGAACCGTACATCGATGGACTGACGATGGAGATTCATTATGGAAAACATCATGCTGCTTATATCAAAAATGTGAATGATGCTATCACTGCGGAGAATATTTCTTATGCTTCAGAGAAGGATTTTTTCAACAATATCTCAAAGCTATCCGCCAAGGCGCGAAATAACGGAGGGGGTGCCTGGAATCACAATTTTTTTTGGCACGTAATGAAGCCCGCAAGTACTGGACCTACCGGAAAAGTTGCCGAGGCTATTCAGAGTTCATTTGGTTCGTTTGATAAGTTTAAAGAAGTCTTTACCCAAGCTGCCCTTACACGCTTTGGCTCCGGCTGGGCCTGGTTAGTGAAAGATGGAAATTCATTAAAGGTAGGGTCAACTCCCAACCAAGACAATCCCCTTATGGATGTGAGTGAATTGAAAGGAACTCCACTCATGGCATTGGATGTGTGGGAACATGCCTACTATCTGAAATATCAGAACAAACGCAATGAGTATGTAGCCAACTGGTGGAATGTTGTTAATTGGGAGGAGGTTGCAAAAAATCTCAGTAACTGAAATTCTTCCACGCATTCATCATATTCATGAAACAACCTGTTCTTTGCATCCTGCTCGGGTTAATTTGCTGTACCTCTTGCCTTGGCCAGGAAATAAAAATCTATAAAACCTTTGGTGGAGTCCGTTTTGAAATGGACACGCTCGTGATCAGTCCAAAGCAAGTATTAGAACTTTTAAAAATAGAGCCGATGGCGTACCAGGAATTCAAACGTGCCAAGGTGAATTACAATGTGGCTGGTGTAATGGGGTTTACGGGAGGTGTACTGATCGCCATTCCGCTGGGAACTGTGATCGTTGGAGGCGAACCCGAATGGGGACTGGCAGCAGGGGGAGCCGCATTGCTCCTGGCTTCCATTCCATTCAACAGAGCTTTCAAGAACAGGGCTGTGAACGCTTTGGATCTGTATAATAAAAATCATGCGTCCCGCATCAAACCAACCTTATTTTTCACGGGCACCCAAGCCCGGTTAGTGATTCGGTTTTAACTCCGTATCCTTCCTGAAGATACGAAGTGTATCATCGTGTATTTTCTCTTCGGCAGTCAATACCCCTTTAAAACCAGGAGCCAGCATGCCCGTATGAAAGATTCTGGGAGACGAAAAGACCCGGATTTCATCCCATAAACCGGCTTCGATAAACATCGACAACGTAATCGAGCCCCCTTCCACCATGATGGATTGGATTTTTTCTTTCTTAAGATACTCCAGTATGGAATTTAAAAAATCCTTTTCATCCAATCGTATCAGCGAAAGATTTTGGCGCTCTTCATGCTTAAGCAGGTTGAAGCAAAGGGTTCGAACAGATTGATCAAACAAATTCAATTTGTCGCTGAGCCGGAGAAACCGGTCAATCACCAACCTGACAGGATTGCGGCCCGTCCAATCCCGCACGGTTAATGTTGGATTATCGTGGGCTGCGGTTTTTGTTCCCACCAGCACGGCATCCTCTTCACTCCGCCATTGATGAACGATCTGTCTCGAAAACTCATTGCTGATCCAGCGTGATTCATAGTTGCTACGGGCAATAAATCCATCGGCAGTTTGGGCCCATTTGAGAATGATATAAGGTCGTTCCTTTTCATGAAAAGTGAAAAATCGGGTATTCAAGGCACGGCCTTCTTTCTCCAAAATCCCAGTAAGCACCTCGATACCCGCTTCTTCGAGTCTTTTTGCACCAGCACCATTCACCAAAGGATTTGAGTCGAGCGTAGAAAGTACAACT
Organism: uncultured Ohtaekwangia sp.; assembly: GCA_964488465.1. Lineage (GTDB taxonomy): Bacteria > Bacteroidota > Bacteroidia > Cytophagales > Cyclobacteriaceae > ELB16-189. Next base: position 108,659 of record CAZAUN010000006.1, on the reverse strand, counting down.
TTTTTAACACGGTGCTTTATCAACAAATCTGTACAAGGCGGTGTTTTACCGGTGTGCGAACATGGCTCCAGATTAACATAAACCGTACTTCCTGCCAACTGACTTTTGTCTTGAACTGAAGCAACTGCATTTACTTCCGCATGTGCGGCACCGTATTGCTGATGATACCCTTCACCGATTATTTTTCCGTCTTGTACAACCACACACCCCACGCGTGGATTGGGACTTACCAACCCAATCCCTTGTCGGGCAAGTTCAAAACATCGTTGCATATAAAGTTCGTCAACGGACATCGGGAAATCGTTACCTTGCAAAGATCAATTTCGGCATGACGAATTCCAAAGAACTTTTTACCAAACTGGTCAACCGCGTTACAGTACCCTATAGCAGTGCTGAAATTCAATCCATCATTTATTTGCTGTTTGAGAAGAAACTTGGTTTGAGCCGAACTGATGTTCTTGTTGGTAAAAAGTTAGAGGTTAGCTCTGATGAGTTTGATTCGTACATTTTGCGAATCAATCAACACGAACCAATACAATATATCTTAGGAGAGGCGCTGTTTTATAGAAGCGTATTTAAAGTCAATTCTTCCGTGCTTATTCCAAGACCAGAAACTGAACTGCTTGTCGATGAAATTTGTAGGTTTGTCCGCAATGAAATTCAACCGAAAACTCTTTTGGATATTGGAACCGGCAGTGGTTGTATTGCCATTTCCCTGGCCCTAGAACTCCCTGAAACTTCCGTTCATGCACTTGACATTAGTGAGCGTGCATTGACCTGTGCTGCAGAAAATGCTGCCCACTTAGAAGCGCAGGTATCGTTTTCGAAAGTTGATATTCTCACGGAGGATATGCCTGATATGTACGATCTCATCGTGAGTAACCCCCCCTATATAACAGCTGCAGAAAAGCAGGCCATGAACAAGAACGTACTTGGGTTTGAACCGCATCACGCCCTATTTGCCCCGGGATCTGATCCGATGATCTTCTATAAAGTGATTGGGGAAAAAGCCAGAAAATCATTGTCGAGCGGTGGATCACTTTGGTTTGAAATTAATGAACACTACGGAACGGAGTTGAAAAAACTGATGGAAGCATTGGGTTATCAACAGGTTCAAATAATTAAAGACCTTGACAACAAAGACCGGATTTTAAAGGCGCGATTATGAATCCGATCTTATTGCTTCACGGAGCATTGGGCTCAAAAACACAACTGGAACCCCTCCGGCAACAGCTGGAGCAGAAATCGCAAACGGCTTATTCACTCAATTTCTCAGGACACAGTGGTCAAGCGTTCTCGGAAGCAGGATTTGGTATAGAGGTATTCGCCAAGGATGTGCTAACCTATTTGGATAACGAAAGTTTACGTAAGGTGAATATTTTTGGCTACAGCATGGGTGGATATGTTGCTTTATGGTTGGCAAAAACCAATCCTGAACGCATCGATAAAGTTGTAACACTGGGAACCAAGTTTGACTGGTTTCCTGAATCGGCCGAAAAAGAAATTCAAAAACTCAATCCTGAAAAAATTCTGCAAAAGATTCCAGCCTTTGCCAGAATTCTGGAACACCGGCATGCACCCACAAACTGGAAGGAGCTTATTCATAGAACATCGCAGATGATGCGCTCCCTCGGGAACGAACCGTTGCTCACCGAGAAGATGCTTTCCGAAATTAACCATCCTGTTACGATATTATTGGGCGATCAGGATGATATGACTGATCGGAACTTTTCGAAGATGGTTGCCGGCTGGTTGCCCAAGGGCACCTTTCACGAGCTTGAATCCACACCTCATCCCATCGAAAAAGTATCGCTCCCTTTGTTGCTGAAGTACTTAGGTTAGATCTTCCCCAATCCAAAACGTATCTGTTGATCGCAACTCAATAAATCCATCGTATTTGATCACATATCGGCCGGAGGAAAACTGTGGGAAATTCTTCCATTGCACTTCCGGCAGCAAATAAAGGTTGGTGTGAGCCGGCAGCCACTTTTCCCACCTACCGGATTTGATCCAACTCCAACGCCTACCATCCATAAACATTTCAATATCCAGAGAAGGGAAGGTTTCTGCTATTCTGAAGTCATCCTGGTGCATACACAATACATTTACTGCATGCGACTTGATTGCTACGAGATAGTATAAAGCAGTTAGTAGTGGCTGATCGGCAGGATGGTAGGTAAGTATTTTTGCCGGAGCCTGATCCGCTAACCGAGTTACCCATGTTTCACGGTCTTCAAACGGTGACAAAACCATATCCACTTTAATACCCCACCCTAAAACCGACTCAACTTCGCTGGCCAATACAACCACAGTAGGCATCCATTCCAATAGCTCCTGGACTTTCTCAAAAGCGATAGCATGAGCATGAAATATCACCAAAGCAGGCTCCTGATTTTCGCGTACTATGTGATGGCTGGACATAGTTTAAAAATACAGTTCTTGCTATTAATTTTGCCTACCTTTCAAGGCACAATTTTACACACTATGTACAAGGCAACCGTTCACGATAAAACCTTTGAAATTGAACCCACAGAAGCCGGATTAAAAGTGAATGGCCAGTTGCAATTATGGGATTTGGTAAACGTGTCCGACAGTTACTTTCATATTCTGTATCAGGGCAAAAGCTATAGCGCTGAGGTAATTAAAACTGAGCCCGAAACAAAGACCTTTACTTTTAAAATTAATGGTAGGTTATACACCGTAAACCTGAAAGATAAATTTGACCTGCTGTTGGAAAAAATGGGGATGAACAATGCGGCCAGCAGCAAAGTGAATTCGGTGAAAGCTCCCATGCCTGGTTTAATTGTCGATCTTAAAATACAAGCAGGAGATCGTGTGAAACCAGGTGACGCGTTGCTGATCCTGGAAGCCATGAAAATGGAAAACATTCTGAAGTCACCCGGGGAAGGAATTGTAAAAAGTATAAAGGTGAAGAAAGGGGATAGTGTGGAAAAAGGTCAGGTATTAATTGAGTTTTGATCGGAAGGAAAACCAGTATGCTTTCGGATAAGCATCTGGAAAGTCAAAATTCTTCCTCGAAAATTGCCCAATCCTGACCATATTTGCAGGGTTTAACCAAGAACGATACTGATCCTTTCATGAAGTACAAACGAATTCTCCTCAAACTTAGTGGCGAGGCCTTGATGGGCTCCAAGAATAGCAATATTGATCCGGCCGTATTGGAACAATATTCGGAAGAAATCCGGGCAGTAAAAGAACAAGGAGTCGAGGTGGCGATCGTTATTGGTGGTGGAAATATATTTCGGGGCGGGCAAGCCGAAGCCTTAGGGATTGACCGGGTACAAGGAGACTACATGGGCATGCTTGCCACCGTTATCAATGCCATGGCACTCCAAAGCGCACTGGAACGACACGGCATGTATACCCGACTCATGGCCGGAATTAAAATGGAACAAGTCTGTGAGCCATTTATCAGACGGAGGGCGATCCGCCATCTCGAAAAAGGACGGATCGTTATTTTTGGAGCCGGTATAGGCAATCCTTATTTCACTACTGACTCCACCGCAAGCCTCCGGGCCATTGAAATTCAAGCTGGAGTAGTGCTAAAAGGAACCCGTGTGGATGGGGTCTATGACAAAGATCCTGAAAAGTTCAGCGATGCAGTACGCTACAGCCACCTAAGCTTTCAGGAGGCGTATCAAAAGAAACTCAACATCATGGACATGACGGCCTTTACTCTTTGTCAGGAGAATAAGTTACCGATCATTGTCTTCGATATGAATAAAAAAGGCAACCTGCTAAAGATTGCCAAAGGCGAAGAAGCCGGTACGTTGATCAGTTAATTTGAGAATTTATGGAAGAGATTGAATTGTACTTAGACGAGGCCAGGGACCAGATGAACAAAGCACTCAACCACGTTGGTCATGAGTTGACAAAAATCAGGGCCGGAAAGGCCAACCCCTCCATGTTAGATGGAATTCAGGTATCCTATTATGGTGTAATGAGTCCATTAAACCAGGTTGCTTCCATCACGGCACCCGAGGCCCGGTCCCTTTTTATCAAACCGTGGGAAAAGGGGTTGATACCGGAAATTGAAAAGGCCATCATGGTTGCCAACATTGGGCTTACCCCTCAAAATGATGGCCAACAAATTATTATCAACATTCCTATGCTTACCGAAGAAAGAAGGAAGCAACTCGTTAAACAGGCCAGTCAGGAATGTGAGCACGGCAAAGTAAGTGTGCGCAGTATCCGCAAAGAAACCAACGAGCATCTTAAGAAGATCAAAGGTGTTTCGGAAGATGATGTAAAGAATGCCGAAGAAACGGTTCAAAAATTAACAGACGATTACATTCTGAAGATTGATGCCTTGATGAAGAAAAAAGAGGCCGAGATCATGACGGTATAAATTGACAACAGACAACTAGAGAATGAGCGCCTCTCTCTTCTCAATTGTCAATTTATGAATTGTCAACTGTCAGTTACCTATGCATCCTATCCTGTTTGAAGTCGGCTCCATCACTGTCTATACCTATGGATTTTGCATTGCCGTTGGTGCTCTGCTGGGTTTTGGATACATGCATTGGCAGGGTAATAAACAATTTGGGATCACGTTCGATCAGAGTAACAACCTCTTTATTTTATTGGTCCTGGCAGGTGTAATCGGGGGCAAGTTGTTTGTCATCTTCGAAGATCCGGGTTACTATTTATCAAATCCTGGTAAACTATGGTCTGGCAATGGATTTGTTTTTTATGGGTCCCTCCTGCTAACCATCCCCGTAATGCTCTGGTATTTCCGGAAAATAAAAGTCCCGGTGCTTGGCATGCTGGATGTAATGGCCATTGTCACGTGCATTGTGCATGGCTTTGGCCGGATGGGTTGTTTCATGGCTGGTTGTTGCTATGGTTTACCTACAGATGGTTTATTTGGTGTAATTTTTACTAGCCCCATTTGCCAGGCTGATCCATTAAATACTCCGCTTCATCCTACTCAACTCTACGAGGCTACGTTGATTTTTGGACTGATGACAAGTCTCCTTTTGTTAAAACACAGGAAAAAATTTGACGGACAATTATTTCTGATTTATCTGATGGTGTATGCAATAGGCCGGGCTATCCTGGAGATTTTTCGGGGTGACCTTCAACGGGGGTTTTTGATCGATGGGATTCTCTCCAATTCTCAATTTGTCTCAATCATGATAATTGCCATCGCTGCGTATTTCTATGGTAGATTGATGAGAAAGAGTAACTTGCCTAAACAAAACCGGTGATTATGGAATCCGAAAGCTTCATCAAGAAAACCGCCCGTACCACCATGAAATTCATTAAGCGAACACTGATTATTGCTTTAATACTAGGCCTTGGTGTTCTTGCCTATATGTATTGGGGTGTCTATGAGCGTGGCGTTTGGGCGGGCAAGGTATTAAGCGTTTCAGAAAAAGGGGTAATCTTCAAAACATTTGAAGGTAAAATTTCAATGGAATCCTTTGGAGCATTAAAAGGCACGAGCCCAATTGCAGAAACGCGGGATTTTTCCGTTGAGAGCAGTGCCGAGCAGGTTATTAAAGACTTGCAGGATGTGGCCTTGCAGGGAGACCGGGTGAACTTACATTTTGTTAAACGATACATGACCTTCCCCTGGCGGGGAGACACCAAATACTTTGTTGAAAAAGTAGAGCGTGCTGCGAGCAACTAAGCATGCGTTCTCAAACCATTATACTTTACGGATCCTATGGCTATACAGGCAAACTGATCGCCAAGGAGTGCAAAGTCAAAAACTTACAGGTAATTCTAGCCGGACGAAATGGTGAAGCGTTACAAAAACAAAGTTTGGAAACCGGTTATCCTTTCGAAGTTGTAGATATCCACGATCGTGAAGCCTTAAAAAGTCTGCTCTTAAAAGGGGCTTTAGTCATTCACTGTGGCGGGCCCTTCCGGCATACAGCCAAAGCGATGGCGGATGCGTGCCTGGATACCAAAACACATTACACTGATATTACTGGCGAGTATCTGGTTTTTGAACTACTGGCAGGATATGATCAAAAAGGGAAAGCTTCCGGAATTATCATTATGCCGGGTACCGGTTTTGATGTGGTGCCTTCCGATTGTTTGGCTTTACATTTAAAGAATCGCTTGCCATCCGCAACACATTTACAACTCGCTTTTACAATGTCGAAGGGCGGTCTATCACGCGGAACCAAGAAAAGCATGACCGAAGGATTGGGTGATGGTGGCCTCATCCGAAAAAATGGAAAGTTGACCCGAATTGAATTGGGCGACTTGAGCATGGAGGTTGATTTTGGATCTTTTAAAACTCTAACGCTTTGTATTCCCTGGGGTGATATTTCCACCGCCTGGCGAAGCACGGGCATTCCCAATATCGAAGTTTACACTGGGGCTACCCCCAGCATGATTAAAAATGCCAAACGCAGTCGTTATTTAAACTGGCTTCTAAGAAACCGTTGGGTGAAAAACTTTATGTTAAAACGGATCGATAAACAGAAGCCAGGACCCAGCGATGAGAAACGGGAAAGTGGTCGCAGTTTCCTTTGGGGAAAAGTGTGGGATGATTCGGGGAAATGGAAGGAGAGTCGGTTGGAAACCGTAAGCGGGTATTCTCTGACGGCCAAAACAGCGGTATTACTTGCAGAAAAAATTCTTGCCGGAAATTTCAAACCGGGCTATCAAACACCTGCCCAGGCCTATGGTGCTGATTTGATTTTAGAAATTGAAACAACAAAACAAACCGATGTGTAGGCTCAAATTTTATCGCTCAGATCCTGAAACCAGCAACTCATCCAGTTCCTTTTCCTTCATCGAAACTCCTTTCGTGGCCGCTTTGTTATCCTGCTCACTTTCTTTCTTTGCGCCAGTTGTTAAAACAAAGGGTCGATCGCGGTAAATGACTTTCTCTATGAATATGGTATCCGGCTGGGTCGTTACAAAAACAGTGTCCGTCAGATACACTTTCTGGAGGCTACTTGCAGTCGATTCGTTGGTGCTTAATTGACCCAGCCACCAACCTGCCAATGCAAATACGATGGCAGTCAGAGAATATCCGACTCCTGCCTTTATTAACTTTCCATAATAAGATTCGCGATTATGTAAAGTTCGCAGTTGTACCCTTAATCTCTTTTGCAACTGATCATCGGGGCCAAGGACCTGATTTACACGAAACCACTGCGTCAACTTCTCCCCGGAGGACCTGATGTACTCATACTCTTGCTCTGAAGTAACCCATTGTGATACAAACTTCACTTCAGAGGGACTTAACGTTGCGTACGGCTTTTGTTGAACCAATCGCTCAAAAGCATCAAAATCCATTTCAATTTCTTTCATATTGACTTCTCGTTAAGTATCATTTTAAACTCATTCAGTTCATAAGCCAGGCTTTTCCGCAGGTAAAACAAGCGAGACTTGATGGTTCCCTCCGGCATAAAAACAATTTGACTGATCTGGCTAATGCTTAACTCTTCTTCATATCGAAGCAGGAAAATAGTTTTATCATCCTCTTCCAGAGTTTCCAGTAACATTGTTAGTTTATCACTTGCAGACATCAAGTCCAGTTCCTTATCCAGATCACGCGATTGATTATCGACTACACCCTCCATCCGAAGCTGGTTTTGCCTTTTTCGATACTCGTTTTTACACATGTTATTTGCTACCGAATAAACCCAGGTAGAAAATTTACGGTCTGCATCGAACTGCAGGGGATTATTAATAATCTTCAAAAACAGGTCGTGTAGAAAATCTTCCGCCATCGCCCGGTTGTTCCAAAGCATGCGCGTGAAATAACGCAGCAGGGAAGTGCTGTACCGCATGTACAATTCCGTAAACGCGGACTCACTTCCCTTGCGGATTTTTCGCATCAACTCCTCGTCAGGAAAACGAGCAAGCTTCGGTTTAAAAAACATCCGGCTATTTTTCGATAATCTCCATAAAAACCCGGAATCCCACAGCCGCATCCGGATTTGTATAAGTATTTATACTTCGCATGGTCGATTCGGCTGGTGAGTGGTTCCAACTTCCCCCACAGGCCTTTCCTTTTTCGCTACTCATCTCAGCCACATTACCCACCACATCATACAGTCCGATATCATTGGGAAAATAGGATTTGGTAGGCGCCATGGCGGCCCAGCCATCGTGGTTGGTTGGCTTATTACCCCGGTAACCCGGGCAATCGCAGGGCTCAGACTTAAAATTACCCAGGTAACAACTCTTATTGTTCAAAGGGCTGTTGCGCAATCCGAAATACCGAAACCACGGATACTGTATCTCTGGGTCACGCAACGATACTTTTCGGATTTCCGGATTCTTATCAAACTCAGACCCTTGCGGGGTAATCTTTACTTCAACCTCTTGTTCGTCAAGTTTCCAGGTAGCTGGATTTTTTATGGATGCCGCTGCAATCTGCCATTCATCAATGGTAGGTAAACGAAACTTTATCCTCTTAAACTTACGTTCTGTTGAATTATTGTATTGCTGTGTTAACCATTCGCAATAGGCATTTGCTGCTTCATACGAAATGTTCACAGCAGGATAGTGATTGAAGTATCGGTTCTTCTTAGTTTCTGTTCGTGGTAATGCATAATTAGTCATAAATGCCAGAGCAGGCTCTTCATACCGGCTGAAATCAAACTTATACTGTTCATATAAATCAAGCAGTTTGTTGGTTTGAAGAAATTCCAGAAAGCGATTGTATTGGGCATTGGTGACTTCCGTATTTGCCGCATAAATTGTATTCGATACAGGTCTGAAATCCTCTTCCCATGATTTTACGTCAATTGCGAAGGGAATGTAAGGAATGGTTTCAGTGGGCACTGCATCCAGATAATGAAGGATCATCTCCCTTTTACCGGCATCCGCTGCAATCTTCTCCATAACTAACCGCAGGTTTTTAGCTTTTTCCGCTTCACCTTCCTTTTGATACGACTCGTAAAGCAGAATCATTGGCAACAGGTAATTGGAACTAAAGGCCCTGCCGGCATCACCATCCGCTTCGCCATTGAAGTCCACCCGCAGGTAATCCAATAAAAACTTCTTTTCCAGATTTTCACGAATCAACGAAACATTATCAATGCTGCCAGCACTATGAACCGAAGCAAGACCAACAACATATAAATATTCCTTTATCGATTGAATGTTATCCTTACTCACCGTAAGGGCATAATAGAATTTCTTATTCTGGTTTGTCTGGGGTAGTTGTGCACAAATCCATGAACCTGGATTCACTACATCCTTTCTTACCTCAACTGAATTTAGCCCGGATTGAACAAACTTACGCTGCACATAATCAGCATTATTCAGCATTTCCAAATTGAGAATTACTACATCCTTTCGAACTCCAAAAGCATCTTGTAAAACAAACAAAGGGATTGTTGTGCTTTCACCTTCGGTTACTAGTACTGCTCCAGACTCCAGACTCATTAACACATTATAGCTATAGTTCAGTAAGGTAGGTGAAACCAAGCCCGTAGCGTGCAAGCGTTTGCTAAACCGGGTTCGATTTCCTTCCTCCATCATAAACTCCGCGTACAGTTGCATCAATCCTAACCCTTCTGGTTGTTCGGGTTGGAGGGCATATGCTTTCTGCAGGGCTTCATAGGATTCGGCATTGAATGCATCGTGCCAGCTTTTTGCCAGCCAATATTCGTAGGCTTCGGGAATGGAAATCGCCATTTGCATAAGAAGATCACCAAGCACCTCACGGGAAGACTGCGCATATACAGCGGATGCATAATAACTGAACCAAGCTTGTGGGCTGTTATTTTGCTTAACCTCGGCCGCCCAGGCCAGCCTTTGCGATTCATACCATGCCACCGGTTTTATTACCAGTGTTTTTGGCAGAATGTGCTCGGGTTCTACAGCAAAGACGAGGGACGGAATAAGAGTTAGAAGAATAATAAGTCGCTTCATAGGTTCAGATTTAGAACTCTGTACACCCGAGCCCGCCAAACGTTCAATTGGCTTGAGGAAATATTTTCAAGCCCAAATTACCCGCAGGGCATGATTCTACCGTATAGTGACCACAAAATCCTGATTTTTTGGTACCATCCTGCCAATTGGCTTCAGATCTTTTCCATTTTTTTGTAGACTGGATTCAAAGTCCGATTGAAATTCCGGATTCACGCATATTAGAAGTCCGCCACTGGTTTGAGGATCGCACAGCGTAAGCAACGACTCGCTGCCAATACCGTTTACTTTTTTCTCATAGCTCTGCCAGTTGCGCATGGTGTTATCGGGGTAAATAAACTTGCTTAAGTATGATTGAAGATTGTGAATCAGCGGAATAGCTTGATAATCCACCTCAGCCGAAACCTGGCTACCTTCGCACACTTCCAGGAGGTGACCGAGCAAACCAAAGCCGGTAATATCTGTCATGGCAGTTACATCTGGCCGCTTCCCAAACTCCACCCCCAATCCATTCAGTTCGGTCATGATCCGAACGGCTTCCGCAATATCCGATGGCTCAGCCAATCCCCGCTTTTGTGCAGTGGTAATAATTCCTACACCCAATGGTTTCGTAAGGTAGAGCAAGTCTCCAGGTTTGGCCGTGTTGTTCCGTTTCAGGTTTTCCTTTTTAACAGTTCCGGTTACAGCCAGTCCAAATATGGGTTCCGGACTATCAATACTATGACCACCCGCCAGCGGAATGCCGGCAGTCGCGCACACGGTACGAGCCCCATCCAAAACTTGTTGTGCCAACTCGGTTGGGAGTTTTTCAACTGGCCAACCTAAAATCGCCAATGCCATTAAGGGGCTTCCACCCATAGCATACACATCACTGATTGCGTTTACGGAAGCAATTTTCCCGAACGTGTGGGCGTCATCAACAATCGGCATGAAAAAATCAGTGGTGCTGATTATACATGTATCCGCATTCAGCTCAAATACAGCGGCATCATCTTTCGATTCATTTCCTACCAGCAACCTTGAAAAACTTCCGGATTGAAAATCGGAATGAAGAATTTTATCTAATACAGCTGGGGCAATCTTGCAACCACAACCGGATCCATGCGAATAGTGTGTAAGTTTAAATTCGTTCATCCTTTATGCTTAAAAGTTCATTGACTATTGTATCTATATTTTCTCCATCCCAGTTTACCACTCTCTTCACACGATCGCTCCTTTTATCAATGCTGCTTAAATAGGCTTTATCGTAATAAGTAAGTAAAATATTCATTACGGATGGCATATCCTCTCGCTGCAGAAGTTCCTTTGCTAACTTGAAGTTTTGTCCGCCCAGCTTCTTAGTGATCTTACTCATGATCGTAAGAAACTCGGACTGATCAGCGCCACCGTACTCAGCAACCAGGCGATGAATGCGCACATCTTTGCTCACGTCCATCTTAACCAATGGACTGTTACTCATTTGTTCCCAAAATTCCCTTGGCAAAAAAATGTGTCCGATCGCAATTGATTCATCTTCCACCCAAACGCAGCGATTTGGATCCAATGATAAGATTTCCTCAAATAATTCATTTTGAAACTGCTCCGTGGTGGGTTGGGGATTCATGAAGAGTCCACCAAAAGCTGATCCCTTATGGCTTGCCAGCATCTCCAGGTCAATGACCTGCTCTCCACACAGCTTTAAAGCTCGTAATACATCACTTTTTCCACTTCCGGTACATCCTGTTAATAAAACAAGTTTTAATGGTTTCTTAAATGAGTCTAAAGCTTTGTGACGATAGGCCTTGTAACCACCCTGCAACGAATGTGTTTTTATTCCAGCCATACCCACAAACTGACAAAAGTTGTTGGAGCGCATGCCGCCACGCCAACAATGCACTAAAAATTCTGCAGTTTCAGAAACCTTCTCCGCTTCGTTGATGATGTCCGATAACCGGGGGCCAACCAACCGGAATCCCGTCTTAATGGCCTCGTGCTGGCCCTTCTGTTTATAATCGGTGCCTACCGCTATTCGTTCTTGGTTATTCAATAATGGGATATTGATCGCCCCCCGCACATGACCTGCCTGGTATTCGCCCTCTGAACGTACGTCAACCACAGGAAGTGACTTCCGGAGTTCTAAAAACTCATCAATGGAGATGGACATCCCTCAAAGTTCGCGAACGATGGACCAGTTAACCAAGCCTCCGGCATTTAATCGTTGAAATCGGCTGTGATGATGGTAGATATTCCAATGCGGAATCCATAGTTAAGGTATTCCCAATCCTGAAAGGCAACTGCGCCTTCCAACCGGAACACCCGTAAAATACCATCGATTCCATAGCCCAATTCGGTGTAATTCTTTGAGGTGGGGGTTGCCAGATAGTTCACAAAAATGTTTTCGGTAATGCCGGTAACCCGCACGAGCGGAATGCGGGTGACTAAAAACTTACGGAAGTGATAGTGCACATTTGCCGAAAAATATTCGTTGTTCGTGCTATGCAAGTAGTAGTCGAGCAGTCTGTAGCTGCCCACGGGGTCCGTTGTTACGAAAGGCGTTTTATTTCCAAGGAAGTGCTTGTAATCCATGAAATACATGTTATTGGTATTATAAAGCATCCCCGCCTGCCAGGCAATATCCAATTCCCCGCTGATTCCTACATCCAGCCGGTGTTTAAACCCTACCTCAATGTGATCAAATGAAACCTCACTTGCTGCAACCCCGGAAAACCCTTTTCGATAGTTTAATATCAGGAGAGGTGAAGAACCCTCCACGCGCGATTTACGACCATTCCGGATCCGATACTTTTGCCAGGGACGTGCCGTAAATCCAACTAACCCTACAAAGGCACGATTTGGATTAAATCCTGTATCGTTTAACTCGATGCTAACCGGCTTATTGGGTGTGTAATCCTCTTTATTGCTTTGAAAAAATGTGTAGTCGCTCGTATTGAACAATTCCGTGCGACTGGCCCACGACCAATTAGTTCGAAACGTGTATTTTTCATTCAGGCGATGGGTATAGTTAAGATCAATAAACTCCCGGTCATACAACTTCATAAGGTTGTCACCCAGAAATAAAGAAGTAAACGTGTTTACCAAATGATGAATCGGCTCATCTGAATTGAACTGCTCAACATACTGACCGCCTTCCAAGGTCAACCTTCTATCCTTAAATCGGTAGTCAACCCGTAGCTTACCTGAGAGCCTCTCTCTTGAGAATGCATACCTGACGATGGGGCTGATTTCCAATCGGGAAGTTTGAGGACGTTTGTCCTTATCGAGGCTATCGCGCTTTACCCAACGCTTGTAAAGGCTTACCCGATAGATCAGGTTAAACCCCTCCACTGAATTATAGCCACCATAAGGAGCATGGATGCGAAAGTCTGCGGTCTTTCCAATTCCATAGTTATCACCGGTAAAAAGGTCCCAAGGCTGAAACCCGCGTTTCCCTTTCTTTGAATTACGCAATGTATCTCCTTCATCGCGCTTACGCTGTACTTCGGTGAGGCTATCGTTTACTTCATAGCCGCGTTGTTCCTCTTTCGTCAGCGGGGTGGGTCGAATGTCAGCCCAAAATGTAGAATCCTTTTTATATGCCAGCGAGTCAACCGAATAAGTTGTCTCTGAAATAACGTCCGGCTCTTTCTGCTCTTTCGCCTCCTGCTTTTCGTACTCCCGAATTAATTGATTCAACTCTTTGCGGGTAACTTCTTTGCCCTCCTTTAGCCGCTCCTGAATTTGCTGATCTTTCTTGCTAAACTGTTGCTCGATTTTTTTCGCTTCCTCCTTTTGTATCTTTTCGTCAATCACCGTCATTTCAACTTCCAATTCTGGATTTAGAGTGATTTTATAATCACGCATGGTGGCCAGGTATTGCCCTTCAAACTTGAATCCAAAAACGCTTCCATCTACCTTGAACTGCTGAGACACCGGCAGCCAGGCTTTCTCTTCAATCGGATTATACAATTGTTTAATGTGAAAGTTGATTCCCATTTTGCTGGCCGTCATATCCAGACTGTGAATGCTCCACCAGTCTTCCACAATATAAATAAGGCCCTCAAATACATTGTCGCCTCGGGATCGAGGCGTTACTTGTATTTTGCTGATTTCGTAATTGCGATCCTTGAAGGATCCCTGGTATTCGAAACGATAATATGAGAAGGATTTTGGGGAAAGTGGGGATACGGTTTCTGCAATTTCAGGCTGGTAAAAGCTGCCAAAAATGTATGAATTCGGGGATGTATTCTTATTGTCCCCATTGGTGTACACAGCGATTACTTTCTCTTCAAACTTATTGGGTCGGGTGTACTTAATTTCACTTACCGACTCCGAAATAAAAACGCGGTCTTTGGTAATTCCCTCCTTCTCCAATGCTTTCTTCGCGAGCCAGGGATAATCGATCAGCTGCCCCTTTCCTTTGATGTATACTTTAGCCGAATAGGCATCAATCTGCTGCGTGTGGAACTTGGCCTTCGCAATCGCTTTTCGCATGATGGTGTAAGCGGGGTCCTCTTTACCTGCTTTAATAATTACATTCTGGAGTACTACAACCTGAGTTTTTAGCGTAAGATTAATTTCAACAAAATCAGTACCCACATCAACTACCCTCCCAACGGTTTCATAACCCAGATATTGGAATAAAACATCGTAACGTCCTGGCGGGAGTTGAATCTCATATCGGCCATCCTGGTCAGTCGCACTGCCGGTGCCGGTTTGCTTGACAAAAATACTGGCATAGGCCAAGGGGCCAACATCGTCACCTTTAATAATTCCACGAATACCCCCTGCTTGTAACGCTTGTGTTATGGTTACTAATAATATCATTAACCCCAGTCTCATCAGCCTCATAGACGCAATAGGTACCAAGGGAGTTGTCTGAATTACAGGTTATCGGTAAAAATTCTTTAAGCGGATAAGTTGCTCAACCGGTTCAGGAACGAGGTAGCGAATGGATTTATTGTGTTTAATGCAATCGCGAATGTAGGTAGCCGAAATTTCAAGTTGAGGGGCTTCGATCATCTTCACGTTTGGGTGACGTGCAATTTCTGCATTTGTTACACCCGGGCGCGGATATACATACAATCCAAATTGATCCAGAATCTGATCATGATTCTTCCATTTTGAAAAATTCTCCAGGTTATCCCCGCCAATAATGACCTTAAACTCCTTGCCGGGGTGCTTTTCTGTGAGGTGTGCGAGGGTATGGATCGTATAGCTGGGCTTCGGCAAGTGGAATTCTACATCGGTGACCTCAAGCTTAAAGTTGTCAGCAATCGCTGCTTTTACTAAGTCGTACCGATCAAATTCATGAAGCAAGCCCCGGCTTGTCTTAAACGGGTTTTGTGGAGATACTACAAACCAAACTTTGCTTAAATCAGTATTTTCGGCCATGATGTTAGCGATAATCATGTGCCCGATGTGGATCGGATTAAATGATCCGAAGAACAAACCTATTTTTTGAGGTGCACTCATTAAGGTTGCGCCTTAAACTGCTCGTAAATCCGTTGCGCTTCACTCAGTGATTTTGAAAGGTCCTCATTCACCAGGATTACATCGAATTTGTCCTGAAAGGACATCTCAAATTTTGCCTTAAACAATCTTCGTGAGAGACTTTCCTCGGATTCAGTTTTCCGCTCCCTCAACCGTTCCTTTAACACCTCCAGGGAAGGCACCTTTACAAATACCGCCAGCGCTTTCGTTCCAAAATATTTTTTCAAATTGATACCGCCTTTCACGTCTACATCAAAAATTACATTCTTCCCTTCTTTCCAAATTCGCTCGATCTCAGTCTTAAGCGTACCATAAAAATTCCCTTCATATACCTCCTCCCATTCAATGAACTCGTTATTGTCTAGCTTCTGCTTGAATTGTTCCGGGGTTAAAAAATAATAATCCTTTCCATCCTGTTCTGTCCGGCCCCGTTTATCACGGGTAGAGGCTGAAATTGAAAATCCTAAGTCGGGGTTGTTTTTCAGAAGATGCTTAACGATGGTGGTTTTTCCAGAACCCGAGGGTGCTGAAAAAATAAGGGCTTTACCAGGCATCAGGAAGGAGTATTTTGACTGATCTGAAGTTTGATTTGTTCAATTAACTCTACGGGTACGGTATCTTTGCAGCATCTTTCTTTGAGTAACTGCTTTATCGTCATGTCAAGGCTATAGGTCTTAAAACAAGGCATGCATTGATCCATGTGGGACCTAAAATACTCATGCTGTTCATGATTTGCTTCGCCATCCAGAATGAGCTGAAGCATTTCCATACACGAAGGTTTTTTACCGTTGGCAAGAATGAAGGGATTGTTGCGATTTGTCATAACTCGGTATTTTTATAGCCCATTGATTTGGCATATTCACTCAATTTCTCTTTGAGAAGGTTACGGGCCCGGTGTAAACGGCTTCGCACCGTCCCGATTGGTATATCCAGAATTTTTGCCATTTCCTCATATTTAAACCCTTCCAGATCACAAAGAATAATCACTGTGCGAAAATCCACATCTAGAGAATTTAACGCATTGGATATCTCATCCCCAATCATATCCTTCAGAGACTCCACCCGCAGGTCAGGGGTAATCTGCCGGTCTACCTCTTCCGAATTATAGTATGCCTCAACTTCTTGATAGTCTACCTTGGAAGGTTCCTTCGTCTTCTTCCGGTAGTCGTTGATAAAGCTGTTTTTCAAGATGCGGAACAGCCAGGCTTTTGCATTAGTTCCTTTTTGGAATGATTCTATAAATCGATAAGCCTTCAGATAGGTGTCCTGTACCAGGTCCTTTGCATCATCCCGGTCCAGGGTAAGCCGAAATGCAAAATTATACATGGAATTTATGTGTGGAAGAAACTCAAGGTTGAAGATGTCATTCTTCTCCCGATTGGAATACTGCTGTTTGGGGTTTTCTTCCATGGAAGGTCAAAAATAGTAAAAGCAGGATAAAAACCGGAATCTTACGGAAGCAGCTTGTAGTTTTTATACTCCCCGATCCGGTACCCAATTAATTTACTGATAGCTCGCTTTATTTTCTCTTTTGCAGAATATGTTTTCTTAGTTACGTCATGGTCAAACTTCCAGTTCTTCTTTAAAATTCTGGCTTGCATAACAACCGGATGGCTTCCCTCAAATAACGACAATGAATCGACCTGAGAATAATCAAACTCATTCGCTTGAGCCTGGTGCTGCTCAATCCATTGATCATTAAAATAAAACCGGTTCCACTCCTTTCGTTTATCCTCCATCGTACGGGGATCTTTTACCCAGCCATAGTGATAAATCTCGGCATCAATCAGTTTAACTTTTAGCTTACTATTTGGCTTCTTGCGAAAACCCTGGGCATCCTTATAAGAGAAGATCCTTTTATCGTTGCGAATGACTCGGATCTCTCGTCTGTACCATCGCCAGGATTCGCCTACATAGTCGTAGGACCCATAAAAATGCCGGTATTTAAATAAGAGGCCATCCACCTGGCGATCATCCTTATATCGAAGCATCGCCTCCTTAACAGCATCAAGATACTTCTCATGTAAAATTTCATCGGCCTGGATGTAAAAGCACCAAGTGCTGTCCGGACTTACAGCCTGAAGTGCCTTGTCTGTCTCTAATGCAAAGGTACGGCCACCAGCCCGCAAGGCATCATCCCAAACGGTTTCAATTATTCTTATTTTGGGCGAGGCTATTTCCCGTATGAGGTTAAGCGTTGCGTCTTCTGATTTACCCACCGCCACAACAAATTCATTGCACAAAGGCAACACCGAAGTAATTGCTTCCACAATGGGATAATCGTACTTGATTGCATTTCTTACAATAGTAAAACCACTGACTTTCACGATTCCATTTTTTTGACCGGGGTAGCAACGGTTGCGAATTGCAGATACTTGATATCCCAAAACATTCCGAATGTAAGGAGGTTCCATAGCAGGGGTTTAATCGATTTTGTGGCATTAATCCCCTCATGCCGAAGTACTTTGTACCCCAGGTTTTCATACATTTTACGAATGCTATTAACCGTAAAGAATCGGTAATGAGTTTTATCCATTATCCCGTTATCGGTGTAGTCCCAGTTTTTTCTCACGACAAAGTCAAACAGCGTTCTGAAAAACCGGATATTAGGAATGGAACTGATTACCACTCCGCCTGGCTTCAGTTTGTCCTTAAATTTCTCCAACACGGTATATGGATCCGTGAGATGCTCCAAGACATCATTGCAAACGATCACATCAAAATGGTGATCAGGAAGCTCATCCATGTTCAATAAGATATCTCCACTTAATACGCGGTCCAATTTGGTTTCTGCAATCCTGGCTTCCTCTGCCGAATACTCCACGCCCCAAACTGTAACTCCTTCTTTCTTGAGTGACGCTCCAAAGTTTCCTTCTCCGCATCCCACTTCCAAAATACAGGTTGCCTTTACGGGAATGTATTGCAACATTTCGGCACGTACACCGGAATAATAGGCGCCCGGCTTTGCCATAAAATCAATGGCCATATTAATGGATAAAGGTTTTCAAAGGCTGCCAATTTACTCTATTCAGAACTGATTTTTTGTTTATACCGGAGGCTGTGCTTAACGGGTGCCCCAGCTGCCACAAAAAAAGCAAGTGATGCATACCCAAAATTCTTGTAAAACTTTCGCAAAAGCTTAAAGAAATATAAAAACTGGATAGCCATTCTATAAAGGGCGTTGTAATTCTTGGAGTAGTAGTAAAGAAATGAAATGTAAAATTCCCTCAAATAGGGTAATCGTATTTCGTTATCGGATGCGGAACTCTTATTTTCGAAGTGTTGGTATTGGGCCTCAGGCACGAGAAAAGTTTGATAGCCATGCCTGCTCAAACGCAGTGCAATATCCTCCTCTTCGCAGTACAGAAAATAATTGGTATCGAACCCTCCAATTTCTTCAAATGGTGTGGCTCGGATAAACATGGAACTTCCGTTTACCAAATCGACCCGGGTGGGTTGTTGAAACCGGGTATGCCGGCTGGGATACTTCTCCGGGTTAAACATTCTTAACAACCCTGACCCAAAAAGTTTTAGCGCCAACGTTGGAAAGTACCGGAAATTGTATTCATAAACCCCTTTGCCATTAATCATCTCACCCGATCCGTTCGCAACGTGCGGATTACCCTCCATGAACCGATGCAAAATGCCCAGGCAATCATTGAGCAAAATGGTGTCATTGTTTAGAAAGTAATAATAATCCGCATCCGCCAGTTGAACCCCCATCATATTGGCACCGGAAAAACCAATGTTGATTTTACTGCGATGGAGTTGAATGCGCGGCTGACCCTTTAGCCCTGAAAGTTTATTGAACTCATCCTTGCTTGAATTATTGTCAATGACAATAATCTGATAGTTGACGGAGGAGGTCAACCGGTGAATCGACTGAATGCAGTTGAGGGTATAGTGACTGGTGTTATAATTTACAAGAATAACCGCGACCTGATATTTTCTCATGGCCGATCAGGCAGCTTCCGTCTTTGGAATTAACTTTCTGTGAATCGCCTTCCCGGATCGGAAGCTTTCCAGTTGTTGCTTTACTTCTTCCACACTAATGGAATTGATACACTCACAGTTGGTGCTATTGCGACACAGACTGCAGTCCTTCTTCAACACTAAATAGGTTGCATTTTTACCAATCGGCTTCCACCGGCCCGGGTGAATGGGTTTCATCGGAGAATAAAGGCCTAAAGAATAAATACCTAAGGAAGCTGCCAAATGCAATACCCCAGTACTGCAGGCCAGCAGACCGTCCGCCCGACTAATGAAAGTGGTTAATTCTTCGAGGTTAAACTTCCCGGTAAGGTCGGTTACATTTGGATGTTGTATTAATTCAGGTCTTTGCTCGCGAATCAGGTCGCCTTCCGATTTTAAACCCGTCACAAAAATTTTAAACGATTCTGGAGAAAGTGATTCCACCAATTTTAAATAGCTGTCCAGGGGCCACTCGCGGGCACTTCCCTTGGATTTTGGATGGATGATTAAGTTAAACTTCGTTTGGCTGATTTTTGGCGAGTAACCTTCCTGTGTAGATTGCAACCCGTAAAACGGTATCAACTCGCTGGTATCCACATCTCCATTTAATTTAAATGGTTTCAATAATTTGAAGTTTAACTGACTCTCATGCAGGTTGGACTTAAACCGGCTGAAGTCAACCAGGTGATTGCAATAAAGCCAGTTATACCAACGGTGCGCTGTGGCCACGCGATGTTTTATGCCTGCTCGTCTTGCCAGTTTTGCCAGTTCCCGATCGGGAAAAATAAAAATTACGGTATCTGCCCGTTGTAATCGCAATTGCTGTGGTTCCTTTAAGATCGCTTCCCGATCCAAAAATTCATCTACAAAAATACATTGCTGAATTATTGCCCGGGTATATCCTTTGCCTATGAACGAAATCTTCAGATCGGGAACAATTGACTTCAGATAGCCCAAGAGAGGAAGTGTTAGGATCACATCGCCCATGTTATCCGTTCTACTGACGATGAGGCGTTTGCCTAGCATGGCGCGATGATTGGCCTCATATAACTTGGAATACTTATAGAAAACGTGATTGGCGACCGCCATGGCAACCATCAGGCCCTCAAAGCCATCGAGAAAGCCACGCTTGAGAATGAAGCTCTTAAAAAAGGCAAATGTAGACCGAATGATGATCTTCGGAACCGAACTCTTTTTCCTGCCCGTATTTTCACGTGCAAATATTTCAGAATAGTTCTGAATTTTAGCGAGTGTCTCCGCAGAATTAACATACGCCCGATGGAGGATATCTCCTTTCAAGTGCATAACCTTTACTCCTGTGCGGAGAATGACTTTATCGTGAGGGTTCTCACCGCCCCAAAATCCAATCTGCCGGTTCCAAAGTCTTATCTTCTGATCTGGATACCAATTGCCATGTCGAATCCATTTTCCACCATAGTTGGAAAGTCGGTTCATGCGATACGCTTCACACGGCCAGGTTCGTTTAACTTCCAGAATGCATTTGGTTAGCTCCTCTGACAAATACTCATCCGCATCCAAAGAAAGGACGATTTCATAGGCGGCCTGGGTTACCGCATAATTTTTTTGATCGATATGACTTTTAAAGGCATGCTCAATAAATCGCACTCCTTTCTCCTCGCAGATTTCCCTGGTCCGATCCTTCGAAAAAGAATCAATCACAACGATTTCATCCGCCACTGCACGTAATGAATCAATACACCGACCGATGTTTCGCTCCTCGTTATAGGTAATGACAATGGCACTAATTTTAACCATGACCGGGTAATTCGACCACAATTTCCTGCTAAATCTCATGCCAAGCAAAAACGTAAGTAGTCTAAATGCATTAAAACAAGGTGAAAAGGCAGGTTTCCATCCGGTTTTGATCAATTTTTGACAAATTACTCCTTCATTACTAGGGTCGAAGACCAACCTGAGTTTGATAGTCCTAATCATGTACATATCGCATCCGTGCGGTAAGAAAGCCAGTAGCAAGCCCGGTTTCTTATGAGACATTCAGCCGTAACCAATAAAATCCTGAGTCCACTAATTGACTGATTCTGAACTCATACAACAATATCGACTTACCAGTAACCTAACGTTCCTGGCGGAGTTGTTTATGCGCTATAAAACGTTGGTTTATGGGGTAAGCTTGAAGTACCTGAAAGACCGAGACGAAGCGAAAGATGCCACCATGCAGATCTTTGAAAAGCTGATTGGAACGACAAAAGTCCATGAAATCGAAAATTTCAAAAGTTGGCTTTATGTAACTACCCGGAATCATTGCCTTATGCAGATTAGGGCCCGAAAGGGTAAATTCACCGAGGAATTTCAGAGCAACCTTATGGAAAACCAGCTGCTGCTGCATCTGGAAGACGAACCTGAACTTGATGGTAACCTGCAGAGGTTAGAAAAGTGTATAGAAACGCTAGTAAACGAACAAAAGCGGTGCGTTCAACTCTTTTTTATTGAGGAGAAATGCTACAAAGAAGTTGCAGACCAAACCGGATTTAATCTTAATCAGGTAAAAAGTTATATCCAAAATGGCAAACGGAAATTAAAGATTTGTATGGAGCGAAATGGATACCTGGGAGCATGAAATAAAGCGTTACCGCAGGGGGGAAATGACTCCTCGGGAACAACACGCCTTTGAAAAAAGGGTATTGAACGATCCCTTTTTAGCAGAAGCGCTTGAGGGCCTTGATGCAATTTCTGACACTGACTTATCCTCCGACCTGAAAACCATTACGGATAAAATCAGCAGCCGTACATCCAAGACAAGAATACCAAATAATCCCTGGATCTGGACCTGGCGAATCGCAGCCTCGATAACGCTCATCTTAGTCGTATATCTTTTAACCAATACCTTACTTAATAAGGAAGACAAACAAATTGCACAACAACTTGAACAACCAACCCAATCAGCATTATCCTCCACCGATACCTTGAAGTCACCAGAAAGTCTACAGTCGGAAACTGAATCAGGCGCGGGCGAAAAATCACCAACAGAAGTGAGATCTGATCAGAAATCGGACGCGTTGCAAGTTAGTCCGGCAACGAAATTGGACGAAGCCGATTTAGCTGATGCAGCTTCTGAAGAAACTGAGGTGAGTCAAAAAGTAACTGAAATAATTACAGAAAGTCCGGTACTTGTTTCGCAACAACCTGCCGCGCCAAAATTAGA
The DNA here is from genome assembly GCA_964488465.1 of uncultured Ohtaekwangia sp. GTDB lineage: Bacteria > Bacteroidota > Bacteroidia > Cytophagales > Cyclobacteriaceae > ELB16-189. The sequence goes on along the minus strand of CAZAUN010000006.1, from coordinate 86,161 downwards.
AAGTACACAACCACAGCGAGCCAGAACAACGCCACTTGAGTTGAGTCTTAAAAACCAAATTATAAAAGGCCAGGTGCTTATGGCTGAAGATGGTACCCCCCTGCCGGGAGTCAATATTGTTGTAAAAGGGACCACGCTGGGTACGGTCACAGACATCCATGGAAACTATCAACTGACAACAAACGAAGAGAATCCTACGCTGGTTTATTCATTCATCGGCTTTCAAACTCAGGAAGTCCAAGTGCATGATCAAACCGAAATGAATATCAACCTTCAGTCGGATGTTGCACAATTGAGTGCGGTTGTAGTAACCGGATACAGCCCCCGGACCTCTGATCCTAATTATGAACCTGTCATTAAACTAGCCCAGCCTGAGGGAGGCCTCCGGGCTTATGATAAATACCTGAAGAATAGTTTGCAGTATCCTCAGGAGGCCCTTGAAAATAAAATTAAAGGCCGGGTGACCGTACTTTTTACCGTCCAGACAGATGGCTCACTTGAAGAATTCAAAGTCGTGAAGGGGTTGGGCCATGGTTGTGATGAAGAAGTTATTCGGTTGGTGAAGGGAGGTCCGAAATGGTCGCCTACAACCCAGGATGATGTGCCGGTTGAAAGCGAAGTAAAAGTGCGGGTAAAATTTACCCTGCCCGATTGATGGGTGGCAAAACTACCACCTTTGAAATTATTTGAGTGGCAACCTGAATTCATTTCCCAGTTCATTATTCTTTTTACTTTTAGGCTTCTTAAACCCCTCGAAGCCCATGAGTTTATTTATTAAAAAACCATTAGAGCAACTCTTATCCCAGGCCGGTGATTCTGATAAAGGCCTTAAACGAACGCTGGGTGCCGGCAATTTGATTGCTTTGGGCATAGGGGCAATTATTGGCGCGGGTTTGTTTGTTCGTACAGCAGCCGCGGCTGGTGAGGCTGCCGGGCCTGCTGTGGTGGTTTCTTTCATTGTGGCTGCCATTGGGTGCGCTTTCGCTGGATTATGCTATGCAGAGTTTGCGTCCATGATACCCATTGCCGGGAGTGCCTATGCCTATGCTTATGTAACCATGGGCGAGTTTACCGCCTGGATTATTGGCTGGGCATTGGTCCTGGAGTATGCACTTGCTTCGGCCACCGTTTCCATCGCCTGGAGTGAATACCTCAATAATCTGCTGGGGGGAGCCATCCCCTACCAATGGACCCATTCGCCCTTTGAAACTTCCCTGGATGGTGTTTCTGGGATAATCAATCTGCCCGCGCTCTTTATCCTTGTCATTCTCACCCTGATTTTGATCAAGGGGACACAGGAATCGGCCACCTTGAATGCGATCATCGTGTTTGTAAAGGTCTCCATCGTCTTGATCTTTATCGTGATCGGCTGGGGCTTTATAAACAGTGCCAATTACACCCCATTCACTATCCCCGAAACGCTGCCAGGCCATGAAGGCTGGAATGAGCATGGATGGGGCGGAGTGCTTGGGGGTGCGGGTATAGTGTTCTTTGCCTTCATCGGATTTGATGCCGTTTCCACAGCAGCCCAGGAAGCGAAGAACCCGAAGCGCGATATGCCAATCGGCATTTTAGGATCGCTGATTATCTGTACAATCCTGTACGTTTTATTTTCATATGTGTTGACCGGTGTTGCCAACTGGCAGGAGTTTAAAACAGCCGGAAGAGAAGCTTCGGTCGCTTATGCGATTCAAATGTATATGCCTGGTTATGAATGGCTGGCCACCCTGATTACGGTGGCCATATTAGCAGGGTTCTCGTCTGTTATTTTAGTGATGCTGATGGGGCAATCCCGTGTGTTTTACTCCATGTCCAAGGATGGACTTGTGCCGAAGGTTTTTTCTGAACTTCACCCTAAGTTTCGTACGCCATTCAAGTCAAATTGGCTCCTGTTAATATTTGTGGGCCTTTTTGCCGGGTTTGTGCCCGGAAGTATTGCCGGTGACCTCACCAGCTTTGGTACATTGTTCGCCTTTGTGCTGGTTTGTGTGGGCATTTGGGTACTGCGGGTGAAAAACCCGGAGGCGGTGCGTCCTTTTGCGACTCCTTTGGTGCCCTTAGTTCCGATTTTGGGCATCATTGTCTGCTCCGCAATGATTTTTAGCCTTGGTAAGGAGACGCTGATCTCAGCGGCAATTTGGATGGTGGCCGGATTAGTAATTTACTTTAGTTATAGTAAGAACCACAGCAACCTCCGGAAAGGAAACTAGTTTACAACCTCGTCAGTAATGGTGAGGGTAAGCCCATTCAGTTGGGTGCGGTACTGATTGAGCGGCCGCCAGGCTGGGCCGCCAGTGGGTAATCCATCCGTAAAATTAAAGCTGGAATTGCAGCAAGGATCGATCATGAATAAACCCGAGTTGTGCACATTCACGGTTGCACAGGCCTCATTCGGGCGGTACGAACAATTGCGTTCATACGCGAGGTAAGTTGAGCTATTAACCCGGTAGACAATAATTCCCCGGGCACCCCCCGTGCTTAACTCCTTGTGGCCTCCATCGGTCTGTAAGGTGATATACTCCGGCAAGTTCAGATTTATCACCACATCGGTAAAGGCAATAATTGGAATCGGATCATCAGAAAGATCGGGTGTACAGGCCACTAACAAAAACACAACGCCCCAATATTTATTTCTGATACTCATAAAATCCTTTCCCTGTTTTACGGCCTAACTCCCCGGCTTTAATTTTCTGATCTTGAATTTTACTCGGTTTAAATTTTGATGCTTTGTTAAAGCCTTCGTACACCGATTCCGTCACAGAATAATTAACATCAATTCCAATCAAATCCATTAATTCAAACGGCCCCATTTTAAATCCTGACGATCGCATAAGTTGATCAATGGTCTCGTGGGTGGCAATACCGTCCTCCAGCAATTTCAAGGATTCCACATAAAAGTGGCGGGCTACCCGGTTAACGATAAACCCCGGGGAATCTTTTACTTCCACAGCCACTTTTCCAAGGGATAAGGAAAAGGATTTCATTACGGAAACAAGGCCAACATCCGTTTGATCACCCGAAATTATCTCAACCAGTTTCATAACCTGGGCAGGATTAAAAAAATGAAGGCCCACAAAGCGGGAAGGGTGCTTCAGCACCCGTGCAATGGTTGAAACCGGAATGGAAGAAGTATTGGTAGCAAAAATTGCTGACGGGGAATTTACCTGCTCCAACTCAACAAATAGCTGCTGCTTAATCTTCAGATTTTCTACTACCGCCTCTATGATCAAGTCTGCTTTCAGATCAGAAATCCTATTCACGGCACGCATCCGGTCTTTTGCTGATAAAGCTTTATTGATGGTAAATTTTCCTTTTGCGACCGATTGATCTAAGGTGATTCGAATCCTCTCAATCGTCTTTGTACATGCGTTCGTGTCGACATCAAATAACAAGGTTTCATACCCCGCAAGAGCACAGGAAATTGCAATGCCTTGCCCCATGGTACCCGCTCCGGCAATACCGACTGACTTGATTGGGCTATCCCCCATAAAATGACCGGATCATTTCACAAACATAATCAATCTGCTCTTCTGATAGCTCCGGGTAAATTGGCAAGGATAATACCGACTTCTGAAGTCGTACCGACACCGGAAATTGATCTTCTGTATGATTTAAATACTGGTAAGCTGGTTCGAAAGGCAAAGCCTTCGGATAATGGATGAGGGTTTGAATTCCTTGCTTTTCCAAATAACTCCTTAGATTATCCCGATGATTAGCTTGAATAACAAATTGGTGAAATGTATGGAATGATTTCGCCTGAATAGAGGGTAAAACTATCTCCTTTATTCCGGTAAGCCGCTCCTGATATTGTTTTGCATATGCTACCCGCTGATTATTCCATTTCGTGAGGTGTTTGAGTTTCACGTTAAGAATGGCTGCTTGTAAAGTATCCAGACGGCTGTTGGTACCTTCAAAAAGGTGTTCACCTTTTTCCAATCCGCCATGGTTGGCCCACCTTCGAATGAGATCAGCAAACTCGCGATCATTGGTGGTCACACACCCGCCATCACCAAAAGCTCCCAAATTTTTGGTTGGGTAAAAGCTAAAGACCCCACACGTTCCAAATGAACCTGCCTTATTTCCGTCCAGTTCAGTATAGTGTGCTTGGGCGCAGTCTTCAATAAGAAACAGTCCTTTTTCATTACAAAGTGAAACAATCGGTTTAATATCAGCTGCCTGACCATAAAGATGGACTACAATTACAGCTTTGGTCTTATCAGTAATCTTTGCTTTGAGTTCCTTTATTGAAACGGTATAGAAATGAGGATCCACATCAACAAATACCGGCTTGGCGCCAACTTGTGAGATTACTTCTGCTGAAGAAATCCAACTCCAGGCAGGGGTAATTACTTCATCACCGGGCCCAATCCTAAGGGCCTTCAATGCGAGGAATAAACCATCGGTTGCGTTGCCTACCCCAACGCAATGCTTCGTTCCGCAACTCAGCGCAAAATTCTTCTCAAAGCCGGAGACAACATTCCCTCCAATAAAGTAGCCTGACTCTAATACAGAGGCCATCGCTGAATCGACCTCCGATTTTATCGAATGATATTGGGCAGTTAAATCAAAGAAGGGTACTTTCATCCGGGCGAAGGTTACATCACCGGCTTGAACTGCTTTAAGAATCGTAAATCATTTTCAGAAAATAAGCGCAGGTCATTAATCCCATAGCGTAGCATGGTAATTCGCTCGATCCCCATACCAAATGCGAACCCGGTATACTCTTCGGGGTCTACCCCACAATTTCGCAGCACGTTTGGATGTACCATTCCTGAGCCGGCAATTTCCACCCAACCGGAATACTTGCAGACATTGCAGCCTTTGCCGTGGCAGATTAAACAGGAGATGTCGATCTCAGCACTGGGTTCAGTAAAAGGGAAGAACGAGGGTCGCAGCCGGATTTTGGTCTCCTTGCCAAACATCTCTTTGGCAAAGTGAAATAAGGTCTGCTTTAAATCCGCAAACCCGACATTCTTATCCACATATAAAGCTTCCACCTGATGAAAGAAGCAATGGGCTCGTGCTGATATGGCCTCGTTGCGGTATACCCGCCCGGGCATAATGGCCCGAAAAGGAGGCTTCCGGTCTTTCATTAGCCGGATTTGCACATTGGAGGTATGTGTGCGCAAAAGGACGTCCGGATTCTTTTCAATGAAGAAGGTATCCTGCATTTCCCGGGCCGGATGGTTCTCCGGAAAATTCAGGGCAGTGAAGTTATGCCAGTCATCCTCAATTTCAGGGCCGTCCTCTACATTGAATCCGAGGCGTTCAAAAATCTCGATAATCCGATAGCGGGTAAGATTCAATGGATGCTGGCTGCCGGTTTTGTTGGGTATGGATGGCAGGGTTAAGTCCCCATCAAATGCACTCGCTGATCCGTCATTGATCAACCCAGATTGGAGCTCCGCAAATTTAGCTTCTGCAAGTTTCTTTAGGTCATTGAGCACTAGCCCCATCTCCCGCTTTTGTGCTGCTGGGACTGCCTTGAGTTCCTCAAAAAGTCGGGAAAGCTCACCCTTCTTTGAAATGAATTTAAGGCGAAACTCTTCCAACTCAGAGTTAGTCTTTACAATAAATCCCTGAATCTGATCTTTTAAAACTTCAACTTTCTCGGTCATCTTTAACAATTCGTGCCTGAAAATACTTTAACAGGTAATTGATCGTCAGGCAAAGCACAATTACAAGGGGTAAAATTACGGCATCCGACTGGCTTCTTAAAATCCACGCCAATGCTATAAATGAAAGGTTGATTCCAACCAAAAATATCACCGTTTGGGCATGCGTAAAGCCTAAATTCAGGAATTGATGGTGGAGGTGGTTTCTGTCCGCCTTGAAGGGTGACTGAAATTTTCGAAGACGTAGAATAATAACCCGGAGGGTATCGAAAATCGGGATGATCAATAAGCACACCGCAGCACTAATGGACGCCTTGAACTTTAGCAGATGAGTTGCTGAAAGAAGATGGTTTGAGTTTATAAATTCAATCATTAAAAAGGAAAGCAGCATGCCAATGGTAAGCGCTCCGGTGTCGCCCATGAATATTTTTGACGGCTGCCAGTTAAAAATCAAAAATGCAAAAATTGCAGCTGCAAATGAGAGGGAAATCAACGCCAATACCTGCCTGTGGAGGCTATAGAACCAAATTCCTAAAAACAAGAGAATCAAAAATCCGATGGCACCCGCCAATCCGTCAATACCATCGATTAAATTATAAGCATTGGTAAGAATGAGAATGGTGAAAACAGTTACAAACCAGGACACATATTGGGGAAAGATTACTTCTGGAGCCAACTCGTAAAGAGAGTGAAGGGTTGTTTGACCGAAGACCACCAGAATCACGATCGGCAAAATCTGGCCGACCATTTTCTGCACGGGGCTTAAGGTCAGGATATCATCCCGTAATCCGGTAAGAAACATCAGGGCGATGGCGATTAAAAAATATTTTATTGAAGAGAGATCAGAGATAGAAAGTGCGATCAGAACACTGAAAACAACACCCACTACAATGGGAATTCCACCCATTGAGGGGGTGAACTTATCATGAATTTTATGACGGCCGGGGGAGTCGAAAACTTTCCACTGATGGAGGACTTTAATAAATACCGGAAACAGCAGTAACGAAATTACAAACGAAATTGCCGGAAATATAAAAGTTTGAGCAGGTGCCACAAGGCCTAAAATTATCAATAAGCCTTATCACTACCGCGGATCAAGCTGACAATTGTTAAAAAGATGATTTTGATATCCAACCAAAAGGTCCAATTTTCAATATAATATCGATCCAATCTAACCCTATTCTGCATATCAGTCACATTTTGAATTTCCCCCCGGTATCCCATGCACTGGGCTAATCCGGTGATCCCGGACTTCACGTAGTGTCTTCCCATGAAATCCTCTATAAGCTTGCTGTACTCATCATAATGTGCTGGCATCTGGGGGCGAGGACCCACGATAGACATATCTCCTAAAATCACATTAATAAATTGTGGTAGCTCGTCAATGCTACTTTTTCTTAAAAAACTACCTAGCTTCGTGATTCGCGGATCCATTCTCATGGCTTGTTTTTCAGCTGATTCATTGTTTTGAATCATCGTTCGAAATTTAAGACAGCCAAATGGAATACTATTTCTGCCTCTTCGTTGCTGAATAAAAAAAATCGGACCGCTTGAATCCAGTTTAATAAGAATCCCAATAATAGGGATGAACCAAGACAAGAATAAAATACCCACCAGACCAGCAAATAGTAAATCAAATCCTCGCTTCAAAAAACGGTTCAAAGGATCATCCAAATTTATTATTGCAATGTCAATTCCTGGGGGTTTATCGAACTTCTCTAACTGAATTGTCTGACCTCCGCCAATTTCTGGTTGGATAATCATTTTTATTTTGATCAAAGAATTCAATCCAAATTTGATCAACTGATCAAGCTCTTTTTCACTTACTGAAGGAGCACAACAAAATATTTCTTGCACTTCATTCAATGAGTATATGCCTTGAATTTTATCTATCGGGATTGCACCTTGCTCAAAATCAACATAACCCTTAAATTTGTACCCTAGCTCTGGGTTCATTAAGTAAAATTTCCTCACCTCAGCTGACAATAAGTTTCTTCCTATTATCAAGTAATTCCGGTAAGGAATATTCTTACTGAGCAGTTTTCTAAAATAGAAGATTAAAATTCTGTAGCCAAAAAAAAGCGGAGTGAATACAAGATAAATTAATGCTATTTGATAAATACTGTAATTACGATTAAAGAAAACGACCAGTGAGGCAATTACTAATAAGTGAATAAAAAGAAATGAGAACTGATTCTTTAATATTTTCTGGACAGCCCATCCTTTATTCAGATTGTAAGGAGCCGAAACCATGATTAAAAAAAGCCAAGCAAGATTGCTGTAAATGATCAGATAAATAAATCCCTGTCTATTTGAATACCAAAATGAATTATCAGAATTATAAAAAGCTATATAAATTGAAATGTTTAGTAGCAAAATATCGAAAAGAAAAAGCAGGACTTTAAGAAAGACTGACATTATCTCTGTACGATTAGTCGGTTGAAATAGATTTCTCCGTTTGCATCATCACTATAAACACCTGATGTAACAGGGCAAAGAATACGATACCTTGATATCGTCCTAAAAATGCCTCAGTTACCCCATAAACTAAAAAAGGGAAAAAGCACAATATTACCAAAACATTCTTATTTTGAATTCCCATAAATAATGGACGAATAATCATAAAACTAAAAGTAAGTAATCCAAGTATCCCATTGGAGAACAAAATTTGAATCACTTGATTGTGTGAATTATAATTTTCTTTGGCAAACTGAACAAGGCCGTTGCTTATATAATAATCATTCAATGCAATTTTATAGTCTCCAGTTCCAACACCAAGAAAAAGATTAGGGATTGCGGATATTGCAGACTCCCACAAGATTGCCCGCTCCCAGGTATCATTAAAATCAAACAAAAGAAATTCCTTCTCTGCTATAGAGATCAAAAACAAGCAGCAAAGCATTAATACCACAAATCCAATTGCAATTGTCTTCTTGGGCGTCCTTTCTTCAATCAAATATTTAAGTATAAAGAATGAAAACACAAATAAAATGCCAATAAAAGCAGTTTGTCCACCTGTTAGAATCAGGATCAAAAAAAGAAATAGTATGGTGAAATATCTAACACTTGGTCGATGACCTATTAGCCCAGAATATAAAGTAAAAAGTTCGGTCGAAATCGCAAAAATAATATAGTAAGCAAAATACGTTGGATGTGAATGAATTACATTGGTAAATTTGTAAAAGAGGAAAAGTTGAATATCAGGTTTATGAACATAATGATAAGTAGCAAAAACTAAACAAATTAGGGAAGCTACTAGTAGTCCTAAGTTAAAAGCACGAAATATCTCACTTAATTTTACTCTATCAATCGTTGGACATCGGTTAATAACTACAGGGATTGCCAGGAAACTAAAATTAGTTTCCATAACCGCTAAGCCAGCATCCAAATCCTTGGAATAGATTAGACCAGTTACTAACATCGATAAGTACAATAAAATGTCCCAGGAATTCTTTAGGAAAGTTAAAAAGTTTATTTCTCTAGTTTTAGTAAAAAAAGATAATAAAAGAAGCAGAAACAGTAATCTTACACTAACAAATTGAGAGATTGGAATTGATAAGACAAACAATAGAAAAGCCCACCAAAAATAATTCTTACCAATCATGAACTAGATGGTCATTTTTTGAATCTTGAAGAAATAGGAGCTAAGAATACAAAAATAAAATAAAATAAATTCAGTAATCCAGCATACCGTTCGCTCGTTAGCCTTAATTTTTTCATTTTACTAAACTATTGTTTTCAGATTCTCCTGCAAGAACGATTGAAATTGTTTCATTATTATCTCTTTTTCAAGATTGTTCTGCGCATAGAGTCGCGCATTTTTCTTCATCTGAACTAAATCACGATTGACATTCTCGACAATGGAATGCTTAAGAGCTAGTGGATCTTCAGGCTCAATAATAATCCCAATGTTATTGCTATCGACAATGTCATAAAGTGTCGTTCCTTTCTCAGCAGCAACGATTGCAATTCCACCCACAGAAAGAATGGTCGTAAGTTTAGATGGCATAACCAAATCTGCTGCTGCCTTTTTCTGAAGCACTAAATGCATGTCTGCCATATTCAATATCTTATTCAGTATCTCTGCTGGCTGCAAGGGGAACATCTTTACATTTTCTAGGCCTTTCAAAGTAACAGATTCTTCCAATTTTCTCTTATAAGCTCCATCACCAATAATTAAGAAAACAATATCAGAATTTTTTAAAAGTTCCGCGACTTCAATAATACTATCTAACCCTTGCTTTTCTCCAATATTGCCAGAATAAAGAATGACCTTTTTAAATGAATCCACACCAAATCTTTTCTTGATAGTTGGATCTGGTGGTTCAGGGCTAATTTTGTTTGTATCAATCCAATTTCTGAAGCTAATTATTTTTTTTAATGGAATTCCTTTTAAACTAATATTTCTAATCATCCCCTCACTTATGGAAGTAATATAATCCGTTTTAATAAGTATCAATTTTTCCAGTTTTCCAATTGTAGCGAGAATTCCTTTATTCTTTATCAATCCCAATTGCTTAGCCATATCAAGCTGGAGATCTTGAATATGATATATGAATAAACTATTCTTATGAAATACTTTATAAAGTACTCCACCTAGTCCTGTTAGAAGTGGGGGCGCTATACAAATGACTACGTCATACTTTTTAAGGAGCTGACTAATCCAATACACAGTAGAACTTAGTGCAAATGACAATTCGTGAATTATTCTAGACTTTCCGGTAACATGGCCAGGCACATACAATGGGCATCGCTGTACCCTCACGCTCTTTATTATTTCTGTAAACCAACCTCTGCCTTCGTATGAATCTTTCATTTTCCAATCAGGATAGAAAGGCATGGCAGTGATTACTTCAACATCGTTTCCTTGCTCCGCCAACCATTCGCACATTTCAGATGTATACTTTCCCGTTGATATTAACTCAGGATAATAGTTGATTCCGTAGACAAGAATTTTCATTTTCTATTATATAAAAAGCTGCTCCCTATATTTATCTATTATAAGTTATCCTTGAAAAGGATTGAGAAATATATTTCAATTGAATGAAAATCCCCTAACTGCGAATGTTTATAGACATTGGATAAATTAATCTCAGAACAAAAGACTTCATTCTATTAAGTCTTTCAATATGGAACACAAGAAGGCTTTACTACTTAAGACCTTCGATTCCGATAAAGAAAGTCCATTTGAAGAATTGATCCATTTTTCCCTTCCAGAAGACCTACTGGTGCGATTAGCTCAAAGCCTAAATCTTTCAAAAAGTCATGCATTTCATCATATAACGGTTCTCCTTCATACATAGAAGTGAATGACGCTTCAAAAACCAAATAATCAATTTTAGGAAGTAATCTGGTGGCCCCTTGAAGAACATTTTTTTCGTATCCCTGAACATCTAATTTTAGCAGAACAGGGCTTCCAATCTTTTCGCCTGATAGGATATTATCTAATTTATCGACTTGAATTTGAATTTTTGTGGTTTTGGATGTGATGGGAATCTCTTCTTTTTGCTTTTCCGAAATCGGCAATACTGAGCTGGCATGGGAATGTTCATTTTTATAAAAATCTATAATTCCTTTTTCATTACCTAGAGCAACATTGTGGATCGTAACCTTTTTAATGTCTCTCAGATTTTTCTTAAATACTTCATACATCTCAGGAAGTGGTTCGAAAGAAAAAATTTCTGCATTAGGAAACTTCCTGGTAGAAGCAAGAGCAAATTGCCCTTGGTTTGCTCCAACATCAATTATTGTTTCAATATTTTTACAGTGAACGCCAATTCCGTCCAGGATTTGAGATGACGATATAGAATACCCTCCCTTGAATACCCTTGTGATATTAAAACCCTCCTTATCTATAAGTCGTAAAATTTTAATAAGAAAACCGATTGCCGTCATACGTAAGTCATTTAGTTCAAGAAGAGATCAAAATAGTTGCCAAGATAAAAATTCAATCCCTCAGCCTTCATTTTTAGTACCCGAGAGTGACCGATCAGCTGAATCTATTTAAAAATAGTTTTTATGGGCGATTCTCAAGTTCCTCTTAAATGAAGGTCTATGATTTCCCGGAATCTCAGATTAAATTTTTCATAGTTCCATTTTATTAAGTGCTTTTCCGAATTTTTTTTCAGTATAGAACATATTAAATCATCCGTCCAAAGTTTTGAAATGACATTAGCCACATCACGAACATTCTTGTTGTCAAAATAGAGTGCAGCGTCACCTAACTGATCTGGCATTCCATAAATACCTGAAACTGCAACAGGACATTTTAACGCAATCGCTTCAAGTGGAGGAATGTTGGTTGGACCGTAAAAAGTTGGCATAATCATCGCTCGCGCACGTGTGTAAAAACCACCAAGAACCTCATTCGGCACAAAATCAATAAATCTTATCGTATCCATTAAATTCTTTTCCCTCACCATTTCATACAATTCATGAAACGCGTGTTTCTTCGGGCCAAGAAATAAAAGCTTAAAATCAGCAATATCCTTTTTCAACAATTCTGCTGCTTCGATTAAAATTTTATGATTTTTATGCGGCCAGAATTGGGCTGGATAAAAAACAAATTTAGGGGGCAAATTGAGATCCCTAAAATACTGTGTATTTAACTCGTCATTGTAGGATACGATATGGGCAGGGGCAATATAAGGAAGCACTTCAATTTTAGTGGCACCAATCCCGTAAGATTCCATTAATTGACTTTTCCCAACCACTGAGTCCACCAAGACCACCTTTGAATTTTTACCAAAAGATTTAAATAATTTATCTCTGAATTTACCCCTTCCAAAAGAAGAAGATTCTTTGAATTGGGGCTCATATCGATGCATAATGTCGTGAACCACATTGACAGATTTTTCTGTTATGAAAATACCAGCAAGATCCTGTGAGGGAAACAAGACAAGATCCAGCCCAGCACTTGAGACACGTTTCAATTGCGTTAGGTTAAATAAAAATTTTAAAACAAAATCAGGAAAGTGAAGCCTGAAAAGCACCTTTAAAAAATTGTCCACAAAAGGCGGAAAATCAATTTTGTGTTTCTCAATACTATCAGGTATGATTTCCGACCAAGCCTTATCAACATGGAAAACCACTATCTCAAATTGATTTCTTGGCAAAGCAAGTAATGCCCCAAGGATCTGCTGACTGTATTGAAACATCCCTCCTGATCCATAAGTCACATAAATGAATACACCAATTCTTATCATTTAATCTTCCTGCAAATAACCGTGATATACCATGAGGAATCTTTTGGGTGGATGTCAGAAAGCCACGCGTAAATATCAGCTATTTGTAAGCCGGCAGCTTCAGCAAAAAGATACAACTCGTTTTGAAAAAAATAACGCATGAGATGTTTTTCAGAAACGATCTGAGTTTCCTCCTTTTGTTTTTCGAAAACATTCACCTCAAAATTCACCTCTACCGTTGACCGGTTAATATCTATTACAGGTTCTGTTACTCTTAATACTTTTAACCTTTCATCCTCCATTCTCTTGATCCTTACTTTAGGCAAGTCAAGCAAAACGGCCGGGCCGTACCAGCAATCAAAGATAAATACTCCGGTATCATGAAGATGCTCAAACACAGATTTAAATGATGAAGTCACGGCTTCATTAGAAGTTTGATATGACATCACATGGAATAGTGATGTGATCACATCAAATTTTTTATCAAGTTTAAAATTTTGAATATTACCTTGCGAGAACGTTAAGTTTGATTTTCGTTTTTGGTTAGCTAGCTCCAACATTTCATGACTCAAATCCATTCCATGAACTGTGTATCCCCGATCTGCAAACAACGATGCGTGAATACCTGTGCCACAACCAATATCCAGAATGTTTTTGGCTAACGGATGAAAACGCTTTATAAGGGATTCCACATAATTGACTTCACCCGAATAATCCTTGTCCTTATATAGGAGGTTATAGTATTTTGAATAATCAAAAAATTGACTCATCATTGATTAATTATGAATAGCCTGTCTGACTTTTTCAACAACGTAAAGCATTTGATTCTCTGTGAGGGCAAGACCACTGGGAATGTAAAAACCATTACGGCTAAGGTTTTCACAAACAGGAAAATTTTCTTCCTTATAGAATCGATACTTCTTCAACACAGGTTGCTCATGAAGTCCCCAGAAAAAAGGACGTGTTCCGACACCTAGTCTTGCAAGTTCCGCCATCGCGTACTGTGCATCATGTCCATACTCCGGACTAAGAACTATTCCAAATACCCAGTAAATATTTTCCGCATAATGAGTCTCTTTAAGGGGCAGATTTATGAAGGGTAGACCTACGAGATGCTTTTGGTAAAAAGCACCAATCGATCTCTTCTTATCCAGAAATTCATTGATCCTTTCAAACTGGGCCAATCCTATTGCTGCCTGAAGATTCGTCATACGAGCATTGTATCCCAGTTCGTAATGAACAAATCGCTTTTCAGGCACAAAACAGAGGTTCCGCAATGATCGACAACGTTCTGCCAACCGTGGATCATCGGTCAAAACCATACCTCCTTCACCGGTCGTAAGGTGCTTGTTAGGATAGAAGCTTAACGTAGAAATATCCCCAAAACCTCCGCACTTTTTCCCCTTATACGTTTGTCCAATCATTTCGGCAGCGTCCTCAATGACCAGAAGATTGTACTTTTTCGCCAACGCCAAAATTGGATCCATGTCAACAGGCAAGCCATAAATATGCACGGCCATGATCGCCCTGGTTCGTGGTGTGATCTTTTGTTCAATTTGTTCAACATCCATATTCCACGAATCCGGCTGTTGATCTATGAAAATTGGAACACACCCTTTTCGTACCAATCCGGAGACGCATGAAATGATCGTGAAGGAAGGCATAATAACTTCATCGCCCGTCTGTAATTCCAGTGCGTCTACGGCAATGTCAATCGCAACTGTTCCATTACACACAGCAACCGCAAATTTCCTGTCAAAATATAGCGCAAGGCTCTCCTCCAACTGCCTTACAAAGGGGCCTTCCGATGATATCCATCCCGTTTCTATACATTCATTAAGGTATTTTTTTTCATTGCCGCTCAGCAATGGTTCATTAACGGGTACCTGCATGCGGCACATCTTTTGTTTTAAATCTGGTTTTATCCGAGTCTCCTGCATAAGGGCCTTGCTTGACTTCGATCATTTCAATTTCTTCTAAAACTTCAAATCCATGGCCGCCCATCATGAGTAAAATAATGTCGCCTTCTTCAAGGACTCTACTTTCCAAGTATGCTTGATTCTCCAGATAAAAATCAACTCTTAATTTTCCTTTTTTTATGAATAATACCTCCTGCGTATAATGAACTTCTCTTTTTACGGGATTATGTACATGTGGCTCTATAATCTTACCTGTCGGATGATTCATATATGCCAATTGCTGTGACCACTCTCCACTTGTAAAAAAAGTGATCCCTGGCTTATTAAAGGAATTCCGCACGATCAGGGCGAAGAGTTGCTCTTCGTATTTGACTTCTTCTACCATATTTTATAATAATTGGCAAAAATAGACACATTAGACCTTCAAACCCAATTTTATAGAAACGATTTAGCGGTCAGAAGGCTTAATTTTTCTCAATTCGATATAGCTACACTCACATGGTTCATTGACCTCCAGATTCATGTATTCCCTACCTAGTTATTCGTATTCCCTTACTTACAATCAATTTATCTAGCCGATTAAGGGCTCGCTAATAGAGATCCAGAATACCAGCCCGCATAATCCGAAAGTTCACCTAGAAATATGAGTACGATTGCCATTAAGAAATCCAGAATGTGATGCGTTAAGGCTCCGAATCTTTGTTTGAACAAGAGCACAATCCAAGAAGTATATAGCCAAAGGGATTGTCAAAGTTGGAAGGATATTGTTTGCCCCGTTGATTGTACCAGACACAACAGATAAATTCTAAGGGAATTTCATTTTTTTGAATTCAATTCCCGAAACTAAATTCGCAGAAACCATCCGATTTTAATTCTGATCTAATTACCTAAGTTTAAGATACTTAAGACTAAAGTATGAAATCAAAGCATTTCGCTTTTCAATGAAGGTAACTATCAAACCTTTCAAATATTCAATAATTACAATTATAGCCCCTTAACTTACCATCTCCTGAGACTGCCCAACTAGGGTTACTTGCTGACAATTCAATCTCTGGATTTTGCAAGGTCGAAAAGATAATCCGTTTCTCTCTCGAAGGCAATGCGGTCCCAACTGTACTCTTCACTCATTTTTCTACGCCCCTCAATACCCAATCTCAACCTTAAGTCTTTGTCTTCATAAAGCTTGAGAATCTTTTCAGCCATGTCATTCTCATCCCCAAGCCGGTAGGTAAGGCTATTGCCTTTATAGAGTTCAGCAGCTGGCATTGATTCACTTAAAATAATAGGCACTCCAGTAGCAGCAGCGTCTATTAAGCTTGTTGATTCCTGCATAGGCCAGGAACCAATATCGGCAATTTGATAATAGGGAGGTAGCTGATGGTAGAATACAAAATCAACTGTTTTGCATCCCAAGCATTCAGCTAATTCACTCTTCTGCTCACCTGAGCCAACAAATAAGCCTTTTATCCTTGTGTAACCCTTTTTCTGGAGGTGATTTATTGCCTTGGCCACAACCAATGGGTTCTTACTAGGAGTAAATCTTCCAGTATATAAAACAATAAAATCGTCCTTTTCAAAACCCAGCCTCTCCTTGAATTGAAAAATTTTGTTTCTATCTTCTTCCGGTTTAAAGGTATCAGTATCAGTCCCCAATGGGGTAATCACACATTTTTCCGGGGGGACGCCCATGTATTTTTCAGCTATAAATTTAGCGTCTCGGGTCACAGCGTAACATCTTTCATAATACCCATTAAATAATTTACCTGGCATCACTTTAAGCAAGATCCACAAGTATCTCATTGGTGAAAATTTGCTGCTCCATTCATTATTTATTTTTATGACAGATAGCAGAAGATGATTTGATGTATAGATTGCATACTTGTATTTTCTTTTTAATAAGAAAAATTGGATCGTATAAGGGCCTATTACATCCCACATATGAACAATATCTGGTTTTATTTCATCTAAAACTTTGCTTAATCCTTTAAGATAAAACGCATTATGAATAAGTAGAAAATCTAAACGATGATGAGTCACGTTTCCTTGCAATTTGTACGTGCCTGCTTTTTCAATGGGAGGTCCAAAGAATTCCTCGTAAGTTGTTTTATAAATAGGTAAATTAAAGTAGGCTTTCCCTGTGGACGTAATCAGGTGAACTTCATGACCTCTCTTAGCCATTGCCTTTGGCAAGCAGTTTTCAATATATCCCATCCCTTCGGTATAAAAGGAATTTACATATACAATTTTCATAGAATTAATTAAGTGCCTCAGTTAATTTTTTAACGTATTGCTCTTTGCTCTGGCATAATTGTTACTCCCATTATAAATAAAAACCACAATCCTCCTGTTAAAAACATAGAAAGCATGGGTGCGCTTAAGAAAAGAAAAACCTGAAGACAAAAAATACCGAGGTATCGTGGGTCCGGTTTGATAGAGTTAAAAAAAAGAAAAAAAACTGTCACAATGAGGATGTTTATTCCAACTCCCAAATAGCCTAAATTCATGTATCCATCGCTTATTATTCCGTTGTTTGCATTCATATTAATCTCATTTACATACTTCTCTGAAATAACAAATCCTATGGGCCTATCATAGGGATAATCAAGAAAGAGGTTAAAAAAATGACTTTCAGAAAAGTACAAGGGATTACCCGCAAAGAAATCAAAATAAAAATAATTAAAATAGGATGGCAAAAATAACATGCGCATCACAAAAAGGCCCATTAAATGACTTTCAAAAAAATAGTCAACAAAATAAATTGCAAGTAAACCAACTACTAACATTGTACAGGCCACTTTTGTCTTGTCAATAAAGTCTCTTCCAGCAAAAAAGAAGAAAAGCATCACAAAAGAGGTGACATAAATAATCTTGCTTCCCGAAATAGAATACAAGTAATGAAGAGTAAGGAAGGAAATGGCGGCTAACCAATAGCGCTTGTGGATTAAGAAATAAATTAAGGCAATTGGAATAATAGCTTTTATTAACCAGTTAAATAAATAATTTAAAGCAGTGTTAGTTTGTTGGTCGAAAATCTCGCGGGTATCATAGACATTCCTGAGCAAAAGATTATCAATATTTAAATAGAACCCAAAATTAATTATAATAGGAACGAGAGATGCTAAAATAAACAGCATCACCACCCCAAAAGAAAATTTCGGGCTTCTTAAAAGTGGTATCTTGATTTCATACGAGGATGTGACACAAAGGCACACTAATAGAATTACAATAGCGTACGTTGGTTGGGAAATTTGATTGGAAAAGGAATAGGTTACTAAACTGGGAACTAGAAAAAAAATGATAAAAAATGTAACAATGGAATAAATAAACTGACTTTTAACGGATGTAATTACAGACGCCAATAAAGCAACCACAAACAGGACTTTCGCCTCATAGTACTTTTCAACATTTAAATCCAAATGGTACCCAAAACGAGGAAAGTAAGGGATAATGAAGTTTTGGTAGTAATACTCCATAATTGCATAGTATGCCGAAAGGCTAAGGCAGACCCATAGAACTGATTTTCGAACTGTATAACTATACATTGGTTACCACTAAAGTATTATTATAATTGCGAATCGCCTTAATAATAATTGCCCCATAAAGGATGTAAGAGATTACATCAATTACAACTATCACCGTAAGGAAGTAAACTATATCTATGCCTTTCAAAAGCCAAAGGGTTGACACAAAAGCAAAGTAAAATATTTGCCAATAACTTAACCATTTGACTTTGCCTAAGACCGGTAACAAAATACTGAAAGGAGATACAACCAAAGAAATCGAATTTGATAAAATCAAAATACTGGTGTACCAACCTGCCACTCTCCACTTGGCTCCAAAAACAAATTCAAATAAGACCGGTCCAAAGAAAAAAATTATTACCGTGCCAATAACTGAAAGTACAAATAGTTTCCTTGCTAAGGAATAAACTTCATCTGCTATGGGTTCCCTTTCGTGTTTTCTTGCTGACACCTGCTGCATTAGGACCTGCGAAATTCCTACAGCGATCAAAGCAAATGGTACGGATAATATTATTCTACTAAAGTTAAAATTTCCGCTGATCTCAACTGAATAATACATACTAATGATAAATACAGGTAACATTCCTCCAAGGGTATTAAGCATTGAGGGCAAAATACCAAACTTCGGAAATTCCAGAAACTGTTTAAGATTTGTTTTAATAGAGGTCCATGATACTTTTTTGATATCCAAGCCGTATTTAACACTCTGATAAATTGAAAGCCCTGCATTGAATAATCGACCAGCCACATCGCCCAGAACCAGTCCGTTTCCAAAGCTTATAAAACCAAATGATACTTGAACGGAACCTTCAGCAATTTTTTGACCCGCTTTGTTAATCGAAGACGCCCTAAAATTTTTTTTCCTTATAAGCCAGGCATTGCAGAGTTTACTTATTGAAATAAATAATAAACCTATTGGAAGCCACAAAAGCCAATTAGCTAATTGGATATTATTAAGGTTCGAAGCTGCAACATCTTTGAAAAGCAAAGCCAAACTAAATATGAAAACTGAATAGACTACTGAGATAATTAATCCTCCCGCCACCACATTGATTGCATCATCCTCTTGTTTAGGCATAACAACTGCAAAATCATACCTGCCTGCTGAGGCAATCTCAAGAAACGCAAAAATACTTGAGTACAAGCCAAATATAGCGTAGTCAATCGGAGTAAATACCCTGCTGAGAACCGGATAAAGTAGCACAGATGCAATAAATGCTATTGCATTACCAATCGATAAAGTAAGTACATCCTTGATGAGGGTTGAGGGTTGCTTCATTTAAGTTCGTTGTTTGACCTTTGAGGAGAAACAAAAAATGCTGGCTTAAGAACCACAAAGTTCATCTTTAGGTGCTCTGTTCAAACCTTCAAGGTAAACGATGAAAACGGAAAAAAGTAATACCCCCGCATGCCTGGAAAGTAGATTCTCGAAAAATGCCTCAAATGAAAATATCAAAACAAAAATCAAAAGGACACGGTTATTACTCTTTACTGCACTATATACTACTTGCAAAATTCCCCACAAATATATTCCCAGCGCAATCACTCCGCCACCAAGAAGAAAATCCAAGTACTGATTATGACTATTAAATCCCTCTTGAGCCGGGAAAACATATTTCTTTTCGACATACATTTCTATCAATTTAGTGTTCTTGCGGCCCTCACCTACACCAACTAGCCAATTTTCATTAATAATCGTTAAGGAAGCATCCCAAAAAAGAATTCTTAGATCATGACCGAATCTGGCATTAGGATTAATCGATAATTGTTCGACAAAATTATCTTTAAAAAGCCTCATTTTAGGATTAAATGAAGTAAAAATGAGAGCAAAAACTATAACGCAAAATGCAATCCCCCATTTCACCCAAATTTGTTGTGGATAAGTAAACGCATAATAGAAAGCCACAAGTAGCGAACTAATAATTGCCGCCTTGCTGGAGATAAAAAAAAGTAAACAAAACTGGGTCAAATAGAAAGCAAACAGTATTAATCGAACGGACAACTTTCTTGCGTTTTTGAACAGCTCAAATAGTAAGAATTGGGCACAAACTGCATATAGCCCAAAGTATATGGGATGCAGAAAATAAGAAAACTCTTCTCCAAAAAGATAATTTCCCTCGTAAATGGCAGAAGTTAAGAAATCATAGTCAGAATCGGGAAAAACCTTAGGGTTAAATATCCAATGTCCGTCAACTCGACTGAGAGAATTATAAACTGCTCGTACTAGGCATACTCCCTCAGCGATTAAAACGCCTAGAATGTAGCTCAGATAAATTTTTTTTCGCAGTCGTAGGTCACGGAAATTTGGGTTTAAGGCGAACATAATAGGAACCGTCAACAATAATAATAGTCTTTCAATGGATGACCACGAACCTCCTGAAAGTAAATTCGATATCAGATAGTAGCCAAAAAGTATTGGCAAAAACCAATTCAACTGAATTTTCGGAAGAGATTTTCTTTTGAAGAACTCAATCAGGGATAAGAGAAAAATAATAACAATTACAATGGTTGAAAAGTTACGATGGAAGGGAAGACTCAAGAAAAGCAACAAGATTAAATAATCTTGAATATCATCTCGTTGAAAATTTAGTGATTTATTCATTGACTTTGGATTCGTATATAGAAAGCTGTATAAAAATGAATTCAAAAATAAATAATACTTGAACCTTATTAAAATTCAGCTAAGTAGAAGCAGCTTTCTATTTTGGAAAAGTTAGAAGGCTAAGAGCCTTCAATTATATAAATAAATCCTAATTTCTGGAACTTCATTTCTTCCTTGGAGTTCCGTCCAGATCACTAGTGTTAACTCTAAACTTCAGAATAGACCCTTAATTTCCGAGTCCAGACGGCTAAATCCTGATTGAAATAAGGAGGTGTATATAGCAAAGGCAAATCTAAGAAGTTAGCGGTTGGATTCTTAATTTTCTAGGTTAAAGTCTTAAATTCACTTCTCTCCCGTTCTTACTATTTCAATTTCCGACTATATAAGAATAACAATATGAAGTTTTTGAATTATCCATTCATAATCCTTATCATAATAGTTCAGGGATGTGCCAAACAGGATGAAGTCCCTCTTCCATTACCACATCAGACCTTACCGCCAACAGTATTTCGGAATCTCAAATTGAGCAGAGGGCACTAAATACTTTATTAGAGCTTATGCCACTAATGCTAAAGGCACGGTCTATGACAATGAACTTACTCTTACTACAACCAGCTCATTGTATAAGCCCGGTTCCGGAGTTTCAGATGTAGACGGAAATACTTATACATCTGTAATTCTGAGCAGTCAAGAATGGTTAGCCGAAAATTTATAAACAACAAAATATGCAAATGGCGAAGATATTATGGGTCTAACTGGTGAAGCAATAAAAGATTGGAATAACTCTATTGGTGCTTGGACATACTTCCAAAACAACAATGCTTATAACAATACTTATCGTAAGTTATACAATTGGTATTCGGTTAGTGATACCAGAAAACTTTGTCCATCAAACTGGCGCGTTCCAAATCCTAATGAATGGACCAGTCTTTTAAATTATTTGAGTGGAGAAGAAATATCAGGTATACGGTTGAAGGAATCTGTTGGAAAGCAATGGGGCGCAAATCTTGCGGCAAATGAAAGTGGATTGAACGGCTTTCCCTCAGGAAATATTAATTGGAATCCGACACCGTTTAAAACGGCCATGAGGTGGTCATCTACTCCAATAAGCATTAGTCCACCAATGAATCATGTAATCTATATTTCCGAAAATCAAAATATCGCTCAATCACAGACATCTTACCAGTACTCGGGATTTTCTGTACGTTGTATTAAAGGTTGAAAAAATTGGGTTTTTAAGTCAAAGTTTTGAGGATGTATGCTCTTCGGCTTACTAGTTGGAAATTGGACCTGTCATCTCTCCTTGATACTTGCTTGCCAATTTTAAAAAATAATGAGCATGTGATGTGATATCTATTTCTTCATGATAATCATGCAGGTCTGGGAAAAATTGGGGTTATTGTATCAAAACAAAAACCTTGATTTTACCCATGCCTCAGTCCGATTGTATAGCCCGAGACTCTATTTTACCCAGGTATCTGTCAAATCTTTCAAACTCAGTAAAGAAATCCGTGTTGGGAAAATAGGAATCCATGACGCCAACGGTATCAGATCGATCCATAGCGGCTATAAGCGTATTACCTGTATAGCGTATCGCCTGCGAATGACGAGGAGCGATGTACCAGTTGCTCCAATTTGTGCAAATTTTTTTATATTAAGTATAGAGCTAATTCAGGAACTTATTTTGATAGGCTGAAAGAAGTCCATCAAGAAGTGAAATTTTAGGCTTCCACCCCATCTTATTGAGCTTACTGGTATCCATCAATTTACGTGGTGTCCCGTCAGGCTTAGATGTGTCAAAAGTAATAGAGCCTTTATAGTTAACAATCTGAGCAATAAGTTGAGCCAGATCACTAATTGATAATTCTCTCCCTGACCCCACGTTGATAAACTGCTCATCCGAATAGTTGTTCATTAGAAACAGGCATGCCTCCGCCAGATCATCAACATGAAGGAACTCCCTCAACGGCTTACCGGTGCCCCAAACTTCAACGAACGAAGAATTGGCTTCCTTGGCTTCGTGAATTTTTCTCAAAAGTGCTGGCACAACATGAGAATCTTTCAAATCATAATTATCATTAGGCCCATACAAATTAGTAGGCATCGCGCTGATGAAATCACATCCATACTGCCTTCGATAATTCTCACAAAGTTTTATTCCTGCAATCTTTGCAATCGCATATGGCTCATTAGTTTCCTCAAGGTAACCCGATAACAAGTACTCTTCTTTCAAGGGTTGAGGTGCCATCTTGGGGTAGATACAAGAAGAGCCCAGAAATAAGAGTTTCTTCACGCCATGCACATAACTCTGATGAATAACATTGCTTTCAATCATCAGGTTTTCATACAGAAAATCAGCGCGGTAGATATTGTTTGCCATGATTCCGCCAACTTTTGCCGCTGCCAGAAAAACATATTCTGGCTTCTCAGAGTCGAAGAATCTCTCAACTGCCCCCTGATTTCTCAAGTCTAGCTCAGAAGAAGTAGGCAGCAAAAGATTAGAATAACCCTCGCCCTTTAACCTCCTTACGATTGCTGAACCAACCATACCACGGTGACCCGCCACAAAAATTTTAGCCGACTTCTCCATTACTCGTGATATTGGAAAATTTTGTGACCCCCTTCTCTAAGATAGTGATCGCGTTGAAATAATTGATAATCACTCTTAATCATATCATCCACGAGGGCATCCAAATCATATTTTATTTGCCACCCAAGCTCCTTCTTCGCCTTGGTTGGATCACCGATCAATAATTCCACTTCTGTAGGCCGGAAATAGGCTGGATCGATTTTTACTACTACATCCCCTTTCTTTACTTTAACATCAGAATTGCTAATCTCCGATACAATTCCAACTTCATTAACTCCGTTTCCTTCAAAACTTACCAAAATACCCAAACGCTGAAATGATTTCCGGATAAACTCTCGAACTGTAGTCGTTACCCCCGTAGCGATTACAAAGTCATCTGCCTTATGATGTTGCAGCATGAGCCACATTGCTTCTACATAATCTTTTGCGTGGCCCCAATCGCGTTTGGCATCGATATTCCCCATGAACACAGTCTTCTGTAAGCCAAACGCAATACGACAGGCGGCACGGGTAATTTTTCGCGTTACGAATGTTTCTCCCCGTAGAGGTGATTCATGATTAAACAAAATGCCATTTGACGCGAAAATTCCATATGCTTCCCTATAGTTAACCGTAATCCAATAACTATAAAGTTTAGCCGCTGCGTATGGAGATCTTGGATAAAAAGGGGTTTTTTCATTTTGAGGTACTGCCTGTACAAGTCCATATAACTCAGAGGTAGATGCCTGATAAAACCTTGTTTTCTCAGTTAAACCCAAAATTCTTATCGCTTCAAGAATACGAAGCGCTCCAATACCATCAGCATTGGCTGTATACTCAGGCATGTCAAAACTCACTTTCACATGCGACATGGCACCCAGATTATAAATTTCGTCAGGTTGAACTTCCTGAATGATTCGGATCAGATTAACCGAATCAGTAAGATCTCCATAGTGAAGCTTAAAGCGCACATTTTCATCGTGACGATCCTGATACAGATGATCAATTCGATCAGTATTAAATAATGAACTTCTTCGTTTAATTCCATGGACTTCGTACCCTTTGGAAAGAAGTAATTCAGCAAGATAGGCTCCATCCTGGCCTGTTACACCTGTTATTAATGCCTTCTTCATTTTATTCAGAAAAAATTGACTAACAAATTTACCACTTCCATGTCAAATACCAGTCTACTGTTTTTCTTATGCCGCTTTCAAAGTTCTCAGTTGCCCTCCAGCCCAACTGATTTTCAATCTTACCGGCATCGATTGCATACCGTCTGTCATGACCTGCCCGGTCTTTTACAAACGAAATCTGGTCCTTATATGATTTTCCATCTGAACGTGGAACTTTCTGATCTAATATTTCACAAATCGTATTCACAATCTGATTATTAGTTCGCTCATTCCTCCCCCCTATATTATAGGTCTCTCCGGTCACTCCTTGATGAAAAACCAGATCAACCCCTTTACAATGATCTAATACATAAATCCAATCACGGACGTTTAGTCCATCTCCGTAGATCGGAATAGGCTTACCTGCCAAAGCATTCCGAATTATGGTTGGAATTAACTTTTCCCTATGCTGCTTGGGGCCATAATTATTCGAACAATTAGTGGTCACCACATTCAATCCATAGGTATGGAAATAACTTCTTACCAATAAATCACTGCTGGCTTTGGAAGCAGAATATGGACTGTTGGGCGCATAGGGAGCTTGCTCAGTAAAGAAGCCTGTACTGCCTAGCGAGCCATACACCTCATCGGTAGAGATATGCAAATACCTCTTATGGTTTGCTCCTGGCTTGCAAATAAAAGGAGTTTCCATCCAAGACCTTCTGGCAACATCTAGCAAAGTGAAGGTGCCATTAATATTAGTCTTAATAAACGCTTCCGGTCCTTCAATGGAATTATCTACATGCGATTCTGCAGCAAAATGAATAACGCCATCAAATTGATGCTGATCGAATAGCTCCTCTACTAAGGTCCGATCACAAATATTCCCGTGAATAAAAGTATACCGTGGATGATCTTTAACTTCCGCTAAATTCTCCAAATTACCGGCATATGTCAGCGCATCAAGATTTACTACATGATAATCGCTATACGTTCCTAAAAAATAGGGAATGAAATTAGAGCCGATAAATCCTGCGCCTCCTGTAACCAATATTGATTTCCGCGTCATCTTAAAAGAAACTAATTGCCTGATTAATGAACGGAAGATTCTTATCCTTTATCGACATAGTTAAATCAACGTTTTTAAAATGATTCATCAATCCTATCTCGGGATCAAAAAAACTAATCCCGCTTTCTGATGCAGAATGATAATATTCATCCGTTTTATAAAACACATCGGCATAATCGCTGGTAACCAGAAAACCATGTGCAAAACCTTTTGGGATCAACAATTGCCTTTGGTCTTCTGCGGTCAATTGCATGGTAAAAACCTTCTTATAAGTCTGCTTCTCCTTTCTCAAATCAACAACAAAATCCAAAATCGATCCGGCAAGAACACGAATCAGCTTGGTCTGAGCATGTGGTATATTTTGAAAATGAAGTCCGCGAAGCACACCTTTCTTTGAGCGGGACTGATTATCCTGAACGAATTCAAAGTTCAACCCTGCCGCTTGCATGTCTTTCTTGTTGTAAGACTCCATGAAATATCCCCTTTGATCTCCGTGTACAGCAGGCTCCAGTATCAATAAGTCATCAAACGGAGTGGTAATTACCTTCATTCTGATGATCTTGTTTTAACTCTTTCATTTAATAACTTCATCAGGTACTGACCATATTGATTCTTTAACAGCGGCTTGGCAAGCATCTCCAATTGAGTTCTTGAAATATAGCCCTTGCGATAAGCTATCTCTTCAAGACAAGCCACTTTCAAACCCTGTCTTTCCTCTATCGATTCAATAAAATTTGAAGCCTGCAACATCGACTGATGCGTCCCTGTATCAAGCCAGGCCATTCCCCGGCCCAATAATTTAACGCTCAAGGATTTTTCCTGGAGGTATAATTTATTAAGGTCGGTGATTTCCAATTCCCCCCGGGCCGAGGGTTGTACCTGTTTTGCCTTTTCGACCACGGTGCCATCGTAGAAGTATAAACCCGTTACCGCGTAATTGGATTTAGGATTTTTTGGTTTCTCTTCAATTGAAATAACCTGATCCTGATCGTCAAATTCTACCACACCATAGCGTTCCGGATCATTTACATAATAGCCAAATATAGTTGCTCCTCGGGCTAGTCTACTGGCTTCATCGAGCAAACGTGACAATCCGTAACCATAAAAAATATTATCTCCCAAAACCAAACAGGCAGCGTCTCCATTAAGAAAAGTCTCACCAATTAAAAATGCCTGTGCCAGGCCATCGGGCGAAGGCTGCTCTCGGTATTCCAATGTTAACCCTAAGTCAGATCCGTCCCCCAAAAGTGATCTAAACAGTGGTAAATCATGGGGCGTGGAAATAATCAGGATCTCCCGGATATTAGCCAGCATCAAAACCGACAACGGATAATAAATCATCGGTTTGTCATAAATAGGCAAGAGCTGCTTGGAAACCGCTTTTGTAAGCGGATAAAGCCTTGTTCCAGACCCTCCTGCCAGTATAATCCCCTTCATTCGCCTAAAATAAGTTGCGAATTTAGGAATTTAGGCTGATTACTTTTGCCCTGTTTTTCGGATTTGATGGGCTAATTCGATAGAGGGAAGGGCCTCCTGAAGGCCGAACCCGCGGCCATTCAGAATTTCATTATAGCTGGTGGTATGTAAATCGGTAAACCCTTCGCTGAATTCAATCTCTAACCCATCCATTTTAAGAGACCTGAAGGTTCGTTTACCCGAAGTCTTCACGTCAACTGGAAGGTGAGCCTCATTAATGCTTAAAAACCACTTTATCCGGGCGCGCTGGAGGTCTAAAAAGCCTGCGGCATGGTCCGGTTCATACTTTTCAATTGTTAAGGACTTGAGCGACCCGAAAATCCACAACAGCATGTCAAAGAAATGAATCCCAATGTTGGTGGCAATCCCTCCCGACTTTGACTCCTCACCTTTCCAACTGTGGTGATACCATTTCCCGCGCGAGGTGATGTAGGTCAGGTCAACCTCGAATATCTTATCCTTAGGGGCGGCCAGAACCTGATTACGCAAAGCAATAATAGCAGGATGCAATCTCAGTTGTAGAATAGTGTATACCCGCTTTCCGGTTTCCTTCTCGATGTCGGCCAACGCTTCGACATTCCATGGATTAAGTACCAGCGGCTTCTCACAAATGGCATCTGCATGTTGACGGAGCGCAAAGCGAATGTGCGAATCATGCAGATAGTTGGGCGAGCAAATACTCACATAATCCAACAGAGTTCCTTGTCGTCTGAGTTTATCAATATGCCGGTCAAACCGTTCAAATTCCGTAAAGAAATCTACTTGGGGAAAATAGCTATCAATGATTCCAACACTGTCAAATTTGTCCATGGCAGCAACCAGGTTGTTTCCGGTATCCTTAATTGCCTTTAAATGTCGTGGAGCGATAAACCCTGCTGCTCCAATCAATGCAAAATTCTTCATACTATAATTTGGTCACGCTGCCGTCTATTAGCTGATATTTCTCGTTGCTCTCCGGACAAAGTGCATATCCGTTTTTGTCAAATTTCAATTTATGCCCATACTCACTCATCCAGCCGGATTGCCGGGCAGGATTGCCCACCACAAGCGCGTAATCAGGAACAGGTTTTGTCACAACCGCACCCGCCCCAATAAAGGCATACTTACCAATATCATGTCCGCAAACAATGGTAGCGTTGGCGCCAATGGTAGCACCTTTGCCTACGCTTGTTTTCGCATATTCAGCCTTGCGATTAATGGCGCTCCGGGGATTAATAACATTCGTAAAAACCATGGAGGGTCCCAGGAACACATCATCATCGCAGGTTACCCCGGTATAGATAGATACATTGTTCTGCACTTTCACATTTTTCCCTAAAACAACCTGGGGTGAAATCACTACATTCTGACCGATATTGCAATTCTCGCCAATTTTACACCCGGTCATGATATGAGAAAAGTGCCAGATTTTTGTCCCCGCTCCTATCTCACAGCCCGCATCAATAACCGCTGTTTCGTGTGCAAAATAGTTTAACTCAGCCATTGGGATATTCCTTGATCGAATTGCAAATGTAGGATAATTGATCTGCTGTCATTTCAGTATGAATGGGTAAGGACAAAACAGTTCGAGATAATTCTTCCGTAACCGGAAATGACCCTTGCGGAAATTCTGGTTGAGTATATGCTTTTTGCAGATGCAAAGGAACCGGATAGTAGATCATGGTAGGAATACCTTTATCCTGCAAATACTCTTTAAATTGATCGCGGTTGATTCCCTTTGTTCTTACCGTGTATTGGTGAAAAACGTGAGTGGACGTGGAAGTACGAACCGGGGTTGTTAAGAAGTTTACGCTAGATAATTCCCGATCATAAAAGTCCGCCACCGCTCTTCTCCTTTTTTCATAGTCATCAAGATACCGGAGTTTTACCCGGAGTATGGCTGCCTGCAGGGTGTCCAGCCGGCTATTGACCCCAATCAGATCATGGTGATATTTCTTTTGCTGGCCATGATTGGCGATCATCCGGATTCTTTCCCCCAATTTTTCGTCTTGTGTGAAAATAGCTCCCCCATCGCCATAACAACCCAGGTTTTTAGATGGAAAGAATGATGTACAGCCGATGGTCCCCATTGTGCCGGCCCGCAGTTTACGACCATCAGAAAAAGTATAGAATGCTCCAAGCGCTTGTGCGACATCTTCGATAACATGAATGGAGTGCTTCTTTGCCAGCGCTGTTATAGGCTCCATATCCGCGCACTGTCCATAGAGGTGAACGGGTACGATGGCAAATGTTTTGGAGTTGATTTTTTCTTCTAGTTGTGAAATATCAATATTGAATGTCTTTGGATCCACCTCCGTAAAAACAGGTTTCAATCCTAACAAGGCAATCACCTCGGCTGTGGCTACATAGGTGTGAACCGGCAGAATCACTTCATCACCCGGCTTGCACCCCAAGGCCATCATGGCAATTTGCAGGGCATCGGTCCCGTTGGCACAGGTAATGACTGCCTTTGCCCCAACATACTTCTTCAAATCCTCTTCAAAGTGTTTTACCTGCGGCCCTTGAATAAAGGCTGTGGAGTCCAACACTTCCTGAATAGCCTGATCAATCTCCGGCTTTATCCGGAGATACTGGGCATGCAGATCGGCCATTTGAATCTTTTGCATATCAGCGGTTTCTGATTTTCTTTTCCCAATTCCAGGCATGAAGCAAGGACTCTTCCAGAGTATACTTCGTGCTCCAACCAAATGCCTGGTTAATCTTTTTCGGATTAGCAAACACTTTTTCTACATCACCAGGTCTGCGTGGGCCAATGGAATACTGTAACTTCATTCCAGTAACCTGAATGAATTTATTCACTAGTTCCAACACACTCACCCCCACACCTGTACCCAGATTGTAAGCTTCAAATAAACTTTTCTCGGTTCGTTCCAGCAAAAACTGCAAGGCCTTCACATGAGCAATCGCTACATCCGAAACATGAATAAAATCCCGAATACAGGAACCATCGGGCGTATCATAATCATTACCAAATACCACCAGCTTTTCGCGAACCCCGGCAGCAGTTTGGGTAATATAAGGTACCAGATTATTGGGCGACCCGATGGGTAGTTCACCAATCTCTGCGCTGGGGTGGGCTCCGATAGGATTGAAGTAGCGCAAGGAAACTATTCTAAACCCTTCCGAAACAACACTTTCAAGTATCTGTTCACAGATTTGCTTAGTCTGACCATAGGGGGATTCTGCCTTCTTAAAGGGAGCAGTCTCATCGACAGGAATTTGATCGGGTTGACCATACACCGTACACGAAGAAGAAAAAATCAGATCCCGAACCTTGTACTGCTTCATGACCTCCAATAATGGAGTCAGTGATCCAATGTTGTTCTTATAATAAAGCAAAGGCTTTTCCACCGATTCGTTGACCGACTTATAGGCAGCAAAGTGAATTACTGATGAAAAAGTATTCTGCTCAAATAATGAATTTAATGCAACTGCGTCCAGGCAATCGATTTGGTGGAAATCAATTTTTTTACCGGTTATCCTTTCAACACCTTCAATGATGCGATACTCACTGCGCTCCAGCGTATCTACCGCGGTTACTCGGTAGCCCGCGGTGATCAGTTCCACCAAGGTGTGGGCTCCGATGTACCCAGCTCCACCCGTTACAAGAACATGTTGTTGCATTTATAAGCGAGCAGTTACCATCGACTTATCTAAAAATCCCTTAACATCATAAACAATTGTATTCGAATCGCGGATCGTTGACCAGTCCAGTGATTTAAATTCCTGATGGCTAACGGCCAACACGATTGCCGAATACTTCTTGTTTAACTTCGAAATCAAACTCAATCCATATTCGTGAAGAACTTCATTCTCATCGGCATGCGGATCAAACACCTCCACATCCGCACTATAACTTCGTAGTTCGCGAATCACATCAATTGCGCGACTGTTCCGGATGTCCGGACAATTTTCCTTAAACGTAATTCCAAGCACCAGGATTTTAGCTTTGTTAACCGGTAAATTGTGCTGAGTCATGAGTTTAATTACCCGATTGGCAATGTGAATGCCCATGTTATCGTTGATCCTCCGTCCCGCCAATATGACCTGCGGATGATACCCCAGACTATCTGCTTTATAGGTAAGATAATAGGGATCAACTCCGATGCAATGACCACCCACCAACCCTGGCTTATAAGGAAGAAAATTCCATTTGGTGCCTGCTGCGTCCAGCACTTCGTGTGTGTCGATCCCCATCTTTTCAAATATCAACGATAATTCGTTGACGAAGGCTATATTGATATCCCGTTGGGAATTTTCAATCACCTTTGCGGCTTCGGCCACTTTAATGGATGACGCTTTATGAGTTCCAGCTTTTATGATTTTCTTGTAAAGCTGATCGACCTTTTCCGCTACCTCCGGAGTGCTGCCGCTAGTTACTTTCTTGATCGTTGGAAGGCGATGTTGCTTATCACCTGGATTAATTCGCTCCGGGGAATACCCACAAAAAAAGTCAACATTAAACTTTAACCCACTGATTTTTTCGAGTACCGGCACACAATCTTCTTCCGTACAACCCGGGTAAACTGTGGATTCATAAATAACAATGTCGCCTTTCTTTAAAACCTCGCCTACCGTCTCGCTGGCTTTGATTAGGGGTGTTAGATCTGGTGTCTTATATTCATCCACCGGAGTAGGTACAGTTACGATGAAGTAATTCACCGATTGCAAATCCTGGGGATTAAAAGAGTAAGTTAGTTTCCCAGCGGATTTCAATTCAGTGGAATCAACTTCCAACGTACGATCATGTCCGGATTTCAGCTCCTGAATGCGCTCCTGGTTAATATCGAACCCAATTACATCCAGTATCTTTCCAAACTCAACCGCGAGGGGAAGTCCAACGTATCCTAATCCGATAATTCCGATCTTTTCCATTACTTAATCTGATAGTATTCCTTATACCAGTTCACAAATTTTTCAATTCCTACTTCAATTGGGGTTGACGGTTTGAACCCAACGTCATGCATTAAATCATCAACATCCGCATAGGTTACCGGGACATCCCCATCCTGAAGTGGCTGGAGGTTTTTAATTGCTTTGCGGCCTAATTTTTCCTCCAATATCTCAATGAAATGGAGCAATTCCACGGATTTGTTGTTGCCGATGTTATAAATTTTATAGGGTGCTAAACTGGTGGCCGGATCTGGCTTTTCTCCACTCCAGTTTGGGTTTCCCGTTGGCGCCTTCGGTATTAATCTCACAATACCTTCAACAATGTCATCCACGTAGGTGAAGTCCCGTCTCATCTTACCGTAATTGAAAACATCAATGGGCCTTCCTTCCAGGATTGCTTTTGTAAATATAAACAAGGCCATGTCTGGCCGGCTCCAAGGGCCATACACAGTAAAAAAACGAAGGCCTGTGGTTGGTATTTTATACAGATTAGAATAAGCGTGGGCCATTAACTCGTTGCTCTTTTTACTGGCTGCGTAAAGTGCAAGCGGGTGATCCACATTGTCGTGAACCGAGAATGGCATCTTGCGATTAGCCCCGTAAACAGAGCTGGAGGATGCATAGATCAGGTGCTTAACCGGAAAATGACGACAGGCCTCTAAAATATTAAGAAAACCGGCGAGGTTACTCTCCAGGTACGCATAGGGGTTTTTAAGAGAATACCGGACACCCGCCTGCGCGGCAAGATTAACGACATAATCAAACTTATGCTGTTTAAAAGTGGAATCAATGGAGGATTTATGAGCCAGATTTGACTCAATAAATGCAAAATTTGAATGAGTTATTAGCTTTGAAAGCCTGGCTCTTTTGAGGTCAACATTATAATAATCATTGAGGCTATCCAGACCAACAACAGTATAGCCAGTTTGACACAACCGCAGAGATAAGTGATACCCAATAAATCCAGCCGCACCGGTAACTAGAATAACCTCTGGTTTTGACATCCTCAGTACTATGGTTAATTTCGGGCCACAAAAGTAAGAACTTAACTCAATTATTGATGGAAAATCCTCAAAAACCTGTTGCCTCTGATGAAATTGATCTGGGGGTTCTGTTCGCCAAGATTGGCGATTTCTTTAAACGAATTGGGTTTGGTATCATTCGATTTTTGGCCGTAATCCGAAAAACACCGATTCAAAACAAGACTTTATTTGTGTTTTTGATTCTGTTTGGGGGAGTATTGGGATTTGTTTACTCAGCTTTTTTGAAAAAGAAATTTTATGAGTCAACCATGATCCTTAGCTCCGAATATTTGAACATGAGGATTGTTGACAGCTCAATTGACAAACTGAATCTACTGGCGGAAGAAGAGTCTCCAATAGGATTAGCACGTGAACTTAATATTAATGATTCGCTTGCTAAGAATATAGAAAAATTTGAAGCTAAACCTTTCGTTTCCGAAACGGACCTGATCGAGTTAGAAGTGTTGAAAGAACAACTCAAAAGCGCTCAGCTTGATAATAAAAATGATAAAGTAATAGAGCAGGTTATTCAACGAATTGAAATAGAAAACCGGCATGCTTTTCAATTCACCGTCCGAACCTACAATCCTACCGTTGTAAAACCTCTGCAGGATGCTTTGGTAAACTACTTTAGTGGCAATGATTACATCAAAAAGCGGATTGAAATCAATAGAACTACCCTTACAGAAAGAAAGAACAAACTGGAGCGGGAATTGCCAAAACTCGATAGCTTAAAGCGGGTTATCTATGCCAATTACAAAAATATGGCTGAACAAAGCCGGCAAGGCTCCAACAATGTAATCCTGAGCGACAAGGCCGTAACCAATCCAATTGAAATCTATAATCAGGATATTGAACTATATGAGCAAATGCTATATACACAAAGACAATTGTTCTTGCAGCCGGACTTCGAAATTATTGATGGGTTTACCGAATTCAGTGAACCCACCAGTGCAAGCCGTGCAAAAATCATCATTGTAGCAATGGCCATTGGTTTTGTCCTCAGTTATTTGATTGTCGCCTTCCGGAATTTTGACAAATACCTTGCTACGGTAAGGTAAACTGTGTTTAAAACCCTTCTGATCAAAGAGCTAACCCTTGAACTCAGACGCAAGTCTGTTCTCTCCGGGTTATTGCTCTATCTGTTCAGTACCGCCTTCATTTGCTACCTGACCTTTAGTTTACGTCAAAATCAGATCACCCCGCTTGTATGGAGTGCGCTGTTCTGGATCACTATATTATTCACGGTCATCAATACGGTAGCCAAGAGCTTTATTGGTGAGAAAAAAGGACGCGACATTTACTACTATTCCATTGCCGCCCCTGAAGTAATCATCCTTTCAAAAATTGTTTACAATTCCTTCTTAACCCTGCTTCTGTCCTTCACAGGATATGTTCTTTTTACCTTGCTTTTAAAGAATCCTATTACCGATCTCACACTGTTTGTACTGACCTTAGCCCTCGGAGCAATCGGCTTTGCTTCCTCACTCACCTTACTTTCCGGCATTGCAGCCAAAGCCAATAACAGTCACATCCTCATGGCCGTGCTGTCTTTTCCAATTGTTATTTCGGTTCTGATGATCACCGTGAAGGTGACTAAAAATTGTATTGATGGATTGGAGCGCTCGATAAGCATCAATGATTTGCTCACCTTACTCGCAATAAATTGCCTGGTCACTGCCGCCTCGTACCTCCTCTTCCCGTATATTTGGCGGAGTTAAGCTTTCCATCATTTTCATTATGAAGACCTGGTTGAAGGGCGTTTCTATTGTACTACTTGGGTACACCATTGCAGGTGGCTTTTTAATGGATGTGCCCCGGTTAAATATCGTTAACGAAACGGTCAGGGCGTTATATTTTCACGTACCCATGTGGTTTGGCATGGTTGCTCTTTTCCTGGTCTCCACTATTTACTCGATCCAGTACTTGCGCAAGCCGTCTTTTGAAAAAGATACCCGAGCTGCGGAATATGCAAATACCGGCTTACTGCTTGGTTTGCTGGGCATCTTTACCGGAATGATCTGGGCCAACTATACCTGGGGCTCACCCTGGCATGGCGACCCCAAGCAGAACGGAGCTGCCATCTCCCTACTCGTGTACCTCGCCTATTTTGTTTTAAGAGGCTCGGTAGAAAATGAAGATCAACGAGCCCGGCTCAGTGCGGTCTACAACATCTTTGCCTTTGCGGCCATGATCCCGCTCATCTTTATCATCCCTCGCATGACCAGCTCCATGCACCCAGGAAGTGGAGGAAATCCCGGTTTCAATATGTATGACCTGGATAGCAAAATGCGAATGGTTTTCTACCCGGCTGTTGTTGGATGGATCTTATTGGGTGTCTGGATTGCCACACTGCGGATCCGGATTCGGATTATCAACGAAAAATTACTGAACCTTGAAAATGAATAAATTCATCCGACTGATATTCCAGTTCATCTTATTTTCCCTGCCCGTCAGTGCGATTGCCCAACCTGTGGAGATGGCCGATACCATGCGCTCGGAGGGTAAAATTTATGTAGTGGTTGCCATCCTGATGGTGATTTTTGTTGGCCTGATTGGTTATCTGATCCTGCTAGACCGAAAAATTACCCAAATCGAAAAAAAACTGCCCGAAAAGAAGAATTAACTACCTGTTAAAATCTCAACTTTTTAATCAGAATCGCTGTTTTTGACTGTAACTTTAAGCCCGCAAAGTTACGGAGATGAAGAAGTCGCACATTATTGCCATCGTTGTTATTGCCGCCTGCATCGGTATCATTATCGTTACTGCGGGTGATGCCAGCACATATGTCACCTTCGACCAGGCCTACCAAATGGCCTCCACCGGTAACAAATCCCAAATTCATGTGGTAGGCGATTTGAAAAAGGATGATCAGGGAAACATCGTTGGAATTGAAAAGAGTGCCGATAATCTATCCTTTTCATTCATCCTGATTGATGAGAATCAAAAAGAACAGAAGGTTTATTACAACGAACCCATGCCTCCGGATTTCACCCGTTCCGAAAAAGTCGTGGTAATCGGCAGCTATCAAAACAGCGCTTTTGTGGCCAACAAAATTCTGTTAAAGTGCCCTTCGAAGTATCAGGAGGAAAAACTTAACGCCAGTATTTAACCATGGAGTGTGTGATTAGAAACCACTCCATCATACCATATCGTACACTGTATTTACTTCCATCCTGATGCACTACTTCATTGGTGACCTGGGCCACCTGTTTGTAATACTCTCGTTTGTTACTTCGCTTATCAGCGCATACGCGTACTGGAAGGCTGCTTCGGTTGCAGGTGAAACTAAAGACCAATGGCTGAAAAATGCCAGGGTTGCTTTCTATGCTCATAGTGCAGCGGTTTTCGGGGTAGTATTCAGCCTGTTTACCATTATTTACAAGCACTATTTCGAATATCACTACGCGTACAGTCATTCTTCTCTCCACCTGCCAGGTCAGTACATGATCTCCTGCTTCTGGGAAGGTCAGGAAGGAAGTTTTCTGCTTTGGATTTTCTGGCAAGCACTGATCGGACTTATCCTGATCAAATCCCAACGCCAATGGGAAGCCCCTGTAATGGTGGTGTTTGGTCTGGTTCAGGCATTCCTGGCTTCCATGATTCTGGGGGTAGTTATTCCCTTCTTGAATATTAAATTAGGTAGCTCGCCTTTCATCTTGTTGCGCGATGCTCTGGATGATCCGATTTTCAAACTCCAACCGGATTTTATTCCGAAAGATGGCAGTGGATTAAATCCGTTGCTTCAGAATTACTGGATGGTAATCCACCCGCCCACGCTTTTTCTGGGTTTTGCTTTAACGCTGGTCCCCTTCGCGTTTTGTATCGCTGGCTTGTGGCAGAAAAAATATGCAGACTGGATAAAACCGGCCTTGCCCTGGGCGTTGTTGGGTGGTGCCATTTTAGGTCTCGGAATATTAATGGGTGGCTACTGGGCATACGAAACGCTGAACTTTGGTGGATATTGGAATTGGGATCCTGTTGAAAATGCCGTGTATGTACCCTGGCTGGTATTGATTGCCTCCATCCATACCATGATCATTTACAAGAATAATCAAACCGCCCTCAAGAGCGCCATTATCCTGAACATTGCGGTGTTTGTTCTGATCCTTTACTCCACTTTTTTAACAAGAAGCGGAATTTTAGGCGATGCCTCGGTACACTCTTTTACGGATTTAGGTCTTTCCGGTCAATTGCTGATCTACATGTTGTTCTTTACCCTGGCTGCCATCGTTTTGGCTGCCATCCGTTGGAAAGAAATTCCTACTACCGAAAAAGAGTCGTCCATCTACTCGCGTGAATTCTGGATTTTTCTGGGAGCTACCACCCTTTGTCTGATGGGGTTCCAGGTGCTGCTACCCACTTCCATTCCCGTCTACAACCGGTTGATTGAATTTTTTGGCGGGGAATCTAACCTGGCTCCTCCGGCTGATCAAATTGGCTTCTACTCCAAATTTCAATTGTGGTTCGGTGTACTGGTCGCGTTGATCTCAGGTACAGGCCAATTCTTTTGGTGGAAGCGAATGGATAAAGGAACGTTGTTAAAAGAACTTGCTTACCCGGCCTTAATTTCCCTGATCGTTTTTGCAATAATAATCTCGCTGGCCCGCGTATATGAACCCGTATACTTAGTGGTCACGCTGGCCGGGGTTTACCTCATCGTATCCAACGTAAAAGTACTTGCTTCTGTAACAAAAGTGAATGCTTCCCTTTCCGGTGGAGCCTTGGCTCATATAGGCGTAGGCATGATGTTGATTGGTGTCATGTTTTCATCCGGCTACAGCAAGGTAGTTTCGCTCAATAACACCGGCATGCTGATTTCAAAAGATTTGCCCACTGAATTCAATCGCGATAATCTCTTACTTTTTATCAATGAACCGCGCACCATGGCGGGTTATGAAATCGAATACCTGGGTGAACGTGTCGAGCCCCGGAATGTGAATGGGTACGTAAGCAAGAATGACATTGACCTGACCATGGATCCTTTTAAGGTTGTCGCTAAGAAAGACATCCTCTTCAAGGGTCGTAAAATTTTAAATGCCAAAGACACTTTCGAAATCAATCCAGAGAACACTTTTTACGAAATAGAATTACGCAGAAACGGTGAGGTGACGGCCATTCTGTATCCACGCGTTCAAATCAATCCCGCTATGGGCGGATTTATTGCTTCCCCCGATATTAAGCGTAATGTTACCCGCGATCTGTATACACACGTTTCACTGCCCATGAACCGGGAAGAAGAGCCTGAATGGAGTGAGCTGGAAGAGATTCGGACGAGAATCAACCAGCAATTTTTTGTTAACGATTATGTGGCTGTGCTGGAAGGGGTTACCCGCATCACCCAAATTGAAGGGTTCGAACTTTCGGATGCCGATGTGGCCGTTCAGGCAAAAATTAAAGTGACCGGGGAGCGGGATACCTATTATGCGGAACCCATTTTTCTGATCCGTGATCGATCACAAGTAGGACGCCTGCCTTCCGAAATCAATGACCTGGGAGTTAGAATTACCTTACTCAATATTCACCCTGATACCAATGAATTCTCCCTCGGATTAAATACCCGTCAAAAGGATTGGGTAATTATTAAAGCAATGGAAAAGCCTTTAATTAATGTACTTTGGCTAGGCACCGGAGTGCTTATGGTTGGCTTCTCAATGGCGATGGTGCGAAGATTCAAAGAATTTTCCAGGAAGGCCGGTTAACCCTACTTGCTTTTCAATTCCTTTTTCTGGTACTAACGGCCCTTACTGCGAGATAAAAGAAGAATAAAGCAACACCAACCGGTATAAAATAACTATTTCCAGGGATGTGAAGTATTTTCAAAACAGCTCCTGCTATCACAAATAAACAGGCAATAACTCCAACGAAGGTAGCCGATTTCATGGTTGCCCGGTTTTCAATTCCATAATCCACTGACGGACCAGCGCAACACCCTCCTCATGAGTAATCGACCTACCCAGTTCGGGCATCATTATTCCCGGATGCACCGACTCAATTCGAAATTGCAAAATGGATTTGTCCGGCTCCCCGGGTACAATTCCGTACAACAATCCGCCTGAACCTTTGCCTGCGGCTACCGGAGCCTTGCCCACCCCAAGTCGACCGGGATCATTTTCACTCGCCAATAAATACAGTCCGCTATTCTTTGCCGGGCCATCCGTCCGATGGCAATGCGCACAGTTGATTTCCAACCATGCCCTGGCACGGTCGCTTATGGAAACGGATGGATCATCATACGAAGCCAGTCTGGAAACCTCCTTTAAATCCGGAAGATCTTCCAACACTCCAACTTGTTGCCAATGAATTAATTGATTTTTCTCACCTGTAGAATATGAGTAGACTCCGTTTAACTGCCGCGCTGTTGGCCCAATGGGCATTACTTTGTCGCCACGTAAGTGACAGCCCTTACATTGATTCATATTTGGAACAGAATACGTAATCTGTCGTGTCGTTCCGTCATTATGTGTCCAGGAGACATCCAAATTTTTTCCAGCCACATTTAAATAGGCTTCGGTCTGATCTTCACTCCAAATGTATGGTAATGCCTTCCAGGTGCCGGCCTCATTGATTAAGAGGCGGGTTTCGAGAATCCTTATTTCTGCCGTGGGCTTCCGAAAATCCGCGGGATAGTAAAAGTTTTTGATCAGAATTGTTCCCTCCGGAAATTCCATAACATCGTCAACACTAAATTTTGCTTTTGCACCTTTAGGGATTTTAACGAACCGCTGCTTAAATGCATAATCGGTAAACAAAGCAGAATTGAGGGTGTATGGAATTACGTCACTGGCTGGGTGCAATTCCTTCAATGGACCAACAAAAAATCCATACTCTGAAAGTTTAGGAGTGCCTACATGGGATAAATCAACCGTCACTTCCTGCTCGGGTAACACAACGATTTCCTGTTTCCGGGGCTCACAACTTAAAAGCAAAATCCCCAAAACACAGCCCCAAAAAGCTTTCATCGCTTGCTGATTTTCACTCCTGCACAATCAAACTGACGGGCGTCTTTCTTCAGGTTCTTAAAATCATTGGCTGCATCCAGGTTGATCACATTGATTTCGTCACCTTCCTGAACACAAAGTCCGCGATTAGTCCGCTTCGGGTCTTCAATGCCATCATAGGCAATGTCGGGTGGGTTCATAAATGATTTCATGAAAAATAATTTCCCGATATCGTGACCGAGGGCCGGGAACCAATGGCTGTTTTCAAATTTATTCTCATGAATATAAATCTGATAAGGAAACGGATTGTACAAGGTATCCGTACGAAAATTATTATCCACCGTCTGTACTCCGCCAATCGAGCTCTCTTGCTCAACCTCGCCTTCATTTAAAGCCGCCACCAATTCATAACTAATAATTCCAACGCCAATTGTTTTATTATCGATGATTTCATTTTTGGTAAGTTCCAGATCGTGAGTAGCTAGTATCATTACGCCTGTACCGGGTGGGATACTCGCCACAATGTTCCCTTTGGCAGCAAAATTTTCATGGTTGTTATTGTGGACTTTATTATTGTAAACTTTGGTGGTGTGGCCGTACTGGGTAAGTCCAGGAAGATCAAAAACCAGAATGCCGCCCGTGTTTTCATAGGCTTCGTTGCCATAAATTTCCACCCACCGCGAATTTTCACTTTCAATGCCAGCCACATTCCAGTAAGCCTTGCTGTTGCGAATGATGACCGAATCGGACTGACCAACATAGATCCCGGCATCCGAAGACCCCATGGCAATGCATTCGTCAATAAGTACTTGTTTACACAACACCGGGTAAAGCGCATAGGCTCCATTTTCCGTTTTTGGCCCTTCTGCCCATACCGACCGAATGCGCTTTAAAGTTATACCACGCACTTCGCTCACCTTTAAATTATCCCCTTTCGCATCTTCAATCGAAAAATCCATTAGCGAAACATTGTTTCCATTGGTAACCAGCAATCCCTGGGCGCCTTCGGTCTGGTTTTTAAATGATAAAATGGTTTTATCCATCCCTTTTCCCCGAATAACCACATTGGACTTACCATCCATGGCAAGGCTTTTGGTAAACATAAAATTTCCTTCCGGAAGGTCGAGGGTGTCTCCATCCTGAATGGTAATCAGTTGCGTCTGCAACGTTTGTTCGATGCTTTGCCACACACGGGACTCGGATTGCTGATCGGCACAGGAAATCATCGCCAGCAAGGCAATTAAGGATACATATTTCATAGGTAGAATTTCACTTTAAAGGTAAAGGTTTTGAAGACACATTATTTATAGAATCGCTTGCTGATTTTCTAATTTTGTACTTCATTCTATGCCTTGAATTCCTCCATCATCCAGATAGTTTATTCAGCCGCCACCATTCAGGGTTTGTTTCTTGCCTGGTTGTTGGTTCGTACAAGAATAAATCAACCTGCCAATCGTATTCTGGCCATATTATTAGTCATTCTTTCCTTCCATTTGATTTTGGTAGGCTTTGATAACCGGGATTTCTTTCTCGCTTTTCCCCACCTGAGCAGGATTTCCTGGATCATCGGGACGCTGTATTGGCCGCTCCTTTATCTTTTTGTCCAATTCATTACGCAAACCCAACCGGTTAAAATTTATAAGAGCCTTTGGCCCCTCCTGCCGTTCTTTATTTTATTGGTGATCCTGCTGCCTTATTATCTGCTTAGCGCGGAGGAAAAGAGAGTCATGTTGAGCAATTTCGAAATGGCATCGCAGGCAGACTTTGGATGGATCAATCAGCTTGTTTCCATCTTGCATTTAGTGTTCCAGGTATTCATTCTTGCCTATTACATCCGCTTTGAAAGAAAATTATTGGAAGAATATTCTGAAGTAGAATCCATCAGAATTATCTGGCTGAAACAATTTCTGGTCATCACACTGGCTGCAACCCTGCTGGCCGTTATTTCGTTTTTTGCACACACCTGGCAAATTCCGGTGCTATCACAACTATATTCTTATCATTTTATCGGAATCGTACTTCTCTTTTATTGGCTTTCTTACAAAGCCCTAACCCAACCCGTGTTGTTTGGAATTGTCCATGATCGTCCGGTTGAGTTGGTCAATACCCGATCCGAAAGCCCGGAGAAGTATAAAAAATCGAGCCTGGAGGCGGCACAATTAAATGAAATCTTTGAATTGGTGAAAAATGCACTTGAACAAGGGAAACTCTATACTCAAACCGACCTCACCCTTACCCAATTGGCTGAGGCTACTAACCTACCCCGGCATCAGATCTCTCAAGCTATTAACTTTTCAGGGTCTGGGAATTTTTTTGACTTGATCAACGCTTACCGTGTTGAAGAATTTAAACGATTGGCCATACTCCCAGACAAAAGGCATTTGAGTTTATTGGGTATCGCCCAGGAAGCCGGGTTCAACTCGAAGGCATCTTTCTATGCAGTGTTTAAGAAAAAGACCGGCCAAACCCCGGCCGAGTACCTGGAAACAAAGTCCAAAGCCGCGTAAATCAGTCCAAACGGATTGGAATGGACCTTTAGACCGACTTTTGGCTGCAACTTTCCTGCGGTTGTCCGTTCATTTCACCATAAAATTATAAAGCAATGGAAAGATTAATGACATGGTTTTGCCTGTTGGTTTCAGGGTTGACCGCTTCTGCACAAGATTATGAAAACCGCCCCTGGATGCCCCTGGAGAATCGGATAGGATTGGCTTTGGGTATCGGTTCCGTGAAGTACCTGGATAAAAATTCATCCCCGCTTATTTATCAAAGCAGGCCCAAAAACGTAAGGCTTTTTTACAATCTGGAAACCAATCAATTCCTTTTTTCTATCGACCTGGATATGAAAATGGGCGGCAACACCCCCAAAGATTTTTCTGATCGTACCCTCTACTTTCAGGAGGAAGACTACACGGGGAATAAGGAAGATAAAAAATTTCCGGCTGGCGGATCATTTCTGGCAGGGCGTATTTCAATGGGCGCCTATTATAAAATTTCTTCTACTCAAGAATCCACCTTTAAAGTGGCAGTGGGTGGGCGCATTATGAATGAATTATTCTATCCCCAAGGCTGGAATTCCGGTGGCATGTTCAACTCACTGAGTCTAAGTCCGGAAGGATGGGTGCAGCATCGGATAAACAAATCTCATCAGCTATCAGCTTCGGTGCGGGTACCCGTTGTTGCCAAGTTAAGTCGCCTGCCGTATGATAATACGGTTTCAGCCCCCAATAAGAATCAAGTTCAGGGCTTCTTCCGCAACTCGAAATGGGTAAGCCCGAAAAAATTCCTGGCTCCCGCATTCACTGTTGGATATAACTACCAGCTCAATACCCGTTGGGGGGCAGGATTAAATTACGAGTTCAATTGGTACCAGATCCAAACACCGCAAATGATGCGGGCTGTTGGCTCTTCTTTACTCGCCCAGGTTCATCATCAGTTTTAAAAAGAATAAATAGTTGATCTCATGAAAACAAAAAATATCGTTCAATCCATTGTCTTTGCCAGCATTAGTTCTCTTTTTATAATGGCATCCTGCGAAGAGGAGTTAATAGGACCTCAACCTACCAGTTCGCCTATCCAAACGTTCGATTCCTTCTGGAAAACTTTTGATGAGCATTATGGACTCTTCGAAGTAAAGAAGATTGATTGGAACGCCATCCGCGATCAATTCCGCCCACTGGTAAATGAACAAACTACGGATGAGCAACTCTATGAAGTGCTCACCAACATGATGGTGTTGCTTAATGACAATCATCTCAACTTGTATCCGACCAATGGAACTTTACCCGTATTTCCAGGTGGAGTTCTCAGTTACCGAAATGGTGAACTGAAAATCCTTAAGGCTCAGGAAGATTATGATTTGGAGGTCGCTAAAAAATATACCCGAGATTATATCCAGATCACAGAAAATATTGGATATGGCAATCTCCCAAATAATTTATTGTATATCAATATAAAAGGTACTGATGGCTTAAATGAAGTTGAAAAGAAAATGGAAGCGATAACCCAATTAGCCGCCTCTTCCCAAGGTGTGGTCATTGACATCCGAGGCTTTTATGGTGGCTATGATCCGGTTTCGCAATACCTGGCGGGTTGCTTCGCATCCTCTAACGAGCTCTATATGACTACAAAAAAACGAAACGGTTCGGCCCACAGTGATTTTACAGAAACTTTTGAATGGTATGTTGAACCCCAATTTGAGCCGTTTTCAAAACCCATCATTGTTCTTACTTCACGGTTTACACAAAGCGCAGGTGAAACCTTTGATCTGGCCATTAAACAGTTTGACCATGTCAAAACGTTAGGCGACACAACAGCGGGTTCTTTCTCAGATAATCCAAACTTTGACTTGCCTAATGGCTGGATGATCAGCGTCTCGGTGGGGGATTATCGTGCAGCGAACGGTAAGAGTTATGAAGGTATCGGATTGGCACCGGATGAATTTTTGGTGAACTCGAAGGATGATTTGCTGGCGAACAAAGACATCGTCCTTGAAAAAGCAATCGAACTTTTAAAAAAGTAACGTCTGAAGTACTTATTTCCGGATTCACTTAAAATTGAAGTTCTCGGGCATAAATTTTTAGTTGGTTTATCATGCAAAAAAGTAAGCATCAATTAATTACTTTTCAGGGAACCTGAGGATTCCCCATGATAAACCTCCTGAAAGACTCTCCGTTGCTTTTGTTGTTTGTTGTGCTGGCGGTGGGGGCGCCATTAGGTAAGATTAAAATTGCCGGTGTAAACCTGGGGATCGCCACCGTTTTGTTTACAGG
Organism: uncultured Ohtaekwangia sp.; assembly: GCA_964488465.1. Lineage (GTDB taxonomy): Bacteria > Bacteroidota > Bacteroidia > Cytophagales > Cyclobacteriaceae > ELB16-189. The sequence continues at coordinate 41,465 of CAZAUN010000006.1, read as the reverse complement.
TCTTGCGTTTGGCGCCCTGTCTCCCGGGATTAAGCTCCCTGCAATTATTTATGAATTTGGGTTGGTGCTATTTATTTATTGCATTGGCATCTCCAGTGGGGAGCAGTTTTTTGGAAATCTTAGAAAGAAAGGGTGGCGCGAAAGTACCCTCGCCTTTGTGGCCATCATCTTTGCATTTGTATTGGTGTTAATCATTCATCGTTTTACATCCCTACCCTATACATACCTTGGTGGAATCTTTGCCGGTAGCCTTACAAACACTCCCGCTCTGGCATCATCGCTGGAATTTATTAAAACCATTGTGCCCACTCAGCTGATCGAAGAAACTCTGGCAGAACCTGTTGTTGCCTATTCTGTCAGTTATCCCATGGGTGTTGTGGGAATGATCCTCGCCATCCTCCTCTTTCAAAAATTGGCGAGAACTTCTCTAAAAACTCCGGATGAAGTGACAGCCGCTGAAAAAATAACCAACGCCACTGTAAATATTAACCAAAAGGAGGCTATTGGAAAATCTCTGCACGAGCTAAGAGTCATGTATAAATTAAATGTGGTCTTTGGTCGTGTGAAACGCGATGGCGACTCCTTTCTCGCCATGGATTCCGTTGTACTAAAAGCGGGTGATCAGATGACCATTGTTGGCAAGCCGGCTGAAGTGGAGCGGGCCATCATCCTGCTTGGTCAACGCAGTGCTCACCATCTTGAAGTTGAGCATCAGCAACTGGACGTTCGCAGGGTATTTGTATCCAACCATGAAATCATTGGTCAGTCCTTAAAGGATTTAGAACTGCCGCATACGATGGGCATCATAATCACCCGAATCCGCAGAGGGGATACAGACATTCTGCCCACGGCAAACACCACCCTGCAATTTGGCGACCGGGTTCGGATTCTTACAGGTAGAAATGAAATGGCGGCTGCCAGCAAGTTTTTCGGTGATAGCTACATAGCGCAAAGTCACATCGATATTCTCACGCTTAGCTTAGGCATGGCTGCCGGATTTTTGCTGGGCATGGTTGAAGTGCCATTGCCCGGAGGAATTTCATTTAAGCTCGGTATAGCCGGAGGTCCGCTGGTGGTGGCCTTGTTGTTAGGCGCTGTCAATCGGATTGGCCGGTTAACCTTTGTCATGCCCTACTCTGCCAATCATACCATTCGTCAATTGGGACTTGTTTTATTTTTAGCAGGCGTGGGTACCCGCTCAGGGTATGCCTTTCGGGAGACATTGACGAACAGTCAGGATGGCTTTCTGTTTTTCCTGCTGGGTACCGGAGTTACATTAAGCGTTGCATTTTTCCTTCTGACGGTTGGCCACTACTGGTTAAAAATTCCCTATCCGCGCCTGTCGGGAATGCTTGCCGGAGTGCAAACTCAGCCAGCCGTCCTGGCTTTTGTCAATGAACAAACCAAAAGCGAACAACCCAACATCGGCTACTCATCCGTATTTCCTGTTGCTACCCTATCTAAAATTATTTTAATTCAAATACTGCTTACCTTACTCAGTTGACGTATGATAACCGCAGCCACACCGAATGATGCTATTGCGTTAGACAAACTGGTGAATTCAGCTTACCGGGGCGACTCATCCCGACAAGGCTGGACAACCGAGGCTGATTTATTGGATGGAACACGTACGGATGCGGCTGCCATTGCCGAATTGATACAAACTCCCGGAACAGTTCTATTAAAGTATGTGGAAGGACAGGAAATTCTTGGCTGTGTTGAACTTCGGAGTCAATACGGAAAATTGTACCTGGGCATGCTGACCGTTAAACCCAATCTGCAGGGTAAAGGAATTGGTAAAAAACTCTTAATGGCTGCCGAGCAGGAAGCCAGAAAACAAAACTGCCAAGCAATATACATGACGGTTATCTCCGTTCGAAAGGAATTAATCGACTGGTATCTGCGGCATGGGTATCAACTTACCGGAGAAACGAAACCCTTTGCCTTCAATGATCCACGCTTTGGCCAGCCGAAAATGAAGCTGGAGTTTGTTGTGATGGAGAAAAAATTATAATCAAATCTGTTCCTGCAGCAGCAAGGCAGCACAAACCCCCGATAACAAGATTCTCTCTTCGGGACTTACCTTCTTAAGATATACCACTCCTTTATCAATCATCGATACGGCTGCTATGGCTACTCCATCTCTATTGCGAAGTTCAAATCCTGCTGAACCAAAAGGCATTGTGCCAACTCTTCCTTTCTTGTTAATCACTTTCGAAAGTGGTTGAATGGTGTAATACTCGTCTTTACTTTTGCTTAAATACCCCTTGTACTCTTTGGGTTTCATTTGCGCTTCCTGATTGTCAATCAATAGTTCCCAACGACTGGTAGCTTGGGCATCATAAATCATTGCATAAAAAGTACTGGACGACTCATCGCCAACGCCTAGAATATCACCAAATAGATTAATAACGCTGTTGGGATTATCGCCAATCGTAAAATCTTTTGATTTAAAATTAGTGATGCAGTAAGCCCGGGCCTGATTTCCAAGACTGTCTGCCAGGGCAAAATAGAGGGTTTGATTTTTCTTTACCTTCTCGCTCGTAATGATCTTTTTAAAGTCCTGATCTGTTGGCAGACCTTGCGATAATCCCATCATGGAAGAAGAGCCCTTTGTCCACGACCGGTCAACCAACAAGGTATGATACTCACCAAAAGAAAGTTTCTGGTTAATCAGAATACCTTGTCTTCCTTGCACTGGATATTCCACTACATCAGCCCATTCGGCAGCGTCCAGTGCTAATTTCATGGATTGAGAGAGTCCAAGGTAGGAGAAAAAAAGAAGGAATATAAAAATTACTTTCATCGGGATTATTTTATAGTTGTTTACAACCTGGAACTCTTACGATCATGAATTGATGCTTTCACGAAAAGTGACAGCAACAGGTTTCAGAAGGGTGTACTATTCTGAAGATTTTTTGCAAGGGTGTTGAACTGAAACCTCCCCATCCTTCACCCTGAATTTTGGCTCCTTCACCGGTGGAAAATGGGCAAGATCGCCATAGTATAAAGGTTTCTTCATCAGCGAACCAACAGACTCATATTCCCCGAAATGGCGAACAATAAAACCCAACATCGGATAGCCAATGATGCGTAGCCATTTATCCTGATAGTTAATTTTCATCTGTCTATTCGTGATAAAAATCAGCAATTCCGGAAGTCAATATCATAAAACAATAGGAATTATTTTATCAGTTTTCCGTGCTGAATAAGTATACATCAAAACATGAGATATTTGATTGGCTTTCTGATGTTTGGCCATGGCCTAATTCATCTGCTGGGTTTTATTAAAGCTTTTAGGATCAGCCCAATTAATCAACTTACCCGGGAGATTTCCAAACCGTTGGGAATCGCCTGGCTTGCAACAGCGCTCCTGATGATGGCTGCTTCTGCGGTTTTCTTTCTTAAAATAAGGACGGCTGGTGGGGCCTCGCTTTTGCAGGGGCTTTAGTTTCACAACTCTTGATTTCGTTCTATTGGAAAGATGCCAAATTCGGCACGCTTCCTAATCTGATGGTACTTCTTGTTGCAATGCCCGCCTTCTTTGAATGGAACTTCGAAAAGAAATTCAAAAGCGATGTTACTGAGAATTTCAATACGAATAACCATACCGAAGCCCTGCTTACGATCGAAGCTCTATCACACCTTCCGGAACCTGTGCAACGGTATATTATCTACTCCGGTGCCATAAATAAGCCGGTACTCACCCACTTTAAAATTAAATTTAAAGGCCGAATCCGCAGTGACGCTAAATCTGCATGGATGCCATTTACTACCGAACAATACAACTTCATTGAAAACCCTGCGCGTCTCTTCATTATGAAAGCCAAGATGAAAGGTCTTCCGGTCACGGGGTATCACGTTTACAAGAATGGCATAGCGACCATGGAAATCCGATTGCTTTCCCTGTTTACGGTGCAGGATCAAGCTGGTATGGAAATGAATGTTGCTGAAACGGTTACCTGGCTTAACGACCTATGCCTTTACGCACCTGCCGCTTTAATTGATAAAAGAATTCATTGGGAAACCATCGACAGACTCCAGGTTAAAGCCACGTTTCAACAAGAGGCTATTAAAGTTTCAGCAACGCTGCAGTTTAATGAAGTCGGTGAGCTTACGAACTTTGTCTCAGAGGATCGGTATCGGATCCTGAGCAATTCTGATCGCAAAAAAATTCGGTTCTCGACACCCGTAAAAAATTATATTGAGGTAGATGGACGCAAAGTACCCGGTTTCGGAGAAGCCGTTTGGCATCTGCCTGATGGCAAACTTACCTATGGTGAATTTACATGCACCGCCATTGAATACAACGTAACAAGATGAACCACCCCCACCGATAGTATTTTCGATTGTGATTTAGTAGTTTCAGCCTGCAACTTGCATTTATGATAAAAGTGATTGCCTTTGATGCCGATGATACCTTGTGGCATAACGAAGCGTACTTTCAGGAGGCAGAACGAAAATTCTGCATTCTTTTGGAAAATTACCTTCCGCAACACACCGTGGCACGTGAACTGTTGCAAACGGAAATAAAAAATATTGAGCTATACGGGTATGGCATAAAAGCCTTTATGCTCTCGATGATTGAAACGGCCATCCGGATAACCGATAAATCGATTCCAAATGAAGCGATTGAAAAAATTATCGACTATGGGCAGGAGATTCTTCAAAAGCCGGTTGATCTGATTGACGGAGTTGACCATGTACTCGAACAACTTAAAAGCCGTTATCGTTTGGTAATGGCTACCAAAGGCGATTTATTGGATCAGGAACGAAAACTAAAAAAATCCGGGTTGGAGCACTACTTCCACCACATCGAAATTATGTCTGAGAAAAAAGAACCGGATTTCAAAAAATTGATCCGGCATCTGGATATTCCACCTGATCAATTCGCCATGGTGGGTAACTCCCTGAAATCCGATGTTATACCGGTATTGAATTTGGGTGGATATGGCTTTCACATTCCTTACCATGTTACCTGGGCACACGAACGCGTAGAGTCAGAAATCAATCACGACCGATTTAAGCAACTCGGTACCATTCATGAGATTTTAAATCACTTATAAGAATTAACAGGCTCCAATCGCACCGCTACACCCATTACATAACCAAGTCTGAAATAAGGCTACACGACTTTCTTGCGAATCAGTTTAGCATACGTACGACTAACCGGAAAGCTCTTACCGTTTTGCATCTTTACGATCATCCCTCCATTAAAGTGGCGCTCAATCTCCTTTAAGTAATTTACATTAATGATGGTGGACCGATGAACCCGAATAAAGGTATCTGGATTCATTAGTTCCTCCAGCTTTCCGATCCCGGAAGAGCTTACAAATTGATCATTCTTGGTAGAGATAACGGTGTAATCTCCGGATGCCTCCAGATAAATAATTTCTTCCACCGGCAAATTGTAAAGCTTTTCAGATTTCTGAACAAAAAGGTGGGAGTCGTACGATGCACGTTTGGGAACAGCGTGCAAGCTGCCAAGCAAATCTTCCAGGTTTCCTTCTTCCATCTTCTTTCGCTTCAAGGCCCGGTCTACTGCCAGTTTGAACCGCTCCTGATCCAGGGGTTTTAATACATAATCAACCGCATTTCTTTCAAATGCCTTAATAGCATATTGATCATAGGCCGTAGTGAAGATTACATAGGGCTCGTGTTCGATTTCATCGAGCACATCAAACCCATTCATTCCCGGCATCTGAACATCCAAAAAGATTAAATCGGGCTTCAGCTTATTGATTTGTTCTACAGCCTCTGTACCCTTGCTGCACTCGCCAATCACTTCAATGTCTGGAAACGATTCCAGAAATTCACGAAGTAAATCGCGGGCCAATTTCTCATCGTCAATTATTAAGCAGGTTGTATTCATACAAGTTGGTTTTCTAATAGGTGTTGAGATTCATGAGGGACTCGCAAATTTTTGTCTTCGATGAAAAAACTTACAGAGTATCCTTGCTCGGTGGCCAGTACCCGCAGATGTGATTTCACTCCAAAATAACTGCGTAATCGCAAGTCTGTGTTTAGCATGCCTACTCCGCTGGAACTTCCGTCCATGACTTTTTTTGCCTTGGATCCCAGGCCATCGTCCCGGATCTCAAAAAAGATGATGGAACCGGAACGTCTCACTGTTAAAAATATTGTTCCCCCCTCTTCTTTTGGTGCAATTCCATACTTCACGGAATTTTCAACCAGGGGCTGGAGAATCATTGGAGGAAGAAAAATTCCTAAACAGGTAGAGTCAATATTTTTCTGAAACTTCAGCCGATCGCCAAATCGGACTTGTTGAATGCGTACATAATTTTCAATGAACTCAATCTCATGCACAAGCTTCACCATTTCACCACTGTGCGAATCCAACGCGTATCGGAAAATATCCGAAAGCTGACTGATTACTTTTCGGGCTTGCTCTTTGCTGGTATTGACCAGCGTGCTGATGGAGTTTAAGGTATTGAACAAGAAATGCGGATTAATTTGTGATTTTAAAAGCGAGATCTGCATTTCCTTGTTTCGCAAAGCAAGTTCACTTTTCTCCTGCTCTTGCTTCTGTAGTCCCTCAAAATACCGGATTACATAATATACCCCTACCGTGATAATATACTGATCGTGGATGGACAAGGCATCGCGCTTGCTTAATAAGCCCACCATGTATTCCTGCCAATGTTCCAGGTAGACATATCCTTCCAGATAATCGCTGAAATAATAAGAGAGCGTACCCATGCCAAAAAAGAATACAATAATACCTACAACATGACCCGTTATTTGCCAGACGGCTTTAAACTTAAATAACCAATGCGACCAAAGGAAAATCAACAAAATGGATACGAATAATGCTTCCAGCAGAAAAAGTGCAGTCCACAATACATAGTATTGCGGATTGACCAAACGCCACTCTAACACCGCGCTGATGGTAAAATTGATGGTATACCAAAGGCAAATCAGCAAATATGCCCGCTTCCAGATTCTTGGTATTGCATCGAACCATTTCATGAGTTTGGCAGATTATTCTTTAAAATTAAACATTCGAAGGAAAAGCCGACCAATGTAATATAAGTACGTTTAATGGAGTTTATTGCTGTTTACTTACCTTCGCAGTACATTATGAATACCTAATTTTGCTAATGGTAATCTTTCCAAAGTCAATTTTCTTTACATGAGGAATCTATTTCTTTTTGGTGCGATGCTAGCGGTGAGTTTCTCTCTCCAGGCGCAGCGGATTACCATTTCCGGAAAAGCAATAGACAAAGATACCAAGGAACCACTTCCATTCGCCACCATTGGGATAAAAGGTCAATCCATCGGTACCATCACCAACCTGATGGGTGAATTTGACTTCCACATCCCATCTGAATTACGCAATGACCTGTTCGTGATAAACATGCTGGGCTACAAGACCTATGAAGTTCCTGTTTGGACCTTATTGGAAATTAGCCCGCTGGTAATTGAAATCGAAAAATCTACATTCATGCTGGATGAGGTATTAGTTTCTGATACCTTGAATGGTGGAGAAATTATGCAAATAGCCCTATCGCGTATAGAACAAAATTATCCGATGAATCCTTACCTGATGGATGGATTTTACCGCGATATCAAAAAGGTAGGCGGCACCTACATTTCTTTATTGGAAGCGGCTGTAAAGATCTATGATGAAGATTACCTGGAGCCCCGAAATAAATTCAAACTGCGCGAGCGGGTTTCCCTTTTGGAAGTAAGGCGCAGTATCGGATACGCCAGCAAGTTTACAACGTACTTCGACCAGGATAACCTGCTGGAGGATCTGTTACTTCATAACAGTGTCCGGTACCGTCATTTTCCTGTTGAATTAACATTTTACAACAGCCTGAAACGAGAAAAAGATTCGTATTATAATGGCCATGAAGTTTTTGTTGTTGTCCATACAGCGGAATATCTGCTACGGGTTTACATTGAAAAAGGAAGTTATGCGATCATTCGAACAGAATATGAAAACAGCATGGAAGAAGAGCTAATGAAAAAGCGGGGGTTGGAAAGTAAATTCGTTAATTTGAAACGGGTAATCGATTTTAAAAATTATGGAGGTAAATTCTATCTGAACTACATCTCGGTGGACTCCAAAGTAAACTGGTATGATATCAAGACCAAGGAATTAAAATTTGAAACGGAATTAAATCAATCGTTGCTGATCAATCAGGTGGAGCAGAATACTGCAAGAAGAATTGCAACAACAGAGAAGATGAGAAACTATGGGCTGCAATATCAGGACTTGCCCTACAACAAAGAATTCTGGGATAATTACAATGTCATAAAGGAAAGTCCGCTGGATCGGAAAATTATCGAAGATCTGGAAAAACAAGGTCCTCTTGAAAAACAATTCAAAGACAATCAATTGCCCTACTAACGGCAACCCGGTTGATGATTCTATTTCTAATCCGTAAAATATTCAATCACCAACTTCGCCAATACTAGCGGCATCACAACGAGCACCGCAACACTGATCCAAAGGTTGGCAATTCCCTCATTCCAGTGCATGAACAGGTTCGCGCTTTGGGTTATAAATTGATGCACGGTTAAGCCAACATAAAATAGGTGAAAGAACCTGGATCGGTTGAAAAATCCATACACGCAATAGAGATTAATCAAAGTAAACAGAATAGGTCGCGCCACCGACTCACTGCTCATCTCAAAGAAAATTCCAGCAACATGGTAGAGGGCTGCCACACCGAATAAAAATCCAAACAAATAGTTTGTTCGTTCTTGCCAGATTAAAAAAGTGTAGTTGAGTCGCATGGTTTCTTACTTTGATGCTAATCCAAAAATAAGGATGCCATCAGCGGCTACCGTGTTAACTTCTGCTATTCATCAGTTATAGTTTGGCGCCAATTAAAAATAAAGGGAACGCAGGATTCTCTTCGTGGCGTTATTTGCAAATACTCATCTAATTTCCTATTATTATTTGCACTTATCGCCACGCCCTCTATGGAAAGCATACAATCAACTTTCTTAAGTGAGATTAAAAAGAAAATTCCTCCTAATCTTTCGTTGGCTGACGAGTTGGCAGAACTCTTGAATATCAGTAGAGATAGTGCCTATAGACGGATACGGGGTGAAACCGTCCTCTCACTTGATGAGGTGAAAAGAATATGTACGCATTACCATGTCTCGCTGGATACCCTTCTGAACCCAACGCCAGAAATGGTGTGCTTCCACAACCGCAGAATTGATAGTAAGTATTTCACCTTTGAAATGTGGCTGAAATCGATTCTTCACAACCTGGAAATGCTCAGTGGTTTTGCCGACAAAACCTTATACTATGCGGCCAAAGACATTCCACTTTTCCAGTATTACAAATTTCCGAAACTGGCAGCATTCAAAATGTTCTTTTGGACGAAGACTTACCATCAATACCCAAGCCTGGCGGATAGCAAGTTCAACTTTGACATTGTACCGAAAGAAATCATTCAGGTAGGTGAAAAACTATGGAATCAATACGCACAAATACCGAGTGTTGAAATCTGGAGTGATGAAACAGCCACGGTAACATTGCGTCAAATTGAGTACTACCTGGAAACAGCCGTCATTACCCAGACGCAGGCACTGGAGATTTGTGATGAATACAGCCGTATGTTGGAACATATTCGTGCCTGTGCTCAGAATGGATCTAAGAACGGTGAATCCAATTACAGTCTTTACAAGAATGACATCCTTATTGCTGAAACCACCATCTTCTTCAAGATGGGAACCAAGCGGGTAGCATTCCTCACGTACAACACGATGAATGTACTCACTACCTCCAATGATTCCTTTTGTTCAATCATCGATGATTACCTGAGCAATGTGATCAATAAATCCATCCAAATCAGTGCCAGCGGGGAACGCGAACGCAGCAAGTTCTTCAACCGGATGCAGGAGTCTATTCAATTACTAAAAAAGAAGATCTCGACCTGAAAGCCCTAGTTTGACTTGTTAAACCGATAGACCAAGGTAGCCTGGTAAACCAACCCATCGGAGAAATCCGTATTCAGTTGTTGCCGGTCATCCCCCACTCTGATCAGGATCGATCCGACAGTAATTTTATCCGATTCATTGAATACCCTGTAGCTACGACCCAACGTGTATCCCAGCTTTGCCTGGATCATCAGGCTTGGGCTTAAATTGAATCGCAAATAGGAGAATAATTCATTCGAAGATTTTACGACATAGCCCTCCTCATTGCTTTCGGGAATTTCGGAAAGTTGATAAGACCGAACCAATCCATTGAAATTGGCACCCACATGTATGCGATCGTGAAGCTTCCAATTCATATCCGCTAGGAAGGGTAAGGTCAAATTAGCCTCAAATTTCTGATCAGCACTCTGGTGGTACAACCCAAACAGTGGAACGATAATCGGACCAAATTGTTCGGTGTTAACGTATACTCCGAACCGATAATTAAAATTGTCGCGCTTGGTATATTTCCATAAACCAATGGCACCGATCTGAAAATCCTTCCAGGTAACACTTTCAAAATTGGATGCGAGTTTAGGAATCAGTAGGTAAGTTGCTGACCACCGGTCCGAATAGGTTTTCGAAAGTCCCACCCGAACACCAATCGCAGAAAAACTTTGGCTTGGCTCGGATTCAAATAATTTTGCCTCCGTGCTTTCAAAGATCAATCCGGTTAAAAAGGCTGCCTTTGAATTCAGCACCAGCGGCAAAGTTAAATCGACTCCCATCTCCTGAATTCGGGTACTTGAATCACTATTCTCAAAGTAATTTTGGTTCGAAGCACTATAATACGTTCTGATTATATCAACATAGGATTGGGCCAACGCATTCACCAGGTTGCTTGCAACAAATACGATTGTTAATAACTTTTTCATGGGTGAAATCAATTTAATGGAAAGTAGTCTCTGAAAAACAGTGTGGCCCATAGAGCCGATAAGAAAACAACAGCAAGCCAAAGAATATTCAATGGGTGCGATATCGCCTGATTGCTGATTAGGATTAAAAATGTACAAGTAGTAAGTAACCGAACTAACTCAGAGAAAAATAACCATGACTTAGATTCCATGATACCACTCCAGTTAATAATCATATGCCATAACAAAAAACTCCCAATCCATCTCTCCAACGTTGTCCACGGTGACTGCGGATCGATGACCATCATCATCAATGCAATGCCAGTAAGGATGTGAATCAGCAGATAGGGTTTGGCTCCAAGAAACATAGTAGTTACAAAGCGAACCTGGTTCTGAGCCGTTACCTCTTGTAGTGCAGGTTTAGGGGGCAATCCCTGAGGTCGCCAACCCAACGGCATAAACCAGATTTTTAGTTTATCAGTCCATCGAGGAGCAGCCATGGCATCTTTCCAAAGTAATCGGTAGTAATGAAAGTTGATTGAAATCGGATTCCAGGTGTTGGGCGGGTTATACATTCCATAGACTACTTTCTCTTCTTCTTCCGCGTAGGTGTGAAAAAGTCTGTCCCAGATGATCAAAAACTCACCAAAGTTCTTATCGAGGTAGGCGAAGTTGATGCCATGATGAACCCGGTGATGGGACGGAGTTGTAAATAGGAACTCAATCCATCGCCAGAGTTTTGGAATCAATTCGGTATGATGAAGAAAGGAAATGAATAAATGAAGACCAGTCATGGCGTAGATATCCACGGGCTTGAATCCAATCAGGGTGAGGGGCCAGAAAAACAGAAAGGAAAATAAGCGTTGTGTAACACTTGCCCGGAGCGCCACAAAAAAATTCATCTCCTCGGCCGAATGATGGGGGGAATGAGCTGCCCACATAATGTTGATATGATGCCCCCACCGATGCACCCAATAGAAAATAAAATCGATTCCCAGCAGAAGGAAGATGAACGTAAGTACATTCATCTCCAGTGACTCTATTAATCGATAATTCTCCCACAGATATCCATACGCTACATAAACTCCGGCAGCCACCAGCACATTCATGGTCTGATTGCCAAGGGCTGTTCCAAAATTGGCTACCGCTTCCTGAAACGTGATGTACTTCTTCTTGTAATACCAGCAGACCAGGATCTCTAATACAATAAATCCCAAGGCCAGCGGAGTTAGCAATGCATAGATATTCGTGCTCATAGCGTGTTCGTTTGATGGATCAAAAGTATCCTTCCGAACACTGGTCCTGATTTCATTTTATACTGCATACCCACTTACTTTTTGCAGAGGGCGCCAGGAAACAAGCCCGCTGCCATGGCCGATACGGACTATTGCAAATGGTGGAAATTTTCATTATTATTATTTACTGAAGACACGTGAATGACTTCCTCACCAGACTCAAATTCCATTCAGATCGCCTTTTTGAGTCAGATAAAGAATAAACTTCCCGACAATGCCTCGCTTGCCGATGAAATGGCTGAACTGTTAAGCATTAGCCGGGACAGCGCCTACCGTAGAATCCGGGGCGAAACGGTGTTGAGCCTTGACGAGGTGAAGAAACTCTACGACCGGTTTGGACTATCGCTGGATGCGATCGTATCCCCCAACTCCAATGTAGTTCTCATTCAGCATCAGGCAGCTGACTATACCTACTCCCTAAAAGAGTGGTTAAATGCGTTGATCTACAACCTGGAGCTCGCCAAAGCAGCACAGAACCTGGAGTTGATTTTTGCAGCGAAAGACATTCCTGTATTTCACTATTTCCGGAATCCCGAGTTAGCGGAATTCAAACTTTTCGTTTGGTCGAAATCCATTATCAAAGATCCGGCCTACGAGAACAAAGCGTATGTCCCAAACTTTCTGCCAAGAGAAATACTTGCCCTGGCTGCCAAGGCCTGGGATTTGTATGCCTCCATTCCAATCACAGAAATCTGGAGCGATGAAGTAATTAATGGAACGCTTAAGCAAATCGAGTTCTATGTGGAGTGCGATTACTTCGAAAATCAAAATCAGGCGGCAGCATTAGTTGAACAGTTGTTACAATTCATTGCTCAAATCAAAACAGAAGTTACCGAAGGCAAGAAACCCGGTGGCGGTTTAATGACCCTTTACTGCAACGAAATCCTGATTCCCGACAACACGATATTCGCCCGAATGGATAGTCAACGGGTGGTTTATATCAACTATAATACCATGGATCTGCTCACTTCCTACCAGAATTCATTTTGCGAAATCACAGAAAACTACATGCGAAATCTTATTAAGAATTCCACCTTGATCAGTGCCACCGCAGAAAAAGAACGCAATCGTTTTTTCGGAAAGATCGAAGACAAGATACTGGCTCATAAAAAATAGGAGAACCGCAATGACCAAGACAGCCACCGACAACATTCAGGCAGCCTTTCTCGAATTAATCCGAAAGCGATTACCCGATTCCGTTTCCTTTGTGGATAAGTTGGCAGAGTTGCTGGAGATTAGTCGTGATAGTGCCTACCGGAGAATTCGCGGAGATACCGTGCTGTCATTGGACGAGACTAAAAAATTATGTGATTTGTTTGCGATTTCATTGGATGCCCTGCTCACAACATCCATCAATACCTCAATATTTCATCACCGGGCGTTAAGCACCACGTATACCCTGGAAAACTGGCTAACCTCCGTTGGCAAGAACATGGAGTACGTCAATACGTTTCAAAACAGGGAAATGATCTATGCTGCACGAGACATCCCAACCTTTCATCACTTTCGATTGTCCGGCCTCTCCTCTTTTAAAATGTTCTTCTGGCTGAAGACGTTGATCAAAGATCCTGTGTATGTAAACAAGCTGTATCACCCCGAAGGTATTCCTGAACCCCTGGTAAAGGCTGCCCACAGAGTTTGGAAACTCTTTTCAACCACTCCAAGCATTGAAATCTGGAGCGATGAAGCCATTAACGAAACCATAAAGCAAATTGAATTCTACCACGAGTGTCGCTTTTTTGAGCAGCGTGAGCAGGCCCAACAACTCTGCGATCAACTGATCGAGCTGATCAGTTTAATTAAACAGGAGGCCGGCCTGGGTAAGAAATCAAGCGGTGTAGATTTTCAGCTTTATAAAAACGAAATTCTGATCGCTAACAATACGATCTATGTTCAAATGGATAAAATTCCTATTGCCTACATCAATTACAATACGCTTAGCTTGCTGACTACCCATCAGCCTTCTTTTTGCACTAAAACCATTAAATATCTGAATGACCTAAAGAAGAATTCGGTGCTGATCAGTGAAACAGCCGAGCGGGAACGAAATAAATTCTTTAATCAGATGAAGGCAAAAATTGAAGCGCTGAAAAAACGGCTTACCTAGCCATCAAAGCTTCAACTCGAGAGCTTCTTGCAATAGCTCATCTTTGTTGATCGGAACCACGCCCACATGCTGACACACCAACCCTCCTCCTAAATTGGAAAGTTCTGCGATTTGCCGGGGTGGCAATTGCAACGCAACACAGAGCGCAGCAATACTCACTACTGTATCGCCCGCACCAGATACATCTGCTATTTCGCGCGGGTGGGCTGGCAATTTTAACTTTTGGCTCTGATAATCGATGTACACACCCTGCTCGGATAACGTTGCCATCACTCCCTCCACAGCAAGCTTTTGCTTCAACAGTTCCACCGCTGCTTCCAGTTGTTCCTGATTGCCCGACTCCAACTCAACCTTCAACCCTTCGCGCATCTCCTTCAAGTTTGGCTTGAACAAACTCACCCCTTTGTAGGCCAGAAAATTTCGCTTCTTCGGGTCAACAACAGTGGGAACCTGTTGCTGTTTCGCCAGGGCTACGGTTTTTGCAACCAGGCTTTCGTTGATTACGCCTTTATCGTAATCCTCAAAAATTACTACCTGACAGGAAGGCAAGAGTTTATGTATCCTTTCAACCAACTGATTTTCCTCCTGTGAGTTGGATTCCTTGTCGGACTCTTCATCGACACGAACTACGTGTTGGCTACTGGCAATCACCCGGGTTTTGACAGTCGTAGGCCGGGTGGAGGAGACGACCAGCCCTTCCGCAGACATTCCCTGTTGTTCGAGTATGGTGCGCAATTTTTTTCCAGCATCATCCTCCCCGCAAAGGGCAACTAAAACAGGGGTGGCTCCCAAAGCCTGAACATTGAGGGCCACATTAGCAGCACCTCCCAACCGAAGATCCCGCTTTTTTACGGTGACGATTGGCACGGGGGCTTCGGGTGAAATTCGTTCCACGGCCCCCCAGATATAACTGTCCAACATAACATCTCCGATAATTAGAACCCGGAGTTCGTTGAAGGCTTGAAATATCTGCGGTAGCGTACGAGCCATTTTACTTTAGATTTGCCAAGGCTTTCTTCATCCGCGCCAAGGCTTCGGTCAAGTCTTTTTCAGAAGCTGCATAGGATAACCGAACGCACTTCTCTTCGCCAAAAGCGCTACCCGGCACCAGCGAAACATGACCCTTCTCCAGCATATACATGCAAAAATCGTCACCGTTTTGAATGATCCGTTCACCATCGGACTTGCCGTAGTAGTAACTCACATCGGGGAAAAAATAGAAAGCGCCCTGCGGATAATTTGCCTTTACACCGGGAATCTCTTTCAGAAGGTTATAAACCAAATCTCTGCGCTTGCGATACTGCTCCACCATTTCCTGTGTGGGTTTCAAATCTCCGGTTATAGCAGCCAGGGCCCCGCGTTGAGAGATGGAACAATTTGCTGATGTTAATTGCCCTTGAACTTTGTTACTGCCATCGGCTACCCATTTCGGTGCTGCGATGTAACCTACTCGCCAGCCCGTCATGGCAAATCCCTTTGCAAACCCATTGACGGTAATGGTCCGGTCGAACATGCCCGGCAAGGAAGCCATGCTGGTTTGTTCTCCGGTAAAGTTGATGTGTTCGTAAATCTCATCACTAATCACCATCAGGTGCGGATGCTTCAAAACAACAGTTGCGATGGCTTCCAACTCCTTCTTACTAAATACAGAGCCTGTTGGATTGCACGGGGAGGAGAAAATGATTGCCCTGGTTTTGTGGGTAATTGCCTCTTCTACCTGCTTGGCCGTTACTTTAAAAT
Source organism: uncultured Ohtaekwangia sp. (assembly GCA_964488465.1). Classification (GTDB taxonomy): domain Bacteria; phylum Bacteroidota; class Bacteroidia; order Cytophagales; family Cyclobacteriaceae; genus ELB16-189. The sequence goes on along the minus strand of CAZAUN010000006.1, from coordinate 25,506 downwards.
CATTCTCGAGTGTACCTTGAACTATGACCGGGGTGGCCTCGGCTAACCGCACCAGCGCATCGTAGCTTACCCAGTAGGGTGAAAAAATGATCACCTCATCCCCCGGATTCAACAATGCAAGCATCACGTTGGCAATCGATTGCTTGGCCCCATTGGAGACAACGATATTCTCTGCGCGGTAAGGGACGTGATTCTCCCGTTGATATTTGGTAGCCAACGCTTCGCGTAAATCCTGATAACCTGCAACGGGCGGGTATGAGAAATATTTGCCTTCATCAATCGCCTTCTTAGCGGCTTCACAGATATGCTGGGGAGTTTTAAAGTCAGGCTCGCCCAGGCTTAAGTTAATTACGTCAATGCCCTTGTTTTTAAACTCTCGGGCTTTGGCAGCCATGGCTAATGTGGCTGATTCTTCAATAGCGTTAATTCGGTTGGAGAGGTGGTTCATGTTCAATAAATGAGCCCAAAAATAAGAAAGAATTTAACAGGAAGCAGGGACTATTTACCTCATGGCTTGTCTCTTAAATCGATTGCAATTCAACCTCTATGGCAGTAGACGGATTTCGGACTTCAAAAGGACTGTAATGCTTCAAGGATTGCCATTCTTATTGCTTGAATCACTTGCCTGCTTAAGCATTGCGAAACTCAGGTGCAGTACGGGTGATGATATCATTAACAATGTATTGAGGTTGCTGATGTTACTATCCAAACAATGTTCTCCCAATAATACTCCTTCCCAACGTAATCTCATCGGTATATTCCAGATCTCCGCCCACCGAAACTCCCCGCGCGATGGAGGTAACTTTTATTGGATATTCTTTCAATCTGCGGTTGATGTAAAAGGCGGTTGTGTCGCCTTCCATGGTGGGGCTTAGCGCCAGAATAATTTCTTTAATCGAGCCTTGCGCTTTCGCCACCCGCTCCACCAACGCGTCTATTTTTAAATCGGATGGGCCCACACCATTCATGGGCGAAATGATGCCACCTAAAACGTGATAGACGCCTGTAAACTGTGCGGTGTTCTCGATCGCCATCACATCACGGCTTTCCTCCACCACACATAGTACACTTTTATCCCTGCGATGACTGCTGCAAATCGCACATTCATCCGAATCGGAAATATTATGGCAGGTGTTGCAAAACCGGATGTTGTGCCGCATGCGATTGAGTGCTTCCGTGAGTGCCGTAGTTTTTCCTTCCGCCTCCTTCACCAGGTGCAACACTATGCGCAAGGCCGTTTTCTTGCCAATGCCGGGCAGCTTGGCAACTTCGTTTACGGCATCCTCAATTAGCTTCGATGGAAATTCCACAAAAATTTTAAAGCGATAAGATTACAATATCCTGGCATCAATTCCCGCGTCACAAATCGCTTCGCGCATGGGCTTCAATTCATCCATCGCACCTGACTTCACGGTGGCCTTTCCCCGATAATGAATCAGCCACGTGCATTGTTCGGCTTGCTCTACGGTATGCTTGCAAACACGGATCAAGGTTTTTATTACATGATCGAACGTGTTGAAATCATCATTAAACACCACCAGGTTGTTGATGTCTGTTTCATCAACTACCTCCAGCACCTCAATCAACTCCTTCTCCTGATGCGATGTTTTCATTTTCTATCAGAATCCAGTACAAAATTAAAAAAAATGAACTTGTTTGCTACGGCACTATTAATCTTATGATTTTTACTTTCTTTATAGTCTTAAAATCGCACGCATGAATCCCCTTCTGGTTATTACCATCCTCGTTGTTTATTTCTGCGTTCTGATCACGATCTCTTACCTTACTTCAAAAGGAGCTGACACCAATACATTCTTTACTGCCAACCGTCAATCGCCCTGGTACCTGGTTGCCTTTGGCATGATTGGCGCTTCGCTTTCAGGGGTTACTTTCATCTCCGTGCCGGGCAATGTTGGTAAGATCGGGTTCTCCTATTTTCAGGTAGTGCTCGGGTACCTGCTGGGATACTGGGTAATCATTGGCGTGTTGATGCCCCTTTACTACCGGCTCAATTTAATCTCCATTTATACTTATCTCGAACAGCGCTTTGATCAATGGTCGTATAAAACCGGAGCTCTCTTCTTTCTGATCTCCCGCACCATCGGCTCTTCGTTGCGCCTCTTTCTTGCCGCAACGGTGCTTCAATTATTTTTGTTTGACGCGTGGGGCGTACCATTTTTCATTACCGTGGCAGCTACCATTGCCTTGATCTGGGTTTACACGTTTAAAGGCGGTATTAAAACAATCGTCTGGACCGATACCTTTCAAACTTTCTTTTTAGTAACAGCCGTTGTGGTTACCGTAATAAAAATTGCGGGCGATCTGGGTCTGAATTTTACTGACGTGATTGCAGCCATTCAGGCTAAAGGCTATGACAAAATCTTTCATTTGGAAGATGCCAATTCCACGCTCTTCTTTCCAAAACAATTTTTTGGCGGAGCCTTTATCGCCATCACCATGACGGGGATGGATCAGGAGATCATGCAGAAGAACCTTACCTGCAAAACCCTGGGCGATGCACAAAAGAATATGTTTTGGTTTAGCCTGATCCTGGTGTTTGTAAACTTGCTCTTCCTAACCTTAGGGGCACTGCTCTACTTATACAGTGAGCAAAATCAAATCCCGTTGCCCACCTTATCGGATGAACTCTTTCCGCGACTCGCTTTTACTGAACTCGGGGCCCTGGTAGGAATTTTCTTTTTACTCGGGATCACTGCTTCCTCGTACGCCAGTGCTGATTCCGCCCTGGCCGGACTAACCACCTCCTTTTGTATCGACTTCTTACATTTCAAAGAGAAAGATGAAAAACAAAAACAAAAACAGAAATTCATTGTCCATCTTTCCTTCTCTCTTGTGTTCCTCATCATCATCATCGTCTTTAAAGAAATCAATGAAAAGTCGGTGATCGATGCGGTATTGAATGTAGCGGGCTACACCTATGGCCCGTTATTAGGATTATTCAGTTTTGGTTTATTCACTAGGCGCCATATTAAAGGAGTGGGCGTCCCCCTTGTGTGTCTTGCTTCTCCCCTTCTTTCTTATCTGATTAGTCAAAATTCAAAAGCTTGGCTAGGCGGATATCAATTTGGAATAGAAATTCTGGTCGTTAATGGTTTGATCACGTTTCTTGGATTGTGGCTGATCTCTAAGAATAAATAAGAGCCGCACTTTTCGTACGGCTCCCCTTTCGATTAAACCCAAATCAATTAACACTTACTTATTAAAATATTCAATTACGTATTCTCTGCCCTCCTTCTTGATCTTTACCGAATACGTGCCCGGTGCCAGATAAAAGAAGTCAACAATCGTTCTCTTCGATTCAAGAGGAATTGCTTCGATTAAATCATGATCTTCATTTTCAATCTCGATCGTAGCACCAATCAAATCCTTTGAATTTTTAAAATAGAGGACTGATCTCTTTTTTGACACTACTTTAACCCAGGAAGTTGAATCCTTGGCGGATGCCGTTGTAAAAACAGAAACCAGCAATAAAATGATCACTAATGCTTTCATACCTACCAGAACTTATTTTTTCTCGTTTATAACACAACGATCATACCGGCTGGAGAATGCCTCCTTTTCAGGCGAATTTGGGGTTCCGGTAAAATTGATTAGCCCAGAATGGGAAAAAATTTCTTAAAGCAGCTCGACTGCCGGATCCCAGAACTTACTTTTAAAATCCTGAATCTGATCCTTGATCACCTTAATTCCTTCCTTCTCCAGCCGTGCTTTCATTGTTGTGGGTGTTTCAAAATGATGCTTGCCCGTGAGTAACCCAATTCGATTGACCACGCGGTGTGCAGGAATTTTTTTATTGGTATGTGCCGCATTCATTGCCCAGCCTACCATGCGGGCACTCATACCCGTGCCCAGGTATCGGGCAATGGCACCGTAACTGGTTACCCGGCCTTTGGGAATGAGTATGACCACCTCATAAACATCATCAAAAAAAGAGGGCGAAGAGGAAGCCTTTTTTGCCATCGATCAATTGAGTCTAAAATCCATGAATGGCTGAAAATCCATTACTAAACGTTTAACTTTGCGCCTCCAAAATTAGAAAAACCTTAACCGAAATGAAGAGTTGGTTCGTCCTGGTTGGCTTTATACTTGTTTTTACAACATCCTCTGCTCAACGGCTTCAAATTTCGGATTCAACCCGGTTTAATACCATTCTGGAAGGGGTCGAATTTAAATTCCGTTTTGAACATTTTGACCCGCTAAAACCCCGGTACTCACTCGAAGGCGCTGAAGGACTTAATATGCAATTGGATTCATTGGGTAATTTTCAGTGGAATCCTTCATTTGATTTGGTTGACCGCCTTGAAAAACAGAAAGAAATAAATGTGATGGCCCAGGCTGAATGGAGCGATGGCCGCAGGGTTAGGCGAACTTTGAATTTTATTGTTTTGCATCAAAACCGTCCTCCTGTGGTGGAAGATCTCCCCATCTTTTATGTAAGGCAATCAAGCGCAAATCGTTATCAGATTCCAGCAGAATACGTGAGGGACCCCGATGGTGATCCACTCATTTTTAAATCCATCCAATCGCAGCTGCCGGAAGGCTTATCGCTGTCTTCTCTTGGTCTGATCACCTGGACACCATCCCGAAATCAATTCAATTCATTAAAAAACAATCCGTTGACACTCGAATTTGTGGTGCAGGATCAACCCGATAAAGCGGAAACACGCGGTAAAATAAAAATCGCACAAACACAACTGGATTTACCGCCCGAGATTTTAATTGTACCCGGAGATTCAATGTTCACTATTAAAGAGGATGAACTTGTTAACCTGAAAATCTACGTGTCCGATCCTAATGGAGACGATAATATCAGTGATGTTGGGTTTGTTTCTTCGGACAGTCGCATTCCAGCGAATAGCTTTGTACAAGGCACCTCCGCCCAATCGGAATTTACGTGGTCTCCTGGATATTATTTCGTGGAGGAATCCCAGAAACAAAAAGAAATTGAGATCCTTTTCTTTGCACTCGACAAATCAAATAATCGCACTCAAAAGCGAGTGAAGGTAAATGTGATGGATACTGAAAACCTCGAAGAAAAAGACAAGTTTCTTTATGTCAAATACAAAAGCTCCCTTAGTATGGCCAAAACGATGATTGACATATTGGACGAGAATCATGAAAAACTGAACAAAGCCTACAAGCAGGCGAAAAAGGGAAAGAAAAATCGATCGATTGTAAATGCTTCATTAGGTGCAACCACCGGTTTGGCTCCGGTTGCCTTTGCTGACGACCCCGGTACGTATAAAACGGTATCGGCAATTGGAGGCACTACCGTACTCACGATGGGCACCCTGGAAGCAACGGAAGTAATTGGCAAATCCAAATCTGATATTTTGGAAAAGATGAAAGTCAATGTGGAGATCCGCAATCTGTTGCAACTGGAGGCTGACAATTTTGCGAGAAAATATTCATTAAAAAGCACCCGCAGAAACAAGGATTTTGACGCTGACCGCGATAAGCTGTTGCCTATCATCAACAATCAAAAATTGGTGATCCTGGAGCTCGATGCCAGCAAACCGGGCATTAAAGAATACGATAATAAAGAGCTAAAAAAGACGTTCCCGGACTTTAGTGAGCAATAGAACGTTTGCAGAAATCAAATTTCGGCTTACTTTTGCAGTCCTTAAAAAAGCAAAATCGCACACAGAGGAGTGGTAGAGCGGTTTATTGCACCGGTCTTGAAAACCGGAGACCCTTCACGGGGTCCGGGGGTTCGAATCCCTCCTCCTCTGCGAGAATCAGTAACAAACGATACAAGAACCTGCAAATCACAAGAATTTGCAGGTTTTTTTGTTTTCGGGCTCATACGATTTGACACCAAATAACACGCCTTTGGTGAGTAATTCGGTGAGTATCGGAGGGAAGAAAAAAGTACTCACCAGATTTCTCATAACGACTTGACCTTCAAGTAGTTCATGACGTGAACATCTTGAATCCAGGTGGCTGGAAGCTTAGATTTATCAACGCTAAACCACCCATGTTATGAACAATCGATTTAGCCTTCTCTTCTACTTCAAGAAGCCGAAGAATTGTACGCACCAAGAGTTGCCAATCTACATGCGAATCACTGTAGGTTGTGCACGCACTGAAATCTCCACACAACGCAAGTGGGATCCTTCGCGCTGGAACATTGCTGCCGGTAGAGCTACCGGTACTAAAGAAGATGCACGCACACTTAATGCTTACCTCGATACACTTCAGGCGCGTGTGTATGAAGCACAACGACAACTGATCGCAGATCAACAACCTATCACGGTGAAGAATCTTCGCTTACGATTCGAAGGTAAGCGTGCCGCTTCAAAAATGTTCATCGAAGTATTCCGGAATCACAATGAGAAAATCAAACAACTTGTCAATACCGAGTTTTCACCGGGAACCATTGAGCGTTACGAAACGGCTCTCAGTCATACCGTTTCATTCCTTCGCTGGAAATTCAAAAAAGATGACATCGACATTCAGGAACTGAATTACGAGTTTGTATCTGAATTGGAATTTTGGTTGAAGTCTATCCGCAAGTGTAGTCATAACACTTCAATCAAGTACATCAGCAACATCAAGAAGATCGTCAATCTATGCCTGAAGAATGGATGGCTACAGCGCGATCCGTTTCTCGGATATAAAATGAGCAAGCGCGAAGTAGTGCGTGAAGTGTTATCGCAGGATGAGATCAACCGAATTGCTGCCAAAGCGTTTCCGACTAACAGGTTAGGCATTATCCGTGATATTTTTCTTTTCAGCTGCTACACCGGTCTGGCATACGCAGACGTAAAGAAACTCAGGCGCCACGAGATTGTAACTGGTGTTGACGGTGAGAAGTGGATCAGCACGCAACGTAAGAAAACAGAGACATCCTCAAAAATTCCCTTGCTGAAACCTGCGCTAGCGATCCTGCAGAAATATGAACACGAACCGCTTTGCGTCAGCAAGGGCGTTTTGCTTCCTATGCCCAGCAATCAAAAAATGAATGCGTATCTCAAAGAAATCGCGGATCTGTGTGGCATCACAAAAAAGATGACTTTCCACACGGCACGCCACACCTTCGCCACCACGATTACCCTAACGAATGGAGTTCCCATAGAGACTGTTGGAAAAATGCTTGGGCACCGTAATCTGAAAACTACGCAACACTACGCCAAGATTCTGGATAAGAAAGTAAGCGATGATATGATGATGCTTCGCAATAAGCTTGAGTCGTTGTCATCGACAACCGTACAATAATAACATCAAAAAGATATTGATCATGAATAAACTTGTCACCTACCTGGAGAGCAAAGAAGTGATATTTCACAGCGCTCTCGCACTCATTGTACTTTATGTTCCACATGCAGGCCACTTGTTTATGAAGTTGGAGCACCTCGACATGACTTTTATTGGATTTACTTTTTTTAACTGGGCGTATGGAATAGCGCTTGCTGCGGTCATTGAAATTCTGATTCTGGTATTTATCATTAATGGATATCAGAATGCAGGCAGAGCCTATGCGTTAGTGAGTTTTTTTATCAATGCACTTTACTACGATTATTGGTTCCTGGCTATACAAGATCCAACTATCCTGAATGTCAAACTCACGATAACCAGCTTTCTCATCTGTTTCATGCACTCGCTGGCTATCTGGCAACTAAGTGATTTGTTCTTCAAGCGCTTGACGGCCGACAAAGAAAGGGTAAAAGAGTTTTGGTGCACGGAATGTGAAGCCGGACCCTTCCCAAACAAGCGGTCGCTTGACGGGCATGTTTCAAAAGCGCATAAACACAAAAAAGGGAGCCTCAAACCTGAAGTAGAAGCATTGTCAAGTAATGCGGCTAGGCGCAATGATAAGCCACATGAGCACACGTTACCTCAAAAGCCATTCGTGGCTCCCAACCGGTATAAAAATAAAGTTCACTAAAGGTGAACTTTCCATGAACATTAGTCGTATTTTTGAATGAGAGTCCACCTGATCAAAAAGGAAACAATTGAGGATTTCGTCCGCCTGAATGCAAGAAGTAAACCGTCATTTGCGGTTTGGTTAAATGTCTTGAAAGCTGCTGACTGGGATACTCCACTTGATATTCTGCGGACGTTCGGCTCAGCCGACATTCTAGGCAATGGCAGCAATCGGGTAGTCTTCAATATCGGAGGGAACAATTACAGGGTGATCTGTAAGTATGGTTTTGGTGAAAAGCAAGTACACCTCTTCATTTGTTGGATCGGAACGCATGCAGCCTATGAAAAGCTTTGTGATCACGGGGAGCAGTACACGATAACGAATTACTGATATGGTTGCGCTCAAGTACACGGTGATAAAATCAAAAAGACAGTACAAGGAATACACCCGAATACTGGAAGATTTGGTATTTGCAGATTTCAAGAGCAAGGAGATGAAAGATGAAATTGAATTGCTTACACTCCTTATCGAAAGATGGGATGAAGAACACAATACGTTTGATGATGTTGATCCTGTTGCACTTCTCCGTGCATTGCTGAAGGAACACAATCTAAAAGCCAAAGACCTGGTTGAAATGCTTGGTGTAAGTAAAGGATTGGTATCAGATATCCTGAATTATAAAAAGGGAATGTCAAAAGAGATCATCCGAAAACTTTCAGAACATTTTAAGTTGTCCCAGGAAGCGTTTAACAGACCGTACCCGTTGACCCATTCATAGCCGAGTTGAAACGCTTCCTATTTCTTTACAATAGATTTGATGAGGGCTTAGATTAAGCCCTCATCAGCGAAGGAGTAGTATCCTTCCGTTGTCAGGATAATATGGTCAAGCAACTGGATTTCCAGCAATTTGCCTGCCTCTTTGATTTTTCTAGTAAGATCTATATCAGCCTGACTTGGTTGCAAGTTTCCGGATGGGTGATTGTGGCTTAGAATCAATCCAGAAGCAGCAACTTTTAGTGCAGCTGCGAAAATCAGCTTAGGATCGGCTACCGTGCCGCTAACACCTCCGGTTGACAGTTCAAAAATTCCGAGCACTTTGTTTGCACGGTTGGTGAACATAACTTTGAACTGCTCAAGGAGTTCGATTTTGGTGTCATCCCAGCTTTCCAGCAACACTTGATATGCATCTTTCGAGTGGCTGATCTTGGGACGTAACGAAGGTTTTACGTTCGACTTGTAGACAAGCTGAATTTCAGCTGCTTGATACGGTCTTGTTTGTCTTGTGCTTTCCATAATCGTAAGAATTAATTATGGTGCAGCCACAGGCTTTGGTAGGAACAGCGCCAAGGGCAGTGAGCGGACGTGCGCAAGGAGGAACGGAATAAATAGCATGTGTGATGGAAGGTGGGTTTATGCCGTAGTTCCTTGCCAGCATGTTCCGAACAAAGCCTAAATTAGTACCGGAATTAATGGACGCATTTGATGATGAAACTTGAGCACAGAAAGCAAAAGGTTATTTCATTCTCTCGATTTTTAATCCGGCTTACACGGTACGGGCTATTCGCCATACTGGTTATCAGTTTGTCTCTCGCATTTGGGATAACCGGTTATCATTACATCGGTGAATTGTCATGGCTGGACAGTTTTTATATGTCAAGCATGATCCTAACGGGCATGGGTCCGGTAGCCGAGATGGTGTCTGACAGCGCTAAGGTTTTCTCTTCACTATATGCATTGTATAGTGGAATTGCATTCTTAAGTGTTACGGCCGTTTTCTTTGCCCCCATCATCCACCGTATCCTACATGTGCTTCATGTTGAGCAAGAGGAAGCCTAAGCGGTTACTTCGGTAGCATTAGTCGAACTCGAAATAAACCCAATGTGGTGCAGGTAGTTTGAATTTACGTCTATCTCCTCTTCTGAGGGCCAATTCTTCACCGGTAAATTCCAAAATATCTTTTGTGTGTGCTGCAAACTGATGTTCATCGAACTTATTGAACATCACAACTTCTTCCATGTCAAACTTCGTTGACATATGTTCAAAGTAGATATTGTAGGCATTGCCATTTCGTTCATAGAAATACTGTTGAATTCCGATCACTCCAGTAGGATAGTCACTATCTCCGTGCAGTGCTTGCAACGAAACAGGATACTGATTTTCCCACTGATAATAGTTCTCAATATCCTGGATAATCGTTGCACTATTCTCGATGGCTAATTTTCTACTGTATTCAGCAGCCCGTGCAATGAAAATGGAACGCGTAACAAACAACACAACCGGGATGATGGTCATGTATAAGGAAATCGGGATCGTGGAAGTCTGTACAGTAGCACTGTTGACATTTACGTTACGATACCCCTTGACTATGAAGTAGGAAATGGTAATGATGATGAAAACACCAAGAAGATAATTGTCCTGTACGGCCACAGCAAGAGCCATGGAGATTCCCACAACGCCAGCCATCATCAGCGACAATTTCTGAATGAGCCCAAACTTTGCGCTCTTCCCCGTTAAGCCGATGAACAACCACCAAAGACCCAGAGGAAAAAAAAGAAGTGCCGAATAGGAAAACACCTGCGTCATGTAAGAGAGGCTAACGGCCAACCTATCGTACTTCCCTGGCACAAATGGAAGAAACATCAGCAACAGCATAACTATCAGTAGTACTGCGATCGAGATAGCATGCTTGAATAGTTTATATTTCATTGTCAGCAAACCAAGCGTGTAACAAATATAAATACGGGCACAGAAATCAATGTCTGATTCAATTGATTTAACCGGCTGAACCCACCCGACCATTTTTTCCGACAAGCCGCCAATTGCGCACGTTGCGGGACCTTGTCAAGGGTGTCGATTCCATAAAAATCAAAATACAGGATCGACACTCGACACGGCCCTTGATAAAGGTTTCGCAACGGGCCTAACTTTGGCTTGGCGGTGAAAATGATCAGCTTGCAATATCAAAAGGTTAAAGACTTATCGGCTACAATAGTCCAGTACGATAAGACGGTGATGGGTTCCTGACGAAAGGGAACAGAATAATAGGTACTGGAGGAATGCAGATTTTATGAATTCCTTAACATGACCTTACAAACGGCAGGGAGTCAGCCAGTGTGAATTTCTTTCTGGAAAGAAGGTGAATTTTAACCGATCCCCAGGAGGGCTTCGCAAACCAGATTAACGTCCAGAATATCTCCAGAATTGATGACTAGGTTTACTTCTAGTCCCCCCTTTACATTCCGAAGCAAAAAACATGTTTATGGAAGCGATCCTTACAATATTGGTTCCAGTCTATAATGAGGAAGCCTGTATCATGCCGTTATTTTTTGCCATGAATAAACTCCTTAGTCAATCCTCCGTTTTCATTCAAGTTCTGTTCATCAATGACGGATCTGATGATAAAAGCGAAGAGGAGATTGAGCGTGTTTGCAAACAAGACACACGATACAGATATATCTCATTAGAAAGAAATAGTGGTTTGAGTACGGCATTAAAAGCTGGTATTGACCGTTGCCAAACTCCATTTGTCGGGTACATAGATGCCGATCTTCAAACCTCACCGGAAGACTTTTTAAAGTTAATGGAATTTATGCAGGACTATGATCTTGTTACCGGCTATCGTGAGAACAGAAAGGATACCCTAGTGAAAAGGCTTTCCTCCATCATTGCCAACTCGTTTCGGCAATGGCTTTTGAAAGACGAGATTATTGATACTGGTTGTCCCTTAAAGATAATAAAAACAGATGTAGCGAAGAGGATGCCCTTTTTCAAGGGAATGCATCGTTTCATTCCGAACATGGTCGTTTTGTTGGGGGGCACTGTAAAGCAGGTTCCCATCCGGCACTTTCCCCGTTATGCAGGCACGCCAAAGTATAACCTAATGAACAGACTAATTGGTCCGCTTGTAGATGCCTTTGTCTTTCGTTGGATGCAGAGAAATTTTATCCACTACCGCATTAAGAACATACGCCAAACTCAGGAAAAAGCCAGACATGGAGCGTATGCAACTTAAAAGTGGCCTTGTCATAGTTTCACTGCTTTGCCTTTTGATGCTGCTAACGAATGGGCAGTGGGGGGTAGTTGAGACAAGTGAGGCGCGCTATGCGGAGATTAGCCGGGAAATGGTTCGGTCTGGCGATTGGTTGCATCCAAAACTACTCAACATCCATCATTACCATAAGCCGCCAGTTACCTACTGGCTAACGGCTACAGCATTTTCGGTGTTTGGTGTCAACACATTCGCAGCGCGTTTCTTTCTGGTCATTGCGTTTGGCCTTCAACTTATACTGCTCTTCAAACTTGCTGAGCTTGTTTTCAAAAACAGGCAAACGGCATTTTACAGCACGTTGGTGTATGGCACAACACCTTTAGTTTTGATTTCTGTCCGGGGACTCACCACCGATGCCTACCTAAACACTTTCGTCTTATTGAGTTTGTATTTCGCAGTCAGGTTTCGTGAGAGTAAGAAGATCTCACATCTGTATAGCGCTGCCTTTGCAATGGGGTTGGGTTTCTTAACAAAGGGGCCTGTAATTTTCATCGTTCCGTTACTGGCCATTGTCGGTCTGGGTAAAGTGAATGCGTGGCCTGCTGTAAGAATTAGTCAGGCAGGTTTGGCTTTGCTAATTTTTGTCCTCATCGGATTCTCCTGGTTTCTTTTTTTGATTGCCCAGGATTCGCGTTTTGCAGACTATTTTTTCTTTCACCATTTTATCGACAGACTTGCTCATGCAGAAGTATTTGCCAGGAAGGAACCTTGGTATTACTATTTGCCGGTATTTCCACTGGTCACGCTTCCCTGGATAGGCGTATTTGTGAATGGTCTATTTAAAAGGACGGCAACACCAGAGGCTACAATCCGTATTACGCGATTGCTCATATGGTGGCTCTTGATTCCATTCATTATTTTTTCTGCTTCAAGCTCAAAACTGGTTCTTTACATACTTCCGCTCTCTATTGGATTTAGTTTGGTTACAGGATACTACGTGACAACTGGTTTATCGAACCGATTGTTCCTTTTGACTATTTCATTATGCGGTTTGATTTACATCGCCTTACCCGTAACAATCTATTTGCAAGAATTTGCTGGTGCTCAAATTATTATTCCACTCGCTTCAGTTTCCTTGTTGATAAGCATTGGTTTGTGGTTTCTAAAAATGACAGATGAAAGAAAGCTTCTTATTTTGTCTTCTGTGTTTGCCATTACCCTGACACTGTCTTCGTCCATCATCTTCAAACTCAACGGTGACCAGGTTAACACACTAACTTCCGTTTCAACTTTTGTAAACGAGAACCAATTACGAGAAAGAAATATAATTGTCTACGATGAACTCTTACCCTCGATCGCCTTTGAGTTAGATAAGGATATTATTTCAGTTTATGCGGGTGACCGCTCGCTGAAAAGGGAGACTCAATTTGAAAAGGGCGAGGAGTGGCGCAATTATCTGCTTGATGTGTCTGATTTGAGGAGCATGAAGAATCTAAAATTCTTGTTATCTCAAAAATCTGTTCTTATCGTAAAGAAAGAACTGCCAAAGGATTTGAGAATCATCATGCCAGGGGATTGGCAGCACAAGGAATTTGGAAAGTGGAGCGTGTACTACAACTAAGTAATGGCTGAGTATTTGCGGACATACTGGATTTTCGGGTTGGGCTTCCTCGCTCAATCACTGTTTGGTGTACGAATTATTATTCAATGGTGGATATCAGAGAAAAGAAAAAAAGTAGTATCACCGAGTTTGTTTTGGAGGTTTAGCCTTGCTGGCTCCGCCTTATTTCTTATTTATGGAATTCTACGGATCGATATAGTTATCATCTTTGGGCAAATTGTCGCCTATGGTATTTATGTCAGAAACCTCCAATTGAAAGGAGATTGGATTAAATTTTCCACAGTAACAAGGTTGTCACTTATTACGATCCCCGTTTGCTCTGTGCTTTGGGTCTTAGGGATGACGCTCGAAGTTGGTTTCGCTGACACGCTTATCCAAAACTGGAATGCCTTTCTTTTAATTGGCGTTGGTGGGCAACTGTTGCTCAATGTTAGGTTCTTGTATCAGTTGTATTATTCAGAAAAACAGAAGGAATCCATACTCCCAACCGGATTTTGGACGATAAGTTTGATCGGGGCGATCTTAATTGTTGTGTATTCCATCTACAGGCGTGATCCGGTTTTGCTATTGGCCCAAGGACTTGCTATTGTGCCATACATACGAAACATTATTTTGAGCAAAAGATCAGAGAAACAATAAGAGTTGTTTATTACGTTGAATGTGCTCCTCCTTTTTTTTATCCCAAAGCATTTTGGCTGAATACGTTTTGTAGTAATGCTGTTGAAGAAAGGTTAGATTGCTTTCAAGCCATTCTTTGTCACCATATGTTTTATCAAGCTGTAATGCAACTTCATTCCGAAGATTGTCGAGCAAGTCAAAATAGTTCTCATTTCCCAAATGCGCCAGGTCAGCATCTTGCAGAATCATCTCAATTTTTTGATCAGCAATAACACCAGCTCTTGTTGCCCTGATGCAACGTAAGACCTGCTCCAGTTTACTTGATGGATATTTTTCTTTGGATAGGAATGAGTAGGCTATATGTACACTTTCTTCCTCGTGATTATTGTACAATCGCGTAAATCCCGTATCATGAAATAAAGCTGCTAATCTGACTATTTCCCTTTCCAGGGCAGTACATCGTTCGAGATCACAAAGTTGTAGGGCTGCACTTGTTACATTCAGTGTGTGCTGCAAATTATGAAAGGTAAAGGCTGGAGTCAGTTTATCCTTGAGTAGCTTGCGTACAAACCGTTCGGCATCTTCTGCCACAGTATTATTTACGCTGAGTTCCAGTTCAAAACCAAACAATTTAAACCTGAAGGCCATGTTGTCAAATGGATAACATCAGGTAGGCTCCAACACTTCCCTGATTGTAGATTGGCGAAAGCATGACAGATGGCACCTTCTTTCTTTTGAGAATAATAGTTTTATGGGTGAGGTAAATGATGTTGGTCGAGAGTATTCCAATGCCAGCTCCCGCAAGTACATCTGACATCCAGTGCCTGTTATTCATTACCCGAAGGAGTCCGATCCCCGTGGCGAGTGAATAGGCGCCTATTGTGTAACTGATATTTTGGCGGCCATACTCTTTAGCCATGAATGTTGCAGCGGCAAAGGCCTGCGCTGTGTGACCGGATGGAAAAGAAGTGGGTTGACCTGTATCAGGTCGTGGAACGGCTGTAATTTTCTTAAGTGAGAAAGTCAACGCAGCCATCAATAACTCTGACTTTATGAGTATGGCCGATCTATTTACAAAATCGTTCTTACCCTTGAGTCCAAAGGCGTTTAGCCCATAAACAGCAGCAATGGGTGCATATTGCAGATAGTCATCAGCATGATGGCGAAACCCTGGCATCCATTCATTGCGCTCCTCCTGAATTTCAATCCGATCAATGAGATCATTATCGGTCGTTGCATAGGCACCTGCACTGATCAGAACAATTGGCACAGCTAATGCCTTTTGCCATAGTCGCGATTTTGAATTTTTTAAAAGGGGTGGTTGGCTCTCAGGTAAAACCGTTGTGCCTTCGTTTGACCGAACGTCTATTTGAGCAGAAAGCACTAGTGGCCTGATCAGAAAAGCCAAGAGCAAAACCAGAACGTATCTCATAAGGGTTAAGGGAAAAACAGGGGTAATGTCCGACAAGATTATGCTCTTATTTTGTAGACATTCTGGATTAAACGAGGTTTTGGAATTTAGCGCGGAGAAGCGATCAATCCTTTTCTTCCGTTTCGTCCTCGGCTATCTTCTTAATTAGTTTTTCGCCATCAAAAATTAATTCCAAGGATTCCTTGCCCTTTTCCACTTCTGCTTCATAGGTAATGGTTCCTTTCGAATCAATTTTTGAGGCTTCTTCAATTTTAAAACCCGCAAAATCCTTTTTGATTATATCAAGAATAAACGCAGGAAGCTCATTCTTACTTATTTCGTTTTCGATTTCAAGGACATCTCCCTTGGAGTCAAAGACTACGGACGTCTCTTTGCCTTTTTGTTTGAAACTGGCTTCGTACCCATTTTCTTCTTTGTCCCAGGTTGCTTTGCTGACTCCGTATTTTTCATGAAGCGAGTTTCTAATGATTTCGGGTACGTCCGTGCTGTTCATTCGTTGACCACAAGCCTGGCCTATTAATGCCACGACCGAGAGGATGACTAGTATTTTTTTCATAATAGTTTGTTTTGATCGAGTCTACTGAGTGATTCTGGAGTAAATCTGGATTTTTCCTCGTTTTAAACATTTTCTTATCGCCAGACCAATACGATCATTCCAACGAAGATTAGTAAAGCTCCAACAATTATCTTTGGAGTAACCGGTTCTTTCAGCAAAAGAAAGGATAACAAGAGCGTAATTAAAATACTGGCCTTATCGATTGCAGCTACATATGAGACGAGCCCATCCTTCATGGCACGATAGTAAAATATCCAGCTTAGTGTGGTGGTAACACCAGAGGCAACCAGCAAAATTAATTGCATACCGGTTAGGTGTGAAAATTCTTTATATTTTGATCCAACCAGGTTAATAACAAGAATGATGATGAAGATGATGGTTGTGCGTATGCCCAAGCCGAAATCTGCACTGATGTTTTGAAGACCGTACTTTGCCAAGACCGAAGTCAGTCCGGCAAAGATCATCGCTAAGATGGCATAAAGAACCCAGGTTTGCATAGGACCCCAACGGTTAGGGTTTAGAACTTATACGTATAGCCAAGCCTTATCACTTGTGTTTCATAGTAATCGTTGCTGATGAATCGAAAGCCGTCACCTGTTACTTCTTTCTTTACTCTCATGGTATTGGCTATGTCTGAAGCGTTGATGAAAAGTTCACCTTTTCCTTGCTGCATAGTCTTTTTTACTCCGATGTCAATGGAGAAGCGAGAATAGGTCTTTCCTTGAGGCACCACATCGGGCGCAAGATAAGTGCTGGATAATTGAAAATCGATTTGATGAGGAAAGTGGAATAGCCCATTGAGTTTAACGCTACCCGAAAATGTTTCCTGGCGCTCAGCCGTAAAGGTATTTTCGGCAGGATATTTATTCACGACACTGAATGCTTCAATGGTATTTTGGTACCCGTTAAGGTTAAGACTAAGTGTAGCTAATTTTTGGATGTTTTGTGATAATATCAATTCAATACCTGAGGTAAAACTATTACCTGCATTTTGAAAAATATTATAGATCAACGTATTTCCGGGTTGAATACTGGCGATTCGAGTAATGGTTGATTCCATTCGCTTATGATAAACCGCAGCATACATATATCCATGATCACTGCTTAGTTTATAACCAAGTTCGATCGAGTTTGTAAACTGAGGACGTAAGCCGGGGTTACCAACCTTAATAATTTCTACATCATCGTACTTGGGGAATATTCGGATATCAACTTCATTTGGTCGGTCTACTCTTCGGGTGTAGAAAAAGGACAGCGTATTGTTGGTGTTGAGTTTGTAAGCAAAGCGAAGATTTGGAAATGGTTGCGTGTAATCATACCCATCGCTCTCATATGTATTATGGTCGGGGTCAACGCTATAGTATATGTTCGCATATTCAACGCGCAAACCCGCTTCTACCTCCAATTTGTCACTTTCAAAAACATAATTGCCGTACAGGGCTGGTATTATTTCGCTGTAATTGGCATATCCTCCCGCGTCCACATCCAGTGGTGAATTAAGTCCTGGAAAGAATTGCATGTCTGTTGGAATATCCCTAATCCTGAATTTCAATCCGCTTTCAAATCGCCCATGCCTCAGGGGATGAATATAATCCACTGTTACGTCTGAGACGTGTTCGTCAGACAGCAGTTTGAATGAATCTTCGCCCGTATAGGTTGGTAAGATGTTCGTAAAAAAATATTTTTCATCCTCTCGATGAAAGGTATAGTTGTAACCAACATTCAGCACCCTTCCAGGTTGCAGGTATTTGTGCTGCCAGGAAGTTGATAATGTGACAGTAGTTTTTATCTCATCTTCCAGAAATTGCCAAAGTCTTTGTCTTTCGGTGAGGTCACTGTTGAAAAATGGCTCGTCTCCATTATCGATGATCTTTTCACTGCTAAAAAGAGCTGAAGCAGATATTGAATTGTGTTCATTTGGGAACCAATCAAAACCTCCTTTCCCCGTTATAATATTTGTATCTCGATTACGCTTTGTTTGTTGTCGAACGGTATCACCATTGTCGTAATAACGATCTACAAACTCATTCTTATTAAGGGTTTCTGTATAGAGGTTATCAGCCTGAAAAAATATGTTTACCTTCTTTTTGCGGTAGTTCAGCGAAATTGAAGGATTGATTTTTGGCGTATTCTGGTACTGTGGTCGAATGGTTGGATAATTTTCTTTTTTAAGCCATAGTGCACCCATGCCCACTGACAAACCAATCTTTCCGTTGAATCCTTCCTTAACTTCCTTTTTGTAGATGATATTTATAATGCCTGCATTTCCATTGGCATCATATTTTGCGGATGGATTATTGATAATTTCAATTTTTTCTATGGAGGAGGCTGGTATGTTATCCAGACTGGTTTGATTTCCAAACCCGGTCAATGCTGTCTGCTTTCCATCAATAAGCACAGTTACTTTATCGCTGCCGCGTAGTCGCACAGTTCCTTCCTGACTTATCGTTACCCCAGGAAGATTTTGCATGGCCTGAAGCAAAGAGCCACCACTCTGATTGATATTATCTTCCAGGCTAAACACTTTTCTTTCCATAGTTTCCACCACGGCATCTTGCCGTCCCGTAACAACTACTTCTGCCAAAACTTTTGTGTCTTCTTTAATTTCAATTAAACCAAGATCAAGGAACTCGCTCAATCTGCCGACTAAAACGGGAATCCTTTGGGTAGTGTAGCCGACAAAGGACGTTTCAATAAAGTAGTTTCCTGGAGAAATATTCGCCAACGAGAAAATACCCTGGTCGTTTGTAATCGTACCAGAAACAAAAGCACTATCGGCTGAAGTCTTAATAATGACGTTTACATACGGCAATTTAGCTTGTGTACCCTTATCGAGAACTATTCCCGAAACTGTAACCTTGTTCACTTGCCCAACACTGACCAACGAAATAGAAATTAACGAAACGAGCAAAATAATCCTTATCATCATTGACAAATTTATTCTAACATTTTCACGGAAAGGCTTCAAAAAGTTATTGTAAAGAAATGTGAACCGTTTTCATACTTATAGGTAATGGTATAAGCATACCGATCACAGATTTTTTTTATGATGGAAAGTCCTAAGCCAACACTATTTGGGTCGCTACTTTCTTTCTTAAATCGTACCATCATTTTCTCTGGCTCCATCTTCAATGGATTCCCTTTATTGTCGACAATCAGCGAGTTCCCTTTAATTGATATATTGATTTCTTGGTTCTTAGGACTATACCTTATTGCGTTATGCAATAGGTTGGTTATCAAAATTTCGATCAATGTCCTATTAGCCTTCAGTTGCTTGCGCTCTATTGAAGCGCGGATAGTTATCCCCTCCAATTCAGCCATCGGTTTTAAGAATGACAATTGCATCTCGATGATTTGCTCTAAGTCAATGATCTCTGTGTTGATGAACTGATCATTGTCAATTTTACTCAGTAGCAATAAGTTTTTGTTTAACCGCGCCATGCGCTGGGCGGTTACCTCCAACTCCTGGAGGGTCTCGGCATCTGACTGTGAGAGTGACGGGCTTTGCATTAGCTTATCCAACTTTGATTGAAATATGGCAATGGGCGTTTGTAGTTCATGCGATGCATCCTCTAGAAACTCCTTTTGCTGTAAGAATATCTTCCGATTTCGTTCAATTAGATGACTTATTGCTTTGTTCAAATCGTTGAACTCAATAATCTTGGATTTTTCTAATGGTACTATTTCATTTTTATCAAGCTCATATGCCTTTAGCTGCTCCAGCATTTTATAAAAAGGCCTCCATAATCGTTTTGACAGTGAGCGATTCAATAAGAGTAGCCCGATAACCAAAAAAACAGAGAGAACGATTTGCACAACACCAATTGTCATTACGAGATCATTCTTGTCGACAAGCGACATTCTCACAGTCAACAAATAGGATTTTCCTTTAACGTCTACACTTGAGGACAATTGCCGAAAAGGTCGTTCATCTTTCTCTATGCTATCATATTCAAGGATTGTCTGATATTCTTTGACGACAGGGCGGCCATGGTAGGGCTTGATATGAATGTTGTAGGAAAGTTGATCCAGTACACCGAGGTCGGTTTCCAGATCGTCCAGGTATTCAAAACTTTTAATATGTCTGAGGAACTGATCGGCCTGAGCAGAAATTGATTCATCAACTTCTTCATTAAGGATCGCCTGTATTGAAAAATGAGAAACTGGAATGCTAATCAAAACAAGTACAAGCGAATACAATAGCAAACTTCGGAGACTGACTTGAAGTAATCTCATGCTGAAAATTTATAACCTAGTCCATAAATTGTTTTAATGTAGTCCTCACTGCCGGCTTCGGTGAGTTTTTTCTTGAGGTTCTTTATGTGTGAATAGATGAAGTCGAACTTGTCAAGAAGTTCAGCATTATCACCGGAAAGATGTTCCGCAATGGCATTTTTAGACACGACTCTGTTTTTGTTGGCAAGAAGGAAGACCAATAATGAATACTCCATTTTGGTGAGTTCAATTTCTTTGTTGTTCACGGAGACAGATTTACCAAGCAAGTCAACGGTAATCTCACGAAAAGGAATCTTATTATTTCCATCGAATCGTTTTCTTCTAATAATAGCTGCCACCCTGGCGATCAATTCAGGCATGAAAAAAGGCTTGGACAAATAGTCGTCCGCTCCCAAATTAAGTCCCTGCACCTTGTCTTCCAGTGAATTTTTGGCTGTGATTAAGATAACTCCCTCTGACTTGCCGGTTGCTTTGAGCTCCTCCAGAATTTTCAATCCATTTCCATCTGGAAGGCTAATATCAAGCAAAATGCAATCATAGTCATATGCCGATATTTTCTCGTACGCATCGTATGCTGTATAGGCAAGTTCACAGACATAACCTTCCTGACGTAGAGCCTGGGTAATGCTTTTAACTAATTCTTTCTCGTCTTCAACAATCAAAATTTTCATAGTTGATCAACACTTTGCGAGCTATTCTGGAAGTTAAGGAGCAAGAATATAATCAAATTCTGGAGGCATTCTGGATGCAGACTTGTAAATTTCCATAAGGTTCTGATAAGATTTTAACAAAAAAACCCGTCTAGTGAGACAGGCTTTTTTGAGTTACAGGCTTAGACTCAGACTCCAATCCCTTTCCGCTTGGACTTCCGCTTCCCCTCACTTTCTTCTTCGGCATCCTGTTTCACTGATTCCTTCTTCTCTTTGGATTTGTCTTCACCCGATTTCTCTTTCTTTTCAATGCCCTGGTATTGCTTTTCCATTTTGGCGTTGTAGAGGTCGAGGGTTTTGTATTGCGGATTGGCTGCCACAAACATTTTCTCTTCCTTGCCTTCCCTGACAAACGTAACCTGCTGAATGTTTCCTTTTTCCATCGACTTCATGAGTTTCGCCTTGTCCTCGTCATTGCCCAACTCTTTAATCGGGTAACGCTTCAGTACGTTTTCCAGGTCGTAGCCATAACCCTGATGATACTGCTTGACTTTAAAATTGTCGTTCTTATCCTTCTCCGAGAAGTCCAATTGCACCCACGCATTGAAAGGTTGACCCTCTTTGTTTTCGAGGTCTTTGTTCACGGCACGGCCACTCAGCAGGTTGTACGCTTCTTTCGCTGTGACGCCCGCATTTTTAGTGATGTAGAAGGTTTGTGATTTTTCCTTCTCCGGATCATCATTCTTGAGTGTTGCCTGATAGCGGTTGAAAAAGTACATGTCCGTTTGATCTGACTTTTTAAAGTCCAGCGTGAAGTCCACACGTTCCTTCACGTCTCCTCTTGTAAACTCTCCGGGTATGCTGAGTTTAAACTCAGCCGGTTGCTCTTTGATTTTGTTTTCAAGGTCGGCATTCAATTTTTCACCAAAGCCTAAATACTTCAGGCTCTCTTTTAGAAATTCCAGATTCTTGACATTCATAAACGTTTTGTTTAATAGTTGATAATATTCACATTGATCGTTAAGCATGCTCTATTACTGAATCAGCTTTGCTTTCACAATGGTTTTGTTTCGGATGGATAGTTCGAGGTTTCGTCCACCGTTGTGCTCAAACATTTCGACATAGAGCCGCTTGGCATCGGGGATGGTAAATTTTTCCAGCGCATAGACAACATCCTGTGTGGTGTTTGCCGGTACGTGGTCCTCATCACCGTACACATACAGCGGCTTCCTATCCACCTCCTGTGATGCGGTACGTTTTACCTTCACTTTGTCTTGTACATAGAACCGCAGGAAGTCAATGTCGTAATGGATATTGGATGCATTGCGGATGCGGAAATGATAGAAGATGATGTTGTCCCGGATATAGATGCCGTTCAAGGACAGCGTCATTTTGTTTCGGCTTTCGCGGGCAAAGCGCACGCTTCGTTTTGAACGCACGATTTGCGATGCATAAGTCTCTAAGTCGGATTCCGTGAGAGTGGTCTGAAAAATCACCTTCCGTTTATCCGGTGCTTCACCCTCTTTATCTTTCCCGCAATTCCAAATCAATGAATCAGGTTCTTTGGCGTAGTTGACCGTGAAGTGATGAATCATTCCGTCAGCCGTAATCACTGTCAGGTTGGTTTCTGCAAATCCGGCCCTGGCAGCTTTTAGTTGTAAAACATTTTCAACGCCTTTGGCTTTTTGTGCCAGTACATCGCGGCTGCCACGGTCCACCGACTTGATCACGGCAGGAAATACCAGTGAAGAAGTCTTGTTAAAGGTAACCTCGATTCGTTGTGACGTGTTTGTTCCTTGTGCCTCTACTTCGATCGTGCACAGGGCGAGTATGCTTCCCATGAGCAACTCCAGACAATTGTGTTTTATGAAGTACAGCATAATGTAAATGGTTTTGTGGTTAATAAGTTGTATCGCTTGTGGGATTGGTATCGACCAGGAAAACCTGATAGCCTGCCTTCACCGTTACTTTGACCAGTTTGGCTTTCTTGCTGAACAGTCCCTTGGCGGCCTCCACTCCGGCTGCTGCTGCCTGGACACCAATAGACGGATCGAGTGTCATCAATTGGATATTTTGAAGCGCATCATCAGAAGCCTGCTTGGCGGCATCGCGTGTGATCGCCCCGGGAATGTAGATGCCTTCCAGCCCGTCCAAGTCATACACCGAAAGGGAAACCGGGAGCAACGTGTTACCGGTGCGGATGGAGTTCACCTGAATGGTGAGCCGCTCACCGTTGATAGCACAGGTGCCATAAATGAATTGATCTTTCGGCACCTGTCTGCCGTTGATCATCACATCGTTCAGCAAGCGCAGTTTAACAGTAGCGCCTGCCACCAATTCCTGTGTGTCGTGGATGATGGCTTCTATGCTATTCCCCGCCCTTGGTTCGTGAGCAACGTCATCGTCCAAGCCAAAGAAACCATTGACAACCGGTTGTACCTTGAATATCTCCGGTACCGCGGACAAGCTATCCGCAAATCCTAATGGCCCGGCCACGTTGGTGTTGATCACCGAAATGTTGTCATCACCTTTCACCGCCTGCACAGAATGGGTGTTGGATTTCTGTTGCTGTGTCTGCGCCTTCAATCGTTCTTTCACGCGCTGTGGATGTTGAATGTCCAGTATCTTTTCCAGCACACTTTCTATCTGCTGCATTTCCGGGTCAGACGCACCATCGTCCTGCATCATCTCCATCATCCTTTCAAGTCGATCTACATCCGCTGTAAATTGCGGATCGGAATTCATCTCTGTGGTAAGTGGCTTGTTCCGGGCAGACTGTTGATGAGTGTCGATAACAGGGGAACCAGTCTGACTCCTGTTGAGTTCGGAGTAGAGTTGCTGCAACTTTTTTGTTACCCGTTCTTCATTGGGGTCAACCGGTTGACGCTCCCTTTGTGGAAATGAACTGATGAGCTTGCTTTCTTTTTCTTGCTCTTTTTTCTCAGGCTGCTGATCCTGTGTCTTGAATGCAATCAGGTCAAAGTACGGATCACTTTCTCGTGCTTCCTCATATTTGGCCGAGTCCCGTTGGGCCATTTCATACAGGGTGAGCTTGTCCCAAATCTCTTGCTCACCGAAATGTGCATCGGGGAGCGAAAGGTTGAGTCCGTTCTGCGGAATTGCTTTCGCCTGGGCCGCGGTACCTTGCCCGCCACCCAGTGCCCAAAAGATCATCGTTACGAATGGCAGCACCAACAGGGGCAAGACCATGAAGAACCTTCTCTTCTGCAGGAATTTTTCTGAATGTGGTTTCATGTTGTTTTTGTTTTGGTTTACTGGAAATAGTATCGTCAAGCACTTCACCCCAGGAGACGGAGTTAAGGTTTCAACCCTTTCTTCTGGTGTGGAATGAAATGAAGAGCTTTCTCATATTGTGCAAGCTGATCCCGTGTCACCGGTTCCCAACCTTTCGATTTATCGTATCGGTCTTCCGAATAACCGGGGTCGCGGTTGATGTACACCTGACCTTCTTTGTCCACTGCGAGGTAGAATGCTTCGAATTCTCCATCGATCTCGCCTTTCATTTTCCCGACAGGCGTTAACAGGGTGGTATCTGTTGGTTTCATATAGATGTCGTGTGGTATAGTGATCTTGTCTATGGATAGCGGATTTGCCGGAACACCGTAAATGGCGTTGAGTAGAATCGTTCCGCTGAGTAAGGCTATCAGTGCGCCAGACATTACCAGGATCATTTTCCGCTTCCCGTGCGGGATGCCGTTGAACATCGCATTGAGCGACTCCATCCGCTGTCGGAATTGCCTTTCCATTCGCGATGGCTTTTCCTTTGTTTCTTCTTGCTGCTTTTTCTTCATCGGTTCTCGGTTTTGATGTCTTTGTTTTCCAGTGTGTTCCACTTCTCGATCAGGAAGCCATGCGGATTGTTATCGGACCGCGATACGTTGCGCAAGTATCCTTCCGTCACCAGACTTCGCGTGACAATGGATGTTGTTCGGATCAACCGCTGACGCGAGTAGCACCGGAAATAGAACGGGTACTGATTGATGTCGATGCGAATACTGTCGATGTCAATCTCCTGGGAGATGTTACCGGAAATCACGTTGGAGTAGTACCGGTTTTCTTTCAGGTTGTCGTATTGCTTCTTGGCGGACGCATCGGCCAGGTACAAGGCCTTGGTGATGTTGGCCTGTATCACCTTATCATCCGGATCGAGCGTAAAGAAGTAATGATGAAACATCCGTACATGATCGCGGGCCTCCACGGGTATGTTGTCCTTGCGTTCAGCCGACCAGGCCTCCAGCGCTTTGCCGTTGGAAAGAATGTAGATACGTTCCTGTGATTCGCTGATCAATTGAAAGCTTTTGTAAAGGGTGAAGCAAACCGTGAACACACAACCCACGATGAGTACCAGCGAAAAGAGACGGATGTGTTTAAAGGCCGTGTCGATATTTCTTAGTTGCTGAAACATATTCATTATGATTTACCAGAAAGTTTATCATGCATGTAGCCCGATCCCGATTGGCTTCCACTTCCCTGTTGTTCTCTGTTTTGATCGCCAC
>CAZAUN010000005.1:0-315567 GCA_964488465.1 uncultured Ohtaekwangia sp. | reverse complement strand
AAGATAGTTACAAGCAGAAGAAAACTCAGTGCGCTGAGTCAATTATAGTTAGAGCAACTGGCACACTGAATAAGAGCGTTTTATTTTGAAGTAATTCCATTGGAACTCCACTAAAGACCGATTCCCAATTTACCGGAAGATTATTAGATTCCGATTTTTTCCTTGAATCAGACGCTACATAAACAATAGAGATCACAAATCGATTTGAGAAATCGGGATCTTCGGAATTCTTTTGAAGAGCCTCTTTAATTTTTTGTACTACCCTGCCCTTCAAGATACAATCACCACAATCTGAAATTAAAACGTCTTCTACACTTCCTTTTTCAGAGTAAATAATGAAAACAGAGAATACAAAGTTTTCAAAATCTTTGCATTTTTTTCGATCGAATCCCTTCGATGTAGAATTTTCTATCGATTTAATAAGTGTTTGCCGATCAACTAAATTTTTCTGAGGGTAAGTAACTTCGAATGAAAGTACCAACATTGAAGTCAGAAGAACTCGTATCATAATGAATTTCTTTTAGTTGAAATGATTAGCTGGACGGTTTTAAATTTGGCAGGAGGCAGCAATGCGATTGGGAAAGCCTTCAACTACTCCGCCACCACAACCGCCAGCTTATCGCCCTTTGCGCTAACGGCCAACCGGGTTACGCCTTTTAACAATTCCTGACCGCTTGTGATCTGAATTTCGCGCCATACTTTTTCAGCGGGATTCAAAATAAAAATTTTTGAACCATCGCTGGAGAAGATAAACCCATTCGGAGACCATGCGAGATCTTCACGTCCGGGGAGGGTTGGAGCAAGTGTGGTGATGGTCATTGTTTTTGAATCAAGCTTTTTTACCTGCCAGTCCGTTGCCGATATTTTGTGTACAAAACTGATTCCTCCTCCCGGAATTCTGTGCAAGGACCGGCCAACATTTTGGGCCAGAATGGTGTCCTCCTTCGTGGGTAGTCGCATGTAGTGTAAGGTATTGGGCTCACCGAGCACAAACAAGGCAAGGTGGCTGTTATCCGCCCAGGCGTGGTACCCGACAATAAGATTATCGATGATGACGACCGGATCACCTCCGTCCAGTGGATATTTACCCAAATCCTGCGCCCCATTGTCGCGCTGGATGATGCAGGAAATAAAACCTTTGTCGGGGGTGTGTGTTGGTGAGTATTCGCGTTCCTGTGTTTGCGTCAGGGAACTTAACTCATTCTTTTCATAATTGTATGCACGGATGTCAGACCGACCGTCTTCGTTGAAGGAAGAGAAATAAACGATTGGTTCCTCGCGGTTAAATCCTGGCTGGTTGTCATACCCGGGATGATTCGAAATATTTTTAGGATTGGAAATGGTGACTTTATTCTTCTTGATTTTAAGATCAAAGAGCAAAATCTCGGAGCCGGTTTGTGCGGAAGCAGCCGTTACCCCAACAAGAATCAGCAAGAGCAGGAGAATGCGGGTCATGATTCAGTTTTTAAGAAAGGTCGTAAAATTAAAAGCAGCAATCAACGCACGGCTGCCACACCTTTCCATCATGCTTCAGAAGCATCATACTTTTTACTTCGAAAAGGGCTGAAAAAGACCGGTCTTTGAACTCATTCCAGGCTTGTTCATAGTTCGCTTTTTTTAGATCTCTAAAGGCCAGTGTAAGGTGCGGATGAAAGGGTAAATCACGGTAGCGGGCATTAAACAATTGAAGTTCCATTTTGCAATACCGTTGTAAATCTCGTTGCAGATTGTCCAATTCCGTATTGGAAACAACATCAATATAAATAACCCGGGGAGGAAAAGACGAGAAGTTTTTCAGCTGAATGGAAAAGGGTTTGCGATTCTCCGCAAAGCGATTGAGAGCTACTATCAACCTTTCCTCTTTGTTTGCCTTCCACTCAAAAGGCATATGCAACGTAAGATGCGGAGGCGAGTTTAGTGCAGCCTTGCTTTTAAAGCGTTGCTGAAAGTGCAGTTTTAATGCATGTATTTCATCCTTCAGAGGAGGAGGTGGAAGCAGGGCGATGAAATATTTATTGACGTTAGGCGGTGGCATGGCTTATCTCCATCGATCGGCCAGCGCTTTGTATTTACCGGCATTGCCCGGCTCTAACTCGGCCAGCCGATCATACACCTCCACCAGACTGCTGTCTTGTTGCAAGGTTTCTTTGTAGAGCCGGATAGCCTCACTGCGGTTGTTTTGTTCGTCATAAATGAAGGCCATAATATTGAGTAACTCTGAATTTCGCGCTCCCTTTTCATACGCCTGCCGATACCACCCGATGGCTTCGTTGTAATTTTTTTGGGTGTAATAGTTATCGCCCATAAGTGTATAGGCATCCACATTGTCCGGATACATGGATATACATTTTCGGCTCCACTCTATAGATTTATTGTAATTCTGTACCTGATAATAGACAAGTGCTTTGTTAAACATGGCGCTGCTGTTTTGCGCATCAATTTGTAATACCCGGTCGTAGTAACGTTCGGCAGAATCGTACTGGGCATTGGCATAAAACTGATTGCCGATGTTGGTAAGCGCATTGATATCATTCGGATTGCTGGCGAGGGCAACCCGATCAGCAGAAATTTCACTTTCCGATGCGAGTTCTGGGGTTGGATCTTCTCCAACAATAAAGCCGATGATCATCAAGACAAAGAGAATGAAGAAGATAAAGCCGCCTACTGCGATGGCGATGATTTTGAGTTTATTCTTTACATCCGAAGCGGGTTGTGGCGAAGTAAACGAAGCGGATCGCGAGCGCGGTTGTTTATAACTGCGTGATGACTGCGCAGGTCGTGGTTTATAATAAATCGAAAGAAATACGAAGTAAACACTGACCCCTGCAAAAATCCAGAAAAAGAATTCTCCCAGGGGCCAAAAGAATGCCAGCAGCAAGACCGAAGAGATCGCGAGCCAGGCAAAACGCCTGGAGCGGATTTTATCCTGATCGCCATCACCGGCCATGATTATAAATTTTGTTGCAAAAATTCTGTCATCATTTCCACAAGATGTTGCCGGGGTTTTCCGCCCCACCCATGCGGCAGATCAGGGTAGTAAAAGGAGCGAAATTGTTTGCCTGCCCTGATTAAGCCATCTTCCAGTGCAACTGAATTTTGAAAATGAACATTGTCATCACCGGTACCATGGATCAAGAGAAACTTTCCCTGCAGATTGGCTGCATGCGTAGTGGGCGAATTGTCATCATACCCACCCGGATTCAATTGAGGAGTCTGTAAGAATCGTTCAGTATAAACCGTGTCGTAAAAGCGCCAGTTGGTTACCGGAGCTCCCGCAATACCCAGCTTATATACCCCCGCTCCTTTGGTCATCGCCAACGAAGCCATGTACCCGCCATAACTCCATCCAAAAATTCCCATACGGGTTTCGTCAATGTAAGGCAAGGCCCCCAAATGTTTTGCCCCGGCCAGCAAATCTTCCAATTCATACTTGCCCAGTTGCTTATACGTCATCTTTGCAAATTTTTCGCCCCGATTGCCGGTTCCCCGCGTGTCGATTACGGCAACCAGAATTCCTTGTTGTGCCAGCATTTGATACCAATAGAAGTAACCCCCGGCAAATGAATTGCTTACACTGCTGGCCCGTGGTCCACTATACTGATAAACCAGTACCGGATAATTTTTTGAAGCATCAAAATTTTGTGGCTTGATCAGATAGCCATCAAGGTCGGTAACCCCATCGGCACTTTTGAACTTGAAAAACTCCTTGGCAGTAATGGTATACTCACCGAGGGTTTTGGTGAGTCCTTCATTGGCCTCGAGCACCTTGACCAAAGCATTTCCTTTTGTTTTATACAGACTCACCGTCAGCGGCTGGTTGGCGCTGGTGAAATTATCAATATAGAACTGATAGTCTTTGCTCATATTAATGCCGTGTGTGCCCTCTTCCTTCGAAAGCTTTATTTTCTTTTTGCCATCCAGAGAGATGGAATAGAAGCTGCGATTGAGGTAATTCCCTTCGGTGGAGAGATAATACACGATTTTCGCTTTCTCATCAAACGCAACCAATTGGGTTACTTCCCAGTTACCGGATGTGATCGGATTGATCAATTTACCATCAATCGAATACCAGTACAAGTGTTTGTAACCACTCCGCTCGCTGGCTGCCAGGAAGAATTTTTTGTCTGCGGAGTAAATCAACTCGTCAGTGTACTCCATATCTACATAGGTATCAGACGATTCTTTAAGTATGACTTGGGTGGCTCCTGTAGTTGCCTGAATGTGGATGAGCTCCACTTCATTTTGCAAACGATTCATTTTTCGAACCGAAAAAACATTCGGATCGGCCGTCCATTGCGCACGCGGCAGGTAGATGTCTTTATCCGATCCCAGATCAGGATGTACGCTCTGCTTTGTTTCAATGTCGTAAATAAAAATCTCTACCACCGAATTTGTTTCTCCGGCTTTGGGATACTTAAACCTGTAATCTTCAGGGTACAACTGTCCGCGATTCCATTTTTGAAGGTTGTATTCCTTTACCATCGATTCATCGAACCGGTAGTAAGCCAGTTTTTTACTATCGGGTGACCAATAAAAGGCCTGAGCAAAACCAAACTCTTCTTCATACACCCAATCGGTGCTGCCATTGATGATCCGATTGAATTTGCCATCATTGGTTACCTGAACTTCCGACATGTCTTGTAAATTGACGTAATACAGATTGTTGGAGCGGGTAAAAGCAATGCGACTTGCATCTGGCGAGAAGGTGGCATATTGCTGTTTGCCATTTTTGGAAAGAGGAGTGAGTGTTTTGGTGCGCAGATCATAGATGTAATAGTCGGCCTTAAACGATCTGCGATAAATGCTTTCTCTTGCGGTGGTCAGCAGTAATTTTTTTTCGTCCTGGCTGAAGCTATAACTTTGAATCTGAATCGATGGAGTTAGTGTGTTTCCATCCACGATCACCTCAGCGGGTTGCCCGGTTGAAACATCGTATTTGAGAATTTTATTTTCGGTTAATGAGGAATAATACTTCCCATCGTTCATCCAGTTGATTCCGGAAACTGATTTTTGAGCGAAGGTGTTGTTGATGGTTACGTCATCGATTGTGATTTGTTTCTGGCTGTAACTTAATACGGGAATCAGGAACAATAGAATAAGGCGATTCATAGGGGTAGATTTAAAGCCGAAATTATCTCAATATTGCTGAATAATTCAATGGAAAGTTTGCCAACGGAAATTCAGGATGTAATTATTATCGGAGCCGGCCCGATTGGTCTGGCGTGTGGTATTGAAGCACAGAAATCTCAGCTTAAGTACCTGATTATTGAAAAGGGGTGCCTGGTAAATTCCTTATATCATTATCCCCTCAATATGACTTTCTTCTCTACTTCCGATCGGCTCGAGATTGGGGGTGTTCCATTCATTTCCAATAATCCCAAGCCAACGCGACCCGAAGCACTGGAATATTACCGCAGGGTTTGTTCCAGTTGGAACCTGAATGTGAAATTATACGAGTCTGTAAATCGGGTGCGAAAGGGACCCAAGTATTTTGAAGTTGAGACATCGAAAGGCACCTACCAAACGAAAGCAATTATTCTAGCCTTAGGGTTTTATGATTTGCCCTACCTGTTGCAGGTGGAGGGTGAGGATTTACCCAAAGTAAAACACTACTACGATGAGCCACATCCTTATTTTGGGCAAAAGGTAGCGGTGATCGGGGCGGCTAATTCAGCCGTTGATGTAGCGTTGGAAACCTGGCGCAAGGGGGCCGAAGTGACCATGATCGTTCGTGAACCCGCCCTGCGCGACAGTGTGAAATATTGGGTGAAGCCCGATATCGAAAATCGGATAAAGGAAGGATCGATCAAAGCCTATTTCAATACGGAAGTGATTAAGATTACGCCATCCACTATTGAAATCAAAATGCCAACGGGTCAAGTGAGCCTGGCTAATGATTTTGTGTTGGCCATGACCGGGTATCAACCACCCTTTGATTTTATGAAATCGATGGGGATTGCATTTCAGGAGGATGAATTTCACACTCCGCTATTCAATGAAGAAACGATGGAATCGAATGTAGCCAATTTGTATTTGGCCGGAGTGGTTTGCGGTGGATTAAAAACCAACAAATGGTTTATAGAAAATTCGCGCGTACACGCGGAGATGATTGTGGCCGATCTGAAGCGGAAGGCGAAATAAAAATGCCCTTCTTTTAAGGAAGGGCATTTTTAATAGTTTTTATTGTGATCTAAAGTGCATCTGCAGTAATCGTAACGTAAAATTTGAATTTTACATTGAAGGCTACAGGTGTTTTAGAAAGTGTCCCCTGAAGTTGAATAAGTTCTTGTTTATCGTTTAGAAGGGATGCTGCCAATTCATTGAATCCGGCTATATCCGAAGTTAATTCCGTCTCGGAGGGGTTGGAAAGACTTACCGAACTTGCCGATGCAATCGTTTTACCACTGGATGCAACTTTAAGTGTACCGTTGGTAAATGTTACCGTGTTCGGGTTGGCTCCAGAAATTGTATACGTAATCTTGTTCACAGTAAACTCCTGAATTTTGCTGGCGTATTTAGCCACTTCAGGGTCCGAAGCAGCATCCAGAAGTTCAGAGTCAGTGTATGTTTTTCCGCCTGGGTTATCGGCCTGTTCGTCTATTACAAAATCCAGGGGTAAAACAACGTCAAACGAGATGTCATCCGCGCTATCAAAAAGGTCGCAGGATGAAAGCGCACCGAGTGACAACAGCATCACAACGGGAAAAAGGTATTTGATTTTCATAATGATTTGGGTGTATTGCCTCTTGTATCCTTAAAGGTAAAAAATAGTAAACACAGTATTCTGTTAAACTTTGAGGTTTTCACCTAAAAAGCCCACTTTATGCGTGAAATAGTGGGTCTCAACGCCTATCTGGATTGAATTTTATTCAGCATAAACCGGATTCCACCAAAGTAATTCCTTCCAGGCGCAGCATTGTAGTAGCGCCCAACAGCCGCATTCAAATCATTGCCCAAACTATAGGTTTCATCCAACAAATTATCAGCACCCACAAAAAACTCAACCGGGAAATCGTGGATAAACGATGCCTTGTAGCCAATCCGGAAGCCTAGCAAGGTATACCCCTTTGCGTATACCGTGTTCGCATCATCTAATGGCAATGAAGACGTGTAGTTGATCGTACAATACCCGTACAGCCGCTGCCATAATTCAATATCAATTCCACCCGTTACAATCTGGCGCGGCACACCGGTCAATTCATTTCCACTGTACGACACAGTATCTTTTATGTAATCTTTAAAGACATAATCGTTCAACGTAAGGCCCGACCAAATTTTAAATTTTGATACCGAGCCTGATACAGAGGGCTGCCATTGCAGTAAAAATTCAATACCATTTTGATCGGTTGCACCGGCATTTACGAAATAGTCGGCACCATCCGCATCTCTTCGCACGACAATGGTTTCATCCAACTCAAAATGATAAACTGAAAAATCCATAAAAAACTTGCGGTTTGCTAAATAGCCTTTGGCACCCAGTTCCAGTTGCATTCCTCTTTCCGATTGGAGATCCTTGTTAAAAACTCCATTGGAAGGTCGAACTTCTGCGAGGGTAGGCGGAGAGAATCCCCAACTGGCGTTTCCGTGCAAAGAAAAAACGTCATTAAGTTTTCTCAAGACAGCCAGGCGCGGAGTAAAAACCGGAGTGTAATCTACTTCTTCGGGCACAGGCGGAACATCGGATAATCG
Source organism: uncultured Ohtaekwangia sp. (assembly GCA_964488465.1). GTDB lineage: Bacteria > Bacteroidota > Bacteroidia > Cytophagales > Cyclobacteriaceae > ELB16-189. The sequence continues at coordinate 307,878 of CAZAUN010000005.1, read as the reverse complement.
AATGAGGCGGTAGCTAACCCAGTTAACACTTAGTCCTCCGGTAAAGAGCCAGGCATTCTTACTCAATTCTCCTTGGCCAAAAAGATTGTATTGCAACGCCCGAACTTCATCATCACTTTGAAGGGAGCCAGGAACCCCTTGCAGATTTTGATAAGTTTTTATTAGCGAAAAACCGTGCATAAATTCTCCCCCGCCAATCAACTTTCCATTCCAGGAACCTAACGGCAAAGACCAATCCGTGGTGGTACGCGCACCAAAATTCTGTTCGGTTCTTCGTTCATAATTTCGAATAGCTGGATTTTCAAATTGCACGAAGTTGCCATAAACTCCAGTGCGGTTATGTAAATTTTTACGGAAGTGATATTGGTGCGAAACACCTGTATAAAATGAACGTAAGGAAACCGCAGCCTGTTGGGAAACCGCTCCAGGGTTTGGACCGGCCGCAGGCCTGGCTTGTTGTGGATTAGTTTCATATTCGGAGGCTGTCAATCCGCCTGGGGTTTGATAATACAAGTCGGTATAGAAGATAGCTGTCTCCAACTCCTCTTTATCGGATACTGTAAACCGGAACGTGCTGTTCAGTTGATCCCGAACCATGCGGGTTTGCTCCCGATATCCATCTGCTTGCTGATGCTGATAGCCAACGTAATGACTGCTGTTTTCATTGCCTTGCCGGAAGGAAAGCTGGTAGTTGGCAAGTCCAAAACTACCGGTCATGAATGAACCCTCGAAGACAGATTCACTTATTGGTTGCGGAGATTTTAGTAATAGCACCCCTCCCGTTCCGGAGCCATACAAACTTGACCCTGGCCCTTTAATAATTTCTATTTGATTAATACTATTTGCGTCCAGCTGATTGAGGTACGTATTGCCTCCTGCATCCGTAAGGGGAAGTTCATTCCAATACACCTTTACGTTGCGTACTCCAAACGGGGATCTTAACGAACTACCCCGTATGGAAAACCGATAGCTGCCTGGCGAGCGCTCTTCCATGCGTATTCCTGGTATCGTATTAACAGCAGAGACCAAAGACGCATTGCTGAATCGAAGTAAGTCGTCTTGGAGCACCAACCCAACGGAAGCTGGCACCTGAAGTAAAGGCCGATCCGCCTCGTATGAACGAATGGTAATCGCTTGTAAAACTTTTACCGTATCACGGCTTTCTTGGCCAGCTGACGGGGCTACTGAAATGAAAATAAGCAGGCCAGCTAAAAGTGTTCTCACACACCAAAAGTACAAAGTTGATCCAGAAACAGAATTAATAGGTTGCCAGCACGTCTTCTAATTTTTTGAGGGGTTCAAAATAGCCAGCCAGCTTTAACAAGACCCGGTCCACCAGGGTATCCGGACAGGAAGCACCACTGGTAAGAATAATCCGGACCGGATTTTTATCAGGGAGAAACTCGCGTGTTATTACCTTTTCTTTACGTGGATAGTTAAAGTGATGAATTTCCTTCCGGGATTTGATTTCCGTTTCTGAATTAATAAAAAAGGTCGGGAATTTTCGTTCGCACAACTCGACAATGTGCGAAGTGTTTGAGCTGTTATACCCTCCCACGACAATGGCAAGATCGGCAGCCACGTCAAGCAGTTGATAGGTTGAATCCTGGTTGTCATTGGTGGCGTAACACAGTGTGTCGCGCGTGTCGGCAAAGTGATCTTTCAAGTTTTCCGATCCGTATTTTGAAAGCATGAGTTGTTTGAAGAAATCAGCAATGCCCTGGGTTTCAGAAGCAAGCATGGTCGTTTGATTCACCACCCCTACGCGCTGCAAGTGCACGTTCGGATCAAATCCTGTAGAAAATTTCCCAGCAAACTCATCATAAAACTCTGCTCTGGATTTATGCCCCAAAATATAATTGCCTAATTGTTGTGCTTCCTCCATGTTTCGAACAATCACCGAAGGTCCGTTGTGTGCACTGTGCGAAAATGTTGCCTTGGTCTCCTCATGTTTAGGTTTGCCGTGGATAATGATGGTGTAATTCTCTTTTCCTAATTTTTCAGCCCGGTTCCACACCTTTTCAACAAAGGGACAGGTAGTGTTATACTTTTGAACCTCTACACTTTTGTCCAGCAACAAGTGTTCAATTTCCAACGTGGTACCAAAGGCCGGAATGATCACTACGTCATCTTTTGTGATTTTCTCCCATGGAATAAATTGGGTTCCATCGGTATCCATAATAAACCGGATACCCCGCGATTCAAGATCTGCATTTACTTCCTGGTTGTGAATCATCTGGCTCAGGAGATAAACATTTTTACCGGTGGATTCTTCGAGTGCCCGGTAAGAGATTTCAATGGCATTTTCAACGCCATAACAGAAGCCAAAATGACGGGCCAGAATAAATTGAACCGGGCCGAAGTCCAGTATGGTGGGAGAAAAATCCTGCTTGCGCAGATCTTTTAATCTGCGGCTTTCTTTGACCTTGCCGGTAATAGAGGACCGATAGTAAGCAGGAATTTCAAATTTTTTGATAGCGCTTCAGTTTTTTGAATAACCTTATTTAGAATGAGTTGTTCAAAATTACTTCATTTCTTTTGAAGCCACCGCATCAGGATGATGTCATAAATTTCGTAGTACGATTTTCCGGTTTTTTCCAAGTACTGATACACCAGCTCACGGGAAGTGAGAAACTCCAACGCCCGAAGCACAGAAGCGCTTGATCCCAGTTTATGGCGTGTAATAAAATCTTTAGACGTGGTTTGATAAACCTTCCCCTCCAACGCAATGGCGGTTAGTACCCGCCACTGGTACTTTGACATTGAATTACTTAGTGCCAGGTACGAGAGTTTATTTTCAGCATAAATTTCCAGGATGGATGTATCAATCAGTTCGCGGGTAGTTTCCTTTTTAGTTTTTGAAAAAACCCGGTTGCATAGAAGCTGAACATTGTACGTGTTGCCATCGGCCCAGGTCAGTATTTGATTCACTTCGTCTTGGGCTATTTTAAGGTTGTTGGTTTTGAAGTGTTGCCGGATATAAGAAGTATAATCTTCGGTTGGGATTTTACCAATGGAGGCAGCCTGTGTGCTGGCATAAAAGGGCCGCTTGGCAGAATTAAACATTTCGGAAAGTAGGTGATACTGACTGCCGGAAAAGATAAAGCGTAAGTTTTTTAATTGTTGCATTTCTGATCGGATCCAACCCTCAACGGAAACGGTATCTACTTCCCATGAGGTAATCTGCTGAAACTCGTCTAACGCAATCACTCCTGGACCAAATGAATCCAAAAGTTTTAAGGCTTCCTTTACGGTAACCCGTTGATGATTTTCACTCGCAAATTCAATCTCCAGTTGCAGGTTGCCCGAATGGGGGTTGGCCGACATCACCGGGCGAAGCATGAGCAACCAGTCCTGAAATTGTTTTAGCAGCGTTCTATTTTTAGAAACCGCATTAAGAGCGGATTCCAGGAGGCTGTTGGCAAAATCCTTAAAAGAAAAAGACTCCTGAACGTCCAGATAAATACAGTTCCATTTTTTGCCAAGGTGATGAAAGACGTGATGGATCAACCCGGTTTTACCAATTCTTCGAGGAGCATATAAAGTGACGTTACGGCCATTTTTCAAGGCCGAGATAATTGCATTCGTCTCCTGCGCGCGGTTGCAGAAGTAGTTCGGCCCGAAATAGCCATAAATAGGAAACGGATTGATGGGTTCATTCATTGGCCGGTAAAGATAACTCGCAAAATGTAACTTACAAAATGTAACTTACAAAATGTTATATAGGGTGAGAAAAACGAGCCAGTTCTACAGGGGCTATTCCAATGCTCAATTGATGTTCAGCCCAAACGTAATGTCCAAATCACTTTCACCGTCAGCGGATGTTGAAGTCGAGGATTTGATACCAGGCTGGTGCTTGAGCACAATCCGAAACGACTTACCACTAACCGGAGTTGTGGCTGTTGTCCATTCCGTGGTGAGCCCAATAGGAAGCCCGCCATCATCTTCGTCCTGATAATTGACTACACCATTGTTGCCGATATTTCCAGTGCCAACTGGAGCAGAAAAGCTTCCATCCGACCAACTAAAGAAGAACTGATGCTCCTCACCTTCTTCGCGTACTTCTTCGGTAATGTTAAAGCCGTCTTCACCAGGGTCGTACAGGCCGTTGATCAATTCAATAGTCAATGCATAGGTGGTTCCTTTTACCAGGGTAATCGGCCCATCGATTTGTAAGTCTTGGGAACCTTCACCATCCGGATCGGTGGCGGTAACAAGAACAGGAGCCCCTCCGGTTGGAGTAAAAGTTAACGTCACCTTGGTGATAAGTTCTGGAATGTTCTCGGGCTCTGGATCATCCCCGCACCCGCCCAGAAAACTTGTAAAACCTACTAAAAAGAGCCCCAGGAACAACTTTTTCATATAGTGATTATTTATGCAACATTGTTGCAATAATAAAGGTTTACTCCGAAACGGGCAAATCTCTATTTCAGAAACTGTATTTAAGCGCGATTGTTACATTTCTACCCAGGTCATCAGCATAGTATCGCATCCGGTTGGTGTATTCACGATACGATTCATTCAACGCATTTTGAACGGAAATTCTGAAATGAAGGAGTGAGTTATGAATGGGCTTCGAGATGCCCATGTTGGCACCGAGAAGGATGTAAGCTTCAGGAGGTGGGAGAAAATCGAAGTTACGAGGATCTTGTGCAAGGATGTCAATGCCCATTTCTTTCGCATCAATGATATCTTCGATTGGAACCACGCGGGGAGCACGATTTTGCCGGGCTACATAATTCCCCGTGAGGTCAACATAAAAATCCTTCCATGAACCCACTTTATCCAATTGATAGCGGAAAGAAACCTCTGCCCTGTTTGAAGGAATAAAAATGAGATAATCATCCTGCGTTTCATCGGCAGCACGCAACAAAGAAATTTTTGTTTTGACCGTGAGAGCGTTCGTCAACTCATAGTGCGCCATGAAATCGGCACCCAAAAACGAGGCATTTGTTTGACTGTACCGAAAGTAAGGAAACACACCGCGTGTGTTTTGGGTTACGCCCCGTGGTTTTAAGTAGATGTAGTTGTAGATGTAGTTAAGATAGCCGGAAAGCTCCACTTGCCAGGGTCCGCTTTCAATGCGATAGGTATTCACCCACTTCAACGCCTGTTCTGTTTTGAAATCAACCTCGCTGAGATCGAGTACCTCATTGGTTGTTTCGTCTAAGAGTAACCCGTATTCAATAGCGGCAGCGCTTTGGTGTGTGCCCAGGCTGTAAAGTTCAGCAACATTGGGTGGGCGCCAGGTGCTACCGAGGTTACTTGTCAACGAGCTGGCGCGATTGAGTTTAAACGTAGCCCCGGCTGCTGCGCTTACATTGCTAAAAGATAAGGTTGATCGATACAATTCATTCTTAAAATCAAAACCAGCCACTTTGTAATACCGGTAGTCAAACCGCGCTCCAAAATCCCAGTCCCACCGAAGTGTTGAAATTTTCTCGATCCAGAAAAACCCTCCTGTGTAATTGGTAAAATTTGGAATGAAAGGAATGGTCTGGGTTCCATCAATCTTATTGTTATCCTGCCACATTCCATTGATACCCCGGCTCCGGCTACGTCCCGACCTTAATGTTGTTTCCCACTCAAAATCGAGCGTTTGGGTAAATAACTTATACCCCAAGGCCGGCACATCTTTTAAGCTCCCTCTCCTCACATCGTATTCTTCGCGGTTATTGTATTGAAATCCATACTGAAGATTGAAGAGATTTTTTCCGTTACGGATGTGCCCATTCAGCTTAACCAAATCATGACTTACTTCCTGGCGTGGTTGATCAATCGTGTAGGTGAAATCCTCCGTGTATTGGGGAGGTTCTCGTTCAAAAGCATTTTCCAGGTCTTCGGTACTGTTGGTGGAAGCGCCCCGCAAGATTCCAATGGTCGTGTTGAAATGACTGTAAAAGACCTCAAAGCCTTTGTTCTCCTTGTGATATCCGGTGGAGGCTGAATAATTCAGTTCGCGAAAGCCGGTATTGGACAGATTATAATCGGCTGCATGGGAGTCTCCAGACTTTTTACCAGTGCCTTGAACTCGCCAACCCCAACCCTTACTCTTAAGAATGCTGCCCTCCAAAAGACCGGATACAATACCTGCTCGACCATTGCTGTTTCCGATCAGGTGAAAATCACCACCGATTGGTTGATCCACCGGTAACTCCGCGGGAGTAACAACCACGACACCCCCAATCGCATCTGTACCATACTTAATGGCCCCTGCATCTTTAATAACCACTAAATTGGTTGCAATGAATGGATCGATTTCAGGGGCATGTTCAGCTCCCCACTGCTGTCCTTCCTGGCGGATTCCATTATTGAGAATTAATATTCGCTGACTATGAACCCCGTGGATTACAGGTTTGAATATAGCCGGCCCGGTTTGAATGGTATTTACTCCGGTTATCCCCTGCAGAGTTTCCCCCAACGACCGGCCCTTTACTTCATCCAGTTGTTTTGCCGACAGCGATGAGAAGTTATTTCCTTTACTTACAACTTCCCGATGGTCGGAAATAACAACCTCTTCCAGAATCTCATTGGTTGTTGCCAACGTGATTTCGACCCATTCGGAAGTGGCTAACTTTACCGAACGCTGCTGCGTTTCAAACCCGAGAAATTTAAATTCTAATGAATACGTGCCTGGGCATAGCCTGGTGAAAGAATATGTACCTTCTGAAGTGGAGACAAGGCCAAGATTTAGCTCCTTGATCCAGATGGTGGCTCCCGGTAATGGTTTTCCTGTTTCATCGAGCACCTTACCGGAAATGATAAGATTGCATTGAGGTTGACCTAACAGGAGACTACTACCAAGTAACAGGATAAAAACTAAAAGGAAAGCTTTTCTCAAATTGCAACAAAGTTGCAAAATTAACTATTTACAAGAATAAAGTTTGCCTGATTCAGCTTATTGATCAACGATATCAGAAATCTTGAATTTCTGAATGATGTAATACAGAAAATTGAAGGACAAAGCATCCTCCTCAGCCTTCCCTGTGGCTGTTGGTTTTGAGTCAGGGTTTTTTGATTTCGATTTTGAGGGCGAAGGTGTAATCACGGTTTCACGCGGGGCGGTTGTGCTCACCTTTCCTTCGGGCTCAATTAAGAGTGGTTTTTCTTCTTTTAAGGAAGCATCAGGATACGGGTACAGTTCAGGGGTCTCATTAATTGGACTGCCTTCCTGGGCAACTACAGGAGTTGCTGCCAATACGATGAACATCATTGATAAACCTGCCAGCCATGGACAAAACCTGTTCTTCATCATATTCCTGACTTTCCCCAATAATAAAAATTACAATCGGGATTAGCTTTGCAAAGTAATAATTTTTTGATAATGATCACTTTAGAGGACTTCAATAAAATCGACCTGCGAGTTGGTACCATCCTTCGGGCCGAATCGTTTCCTGAGGCCAAAAAGCCAGCTTTTCAGCTTTGGGTTGATTTGGGACCTGAATTGGGGGTTCGAAAATCGAGCGCCCAGCTCACTGATCTCTATACCCCTGCCACTCTGGTAGGGCGACAAGTGGTATGTGTAGTTAATTTTCCACCCCGCCAGATTGCCAATTTTATTTCGGAGGTACTCGTTACCGGCTTTCCGGATGAACACAAAAGAGTGGTTCTTTGCTCGGTTGATAAAACAGTGCCCAACGGGGCCAGGTTGTTTTGAATATGATACGATTTTCCGAGTTACCGGCCATTTGTTCAGGGGCGTTGAAGCAACTTTTTAGTGATCGCGAAATTCGCGATGTGGTGCTGGATAGTCGCAGAATGTTACTATCAGAAACAGCCTTGTTTTTTGCCATAGCCGGAGAGCGACATGATGGCCATCAATTCATTTCGGAATTGTATCGTCAGGGCATTCGTCAGTTTGTTGTGGAGCAGCCGTGCGCCTATGAATCCTATCCGCAGGCTAATTTTTTATTGGTCAATTCTTCGATTGGGGCCTTGCAAGCTTTGGTAGCGTTCCATCGAAATCAGTTATCCATTCCCGTAATTGGGATTACCGGGAGCAATGGAAAAACAATTATTAAAGAATGGCTTTTTCAATTGTTGAGCCCCGATTTTCAAATTGCTAAAAATCCGGGTAGTTATAATTCTCAGATTGGGGTTCCTTTGTCTGTTTGGCAACTGCAACCCTACCACCAACTTGGGATTTTTGAAGCGGGTATTTCACAGCCCGGGGAGATGGAAAAGCTTGAGAAAATAATCCGCCCAACGATTGGTATTTTTACCAATCTGGGCACCGCGCACGATGAAGGATTTGATTCGGCACAGGAAAAAGCAAGAGAGAAACTACACTTATTCGCCCGAGCAGGCACCTTGATTTATTGCTCGGATAATTCAACTGTAGATCAGGAGATTGAAAGGCTAAAAATTCCCGCCATCAGTTGGGGGTTTGAGCAGCAAGCGGATTATCGGGTACAGCAGGAAAAAAATAAAATTACCCTAACTGGTAAAGAAGGTGTATTGCAGTTTGATCTGCCGTTTTCAGATCGTGCATCAATTGAAAACATCTTGCATTGCATTGTGCTCATGTTAAAACTGAATTATACGCCCCCGGTAATTCAGGAGCGAGTTCTACACATACAAGCTGTGGCAATGCGACTGGAGCTTAAACAAGGAATCAACAATTGCCAGATAATCGATGATAGCTATAACAATGACCTGGGCGGATTGCTAATCAGTCTTGATTTCTTAGCGGGATTACAGAAGAAAAAAAAGGCCTTAATCCTATCGGATATTTTACAAACCGGACTTGAAGAGAAAGAGCTTACGATGAGAATCCGCGAGTTGATCCTGAAAAGCGGAATAAATAAATTCATTGCGATTGGCCTGGTCTTCAAGAGAAATCAGAACGCGTTGCATATAGAAGGTATTGAAACGCAAATCTATTCGAGTACGGAGGAAGCGCTGCAGAAAATCCAATGGGATACCTTTCAGCAGGAAACAATCTTGGTAAAAGGGGCAAGAGCATTTCAGTTTGAAAAGTTAGTGAACCGATTGTTGCGTAAAGTACATGGCACCCGAATGGAGATTGACCTGAATAAGATGGTGCACAATCTCAACTTTTTTAAATCGCGACTTCAACCTGGGGTAAAACTGATGGCCATGGTGAAAGCGTTTGCCTATGGCAGCGGCAGTGAAGAGGTAGCCAATTTACTGCAGTATCATCGGGTGGATTATTTAGGAGTAGCCTATGCAGATGAAGGCGTAGAGCTTCGGAAAAATCACATTACGCTACCCATCATGGTGATGAATTCTTCGGAGGAAAGTTATTCAACCCTCCTTGCGAATAATCTGGAACCCGTTGTCTATAGTCTCGCCCTGCTCAACTCGCTGGTTCAGTTTTTAGAAAATCGACCTTGTCGCATTCATTTGGAGATTGAAACGGGGATGCATCGCCTGGGGATGGAACCCGATGATTTGGCGGAGGCGGTGCGTATCTTAAAATCACAACCGAATATTACGATAGCCAGTATTTTTTCGCACCTGGCTGGGGCCGATGAACAGCAGCATGATTCGTACTCGAAGGCGCAGGTTGAGATTTTTGAGAACGCGTATCGAAGAATTACGCAGCAATTAAATATCCAACCCATCCGGCACATCTTAAACTCGCCCGGCATTCTACGATTGCCCCACTACCAGATGGATATGGTTCGGTTGGGCATAGGATTGTATGGAGTGAATCCAACTTCGGATACAGTTCAGGAACTGAAGCCTGTGGCAACCCTTAAGACCGTAATCTCTCAAATCAAAAATATTAAATCAGGGGAATCGATTGGGTATGGACGATGGGGCCGTGCACAAAAGGACATGACGGTAGCCACTATAGCCATTGGGTATGCCGATGGATTTAGTCGTAGCTTCAGCCGCGGTGTGGGAAAAGTGATGATTAATGACGCGTTGGCTCCGGTAGTTGGGAATGTATGTATGGATATGACCATGGTTGATGTAACCGGAATTGGAGCCCATGAAGGAGATGATGTGATTATCTTCGGAGAAAGACTGCCAATCCAAACGGTAGCGGACAGCATCCAAACTATCCCCTATGAAATTTTAACCAATACCAGCGAGCGGGTAAAACGTGTATTTTTTGCAGAGAGTTTTTAAGTTCAATCCAGCGCGTTTGTAGTTACCCAATAGCGGTAGGCAACAATAGCTTTCTCCCACTTCGTAAGCCGGGTAAGGTCGCGTTTGCTGATGCGAGGCATGATGACTTTATTAAGTTGGGCCAGTGTTTTAAAGAATACCTTTTTCATGGTTGGTTAATTATCCACACCCAAGATTTTTTTTGAGATTCATTTTTGGGAGGCCACCAAAGTCGAATCGATCGTCCACTTCGGTCTCGTTTTTTTCGGTGAGTTTCCTGTTTGGTTTTGGTTTTATTGGTTTCTGCACTTTCTTTTTCACCTCCGAAGATAATCATTGTTTAACTCTCAGTGTAAACCTATATTCGCACTGTTTAAAATTAATCTAAATAAGAAGTTGGAGCCGATAAAGAGCGTTGCAGACATGAAACCTGGCGAATCGGCCGTGATTTCGGGGTTTTTGGACGAAACTTTATCTGTTAAGCTTCTGGAGATGGGGTTTTTGCCGGGTACCGCGGTTCGATTCAATTTCACAGCCCCATTGGGCGATCCGGTGTGTGTAAGCGTTTCCGGCTACGATCTTTCATTGCGGGTTCAGGAGGCATCCACCATCGTTATCTTGAATTAATCAATGGCAGCGAAGAAGATTAAAGTAGCGTTGGCGGGCAAGCCCAATTCAGGGAAGTCTTCACTCTTCAATCAGCTTACGGGCCTTAATCAAAAGATTGGAAACTTTCCAGGCATTACCGTAGATAAGAAGACAGGGCTTTGTCATCTATCGGATCAGGTGCAGGCGGAAATCATCGACCTTCCCGGAATCTACAGCCTTTATCCAAGAACGCTGGATGAAAAAATTGTGGCGGAGATTTTCGCTGATCAACATGGACCTCACTATCCTGATTGTGTGGTGCTGGTGGCAGATGCCACGAACCTAAAGAATTGCATGCTGCTCCTCACGCAGCTGATGGATTTGAGATTGCCAACGGTGTTGGCATTAAACATGATGGACCTGGCGGCACAATCCGGGCAAAGCATTGATGTACAGGAATTGTCCGCCTCGCTGGATGTACCGGTAGTTATGATCAACGCGCGTACAGGGCAGGGAATTCAGGATCTGAAAAAAATATTGGCAGGCACTGTGAAGGCTTCTTCGAAGCCGGTTTTTCAGATTGACGAGGAGATCAAACCCCTGGTGGCTCAAATCCGATCACGCTTCCGTCTCACTACCGATTATGAGGCCTATCAATATTTGCAGCAAACAGAGAATCTGGTTTTTCTTTCCCAGGCCGATCGTGATTTCATTACACAACTTGCGAAGGCGGAGAAATTTTTTCCGCATAAATACCAGGGAGCCGAAACGGTTACCCGCTATGGATTTATTCAGGATCTGCTTACCAAAGTAACACTCAAGACATCTGATCCCGAATGGAAGAAATTCTCACATCGCATTGACCGCGTGCTTACACACAAGGTGTGGGGCTACCTGATTTTTTTATCGGTGCTCTTCCTTATTTTCCAGGCGATATTTGCCTGGGCGCAAATACCGATGGATTTTATTGACAGCTCCTTTGCGGGATTGAGCAATTCATTGGATCGATTTTTTCCTGAGGGTCCGTTTTTTGATTTGATCACACAGGGAATTATTCCGGGCATTGGTGGCATCGTGATCTTCATCCCGCAGATTGCTATTCTCTTCGCCTGCATCTCCATATTGGAAGAGAGTGGGTACATGGCGCGGGTAGTTTTTCTGATGGATAAAATTATGCGTCAGTTTGGGCTCAATGGAAAGAGTGTGGTGCCGTTGATTTCGGGAATGGCGTGTGCAATTCCCGCCATCATGGCTACCCGCACGATTGAAAATTGGAAGGACCGGCTGATTACTATTTTCGTCACCCCTTTTATGAGCTGTTCAGCTCGGCTTCCGGTGTTCACCATTTTGGTTGCCTTGATTATTCCGGATGATAAACTCTTTGGATTCTTCAATTACCAGGGTCTTGTTTTAATGGGCCTGTACCTGTTGGGTTTTTTTGCCGCCATTATCTCCGCCTTTATTCTTCAGTTCATCATTAAAACCGAAGAACGGAGTTATTTGATAATGGAAATGCCCACCTATCGCAAACCAAAATGGGCAAACGTTGGCTATACGATCGTAGAGAAAACCAAGTCTTTTGTGTTTGAAGCAGGCAAAGTGATTCTGGCTATATCGGTTGTGTTATGGGTACTTGCCAGCTATGGTCCGTCTGACCAGATGAATCAGGCAGAAGCTGTCGTGTTGGAGCAAGCCTCTGAGCAGAGATTGACGGATGCGGAAATACAAGACCGTATTGCAGCCTATAAACTGGAGCATTCCTATGCAGGAATAATCGGTAAAGGCCTGGAGCCGATGATCGCGCCCCTGGGCTACGATTGGAAAATTGGAATTGCCCTGGTGACTTCCTTTGCTGCCCGCGAGGTTTTTGTCAGCACGATAGCCACCATTTATAGTTTAGGCAGCACCGAGGATCAGACAACCATAAAGGCCCAATTAAAATCGGAAATCAACCCACAAACCGGAGGACCGAGATATACCACAGCGGTAGGACTTTCTCTATTAGTGTTCTATACATTCGCCATGCAATGCATGAGTACATTGGCGGTAGTAAAACGGGAGACTAAGGGGTGGAAGTGGCCACTCATTCAACTCGTATACATGACCGCAGTAGCTTATCTGTCGGCTTTCATTATCTTTCAAAGTCTTTCTTAATCTTACACCAATCTTGCATCAAGATTAATTCCATGCAATTCTGCCTATCTTTAAATCAAAGAATACCCGAATGCCATCTACCCGAAACTCACAATTAGGTCTCCTCTACATCGCACATCTCTTAATTAGTGCAGACGGCATTATCGATGAGAATGAATACACCGCCCTCGGCCGAATTAAAGTGCGTGAAAATATTCCAGATGCGATCTTTAAGGAATTTGAGTCTTCCATTAAGGGCAAATCAGAACGGGAAATCTATATGACTGGAGTTGAGTTGCTAAATGCATGTACAGACGAGGAGAAACTGAATGTATTCGTGCATCTCTATAAGCTTTCTGATGTGGATGGCAGGGTTCATGTGAAGGAAGTGCGTCTGCTCCTTTATACAATCAAAACTTCGGGCATAGAATTTAATGATGTCGTAGCCCGGGCAAACGCCATTAAGGAATATTAAGCCCCATCTGTGTGCAGATCATGACTTCGGATGTATTTTTGTCACAGTCATGAGCGAATCATTTTACCAGAATTATAAAGTTGGGATTTTAGGGGGAGGGCAGTTGGGGCGCATGCTCATTCAATCGGGCATTGACTTCAATATTTCCTTTCAGGTATTGGATCCGGATCCCCAAGCCCCGTGTTCGAACCTGGCACCATTTACCGCAGGGAAACTCACCGATTTTCAAACCGTGCTTGATTTTGGGAAAGTCTGTGATCTCATCACCATCGAGATCGAAAACGTAAATACACGTGCGCTGAAGGAACTCGTTAAGGCAGGAAAGAAAGTGTACCCCCAGCCTGAGATAATCGAGTTGATACAGGATAAAAGAAGTCAGAAGCAATTCTATTTTCAGCATCAAATTCCAACTGCGGAATTTCGATTGGTTGAAAACAAAAATGAGGTTTCTAACCATCGGGATTTTCTTCCTGCCGTGAACAAATTAGGCAGAGAAGGATATGACGGGCGGGGTGTACAAATTATCCGAAACGAAACGGACCTAGCCCTTGCCTTTGATGCCCCGGGACTGCTTGAGAAACTGATCGAGTTTGAAGCGGAAATCTCGGTTATCGTATCCAGAAATGAAAATGGCGAAATAGCTACGTACCCGGCTGTAGAAATGGTATTTCACCCGGAGGCGAACCTGGTGGAGTATTTGTTTTCTCCAGCCCAAATAAACTCTTCTATTGCAGTAAAAGCCGATGGCATCGCACGGAGATTGATTGAAAAGTTAAATCTGGTTGGAATTTTGGCTGTTGAAATGTTTGTCACGAAAACAGGTGATGTACTGGTAAACGAGATAGCCCCCCGGCCACACAACAGTGGTCATCAAACCATTGAGGGAAATATTACCTCGCAGTACGAACAACATTTACGGGCGATCCTGAATCTTCCGCCCGGAGATACAACCATCAGGTGTCCGAGTGCCATGATTAATTTATTGGGAGAAGCAGATTATTCCGGAGTAGCCCGCTACGAAGGATTAGAGGAGGTGCTCAAACAATCGGGCGTACACGTTCACCTCTATGGGAAGAAGCTGACAAAGCCATTTCGAAAAATGGGTCATGTAACGGTTGTGGATGCCGATCTGGGAAGTTTGAAAAAGAAAGCCAATTTTGTAAAGCAAACTCTTAAAGTTAAAGCATGAGCAAGCCCTTGATTGGAATCATAATGGGAAGTCAGTCGGATTTAAAAATTATGAAAGAGGCCGCTGAATTTCTGGAAGAAATGAATATCCCATTTGAACTCACCGTAGTATCAGCCCATCGGACACCACAACGCATGGCGGATTATGCTTCTACGGCACGATCCAGGGGATTGCGGGTAATTATTGCCGGGGCTGGCGGAGCAGCGCACCTGCCGGGCATGGTAGCATCATTTACTTCATTACCTGTGATTGGTGTACCGGTTAAATCGTCCAATTCAATTGATGGTTGGGATTCTGTATTGTCAATCTTACAAATGCCATCGGGCGTTCCCGTGGCCACAGTAGCCTTAAACGGGGCAAAAAATGCAGGAATTTTAGCCACCCAGATACTGGGTACTGAGAATAAAAATATCGCAAAGAAACTGGATGTGTATAAAAAGGGCCTGCAAAAGAAAGTGGAAGACTCCTTCCGGTCGATCGAAAAGAAGGGCTGGAAGAATATCGAGTAACCGGTTCAAAAATATTTGTAACTTCCTTTTTAATTCATCATCAATCCCATGAATCCGGGAGAAAAAGGCTGGTTAAAAGAATATCTCGACTTCCGCAAGGACCTGCTCAAAGACTATTCTGCCGGAAACGGAAGGGTATCGCATCCTGAACACTCTTTATACAAATTAATTCAACCCACGGGAATTATGTACGGACAACCGGTGGGGGCAACCGATTTCCCGAATGTAAAGGACTGGGGCGAAAGGGACAAGATGAAAATCCTGTTGGCAGAAAGTCTCATCAGCAGCGCGCTGTTATTTCATGATAAATCGGTGAAGACCCCGGAGGATCTTTCCAGAGTAATTGTTCATGCCCTTGAGAATATTGCCAACTTTTACAATACCATATTTCCGGAATTGGCAACTCCCACCAAAACACTTTTTGGCCGAAGGAAATCTTCACTGGAGTTGGCGGAGCGAATTTTAGATAAACGCATTAACGTCACCACGGAGGGGAGCAACAATTTTTGGGTGAAGTTTTTTCACAACAGCCTCTTGTTTCTCGACATTTTTATTTTTGGCCAATGGATCCATACCAATGCCGATCGAATTGTTTCCGATTTCTTTAAGTATGAGCGGGAAGAACTTCGATTTTCGGTTGTCAAGGTAATTGCCTGTGCTGCGCATTCAAACGCTATCCTTGAGATTGAAGAGAGGCGATTGCTGGAGTATTTTCTTCAAAGCACAGAGTTGCCCAACAATAAACTTCGGGAGGCTAAGAAAATCTTTGAAGAAGGAATTCCTTTGGATGACATCAATCTCCCAACCAACAATTCGTGGATTCTGAAAAAGTATTTCCTTGAGATTGCCATTCTAACGATTTGGGCAGATAAACAGGTGGAGGAGTCGGAGCTTGGATTTATAAAACGACTCAACAAACTTCTTGGATTTAATGAGAGCGACCTGGAGAATAGCCAGTTGGCAATAGAGGGGTTTGTATTGGAACACTGGGAACACCTGAGTTACTTGCAAAGCAAGCAAGATTATAATTTGATAAGCGAGCGGTTCATTGGCCGGATGAATAAAATTACCATCAGTAATAAAAATCGACTTCTCAAAGAAGTAAAGGATAGCGAAGAAGTAATGGAGCTTCTGAGAAGGGCGCGCATGCGCGAGTTGGTGGAGGTGGAAAAAGAACAACTTCAGGCATCGCTAATCAGAATCCTGAAAACAATACCCACTTTTGTGATTGTCTCACTGCCTCAGCGGTATTTAACCTTACCCATCTTGTTGAAGATTTTGCCGGCCGATTTCTTTGCCGAAGTGGCCTGATTAATTCAGTTCTTCCGACTCCTTTTCTTTTCGCGGGATCAATACCGAGAACACGATCGACAATGTGAGTGTCACTAAAATGACCATAAAGGAAATGGTCGGGGGCATATCGGTTAGTACCTTGGGCAGAAAATCATAATCCTTGCCAATTTCCAGAAGCATTTTAGCTCCGATGAAGAAGAGAATAATTGAAAGTCCTTTTTGCAGGAGGTAGAATTTATCAATGATCCCCGAAAGCAGGAAGAACATCGCTCGGAGGCCCATCACCGCAAAAATATTGGAAGTATAAATGATAAATTCATTGGTAGTAATGGCAAACGCTGCCGGGATGGAGTCGACCGCAAAGATCAGATCGGTGGTTTCGATCAGCACAATCACCAGAAACAACGGGGTAAACATCAGCTTCCCATCCACGCGGGCCAGGAATTTTCCGCCCATTTCATCGGATGTGATGGGCAGGTATTTACGGCAAAATCTCAGGATTGGGTTTTTCTCAGGATCAATTTTCTCATCACCATCTTCAAAATAAATTTTGATACCGGAGTAAATCAAAAAGACCCCAAAGATGTAAAGAATCCAATGGAACTTGTGAATTAGAATGGCTCCAACAAAAATGAAAATACCGCGGAAGAATACTGCCCCCAGAATACCCCAGAAAAGAACTTTGTGAAAATACTCCTCCTTGACTTTGAAGTACTTTAGGATAAGTAGAATGACAAAGATGTTGTCAACGGATAAAGCATATTCGGTCAGGTAAGCTGAGAAGTACTCAAAGGCACCATCGGCACCACCACTTTCTTTATCAAAAGCATAAATAAGATAGCCAAATACCGTGCTGACAAAGACCCAAAAGATGGATTGGTATAAGGCTGATTTGGTTGAAATCTTATGGGCAGTCTTGTTAAAAACGCCAAGATCCAAAAGGAGGAATACCAGGATGATTGCACCAAAAACACCAAAAAGAAAGGATTCGTCACTCAGGTCGAAACCAAACAGGTTAAACGCTAGCATTCTCTATAAATAGATTTTTGGGGCAAAAAAGAGGTGATTATCGGCCACCAGGGGGCTGGTAATCACCTCTCAATTAAAGCCAAAGCTACAAATTAATTCAATTACAAAAACTTACCAGCCGGTTTATCCAGCATTCATAGAAAAAGGAACCTGCTAACAGGGCTATTATCGGCATTTATCGCAAATTCCTTGAATTAATAGATTCATTTCCTTAACCCTATACCCACCCGGTAATTGCACATCGGGTATTGTTACGGTATCCAGACAATTGGTTTGACCACACTTTTCACATTTAAAGTGAACATGTTCATGATGATGTTCACGCGTTGAACAGGGCTCACTACAAAGGGCATATTTCAGCCCCCCTTCGTCATCTAGAACTTTATGGATAACACCTTTATCCAAAAAGGTCTTAAGGGTACGGTATACAGTAACTCGGTCATAAGACTCAGCGATTTCGCGTTCTATGTCGGAATAGGAAAGGGCAAAAGGGTTCTTAATAAAGAGGTTTAATATGGCCGAGCGGCTGGTGGTGGTTCGGAGGTGATGGTCTTTGAGAATGTGGACTTCTGACTTCATTTTACTTCCACTTGTAATTTCAGCAAGTTACTATAAATCCCATTATCGAGGGCGCTGAGCTGTAGATGGGAACCGGATTCGGCAATCTGACCTTCTTTGATGACTAAAATCCGATCCACCTTTCGGATCGTACTGAGCCGATGGGCAATGACAATGGTAGTTCTGTTTTCCATGAGCTTTTCGAGGGCTTCCTGAACAAGTTTTTCAGAGTGAGCATCCAACGAACTGGTCGCTTCATCCAGAATCAAGATCGAAGGATCTTTTAGGATGGCCCGTGCAATGGCGATGCGCTGTCGTTGCCCTCCTGAAAGTTTCACGCCTCGGTCTCCGACAAGGGTGTCTAATTTTTCAGGAAAACTGTCAATAAATTCCCAGGCGTTTGCCTTTTTAGCGGCTGAGGTAATCTCCTGCTCGGTCGCACCCGATTTTCCGTAGCCAATATTTTCGCGGATAGTACCCCCAAAGAGAATTACTTCCTGCGGAACAATGCCTATGTTATGACGGTAGTCCGATAAGGTATAGTGGGTGCTATCGTGCTGATCAACGCGAATATGTCCTGACTGCACTGGATAGAAGCGCATTAATAAGCTGATGATGGTAGACTTTCCGGAACCGCTAGGCCCCACCAAGGCAACCTTTTCTCCCGGACTTATTTTGAAGCTAATGTTTTTCAACACCTCTACATCACTTCGGGTGGGATAGGAAAACGAAACAGAATCAAATTCTATTTCACCATTCAGCTTGGTTTTGAAATCGGAGATGGATTGTTCATCCGGCTGATCGAGAATTTCAAGAATTCTTTCTGAGGCCCCAACGGATCGTTGCAACTGGCTGTAGATATCACCCAAGCCGGCAATGGATCCGCCAATAAAGGCCGTGTATAAAACAAAAGAGAACAACTCTCCTACGTCCGCCTCCCCGGTTTGAACCAGACGCGCTCCATACCAACTCACGGCAACAATTCCGCCAAACAGTGCTACGATCGTAAAAGAGATAAACAATCCCCGGTACCGGGATGCGTGGATGGCCGTTCGAACCACCTCATCCAATGACTTTTTGTACCGGGCCACTTCAAACAATTCGTTGGTAAAGGATTTCACCACCGCTACGGATTGTAGCGTTTCTTCCACAATCACATTGGAATTGGCCAACTGGTCTTGAGTTTTCTTGGATAATTTTCGAATGAATTTCCCGAAGAATAAAGCGGCCAATACCAAAATTGGAAAAGTGAGTAACATGAAAATGGTCAGCTTCGGATAAAGAATGAAAATGACCGGTATCCCAATCGCCAACACAAGTATCTGCCGCAACAATTCGGCCAAGGTAAAAGTGAAAGTATCCTGAAGGGTGCTGACATCGGACGTGATTCTACTAATCAATTCACCTACCCTTCTGCTATCATAGAAGGAAAGAGGTAACCAAATAATCTTGGTATAGATATGCCGCCTTAAGTCCGCTAACGTTCTCTCACTTACCAGGGTAAAAGCATATACTCTGAGAAAGGAAAAAACACTTTGGATCAGTAAAATGCCAATTAACACCAGTGCGATTTGATTGATGCTGGTGAAAAGGAAGTCTTTTTTCCCCTGGGCAACATCCAACAGCTTTCCTGAGAAATATGGAAAGGCTAACAAGATGATGCTGGATAACCCCAAGGCGATTAACCCTAAAATAAACCACGCTTTGTACGGCCAAACAAAACGAAAAATGCCGAGCAGTTTCTGTACACCCGATTTATTCAACGGTCGCTTTTCTCCTTCCTCCAGACGGGATCTTTTGGCCATGATGTATTTTAAAAACTATGTAAACTAGTGTTCGAGCACACCCTCCACTGAAAAATGAACCGTATCATTCAGAATCATTTTCTGAAAGCCGACAAGCTGGTAGCGACTTAACAGCAACTCTCCGGAACTCGAGTCAAACTCAAGCAGAAGCCTGCGCTCGGTTGAATAAAGGGTGTTGTTTTCGCGGTACAACGATTCAATTTTTTTAAGATCATGGAAATTGCCCTGGTAATAAAAAGTTACCCACGGTATTGGAAACTGACTGGTTGTTGTGTATTTCCGGAGGGTGAGGTTGCTATTTGAGTCCTCAACGCCATCGGAAACCTGGTAGGCATTTAGATAAAGGGGTTTATTAATCAGGTCGAGTTGCCGAAATACATCTAACTCCTGCGCGATTCCGGCACTATCCACCAGGGATGTAGATCGATCTTGCTTTCCATCGAGCAAGACCACTTTTGATAGCCTTAATTTGTTCTTCACCACAGCCCCCTCCTGAGCGGTGATCAGACTATCGAAGTCAAAGTACAATTTCTCATACTTCAAATTGGATTGATTGCAGGAAGTAAACAAAATGAACCCCAGGATAAATAGAAATAATGCTCGAATCATCCTTTGTCGATCAACACGGTACCGGTCATTTCTTTTGGAATGGAAATTCCCATTAAGGTAAGAATAGTAGGGGCCAGATCACCCAGCTTCCCGTCTTTGATGGAGCCTTTGTACTGATCATCCACCAGAATGCAGGGAACCAGGTTGGTGGTATGGGCTGTGTTGGGCGTACCATCGTCATTAATCATCATATCGGCATTGCCGTGGTCGGCTATAATGATAATGGAGTAACCATTTTTACGAGCTGCTTCGGTAACCGCTTCATTGCATTGGTCAACGGTTTCGCAGGCTTTTACCGCTGCTTCAAACACACCGGTGTGGCCAACCATATCGGGGTTGGCAAAGTTCAGGCAAATAAAGTCTGCCGATTTTTTTTCAAGCTCAGGAATGATTTTGTCGCGAATGTCGCGCGCACTCATCTCCGGTTGCAGGTCATACGTAGCTACTTTGGGCGAGGGACAAAGAATCCGGGATTCACCCGGGAACACTTCTTCCCTTCCTCCTGAAAAGAAAAAGGTAACGTGCGGATATTTTTCTGTTTCAGCAATCCGGATTTGTTTCCTGCCGGCTTTTGAAACGATTTCTCCCAGCGTGTTTTCCAGGTTGTCTTTATCAAAGATCACCCGCACTTTTTGAAAAGTGTCATCATAGTTGGTAAGCGTTACATAGTGCAGGTCGAGCTTGTACATATTTTGCTCATGAAAATCCTGCTGGGTCAGCGCCATGGTAATTTCCCGTCCGCGATCGGTGCGGAAGTTAAAGCAGAGTACCACGTCTCCCGGTTGGATTTTCGTTAGCGGATTTCCTACCGTATCCGTGACCACAATGGGTTTAATGAACTCATCTGTTACCCCGGCATCATATGATTTTTCAACGGACTTGATTACATCGGTTGTCTTTTCGCCTGTGCCATGAACCATTACATCGTAGGCCAACTTTACGCGCTCCCAACGTTTGTCGCGATCCATGGCAAAATACCGCCCCACCACGGTAGCGACCTGACCTACAGTTTTACCCAGATGATTCTTCAGGTCTTTCAGATAGCCAACACCACCTTTCGGATCCGTATCGCGTCCATCCATAAAGGCATGAATAAATACTTGCTTCAGCCCATGATGGTGTGCAATGGTACAAAGTCCTTTTAGGTGATCGATGTGCGAATGCACGCCACCATCGGATAGGAGCCCGAT
This sequence comes from uncultured Ohtaekwangia sp., assembly GCA_964488465.1. Classification (GTDB taxonomy): domain Bacteria; phylum Bacteroidota; class Bacteroidia; order Cytophagales; family Cyclobacteriaceae; genus ELB16-189. The sequence goes on along the minus strand of CAZAUN010000005.1, from coordinate 286,420 downwards.
CAAATGAAATGCCTTGTCATTTTTTTTAGCGTATTCAAGGGCCTCCAGCAAAACCGGATTGTGATCCAGCTCTTTTTCTTCAACCGCTTTGTTAACACGTACCAAATCCTGGTATACAACACGGCCCGCCCCAATATTCATGTGGCCTACTTCCGAATTGCCCATTTGGCCGGCCGGTAATCCAACCGCTAAACCGGATGCCTCTAACTTGCTATGCGGGTACTTCTTATAAAGTGAATTAATATAAGGAGTTTGCGCCTGGTCAATGGCCGATACCTTTTTGTTCTTGGCAATACCCCAGCCATCCAGAATCATCAATAATACTTTCTTGTCCATCATTTATAATTGTAGAATTGAGAGGTCAAATATAGAGTTGAATTCCCGTTTTTATGCGAACGATTCAAGCTTGTCACCATCGATACAACAAAAACGGATGTTAGGTTCGAATAGTGATTTACATATTTTTGGTTCCCGTATTAATGGCATAATTTTGGCCTATTCCTTACCGCTATGGAGAGCAGAAAGTGGGTTTTTACGTTGTTTTTGGCTTTGAGCACACAGCTCGTTTGGGCTCAGGCTGAAATATTTTCTCCGATCAAGGATGCTTTAAAAACCGGAAGTGCTAAAGAAATGGTTAAACACCTCAATCAATCGGTGGATATTAACCTGGAGGGAGAGATTAACACCTACAGCAAGGCACAGGGTGAATTTGTGCTGCGCGATTTTTTTAAAAAATATCCGGTAAGCGATTTTACCATCGAACATACCGGTTCATCGAAGAGCGGACTGCAGTATGCAATCGGGAATTACAAAAGCAGCAACGATCAGTTTAACGTGCTCATCCGGGTCAAGCAATCCGGTACGGTTTACCTCATTCACGAAATCAGTTTTGTGAAGGAGTAATGCGTCCATCGTACCTTACCGATCAGGCAATACATCACTTTATTCAGCAGGCATTAGCCGAAGACATCGGGGAGGGCGATCATTCTTCACTGGGGGCAGTAGATTCCGCTACGATGGGCTCCGCTCGCTTGCTGATAAAGGACAAAGGGATTCTGGCCGGAGTAGAACTGGCGGGTGAAATCTTTCACCAGGTTGATCCTGCGCTCTCGATGATCTTATCCAAGAGAGACGGTGACCCAATTAAAAAAGGTGAGATTGCATTTACCGTAACCGGCAAGGCCCAGTCGTTATTAATGGCTGAACGGTTGGTGCTCAATTGCATGCAGCGCATGAGCGGTATCGCTACATACACAAACCGGCTTTGCAACCTGATTGAGGGTACGCAGGCACAACTCATGGACACGCGTAAAACAACCCCCAATTTTCGCCTCGCAGAGAAATGGGCCGTTGCCATTGGGGGCGGAAGGAACCATCGGTTTGCCTTGTATGATATGGTCATGCTCAAAGACAATCACATTGACCTTGCCGGAGGCATTCATGCCGCCATTGAAAATGTGAAGCGTTATTTACAAGCGAAGAAAAAGAATCTGAAGATTGAAATAGAGACCCGCACCCTAAAAGAAGTGGAAGAGGTGTTGCAAGTAGGAGGAATTGATATCATCATGCTCGACAACATGAGCCTGGGGGATATGAGACAAGCGGTGGCCATGATCGGGGGTGCCTATAAAACAGAGGCAAGCGGTGGGATTACGGAAAGCACCCTACGCCAGGTGGCTGAATGCGGAGTCGATTACATTTCGGTGGGCGCTTTGACGCATTCTGTAAAGAGTCTGGATTTAAGTTTGAAGGTAATGGCCGATCGCTGAGTTATTTACCCTCCGCCATCTTTTCAGCCGTCTCAGCGATCTTTAACTGGTTGATAAATTCATCGACTTCTCCGTTCATTACCGAGGGAAGATTGTGCTGCGTATACCCGATGCGGTGATCGGTTACTCGGCTTTGTGGATAATTGTATGTCCTGATTTTTTCGGATCGATCGCCACTGCGTACCTGGCTTCTGCGTGAAGCACCGATCTGTGCCTGTTGCTTCTCCACTTCCATTTCGTAAAGTTTGGTGCGCAACATTTGCAAGGCCCGTTCGCGGTTGCCATGTTGCGAACGCTCTACCTGGCAGGTAATCACAATGCCGGTGGGTTTGTGTGTTAACTGAACTTTGGTTTCAACCTTATTCACATTCTGACCCCCGGCTCCACTGGAGCGGGCGGTTTGAAATTCGAGATCAGCCGGATTCAGCTCCACGTCTACTTCCTCAGCTTCGGGCAGCACTACCACGGAAGCCGCTGAAGTGTGTACGCGGCCCTGGGTTTCGGTATCAGGCACGCGCTGTACGCGGTGAACTCCGGATTCGTATTTGAGTATTCCGTAAGCACCTTCGCCCGCCACTTCAGTAATAACTTCTTTGTAGCCACCGGCAGTGCCTTCGGTTACATCCATCACCTGAAACTTGAAGCCCCTGCGTTCGCAAAACCGCTGGTACATACGCCATAAATCGCCTGCAAAAATGGCGGCTTCATCTCCTCCGGTTCCGGCCCGGATCTCGAGAATCGCATTTTTATAATCATTTGGGTCTTTTGGCATCAACAGCTCTTTGATGTCATTTTCAAGCGCCTCGCTCTTAGGCTGCAGTTCATCCAGTTCCATCTTTGCCAGCTCCCTCAGCTCTGCATCCTTCTCCTTTTGAAGTAGTTCCTTGGCGTGTTTAATACCCTCCAGAGCAGCCTGATATTGGTTGTATTTCACCACCACTTTTTCCAGGTCTTTGTATTCCTTGCTGAGCTGACTGAATTTTTTGCGGTCGGTAACGGTATCCGGTTGCACCAATAGCTGCCCCACTTCTTCAAACCGATCCTTTATTTCCTGTAATTTTTCGAGCATAACTGAAAGAAGGCTGCAAAGGTAATAAAATCAGAGGCTTTAAAGGGATCTTGCCCGCTAGTCGGATCACAAGGATTCCACCGGGAGTTTTTAATTTTAGGCCTTACAAATGTAATCTATGAAACATCTGCTGTTGATCTTATCCTTTCTATGGATGTCTTGTACCGGCTCGTTAACCGATGACCAACGGAAACGGATGAAAGAGAATATGGTGCAGAATGAAATCAAGAAGGTAACCGAATCACAAATTATGGATGCCGCATTTCAATATGGCCGGCAAGTTGCATCGCTGGTTGAAAAACGAGACAAAACACTCAGCAATACTCAATTTTTGGATTCAATTTCACAGGTTTATCAGGTGGAGATCATCAGCCTGCAGGCGAACAACACCATGTTACGGACAATCGAAAAACAGATTCTGGAAGCGTATCAAGCAGCAGCAGGCTCAGATAATGTTCAAAGGATGGGGCCGGACTCGTTGGTATATACTAAACCTTTCGTGCGCGAGCACCCGGATGGTTCTACCGAATTTTTAAAAGCTGTGGGAATACGGATGACCAAAAAGCAAATCGTTAGCTCGATCAAATGACCCACTGGAAGATCTGGGTTGATACAGGGGGCACTTTTACCGATTGCATTGCCCATGCTCCGGACAACAGGAAGAAGCGGCTCAAGGTTCTTAGCCATGGAGTGTTGAAGGGGGAAGTTGTAAATCAACTGACTTCGACTTGCGTCCTCGTTAAAATAGCATGGCCTGTTTCGCGCGACATTTTTCAACACTTCAAAATACTCTTTAAAAATGCAACCCACTCTTTATCGACAATCCAAAGTGTGGATCTGGAGCAGAGTCTGATTTATTTAACCTCCGCCCTTGATACTCACTTACCGGAAGGAACTTCCTTTGAGGTCAGTTCGGAAGAGGAAGTGCCAGTGTTTGCAACGAGACTGCTTACGGAAACAGGCCTGCTGGAATCTTTTCCGCCCATCGATTTGAAGTTAGGATCTACGCGTGGCACCAATGCCTTGCTGGAAAGAAAAGGTGCCCGCACAGCGTTGTTGATTACGAAAGGGTTTAAGGATCTTCTTGTGATAGGTACGCAACAACGCAGTGACTTGTTTGCAATTGATGTTAAAAAAGAGAAGCCGTTATATGAATGGGTAATAGAAGTTGACGAGCGAGTTGACTCAACCGGCTCCATCCAGATTCCTCTTTCAGATCTTTGCATGAATTCAATACTGAATAGTGTAAAGAAAAATAATTGTGAGTCAGTCGCCATCGCTCTGATAAACAGCTATAAAAATCCAATTCATGAGCGCATGCTCAAGGATCGGCTCACTCAAGCCGGGGTCAACTTTGTATCCACCTCCACCGAAGTTTCAGGCCAGATTAAAATTCTTCCCCGTGCGGAAACGGTGGTAGCGAATGCCTACCTAAGTCCGATTATCCATCATTACATAAAGGGTATTCAGCAGAAGCTTTCGCAGGCAAAAATGAAGATTATGACCAGTGCTGGCGGCCTGGTTAACGCTCAGAAATTTTATCCAAAAGATAGCCTCCTGAGTGGTCCGGCAGGGGGTGTAGTGGGGGCCGCTACGGCCGCCAGGCTTTCTGGACATCGACAAATTATTACGTTCGACATGGGAGGGACCAGCACCGATGTGTCTTTATTCAACAACCATTTTGCTTATCGGTACGAGTCAAAAGTGGGAGCAGCACGTATTCTTTCGCCTTCGTTGGCCATTGAAACGATTGCTGCAGGCGGGGGATCCATCTGCGACCTTGATGGATACAAATTGATTGTGGGACCGCACAGTGCAGGAGCTTCACCCGGGCCAGCCTGTTATGGCAGCGGAGGGCCACTCACAATCACCGATGTTAATTTGTTACTAGGTCGTACCAATGCAGAGTTGTTTTCAATACCGTTGTATGCCGATCAATCGGAGCGTGCATTGGATCAGGTCGTAGGAAAAATAAAAAATAAATCCGGGAAGGTCCCACCTCGGAGTGAACTCCTCGAATCATTCATTCAGATCGCCAACGAAAAAATGGCCGAGGCTATTCGCAAAGTCTCGGTTCAGGAAGGCCATGATCCGGGTGCGTACACCTTGTTAAGTTTTGGGGGTGCCGGTGGGCAGCACGCCTGTGCTCTGGCCGAGTTGTTGGGGATGCGTACCATTTTGATTCCCTATGATGCCGGTTTACTTAGCGCCTATGGCATTGGTCATGCCCGGATTGAACATTTTGAAGAGCAACTGATTTTGCAAAACCTGTCAGGGGTCAATGCATTATTAAAATCGAATTTTAAAACCTTGCACGAACGGGGTCTGGCCAAACTGGTAGCCGATGGATTTAATCCCAACGAGGTGAAGTTAGATCGGTGCCTCGTTTTCGTACGTTTCAAAGGTCAGGAAAGTACGATTGAGATCAACTATAAAAGTGCGAAGCAGGTACGCTCCGAGTTTAAAAGAAAGTATAAAGTCATTTATGGCCACTGGCTTGTAAACCGTGCGATAGAAATTGAATCAATACGAGTCATTCTTGCAGTACCAGGTTCAATAGCCACGAAGAGAAAAAAGATTACTAATAAGTATAAGCCGAGGCATTCCCGATTGATCAAGATATTTTTCAACGGCTGGAAGAGAGCCGGGTTGTTTTCCTGGGAGTCGCTGCGGCCGGGGGCGGTCATTTCAGGACCCGCGTTACTTGTTAGTCAAAATTCAACTACCCTGATCAATCCGGGTTGGGAGTTTTCTTTAGACCAATACAACCATGGAACTCTGCAGCAAAGGAAAAGGATAAAATCAACTTTGAGCAAACACGTTACCGAAGCTGCGTTAGAATTGTATAGTAATCGGTTTACTGCGGTAGCTCAGGAAATGGGCGCGTTGTTGCAGCGAACTTCATTTTCTGTGAATGTAAAGGAGCGACTTGACTTTTCCTGTGCCCTGATGGATGCGCAAGGATACCTGGTCGTAAATGCTCCGCATATTCCGGTACATCTTGGCAGCATGGGTGTTTGTGTACGCGAAGTAGTAAAGGTGCTGCCAATGAAGGAGGGCGATGTAGTGATTACAAACCATCCCGCTTTTGGCGGATCGCATTTACCGGATGTTACGTTAATCAAACCGGTCTATTTCAAAAGGAAGCGGATTGGTTTTGTGGCCACCCGGGCACACCACGCTGAGATAGGCGGTCTGAAGCCAGGATCGATGCCCGCGAATGCCCGATACCTGGATGAAGAAGGCGTTATCATCGAGCCAACCTATTTAGTAAGAAGCGGAGAAGTTCAATGGGATAGGATCAAGAGCATTCTAACCCGAGGCGCATACCCGACTCGCTTGCCCGAAGAAAACCTGGCCGATCTGAATGGGGCATTGGCCGCAGTGAATCTTGGAGCACAGGGATTAAAGGAATTATGTGGCCAGCATACGACAAGCAAGGTGACTTTTTATATGAAAGCCCTTCGCGCGTATGCTGCCAGCCTGCTTCGAACCAAAATAAAACCGCTGCAATCCAAAACCTATCGGGCGTTGGAGAGAATGGATGATGGGTCACAATTGAAAGTATCCATTCACGTCAAGTCAGGCGGCAATCTTGTTATTGATTTAACTGGCTCATCGGCAGAACATGCGGGAAATCTAAATGCCACCCGGGCGATCGTTCAAAGCGTGGTCTTATATGTTTTACGGCTGTGGGTAAATAAACCCATCGCGATGAATGAAGGACTAATGGAGCCCGTGAGATTGGTGCTGCCTCAGGGACTTCTCAATCCGGATTTTAGTAAGCACCGATTGTCGGCTGTGGTGGGCGGCAACACCGAAGTAAGTCAGCGGCTAACAGATACGTTGTTAAAGGCACTGGAATTAGTTGCCTGCAGTCAAGGGACGATGAACAATTTTTTATTTGGCAACAACCGGTTCGGCTTCTACGAAACGATTTGTGGCGGTACGGGCGCAGGACCCGGATTCAATGGAGCGGATGCCGTTCATTCGCACATGACCAATACCCGCATTACCGATCCCGAAATCCTTGAGTTGAGATACCCGGTGCAGTTAGTGCGATTTGAAATCCGGAAAAATTCCGGGGGAGCCGGGAAGTGGAAAGGCGGGGACGGAGTCATCCGGGAAGTACTCTTTAAAGAGGCGATGGAAGTAAATGTACTTACCCAACACCGGGTTGAAGCTCCGTATGGATTGGCAGGAGGGATGGCTGGAAAGACGGGCCAGCAGCAATTGATAACCGTACTAGGCAAAGTAGTTCCGCTCGGGAGCATGGATAACATACAGGTTCAGCCGGGCGATAGAATAGAAATAAGAACCCCAGGTGGCGGTGGGTATGGCCAACAAAAAACCCCGGAATGACCGGGGTTTAAGTTTGAAATCCGTTTGAAGCTTATTTGTTTTCAGCTACCGGCTTAGGCGTAATGCCCAGCTTTTTCAATACCAGATTCGAGATGTTATACTTCTCATCAGAATAGAGCAAAATATCTTCACCGGAATTCATCGATTGCGGGTTGATGATGAACGAGTAGCCGTTTTCTTTCGCAACATCTTCAATGGCTTTGCCTACTTTTTTGAATACGGGATCCATCAAGGCATTTTGCTTGTTGGCCAGAGACGTTTGAGCATCCTGCTGAAACTTCTGGGCACTTTCCTGAAGCACCTGTAACTCGCGTTCCTTATCCGCTTTAATGGCATCGGGCGTGGTGGCTGGCATGGACTGGTAGGCCTTAAGCTTGGCTTCAAACTCCTGCGACTTGGCCTTTAACTGGTTCTCCAGTTGGGTACCATGGGTTTTCAGCTCGGCTTCTATTTGCTTCATTTCAGGCATTTGCGTGAAAATATATTGCCAATCGGCATAACCGATTTTTTGTGTTTCCTGGGCTTGTGTGCTTACTGCAACGGCACAGAACAGAAGTAAAAAAAGTGTTCTCATTGTATGGTTTAATTTATTTGACTTTATCGTTGGGGTCTCCTAACCCTAATTCTTCCAAAACGAAATCGGTATAATCGTGTCGCGGATCGGTGTATACCATCACCAATTCACCGGATTTATCGAACAGGATTGCCAACCGGTTTGCCTTGCATACCTTTTCTACGGCATCAAAGACTTTATCCTGCAAAGGTTTAATCAATTCCTGTTTTTTCAAAAAGAACAAGCCGCCAAAGCCAAAAACCTTTTTCTGATAGTCTTTCAGCTCGGTTTCTTTCTTTTTTATTTCGTCCTGGCGTTCCTGTTTCATCTGTTCTGTCAACAATACCTGCTCGGCCTGGTACACGCGGTACATTTCATCCAATTTAGCCTGCATGTCTTCTATCTCCTTTTGCCACGTAGCTGAAAGCTGGTCTATTTCGCCCTGGGCTTTGCTGTATTCGGGCATTTTGCTCAACACAAATTCAGAGTCAAAGTACCCGAACTTCTGTGCTGAGACAAAATTCAGGCCGAAAAGGAGAAACACCGATATGGCTAGAAAATAGCGCATTTTTGTTAGCGAAGTTGCTGTCCGATCGTAAAGTGGAATTGCGAGCCGCTGATGGCCGGTGCCCCTGGCAACCGATCGAATCCATACGCCCAGTTGAGGCCAATGAGCCCGAAGGCAGGCATGAAGATCCGGGTACCAACCCCTGCAGCCTTGTACAGGTTAAACGGATTAAATTCCTGGTAATTGTTCCAGTTGTTACCCGCTTCGGTAAAGACAAACCCGTAAATGGTGGCAGCCTGCCCGGTGATGACAGGGTACCGGAGTTCCAAACCAAACTTATTATAGACAATACCGCCCTCAATTTCATTGGTGGTGGTTCCAGGCCTGCGTCCTGCATAATTGGGCGGTGTTACCTGATTGTTTTCATAGCCCCGCAAGCCGATAATATCCTGACCCAACACGAAAGAGTTGAAACCACCGGCTAGTCCATCGCCACCCACCAGGAAGCGTTGGAACGGACCAACGCCCAACTCCTTGCTATACGATCCAATTAATCCAAAGTGCGCTTTCGTTTCCAGCACCAGGCTGCGTCCATCCGGTTTCTGACTGCCAATCAGTTTGATGTAAAACTTGGCATCCAACATCCATTTATAAAGCTCTGTCCACTCGTACCGTTGATTGATGTCATCGTAATACGAAGGATCTCGCCAAACAGAATAGGGTGGCGTTAAACTAAGGGACAACGAAATGGTTGAACCCGAAGTCGGATACATAGGGCTATCAATGCTGTTGCGGGATAAGGTTGAATTGAGAATAATTTCATTCGTAGTTCCAACGGCTGGTAAAACTGCCGATGAGGTATTGAAATAATTCTGGTAGCGGTATATCAGATAAGAAAGCGAATGGGTTAGTGAGAAGTAGTTATCCGGCCACTCCAGTCTGCGTCCAAACCCAAGGGTAACCCCGGTTTGCTTCAGCGATCGGTTGTCTGTAAACTGGAAGTTCGCATCCTGAAACCGAGAGATAGAATGATTTAAACTTACCGTGAAGGAGTTGGGCCTGCGGCCACCCAGCCAGGGTTCGGTGAAGGACAAACTATAGCTTTGGAAGGAGCGGCCGTTGGCCTGTGCCCGCAGAGACAATCGTTGGCCATCGCCAACCGGAAGAGGTTTCCATTTGTCAAAATGGGGCACGTTCCGAATGGAGAAGTTATTGAAAGACAATCCCACAGTTCCAACAAATCCATAGAATCCACCCCAGCCTCCGGATAATTCAATCTGGTCGTTCGATTGTTCTTCCACTTTCCATTCAATATCCACAGTACCGTCCGCCATGTTAGGCCGGATGTCCTGGTCAATCTTTTGCGGGTTAAAGTAGCCCATCTGCGAAAGCATCTGCTGCGTGCGAATCAAATCCGACCGTCTGAATTTTTGACCGGGGATCGTGCTTAATTCCCTTCTGATCACGTGATCGCTGGTGCGCTCGTTGCCACTAAAGGTCACCTCGTCAATGGTTGCTTGATCACCTTCAAAGATGCGCATCTCCACATCGATGGAATCACCGGCCACCGCTACCTCCACCGGGTCAACCCGGAAAAACAGGTAGCCATCATCCATGTACAGGCCGCTGATATCCGCACCTTTAGGATTAAAGGTGGTTTTCTTATCGATCAATTCTTTGTTGTACACATCGCCCTTGTTGATATCGAGCACTTTATTGAGAATGTTGGCACTGTAAACATAGTTGCCCACCCAGGTAATGTTTCGGAAATAATACTTCCGACCTTCATACACTTTTATTTTGAGGTCGATGTTTGATTTATCATAATTAATTACCGTATCCGTGATTACTTCCGCATCGCGATAGCCCAATGAATTGTAGTAATCAATCATTTTGATTTTGTCTTCTTCAAATTCAGACCGAATGAACTTGGAACCGGCAAAAACGTTCAGCTTCATGTTTCGATTGACGAATTCTTTCACGTCCTGCCAGCTAACGTGGCGACTGGAATCGAGTGCGGGGATGATTTTTCGCGGTCGGAAGGCTAACAGTTCGCTAAGCAGCACGCGATGAATGGATATGCGGGGGTGTTCATGTGTTTTTTTAAGCCGGCCTTTCAGTTTTCCGTCCGATACAGCTTCATTTCCTTCAATCTCAATAGCATTGATCTTCACTTTGGATTTCAAATCCACATCGATCCGCAACCGAACGCCACCCCGGTTCAGTGTATCAGCCTCCGGCACCACCTTTACAGTGGTATTTAAAAAGCCCTTTTTGACAAAATGTTTTTTTACAGAAAGTTCTGCGTTGCGAATGGTGGCATCGTTCACAATTTTTCCTTTAATCAGCTTGAGATCTTCTTTCAGGGATGATTGGCGCGACTTGCTGATACCAACAAAGTAATAGTCATTTAGGCGAGGGCGTTCTGCCAACCGGATGTTCAAATAGACATTGTTGCCCTCAATTTTTTCAACGGAAATAGCGGCATCTCCAATCAGGCCATGTTTCCAAAGTTTTCGGATGGCCCCGGAAATTCCATCACCCGGTATTTTTACTTTATCCCCGATTTTTAATCCCGTAAGGGAGATCATGGCATTCTTGTCGAGTACATTCAGCCCGGTAACTTCAATGCCGGCAATAATGTATTCCTGTGGGGAATTGTAATTTAGAGTGGTCTGTTCCTGTGCTTGTGTTTGCCCCCGGTTGCTCCGGAATTGAGCCTGCGTTGGGAGTGATGCTCCCCCGATCACAACAATGATTAAAAATAAAATCCGCTTCATGTAAAATCTCACGCTGTGGGGTTCAACACCTTGCCAAATCTTCGCTCCCGTTTTTGGTAAGCACAAATCGCTTCGTACAGATCTTCTTTCCGAAAATCGGGCCACAAGGTAGGCGTAATATAAATTTCTGTATAGGCAATTTGCCACAGCAGAAAGTTGCTGATGCGAAGTTCTCCGCTGGTCCGGATCAATAATTCCGGGTCAGGGATTCCTGCGGTGGTCAAATGCTCTGAAAAATAGTGTTCATCAATTTCTTCGGGCTTAATCAACCCGTTACGGGCTTCTTCTGCAAGTTTACGGGCAGCCTCAACAATTTCCCAGCGGCCACTATAGCTTAGCGCTAATTGCAGCGTTAATCCATCATTATTTTTCGTGGCGTCAATGGCTTCTTTCAAATTATTCTGGCATTCTTTGGGCAGGTGGCCAACATCACCAATGGTGCGCAGCCGCACATGGTTTTCATGCAGGGTGCTAATCTCTTTTTGAATGGTGTTTACCAGTAACTCCATAAGTCCTTCTACTTCTTCTTTCGGGCGCCCCCAGTTTTCGGTACTAAAAGCATAGAGCGTTAGAAATTTCACGCCAAGTTCTCCACAGCCTTCGGTAATATCCTTCACCGCCTGTATGGCATTGCGATGACCGAAAATCCGGGCTGCACCCTTCTTTTTGGCCCAACGACCATTGCCGTCCATGATAACGGCTATGTGTCGCGGCAAATTATTGAAGTCAATATTTTCCTTAAATGAGGCCACAAGGGCGCAAAATTAGCCTTTTTTTTACTTCTCCATCAATTTATTTAATGAAGGTACTTTCCGGTTTGCCCCTTAAAAAGATAAGATGAACCAGTCTTAGGTAAAGTTGAATGAAGGGTTAATAATCTACCGGTATGGGCTGCTGGGGCAGGGGATATCGTAGAAGGTGTAGGTCAGGGTAATTCCGGTAAAGAAGTAGTTGTCGTAATCGAAGGAATTTCCGTATTGATAATTCTTGTATTGCGGATCGCCATCGGAAATATTATCCAGGTAGTCGAAAAAGGTTTTCCGGATGCCCACCTCAAAAGCGATGTAATATTTGGGATTGATCACATATTTCATTCCACCACCAAATGGAATGGCAATTTGAACGTTGCTGTACTGGGCATTTTTTTGTTGAACACCGGAGATGCCAAACAAAGCCGTGCCGGCAAATAAATAGGGTGTAAACCGCAACCTCCGTTTATCATCTCTCCAATTCAGGAAATGATATTCAAAACTTATTCCTGTTTCGAGTAAGAACAAATCAAAGGAAGCGGCCCGTGCGGTGGCAAAGGCATCGATGGGTCGGGTGTCACTGGCGCCCAGCTTGCCTGCCGTGATAGAAGTTCGAACACTGATTACCTTACTGATGTTGGATCGGTAAAACGCAGTGCCAGCGGGTTTTGAGAAAGCAAAGTTATACGTGCGCACCAGGTCTCCGGTATAATTAAAGGTACCCAGTCCAAACCCCACTTCAGAACGGTTGGCGATCATCTGTTGTGCAGTGGCCCCACCAGAAAAGCAGCAACATGCCAGAATGAGTAGTTGGTGGAGGCGCGTCAACATGAAGACTTATCTGAATTTAGCCTTGTGGAAGGTGGCTCCTAGAATGTAAGTAAGCCGAATGGAGGTGACCATATAAATATCCCGGTCATTTTTCGATCCACGTACGTTATCCGGAAATTCCTGCCCGTACCCGGGGATGGTAGAATAGGTCTGCCCATTACGGGCTAGATAACTCTGAAGGGGGGGAAGTTCACTTGGGGGTAATTCATTACTTCGGTACGACATGGCACGGGCTAAATTATTGGTACCAAATACACCCAGATCAACATAATTCTGGCTAACATCATCTAGGTAATCTGTGAAGGTATAGCGGAATCCCCAATCAGCCCAAAGGTCCATCACTTCATTGATGCGGAAACGCGCGCCAATACCAAAAGGAATAGCTACCTGAATTTTGCTATATACTTCTATTCCATAGTTGGCATCGGTTGGATTCAGGGTCGAAAATTGGCCTTCCGTACCCAGTGGCCGAAGGTCAACCCACTCTCCGGCAGCAACACCCAATGCTTCACCATTCAATCCAGCAGCAGGGGCCTGGGCTTGAGGGTTATGCAAGAAACCGGTAACACCCAAATACACATACGGTGTCCACTTTACCCGACTAATGTACGTGGCATCATTTTCAAATAAATCAAAATACGCTAGCACAGTAAGCTCATTAATTCGATTTCGAAACGACAAATTTCTCTGATAACGATACACACCATTGTCTTGGTCTGCGCGGTCTGCAGTTTCTGTATCCGAACCTTTCAGGTTGCCATGCATGTATTGTGCTAAGAGGGTATAGCGAGGACCAAACCGATGCGTAAAAGAGATGCCAATGGCAGGCCGGGTAAATGTAATATCTGAACTTAACTGGGATGGTTTCGGTGCGATGTCACCATAATAATTCAAAGCATTCACCGAAAGGCCCACCGAGTTATAGATTTTATTCTTACCGAAGCCAGATTTTTTACCCCGGTAGCTCGCAATTCGTTTGTTGTTTTTCTTAATCGATTTACGATTGAATTGGGCAAAAGAATTTTCTGTGGAGCTGAACAGAATAAAAAAGCAAATAACCCCTGTCAATAACTTTCTCATCAATAAGCGGTTGAGAACTACAAACTTAAAAATTACCGGAGAATGTTCCTACTTAGTTCCGAATGTCAAGACCCCAGTTAAGTTTTTGCCGGAGGGTATTAAAATAGTGTTGCCCGGGGAGCTGGATTAACCGCACACCGAATCGCTCTTTTTTGATTTTCAGCTTGACCGAATCGTCAATGGTTTCAAAGCGGGAGTCCAGGGAAATGAGGTATTTCTTGCTACGACCCTCGATTTCAAAAGTAATTTCTGATTTATCTGAGATGACGATAGGCCGGGTACCCAAATTGTGGGGGCTAACAGCTGTTATGATAAAACTTTCAGATTTTGGATATACCAGCGGTCCCCCGCAACTGAGTGAGTAGCCTGTAGAACCGGTTGGTGTTGAAACGATGATTCCGTCTGACCAATAGGAATTCAGCAACTCTCCATCCACATATACATGCACGGTAATCATGGAGGAGGTATCCTTCTTCATAATCGTGAAATCATTTAACGCAAAATTGTTTGGTTCAAAAAGTTTGGTGGAGGAATTAAGTCTGAGCAGCGTTCTGTTTTCAACCCGGTAATTTCCGGTAAAGAGAAAATCCAGCGCCCCTTCTATGTCATCGCGACTGATGGTGGCTAAAAAACCCAGGCGGCCGGTGTTAACACCGAGTATCGGTACTTCGGTTTTGCCGATATAGGTAACCGACTCCAGCATGGTGCCGTCACCGCCCAATGAAAAGAAGAAATCCAGGTTGCGCAGGGAATCCCCTAACTCAAATGTTTTGTATTTGATGTTCTCTAAAACAGACGACTTTACCTGCTTGATAAATTTGGATGATAACCAAACTTCTGCTTTACGCTGTGCGAGGAGGGAAAGAATTTTTTCAATGAATCGAGATGATTTTGCCTGAAAGTCCCTGCCGTGTATGCCAATGCGCATGCGGTATTATTTAAATATCCAGGTAGCGTAGCAACATGTCGATTTTATCCTTGTCACCGGTATCTTGCCGGGCTTCATGATAGCGCCCAATAACGCGATAGCCAAACCGCTCCAAGGTAGCTACTATGCGCGTTAATTCTACCTGATTGATTTTGAGTGTCAACTTGATCTTCCCTTTATCGAGTGGGTCTTCTACCATCAAACTGCTGATAACTTTGGCATTGTTCTCCTCAATGTATCGGCTAATCTCAGCCAATGAATAATCAATTAAGTCCATGGACAATACCAAAATGCCCCCTTGCATTTGTACAGAAGCTGTTTGCGCGAATGAAATCATCACATCCTGCACCGTAATAACACCCGCATACTTCTGCTCTTCGTTCAACACGGCAACAATCTGGAGTTTATGATCACCGGCCACCTTTAAGATGTCGTAGAAATGAGAATTTAGTTGTACCGTGCATTGCTTCCCCACCAGATCAAAATCAGCGAGCGTTCGGTCAATGTCATTGGACTCCAGAATAATCTCTTCGGAAATAAATCCGAGCAGTGTTCCATTCTCCACGACAGGCAAATGCACACACCGGAATTCCTCCATCCAAACGATTGCCTTATGGGCATCATCGGTGATCTTCAGAGGCGGAATCATGTGGTTTATCAGTTCTTCAGCGATCATTTGTGCGCATTAATTCTTTCGTACTAAAAAATCTTCCACCAACTCATTGAACTTTTGTGGGTGTTCCATCATCGGGGCATGACAACATTTGTCAATAAACTTCAATTCGGAGTTGGGTATTAACCGATTAAACTCATACCCCACCATGGGCGGAGTGATCGTGTCGTTAAGTCCCCAAACCAACAGTGTTGGCACTTTAATATTGGCCAGTTCAAGGGCCAGGTTGTTGCGTTGTGCTGATTTTGCGATGGCTACTATGCGCATGCATTTTGGAATGCTTCTGGTGGTTTCAAAAACTTCGTCCACCAATTCTTTTGAGGCCACATTGGGATCATAAAAGGTATACGCTACTCGCTCCCGAATGTAATCATAACTGCCTCTGCGTGGATAGGACCCGCCCATGGTATTTTCAAATAAACCGGAGCTGCCCGTGAGCACCAGTTTTGAAACTTTGTCGGGGTTGGCGAGTGTATACAGAATTCCAACATGACCCCCCAGTGAATTTCCCATGATGATCATGTTGTCGAGGCGCATCATGGCAACAAATTGTTCAGTGAATTCGCGCAAGCCCTGCAGTCCGGCTTCTTTGATCGGCATCTCATAAATCGGGAGCATGGGAATGACCACGCGGAAATGTTCTTTGTAATGATTGACAACACCCTCCCAATTACTCAAGGCACCAAACAAACCGTGCAGCAGCATTAATACCTTGCCCTCGCCTTCATCCACATACTTAAAATCGTTTTCTTCCCTTACAACAAGCGACATGGTACAGCTATTTGGCAATAAGTAACTAAAAAATCCGCAACCTTAGAACTGCCGGAGGCTTTCTTTGAAAAATGGTAAAAAATCACCGAAAAAGGAAGCGACTTCCGGAGCCACCTGAGCCACAATCGGATAGAGTTTGGAATCACTTGTCCAGGCATCCAACCAATCAAGTTTGAAGGACTCAACCAACCAGATCAAAATGCTGATGCTGAATGCATATTTCAGTAATCCCAGCACCGCACCGGCAATGGCATCCACTTTTCCGAGAAAGGTCTTGTCCATGGAACTCTTGATTCGATTACCGACAAAAAGAACAAGCAGCAAGACAATAAGAAAGATCAGCAGAAAGGAGAGGTATGGTAAAATGGTTGTATCGGCATTAAATTTTTTAGTCAGGATTTCAACACCCCAACTCATCAATTTAAAGCCCAATAAAACTCCGGCAACAAGCGCCACCAGAAAAAACAACTCCATCAGAAATCCGCGCCTGTATCCGAGAAAAACACCAATGGCCAGAATTATACCAATAACAAGATCAGCTTTACTCAAGAGGCCAGGAGTTTTTTAACCAGTTCTGAAATCAATTTTCCATCCGCTTTTCCGGCCAGCAATTTCGTTGCCACACCCATAACTTTGCCCATGTCCTGCGGCCCTTTGGCACCCACCTGGTCGATCACTTTCTTGAGTTCACTGCTGATCTCTGTTTCCGATAATTGTTTCGGGAGGTAGCGGCTAATCACTTCCAGTTCAAAGAGTTCTTTCTTGGCAAGGTCATCACGGCCTTCTTTCTGGAAAATCTCGGCTGACTCTTTCCGCTGTTTAGCGGCTTTCATCAGCAACTTGTTTTCAACATCCGAACTTATTTCACCGCTGCTTCCTTTGTCGGTTTCAGCCAGTAAAATCAACGACTTAACGGAGCGCAGGGCAGTAAGTTCTTCCTTATTCTTAGCCAACATGGCACTTTTAATGTCATTGTCGATTTGTTGCTTCAGGCTCATGATCGATTTCGTTTTAAATTTGAGGTAAAATTAGTGCTACTTTGATAAGATAAAAAAGGACATCAACCACTTCAGTCAAAATCATGACACGGCTATCGGTGAACATCAATAAAATAGCAACGCTTCGCAACGCCCGTGGGGGCAACAACCCCGATGTTGTTAAAGCTGCCATTGACTGCGAACGATTTGGAGCTGAAGGAATAACCGTACATCCACGGCCTGATGAGCGGCACGTTCGATACTCCGATGTAATTAAGTTGAAAAAGGTCGTAACCACTGAGTTTAATATTGAAGGCTACCCGGACGAGCGCTACCTCGGGATAGTTCGGGATACAAAACCCGCCCAGGCAACCCTCGTGCCCGATGGTCCGGACGCCATTACATCAAATGCCGGCTGGGATACCATCAAGCACAAAGCGTTTCTGACAGAAATTGTTGCGACTCTAAAAAGTTTTGGAGTGCGGGTCTCTGTTTTTGTTGATCCGAGCCTGCCTATGGTGGAAGGTGCGAAAGCGGTGGGGGCCGACCGGATTGAACTGTATACCGAGCCCTACGCGACTCACTATTTTAAGGATAAAGAAAAGGCGGTCAAACCTTATGTGCTTGCTGCGCAGCGGGCCCATGAAATCGGGTTGGGGGTAAATGCAGGTCATGATTTGGATCTGAATAACCTTCGGTTTCTGAAGACTTCGCTACCTTATTTGGATGAGGTTTCGATTGGTCATGCACTGATTTGCGATGCACTTTATTTGGGTTTGGAGAACACGATTCAGCTTTATTTGCGCCAACTAAAATAAAGCACACATCACTTCAGTACGGATTACAAACAGTTCGGTACGAATCCCGGGCGGATGGGAAGTTTTGAGTTTGAGGGCTTGGTATCCCCCTTTATTTTTGAGTCATACAAATCAATGTATGGCTACCCGTAAAAAACTGATTATCCTGTTGGGTATTTTAGTTGCACTTTTGGTCGGCTATTATTCCCTCTCCGCAGCCCCGGTAATTTAATCACGTCCTTGTCAATTGAATGACAAATTCAGTAAGCCTGCCATCACTACCTTGGCAGTCAACTTAAATTAGTTTCTATGAAGGGACTCGCACTTGTTTTACTTTTTCTGATTTCCGCCTGTACCCAAAAATCAAACACATCCGAAGTTTTTGCGACTTCGGAAGGTGCCATTCAGGGGTATGATCCGGTCGCTTACTTTACCGATTCAAAACCCGTGAAAGGAACGAGCGAACATGTGTATTCCTATTTGGATCAATCCTGGCATTTCGTTTCAAAGGAACATCTTGAATTGTTTAAATCGAATCCCGAAAAGTACGTTCCGCAATTTGGAGGCTATTGTGCTTATGGAATGAGTCGAGGCTATAAGGCCCAAACAGATCCGGATGCCTGGACGATTGCCGAAGGAAAGCTTTACCTTAATTACAATCTGGAGGTAAGAGCAACCTGGAACGCGAACCAGACAGAGTTAATCAACAAAGCAAACGCGAACTGGCCAACGGTGAGGACAAGCGAGTTCAACTAAATGCTGCATTAATAACGCCAGCTTTTAACATCCGCACCTTTCGGTGCACTCTCCTCAATGCGTTTCAGGATTTTTGGTAAGTATATGGTGTTGTACCGTAACCGAGAAATGTAATTAGGATTTTCCTGATCGCCATTCCAGCAATGTTCGGCCCGGTCTCCATAATCCACTTCACCCTTATAGAATGGATTTTGAGTTTTCTTTAAAAAATCCTCCATCAGATAAACTGCGTTATTTAAATAGTAGTTGTCCATGTCCCCACAATAGATGTGAATCTTCCCTTGTAGTTTCGGGCCCAGGGTTTTCCAGTCGCGTTCCAGAATGTAACGCAAATCGTAATTCTCTTTCCAGTAGGCAGCAACTCGTTGATTAATCTCTCCGGTTTCTTTATCAAAAATTCGTTCCGGGTATCCGTCAGCTCCTTGCGGAGAATAGACGGCCTCCCAAATATCCCACTGCTGGCCGCTCCGGGATTTTGTGCCCAGCGCAAGTTCAAAATGGTTAGTTTCTTCCATGGTGTTTTGAATCTGACCCAGGTAGTTACGATGAGCGGGCCGTGGTAATTTTTTGAAATCACTTTCGTACCAATAGGCATTTTTATCCTTGTAAAGATCTACCAGGCAATACGCGCGAAAATCGATGGGATCCGGACAGGCGGCAAAGCATCCGTTAAAGTCATCAGGATAAAACATTTGTACGGCCAATGCTTCCCATCCCCCGGTGGATCCGCCATAGGTAAACCGTGCCCATCCTTCACCAATCCCCCGAAACTGTTGCTCAATGGCAGGCACCAGCTCCTTCATAATCGCATCTCCGTAAGGGCCCAGGTTGGCTGAGTTTACCGCGTACGAGTCATCATAGTAGGGGTTGGCATGTTGAATTTCAATTACCAAAAAACGTGGAAAATTTTTGCTTGTCCATTGTTTGTAGAAATTGTAGGCTTCTTGTTTTTGAATCTTGTTGTATCCGTAAATGCCAAAACGACCGGAGTAATCGGTGGTATCCATATCAACGGGTGGTGGTTCGGTGCTAAAGCCACCGAAGTCGCTGGGAAAGTGGCCATGATATATCATGAGCGGGTACCGGGCTTGCGGATGTTCATCAAATCCTTCGGGCACTAATACGTGCGCCCCTAAAAACATGGGCCGGCCCCAAAATTCAGTCAGGAGTTTGCTTTGAATTTTAATGTGCTTGACATACTTCGTGTCTTTAGGTTCTTCGACAGGTGGAATTTTCTGATCCATTGAAATTTTTATTTTCTCCGTTTTCGATGGCGCGATGGTAATTTTAATAGGACTGCTGTAAAAATTTCCTGGCTTTCGATTCCATTGTTGCCCTTCACCCTGGTCGGGTGGAAGTTTTACGGTGTGGCCTGTTTTAAGATTGAAAGTTTCGTATCGGTTTATCAACGCCTGCACATAGTATTCTCCAGGGGGGATGCTGTTGAGAGAACGAATGGGGAACCCAAATGCGTTGGTTCCATCCAACAAGATTTCTTGTCCAGGTTGCATCCCCTCCACATCGATTCCAAAAACCAATTGTGTTTCGAGGCCATCGTTAATTTGAAACCGGGGTTCGGATTGGTTGTTGTTGGCGAGCATCAACAGGAGCCTGCCGTCCTGAGCCTGGTCACTAAGGCTTTCGCTAAAGGATATTGAAAATGTTACCCGGTCGGGTGTGGGGCTGGAGCAACCGATGGTTGCCAACAGAAAGAGATAGAAAAAAGTCTTCCAGATCTTCATAGCTCGATAGGTTAATGTAAGGAAGGTAGGCGATAATGGCTTTATTACCAATTTCTTTTAGGGAGCGAAATGGAATCTCCCTTAAAAAATCATTGCGTTCGTTGGGAAATGAGTATATCGGGAAATGAAGAAGCTTGCTATATTGCAGGCCACTTTTAAGGGATATGACAGTTTATCTGGTTGAAGACGATACGATCTACGCAGAGTTCATCAGGAAGTCTCTGAACAAGCCAGATTATCAAATTACGGTGTTTAATTCCGCAGAAGATTGTATAAGTAAGTTGGGTTCTACTTTACCAGACGCATTCATCATCGATTACAAATTACCGGGCATGAGCGGCATTGATCTTTTTGAGAAGGTTAAGCCCCGCTTGAAAGAATCGACCAAGGTGATTATGCTAAGCGCACTCGATGACGGCAATATGGTGCTCAGCTTTATTCAGCGGGGTGTACGCGATTATGTGATCAAGGACGAAAACGTAATCGAATCGCTTCAATCGGTGCTGACTGGGAGCGAAGATGATTATTACTTGTTTAACTGACCGGTTCTGTCCTTTTAGGATCCAGCTCTTTGGTCGCCTTAATTAGCCCGACAGTAAACGTAGTCCCTTTTCCTTCTTCGCTTATACAATTCAAGGCGCTACCCATTTTTTCCGTCAAGGCCTTTACTATGGATAGCCCCAACCCGGTTGAACTTTCGCCTCCGGTTGGCTTGGCAGATAGCCGCTGAAATTTCCGGTACAAATTCTTTTGATCTTCCTGGTTAATACCCGGTCCTTCATCACGAACTTTCACCAACACTTCCTCCTCCTCTTCCTCTACTGAGATGTAGATATTTCTCCCTTCCGGAGAAAATTTTAGGGCATTGGAAATCAGGTTTTCAAAAATACGGAAGAGATAAAGTTTGTCGGCATAAACGACCACATTGGGCGAGGCATTAAAATGAATCTGTATCTTTTTTCGAACGGCCAGGTTTCTGTAATTTTTTACTAAGGAGTTCAGTACAGTTGATAGATTCAAGGGGGTCGGTGTATAATCAATCCCCTGATCTTCCAGCTTCCGGTTGTCCAGCAGGTTTCGAATCATGCTCAGGCCATCCGCCACGATCTGATGAATTTTACCCAGGTAATCGCGCTGTTCGGGAGTCAGGTTTTGGGAAGTAAGCTCCATAAGTTGAATGAGTGCGAAGATCCGGTTGAAAGGCCCCTTCAAATCATGAGACACCAATCCAATCAGTTGCTGTTTCTCATACACCAAATCCCCTACTTGCCGGTTCCGCTTTTCCTGCTCCTGAATCTGTCGTTTAATCTCGCGGCTTTGAACGAGAATTAATTTATTCTTCTGTTTCAGGTTTAAATAGGCCCGCACCTGCAGCACAATCACCAGCAGCAGAAGAATGATCAGGATTATATTTAATGTGCTTTCCATGAAGGTGGAGAAACCCGGGCGAGTTTGAGCGTAAAGGTAGTGGTTAAAAACGTTTAAAGCCTGAGACGCAGCTCTTCTTTGTGCTTTACCGGAACTTTGATCGTAACGCCATGCACCTTTACCCGGATATACCCCACGTATTGAACTTCATATTTTTTCCCCCCTAATAGACTCACAATTGCATTTACAAGGCCCAGTTCCTTCAACGATAGTTTGGCTTCCAGCGGAACCGAAAAATCAGCTCGGGCTGGAATAATTAGTTTCAGGTTTTGTCGCACATGTGCAGAAGTCTTCCCCTCTACCAGGACATCCACGTTGATCTCCTTCAGTTTCATGCGGATCGCATTCGGGTTGTGGAAGAAGGCTTCCGCTTTTAAGATTGGATCATTACCGGAATCAACCTCCACAGCAATATTTCTTACACCTTTAAAAACAATGTCTTCCTTCGGGGTACATGCGAACAGGAAGAGCACCAACAACCCACTATAAAAAATTGAATCAAAAGAAATTTTCATAAACTCAAAGTTAATTCCTGCTGTTAAATTCGCACCATGAATGTGACATTCCCGGATAAACTTAATCAGTTGGCAGAGGCAATAGTAGAAAGCGGGTATGCGGTCATTGATGATTTTTTATCGCCCCAGGAAGTGGAGGCCATCCTTCAACTGGACGATTTCAAGAGCAGTTTGTTACAATTTAAAAAGGCAGGCATCGGGCAAAAGGGAGAAAAGCAGATCAATGCAGAAATACGCGGGGATTACATTCATTGGATTGACCGGACAACGGCCCAAGCACCCATTCAGGCCTACCTCTCCAAACTTAATGAACTCATGGCGTTTGTAAACCGAAGTTTGTTTCTAAGCCTGAAGGATTATGAAGTTCACTTAACAGTTTATCCGCCTGGCACCTATTATAAGCGGCATCTCGACCAGTTTAAGAAAGATGATCACCGAAAACTTTCTGTGATTTGTTACTTGAATAAGAATTGGAAAGAAAATGAAGGCGGTCAGTTGAGAATTTACCTGGCGGAAGGCACCATCGATGTATTGCCGCAGGCAGGCAGATTGGTTTGTTTCCGGAGCGACCTGTTAGAACATGAGGTGCTTGCTGCAACCCGGGAACGCATGAGCATTACCGGCTGGATTCTGGATCAGCATGCAGACTTGCGACACCTGTAGAAATCAACTTTCCGTTGATTTACCTTTTAATTGGCCTCCTCCGAATTAAATTTGTCCACTAAAAATTACCTACTATGAGTTTCCGAATAGAAAAAGACACGATGGGCGAAGTACAAGTGCCAGCCGATAAATATTGGGGAGCACAGACTGAACGCTCGCGCAATAATTTTAAAATCGGTCCGGAGGCAAGCATGCCCAAGGAAATCATTTACGCGTTTGGCTATTTAAAAAAAGCAGCAGCCATGGCCAATCATGAACTGGGAGTATTGACTGCAGAGAAAAAGGACATGATTGCCCGTGTTTGTGATGAAATTACAGCCGGAAAGTTGGATGACCAGTTTCCCCTGGTGATCTGGCAGACCGGATCGGGTACGCAAAGCAACATGAATGCAAACGAGGTTATTGCTTACCGGGCCCATGTATTGAGTGGAGGTAAACTTACCGATGAAAAGAAAGTCCTTCATCCCAATGATGATGTGAATAAATCACAATCCTCGAACGATACGTTTCCTACCGCCATGCACATTGCTTCTTATAAGCAGGTGGTAGAGATTACTCTGCCGGGCATGAAAAAGTTGCGTGATACCTTGTCGAAAAAGGCAACCGAGTATAAAAATATAGTTAAAACCGGCCGCACCCATTTCATGGACGCAACACCACTAACCTTAGGTCAGGAGTTCAGTGGGTATGTGCAGCAGATTGACAACAGTATGCGGGCTATTAAAAATGCTTTGGAGGCTGTTCGAGAACTTGCGCTGGGAGGTACGGCCGTAGGGACGGGATTAAATACCCCAAAGGGATATGATGTGCTGGTTGCAAAACGGATTGCTGAATTGACGGGGTATCCATTCGTTACGGCCCCCAATAAGTTTGAGTCGCTCGCTGCCCACGATGCCATGGTGGAATTGTCAGGAGCATTGAAAAGGGCCGCAGTAGCATTGATGAAAATCGGAAACGACATTCGCATGTTGAGTTCAGGTCCGCGATCGGGTATTGGTGAAATAATCATTCCGGATAACGAGCCCGGTTCATCCATTATGCCGGGCAAGGTAAATCCCACGCAGCCGGAGGCATTAACCATGGTATGTGCCCAGGTAATCGGGAATGACGTGACGGTATCGATTGGGGGCGCCAACGGTCACTTCGAATTGAATGTCTTCAAGCCGGTTATCGCGGCCAATGTTTTGCAGTCTGCGCGATTGATTGGAGATGCCTGTATTTCATTTAATGATAAGTGCGCAGTAGGTATTGAACCGAATCACAGCATCATAAAACAACACATGGAAAACTCCCTGATGCTTGTCACTTCGCTCAACACTCACATTGGGTACGAGAATGCAGCCAAGATTGCGAAGAAAGCACACAAGGAAAATAAAACCTTGCGGGAAGCAGCCATTGAATTGGGACTAGTGACCTCGGAACAATTCGACCAGTGGGTAAGGCCGGAAAAAATGGTGGGAAGTCTGGATTAAGGGAAGAGCCGGGTCGCCAAAAGGCGGGTATAGACTATCAATGGTTTTCCGGAGCGTCATCGAAATGACGCATTTTCAGATTATTTTCTTACTTTTAACACAGAATTAAACCCCTATTCAATGAAAACTAAAGTTGCACTACTTTGCCTGGCGCTGATTTTTTCCGGCATGCAAGTTTTCGCCCAACTCTCAAAAGCTGAGAAGAAGGAATGGAAAAAGAAAGCCAAAGAATACGCCAAAAACCCTGGCGAGCTGAAGTCCTTTACGGAAGCGAAGCAGGTCGCTGATACAGACAACTCTGCACTGAAGACACAGGTGGGTACGTTAAATACCCAAATTAATCAAAAGAATACACGCATAGCTGAATTGGAGGATCAGATTTCTAAAATGCGTGGCGAATTGACATCGGCAAGAGCCGAATTAGAACAATTGAAAGCCGCACCACCAACCAACTCAATGGATTTTTCAAAAGGTGTTGTATTCAAGGTTCAGATTGGCGCTTTCAAGAACAAAGATCTGTCGAAGTATTTCGAGAACAACCCGAATTTTGGTGGCGAGGCAACCGAAGCAGGAGAACAAAAGTTTACCATCGGAATCTTCCGTGATTATTGGGAGGCAGATAAGTTTAAAAAGTACATGCGCGAAATGGGTGTAAAGGATGCCTGGATTGTGCCGTACAAGGACGGTCAGCGTGTTGAAATTAAAGATGTACTGGAAGGTGTGGTTGCCGAAAAGGCGGAAACTCCAAAGTAAAAATTTTGTTTATCGAGATAAAGGAGGGCAGCTTCAACGCTGCCTTTTTCTTTTAACCTGATTTCTATTGTTATTTTTGCCCGATGCTACGGTTGGTGTGCAGTCTGTTTTTATTGATCATGAGCGTAAACGCTTCTGCTCAAATTCGATTGAGCAAGCTCTCATTAAAGCCCGGTGAAAAATTCCTGATTCAGGCATCCGATATTTTGGTGGTGGATTCCCTGTTAATGGCAGATTCATCTCAAATCATTTTAAATCACGAAACGAAGGATAATTTCATTCACGCCAAAGTAGCGCTTATCGGTAAAGGCTGTGCTATTTTAGGATTAGGTTCACGGGGTGCCGATGGAAAGAATGGAGCCGTTGGCGTGGAGATGCGTAGCCCGTGTCGTCAGGGCGATCCAGGATATCCGGGTACACCAGGTATGTTGGGCACGGATGGCAACAATGTGTCAATTTATTCTGATTTTCTTCAAATTACAGGATCGATAACCATCAACGTAAATGGTGGTGATGGCGGTGACGGTGGGGATGGAGGACAAGGGGGTGGAGGAGGACCAGGCACACGCGTTTGTGCCGGTGGCGATGGTGGTCAGGGCGGCAATGGGGATAATGGAGGCCGCGGGGGAAATGGCGGCAACGTCACAATCAAATGTAAATATTGCACAGAGTTGCAAATCTGGCTGGGTGACAAAATTATTGTAAAGAACTATGGAGGTTTTGGTGGGTTGGGTGGCGAAGCCGGCAGGGGTGGATTGGCCGGTTTAGGACCTGTACGGGATGGGAAAAACGGCTCACGCGGGGCTCATGGCATGGAAGGTGAAAATGGGAAAAATGGGATCATCACGTTAGGGAAGAATTGAAATGCAAAAGCGATGGATATATAAACCGGTTCCAGATGCAGAGCAAGTAGAAGGGTTAAGTCGCGCCATTAATGTTAATCCTATCTTATCGGCTGTCCTTTGGCAGCGCGGCATTCAGGATTTTGAAATCGCCCGCAATTACTTTCGGCCATCGCTTGATCAATTGCATGATCCATTTCTGCTAAAGGACATGAATCATGCGGTGAAACGGTTAAAAGCCGCCATCGATAACAACGAAAAGATTCTGATTTACGGAGACTATGATGTGGATGGAACCACTGCGGTAGCACTGGTATACAGCTACATTAAAAAATTCTATCCGCACTGCGACTTCTATATTCCCGATCGTTACGCAGAGGGATATGGCGTTTCAGAAGCGGGAATAATCTGGGCAGAGGAAAATAATTTCTCGCTCATTATTGCGCTGGACTTGGGTATTAAGGCATCTGATATGGTTACGCTGGCTCGCCATAAAGGGATCGACTTTATCATTTGCGATCACCATTTACCAGGAGGTGAAATTCCAAATGCGGTGGCTGTACTTGACCCCAAGCAATCCGATTGCGAGTATCCGTTTGAAGAATTGAGTGGTTGTGGCCTCGGATTTAAACTCATTCAGGCATTCGCCCAAACATATCGTAACACAGAGGAGATTTATGATTACCTCGATCTGGTCGTAGTCAGTATTGCGTCTGACATTGTACCCATCA
The DNA here is from genome assembly GCA_964488465.1 of uncultured Ohtaekwangia sp. Taxonomy (GTDB): domain Bacteria; phylum Bacteroidota; class Bacteroidia; order Cytophagales; family Cyclobacteriaceae; genus ELB16-189. Next base: position 259,671 of record CAZAUN010000005.1, on the reverse strand, counting down.
GTGGTGAAAACCGGGTGTTGTCTTACTTCGGATTGCAGAAGCTGAATCAAAATCCCCGCCCCGGGCTTAAGGCGCTGAAGGAAATTGCAGCCATTAAGAATGATCTCGATATCTCGGGCATTGTGTTTACCCTGGGCCCGAGAATCAATGCGGCCGGCAGGGTTGCTCACGCCCGTGGTGCGGTTGAATTATTGATCGCGTCATCGGATGAGGAGGCGAATCAGTTGGCGGAAAAGGTAAATATTAAGAACGATCTAAGACGGGAGTTTGATCTGAGCATTACCGAGGAAGCCATTGCGATGATTGAAGGAAATGAAACGCTGCGAAACGCAAAATCAACCGTATTATTCAAAGAGACCTGGCACAAAGGGGTAATTGGCATAGTTGCTGCTCGGTGTGTGGAGAAATTTTACCGACCGACTGTGATTCTTACCGAATCGAATGATAAAATTACCGGCTCTGCCCGCAGTGTGCGCGACTTTGATCTGTATCAGGCTATCGAGCAATGCAGTGATTTACTCGAAAAGTACGGTGGACATAAGTACGCAGCCGGGCTTACGTTGGACCGGAGCAACCTGCTTGCTTTTCAGGAGCGATTTGAGCGCGTTGTTTCAACTTCCATTACCGAAGAAATGATGACCCCTGTTGTGGAGATCGACATGCCCATTCAGTTTGATCAGATGACTTCAAAGTTTAACAGCATTCTAAAACAAATGGCTCCCTTTGGGCCCGACAACCATAAACCTGTTTTTGAAGCACAAAATGTTTTTGTAATGAATTCCCTTTCCAGCTTTAAAGATCGCCACCTCCGCTTCCTGGCCGGGCAAGAGAACAATGATTCGATTTTCAATGCAGTAGGATTCGATTTAATGGAGCACTATGAACGGCTGGCATCGGGTGAACCCTTTCGCATTGCGTTTACTTTGGAAGAGAATACGTTTAATGGAATGACTTCCCTCCAACTACGAATTAAGGACATCAAATTTGAGTAATCATGGTATTGCAAGCCGAAAATCTGATCAAAAAATATAAGAAGCGTACCGTGGTAAACCATGTTTCCGTGCGGGTGGAGCAAGGAGAGATTGTTGGCTTACTTGGACCAAACGGAGCGGGAAAGACGACCAGTTTTTATATGATTGTTGGCCTCATCAAGCCGAATGAAGGGAAAATTTTTCTTGACCAGGAGGATATCACATCATTGCCCATGTACCAGCGCGCCAAACGCGGCATTGGGTACCTGGCCCAGGAAGCGTCTGTGTTCAGAAAACTCACGGTAGAAGAAAACCTGCTGGCTCCGCTTGAAATGCGGGACATGACCAAGAAAGATCGCAAAGAAAAGGTGGAGCGCTTATTGGAAGAGTTTAGTCTTACTCACGTGCGCAAGAACCTGGGGATGGTGCTTTCTGGAGGCGAGCGAAGAAGAACAGAAATTGCAAGAGCCCTGGCGGTGGACCCCAGTTTTGTTCTTTTGGACGAGCCGTTTGCCGGAGTAGACCCCATTGCCGTGGAGGAGATTCAGGGAATCGTTGCCCGGTTAAAAAAGAAAAATATTGGCATCCTGATCACCGATCATAATGTTGACGAAACCCTTTCCATCACCGATCGGGCATACCTGATGGTGGAAGGCAAATTGTTTAAAGCAGGTACCGCCCAGGAGTTAGCCGATGACCCGTTGGTGCGCAAAGTCTATTTAGGTCAGAACTTCCAGTTGCGCAGATCGCGGGCGGTAAATCCGCAGTAGTTTTGGTAATCCAAAGGCCTACCCTATTTTTGAAGTTCTGAACCTATGCAAATCCTAAACTCCATCCTCACCTGGGTCATGAAGAAGCGCATTCATCAGATTGAGCTGTTCATGAAATACCCGCACGAAGTGCAGGATGAGATCTTAAAGCGACTATTGACCAATGCCCGCTACACGGAGTTTGGCCAGAAGTACTCCTTCGATGACCTTATTAACTACGAAGACTATAAGCGCAGGGTGCCGGTACATACCTATGAGCAGTTGTTTCCTTATATCGATAGGCTTATGCGCGGGGAACAGAATGTATTGTGGCCGAGCGAAGTGAAGTGGTTCGCAAAATCAAGTGGAACGACCAATGCGCGCAGCAAATTTATTCCGGTTACCAACGAAGCGTTGGAAGAGTGCCACTTCAAAGGCGGTAAAGACTTGTTATCAATCTATGTGAACAACTACCCGGAGACCAAAATTTTTTCGGGGAAGAGCCTGGCTGTGGGCGGCAGTTCACAGATAAACGAATTTGAGCCTTCCTCCTCCTCATACTATGGCGATGTATCGGCAGTGATCATGCAGAACTTACCTCCGTGGGCACAGTTCATTCGAACACCCAGCCTGGAAGTTGCGCTCATGCAAAACTGGGAGGAAAAGATTGAACGTCTTGCACGCGAAACCATGGAGGTAAATGTAACCAACATTGCCGGTGTACCCACGTGGACGGTGTTGTTGTTGCAGCACATCTTAAAACGCGAGAATAAACATTCCATTCTGGAAGTGTGGCCCAACCTGGAAGTATTCTTTCACGGGGCTGTATCCTTCCGGCCCTACAAGAATTTATTCCGGTCCATCATCCCCAGCGATCAGATGCGCTACTGGGAAACCTACAATGCAAGCGAAGGCTTTTTCGGAATTCAGGATCAGCGCGACTCGGAAGATTTGTTGCTCATGCTCGACTATGGAGTGTTTTATGAATTTATTCCAATTGAGGAATTAGATAAGGAATATCCGGAAGCACTTTCCTTGGCGGAAGTGGAAATAGGAAGGAATTATGCCATGGTGATCACCACCAATGCGGGGTTATGGAGGTACAATATTGGCGACACGGTAAAGTTTACGAGCATTTCCCCGCACCGGATCCGGATTTCCGGGCGCACCAAGCATTTCATCAATGCGTTTGGCGAGGAAGTTATTATTGAAAATGCCGAAACAGCCATTACCCGGGCATGTGAACAAACCGGGGCCGTGATTGACAATTTTACGGCAGCCCCTATCTATTTGGAGAAATCCAAGCGCGGTGGCCATGAATGGATCATTGAATTCAAAGTGATCCCCCGGGATATGAATGAGTTCCGTCATGTGCTGGACGAAACACTTCGGAAAGTAAATTCAGATTATGATGCCAAGCGCGCACTGGACATTGCCTTAATGGCGCCCACCATTCATCCGGTGGCGCAAGGCACTTTTTATAACTGGATGAAAAAACGCGGAAAGCTGGGCGGCCAGAATAAGGTACCCCGGCTTAGCAATTCCCGTGAGTATGTGGATGATATATTGGCGATGGTTAGCGCAGGGTAATCAACAATCCTGATTTCTCAAAACAACTTCTTCCACTCATCCCAATTCCTTTGGTGGATCGGAGACTTTCATTCATTTTTCATTACCAATCAAAAATGTTTATGAGACTCCTGAAATCATTTGTCCTGGTGTTCCTGGTGGTTGCCAGTTATGCGCAAACCAAAACACCCATCGTGGCCTCCGATCTGATGAAGATTACTACCGCCAACCAGATTCAAATCTCACCGGATGCTTCCAGGGCGGTAATGGTAGTTACCCGCAAAGCAGTGAAGAACGAAAATGAATATTACTACACTCGCCATTTGTATTTGTTGGATCTGGTTAATAAGTCGGAGCCGGTTCAGCTAACGTATGGCGATAAGAACGATGGGCAACCCCAATGGAGCCCGGATGGGAAAAGCCTGGTGTTTGTGCGCACCGATGGTGAACGGTCACAGCTCTGGTTGTTACCACTAAGTGGTGGGGAGGCACGGGTGATTACGAAATCCGAATATGGGGCCGGTAATCCACGCTGGTCACCCGATGGCAAGAAAATTTTGTACTCGTCCAGCATCCCGTTTTCAAAAATTGAAGGAAGTACTCCGTGGAGCTACGAGCGACCTGGCCGTACACAGAGCGATGAGCCCAACTTTAAAGCCCTGAAAGCGGATGAGCGCAAGAAGGTCACCACCAGTCCGGATGGATCACTAACCGAGGTGCGGGCATGGCTCGCGAAGAATACAAACGATAATAATCCTCGGGTACTGGTTCGGCAGGATTTGCAAGGCGAATTGAATCTTCAGCCCGAGGAAAACTTTACTCATTTGTTTTTAACAACCCTCAATTCGGAGGAGAAGGACGTTCAACTCACGCAGGGCTTCCAGGATTTTCAGTCAGCTGAGTGGTCTCCCGATGGGAAAAGTATTATCTGTCATTCCAAGGTCTACAAAATTCATCCCGACCGCGAGCAGGATAGCGATCTTTGGATAATTGACGTAGCTTCGAAAGCAGCCCGTGAATTTTTGACCTGGCCTGGGTACAGCATTTCCAATCCAACCTACTCACCGGATGGAACACAGGTTTCATTTTATGCCACCGCCATTGAAAATAGACATGCCACACAAACAAACCTGGCCATCGTTGCCGCTGCGGGTGGCAAGCCTGCCTTACTAACGGCTTCATTGGATCGCGACATCGGTGGCCATGTTTGGTCAGGGGATGGGAAGACCATTTACTTTTCTTCTCAAACCGAGGGTGATATTCCCATCTTCAGTGTTCCTTCAAAGGGCGGGGCAATCACAAAAATTGTTGGCAACGACAATGGGGTTAATGACTTTGATGTGCGGGCCGATCGAATTGTTTTTGCATTGACGGAAACAAAAAATCCTTGGGAGGTATATCTCTTCAATCTCAAAGACAAATCTACCCGGCAACTGACACAATTGAATGAAGGTTGGGTGAAGAACAAATTGATCAGCGCGCCCAAAGAATATTGGTTCACCCGTCCCGATGGAACGAAGGTGCAGTATTGGGTTCAGGAACCCGTTGGTAAAAAGGAGGGTGTTAAGTATCCAACGATCCTCAATATTCACGGTGGGCCCTCCGCCATGTGGGGGCCTGGCGTGTTCAGCATGTGGCACGAATATCAATTGGAAAACAGTTGGGGCTATGGACTGGTGTACTGCAACCCACGAGGCAGTGGTGGGTACGGAGATAAGTTTAAAAAAGGAAACTTCAAGGATTGGGGCACCGGTCCGGCCGGAGATATCCTGGCATCGTTGGATGAAGCCATGAAGCAACATGGGTGGATTGATAAAGATCAACTGTTTGTTGAAGGCGGAAGTTATGCGGGCTACATGGTGGCCTGGATTGTTGGACACGACAATCGCTTCAAAGCGGCCAACGCGCAACGTGGTGTTTATGATCTCACCACCTTCATGGGCGAGGGTAATGCCTGGAGATTGGTACCCACCAACTTTGGTGGCTGGCCGTGGGATAAGGAAACCAAAGCTTTATTGGATGCAGAGTCACCAATTACCTATGTTGACAAAATCAATACTCCGTTATTGATCATTCATGGCGATCAGGATTTGCGTACGGGGGTTATTCAATCGGAGATGCTCTACAAGAGCATGAAGATTTTGAATAAGCCCGTGGAGTATATTCGGTACCCGCGCGAGGGCCATGAACTTACACGCAGTGGTAATCCGGGACGAATGATGGATCATTTATTGCGTGTAATTGAGTTCTTCGAACGCTATGCAAAACACCCCGAGCCGGCACCGGCAACTGTGAAAATAAATTGATTGAGCTAAAGGATTGATGAGGCTGCCTAAAGATATTTGAGACAGCCTCATCAAACTCATTCTACATAAAGCACAAGTCCTTTCAAATATTCTCCTTCCGGGTGGTATAAGTAAACGGGATGATCGGCCGGTTGTGCCAGGTGATGCAAGACTTTGATTTGCCGCCCAGCCTGGATGCCTGCCGAAACGATGGTGTCATAAAACAATTGCCGGTCTACTACCTGAGAGCAACTGAAGGTGAAAATGATTCCACCAGGGCGGATCATTTTCATGGCCTCCGCGTTTAATCGTTGATACCCCTTTACCGCCTGATGCCGCGCATCTTTGTGTTTGGCAAATGCGGGGGGATCAAGAATAATTAAATCGTACACTTCTTTTTTGACCTTTAGAAAATCGAAGGTGTCACTGGCAAAACATTCGTGAACGTTAGGGTCATAACCGTTGAGGATCAGATTTTTTCGGGTGAGGGCTATTGCTTTTTCAGAAGCATCCACCGAATGAACAAGCTCGGCTTCGTTTTGAAGGGCATACACAGAAAATCCCCCGGTGTAACAAAACGTATTTAAAACGGATTTTCCTTTCGCCATTTCACCAAGCAGGTTTCGGTTCTCTCGTTGGTCCAGGAAGAAGCCTGTCTTTTGTCCTTCTTCCCAATCAACATAAAACTTATTACCATGCTCCAGTACTACATGAGGTACGGCAGCCATCCCCAACAGATATTCGCTTTCTGTTTTTTCCGTCAGCGATTTGCAATAGACTGCAGTTAGGGGAAGGCTGGCTTCCGCCAAAACCTCCTTAACGGCTTCGGCAACCCGCGCTCGATTCTTTAGCATGCCCACAGAATGTGCTTGCACAATGGCCACATCGTGGTAGAGGTCAATAATTAAACCGGGCAGGCCATCCCCCTCACCATGTACTAACCGAAATGCATTGGTGTATTCTGAAATTAAGTTTGATTCCAACCGAACCGAAAGAGCCTTTCTGATTTTTTGCTGAAAGATCAGCTCGGATGGCGGAGCATCGCCAAATGAAATCATGCGCACAGAAATAGTTCCTTTTTGAAAATGCCCAAACCCCAGGGTTATCTTTTTCGAGTCTTTCACCTCCACCCAATCACCATCAACCAGATTATCGGTAGCCGATTGAATGGCACCGGAAAATATCCACGGATGAAAGCGTTTTACGGAATGATCTCTGCCTTGTTTTAGAGTAATGATGCCGCTGATGGTCACTGGAAAGATATCTTGACAAAAAGCAAAGTTACTTAATATATTTAGCCGCTAAACATTTTACGGAATCATGAAAACGTGTTCAATCGCGCTGATGTTTTTGTTGATTATGAGCTGTTCGCAGCAAGACCAAACCCGGGAAGCCGTTGGGGGAGCAGTTCCGGAAATTCCAACCGGAGCGATGACCGAGTCGCTGGAAGACACACCGGGCTTAACGCGAGTTACCCTGAATGATAACAACGGTAAGGTGGCCATGGGCGGCTTTTATTTGAATCAGAAGCGGGAGGGATCGTGGGTTGAATATCACCCCAACGGAATGATCAAAACAATAACCACCTATGTAGGGGGAAAGAAGGAAGGCTTGTTTGCAGAGTTCAGCGAAACTGGCCAGACCGTAAGGCGATGCCAGTACCATAGCGATCAGCGCGATGGAGAATATCGGGAGTACAATTACTCCACGGTTAAGGAGGAGCGGTTCTACAAGGGAGGTAAACTGGAGGGGGCCGTGCGGATTTATTATCCGGATGGTAAGATCATGGAGGAGGGTCTGTATGTGAATGGGGTGCGGGATGGGATCTCAAAATGGTATGACCAGCAGGGAAATCTGACGATTCAATATGAATATAAAGAGGGAGCACTAGTCAAAAAGTGAAATTTTGTCAGAAAAATGAACCAAAAGCAGCCCCAAAGCCGTTTTAAACCCACTGGCATTACTTTTGACTTTTGAGGGATCGCTAATGCGTGGAACAGGTCTGAACGATCAAGTTCGGGCGAGCATAACAACTAAATAGAAATTATTATGAAACGATTTGGTTCACTTTTGATGGCTGCTGTATTGGGAAGCGTGATTACCATCGTAGCCTCTCAATGGCTGATGAAGGATCAGCGACAAGGCGTAACAATCGAGCACATTAATAGTCTCCCTGCTTCGCAAGTAGCTTATCAGCTTAATGAAAAGGGCGAAGCAGTACCCCTTGACTTTACTGGTACCGCGGAAAAAGTAACACAAGCGGTTGTGCATATCAGATCCACCCAGGAACAGGGAAATGAAGAAATTCCCGATGCTTGGCGATTTTTCTTTGATGGACCTTATGAGAATCAGCGTCCCCGTCAAAGTACTGGTTCAGGAGTAATCATCAATAACAATGGGTACATAGTCACCAATAACCATGTAGTAGAGGGTTCAGAAATTGTTCAGGTAACACTCTCTGATAATCGGGAATTGAAAGCTGAGGTGATAGGAACCGACCCTGATACAGATTTAGCGGTAATCAAAGTGAACGCTAAGGATCTTCCCTACTTATCGTTTGTCAATTCAGATCAGGTAAAGGTTGGTCAATGGGTATTGGCTGTGGGCAATCCCTTCAACCTAAACTCCACGGTAACAGCCGGTATTATCAGTGCCAAAGGAAGAAACATTGGAATTATTAATTCCGGTAATCCGGGTCGAAATGGCCAGGCCGGCACGCGTACTGCCATTGAATCATTTATTCAAACCGATGCTGCCATTAATCCGGGTAACAGCGGGGGTGCTTTGGTTGATTTAAATGGAGGCTTGGTGGGGATCAATACAGCGATTGCAAGTCCCACAGGTTCCTATTCCGGGTATGGATTTGCAGTGCCGTCCAATATTGTTAGTAAGATAACAGAGGACCTGATCAGCTTTGGAACTGTGCAGCGCGGTTGGCTAGGCATTCAGGTTGGACCAGTCACGAGCGATTTGGTACGAGAGAATGATTTGGCAGTCAATGAAGGAGCTTATGTGGCGGGCTTTGGAGATGCAGCAGATAGGAGTGCTGCAAAAGCGGCCGGAATTAAGGAGGGTGACGTGATTGTAAAGCTGGATGAAACACCTATTAAATCCAGCACAGCGTTAATTGAATACGTGGGTCGTAAAAGACCTGGCGATAAGGTTAATGTGACGATCAATCGCCAGGGGAAAACGATGGTTATTCCGGTTACCTTGAAGAATAGTGATGGAAAAACTACCACTGTTAAGCGGGAAGAAAAGCTGGAAGCCGCTGCGCTGGGATTCGAATTGGAAGAGGTTGACAGCAAAGTGTTGAAACGTCTGGAGATTAATCAAGGTGTGCGGGTTAAATCTTTAAGCAGCAATGGTAAATTGAAACGAACCGGTATGCGTGATGGATTTATCATTACGCATATTGATGATCGGCCTGTTAAATCCGTCAGCGAGGTAGAGGAAATTATCAAAAAGAAGAAATCGGGTGACTTAATTACCTTCGCGGGTATCTATGAAGACTATCCGCGTGAGTATATTTATGCGTTACGTATGTAAAACCAAAACGATTGTGGAATGAGAAAACTGTTTAAGAAAGGGGAGCGCGTCCGCAGCAAGATTGATGGAAAAGTGATGGAGGTGCTCAAGTACCTGAAGTCAAACCTGGTAGAAGTGCGCTGGTTTGACCTGCAGGCAAAAGAAGTACGAACCAATAAAATAAAGGAAGACAAGCTTTCGAAGGCAGCCTGAAGGGAGGATGTGTTCAAAAGAAAAACCCGGAGTTTTATTCCGGGTTTTTTTATTGCCATGCTGGTACTTAGTCTATTGTTGTTTCACTACAAATTGTTCCAGGTCCTTTAATTTCAAAATGCCTTCATAATAAGCTTTGCCAAATATTACTGCAAAGATTCCCATCTCATTTAAACGTTTGATGTCATCAATACCACGCACGCCACCACTGGCCAATACCTGTAAATCGGGGAACCGGTCAATGATTTCCTGGTAGAACGAAAAGGCAGGCCCTTCCAACACCCCATCGCGCGATACATCCGTTGATTTAACATATTTCAATCCCCGGTCATAGAAAAACTGCAGGTGATCGAACAGCGTAATTTCTGATTTTTTCAACCATCCCCGAAAGGCAATTTTCTTCGACTCAATATCGGTGACGTCAGCCCCTAGTGTCATTTTTTCCCGACCGTAGGAGATGATCCAAGAAGCGAATAATTCAGGATCAGTCACTGCAATGCTGGAAGCAGTTATGTAATCAGCCCCAAACTCATAGGCCTTGCCAATATCGCCATCGGTACAGATGCCGCCTGTGAAATCGATTTTCAAATCGGTATGACCAGCAATGGCTTCCAGTACGTGATAGTTTTTTGGACTTCCCCGTTCAGCCCCGTCCAGGTCCACCAAATGAACCACTTCAATACCATGATCTTCAAAACGCCTGGCCAGATCCAACGGATTTTCATCATACGCTTTTTCGCTGGTGGGATCGCCCTTACGCATCTTCACCACTTTCCCTTTACGAATGGCTATGGAGGGAATAACTTGTATCATTTCATTTCAATAAATCTACAACGACTCAAAGATACCACGGGAAGAGAAAGAATCTTGAAAAAGTTAACTCAATTTACTCCCGGGAAAAGGGTACTGAAACAAGTGTTTTGTCCCACATCAAAATCAACTCCATTTCCTCACCGGTTTTCTCCAAGGAAATTGTGAATTGTTCGAATTCTTTCTCTTGTAATACAGAGGGCACATCTACCTTTAGCACATCCTTGGCCGGATCACGGTTCGCTTCTCCATTAAAGCCAACGCCCCATTGCCCGGTTTCTGCATTCAGAATAATAGTCCAAGAATTCTCTCCAGGAATTGTAAAAAGTGAATACCGACCTGCCTTTAGCGAGTTGCCTCCAATGATCAGATTCTGATTCGTTTCGAATACGGTTGCCTCATTGGCTCCGGTACGCCAAACTTTGTCGTAGGGCACAAGCCCACCAAAAATCAATCTTCCTTTTTTATAAGGACGGTTGTAGAACACACTGATTTTAAGGTCGTCTGCAGTTAAGACTACCTCATCTTCCGGGCTGAAGGATTTGGTATAAAAAACACGAAGGTAGGTCAAAACTCCCAAAATGATGACCAGAATTAACCCAAGAACGAGAAGGAACTTCTTCATGAGGCTGGAGGCTTTTTTTAGTAACTATTTGAATGATAATAAGTTCACGAGTTTACAATTTTTAAAGCCGAATTTGCAAATAATATTGAAAGGTTGGTCTAAATTTGTTTCCATTAAAAAATAAATCATGACTGTTTTTGGCGTAGTGATAGCACTCTTTATCCTGGCAATCATTTCGGTTTGGGCTTTTCCCAACAGCAAGCTAAGCGATAACGAGCACGACATTAAACACTGAAAATTACTTCACACCGGCCAATGAATGTCTGCATTTTCTGTGGATCAGGGGCAGGTAAAAATCCAGTGTATGGAACGGTAGCCAAACACATGGGCTCCCTGCTGGCCAGGAGTCAATCAACATTAATTTATGGTGGCGGCAACATTGGTTTGATGGGCATTGTTGCCGACCAGGTACTGGCGGAACATGGAAAGGTAATTGGTATCATTCCCGATTTTTTGATGCACCGGGAGGTGGGGCATACCGGACTTACTCAGTTAGAAGTTGTTGGCAGCATGCACGAACGAAAAAGACGCATGGCCGACCTGGCGGAGGTTTTTATAGCCATGCCAGGAGGATGGGGTACCCTCGATGAACTTGCTGAAATTCTTACCTGGAGACAATTGGGATTGGTGCATGCCTCCATTGGAATCCTAAATACAAATCATTTTTTCGATTCGCTCATAGACCAAATGCGAACGATGGTACTTGAGGGATTTCTTCATGCGAAGAATCTGGAGGAAATCAAGGTGGCAGACGATCCGGAACGTCTGCTCATCCAACTGGGGGTAATTCCCGTTAAATAACCAGTGCTTATACAAAATTTGCTAGCTTTAAGTGGGGCTTACAACGTCATGTCGTTTCGGTTTGTATTGATATTACTTGTGGTGGCAGCAGGGGCACAAGTAGGCCAATGTCAGGTGCTTGGATTTTCACTCCCGCCCGGAAAAACCAGAGTGCAGTTTCCCATTGAGGTATATAACAACCTGGTCGTAGTACCCATGATTCTCAACAACCAGTTGCCACTCAAGTTTATTTTAGATACAGGCGTTCGCACATCAATACTAACCGAGAAAGCCTATAGCGATATTCTCAATTTGCCCTACTCCCGTAAGTATACGATCGCGGGACCCGGGGGTGAAAAACTGGTGGATGCCTATGTTACCAACAATGTTTCGTTGGATTTGCCGGGGGTGCAAGGGCGCGGGCATGCCATGCTGGTGTTGGATCAGGATTATTTGGAGTTAAGAAATTATTTGGGAACGGATGTTCATGGCATTTTAGGATACGAGTTATTCAGCCGGTTTATTATTGAAGTGAACTATGAGCAAAAAATGCTCACGTTAATGTTGCCACAGCGGTTTAGAGAAAAGAAAAGATTCGAATGGATCCCGATTCAAATAGAAGACACCAAACCCTATTTAACGGCCAGCATTGAAATGAATGACACTACCGTACTCAGTGCGAAGTTACTGGTGGACAGCGGGGCCAGTCACGGATTATTTTTAGAAACTACTTCCAATCCGAAGATTCGTGTACCCGAACGCCATGTTACGAGCATTATCGGACGGGGCCTTGGTGGTGTGATTACCGGTCAGATTGCTAAAATCAAATCCATAAAACTTGGCAAGTATGAGGTGACGAATGTGATCACGAACTTTCCGGATCCCAATTCCTACCTGGATACGCTGAAGACGAGTCGGCTGGTTTTTCGAAACGGATCGATTGGTGGAGAGGTACTGAGTCGATTTACAGTTATTTATAATTTTCCGGGTGAAAAGATTTATTTGAAAAAGAACTCCAGCCTGAAGAAAGAATTTTTCTTTAATCTGAGCGGGTTGACGGTACGGGCAAAGGGGGCCAGGCTAAAAAACTTTGAAATTACCGATGTGCGGATGAATTCTACTTCCCAACTTTCCGATGTTAAATCGGGAGATCGAATTCTTAGTGTCAATGGGATTGAGGCCACCGACCTTGATTTAAACACGATCAATGCTTTTTTGAATTCTAAACCCGGCAGAAGGATTAGCTTACAAATTGAAAGGGATGGTGTTCGAATGAAAAAGGAATTCCGGCTGGAAGATCCCCTGTAGTTACGACTGTAAAATGCGCAATAACTGACCCTTTCTTTTTCGATACGCCTGCTGCAAATAGAGCTGCGTCTTCTTAAACTTAATGGAATTAACAAACGCAGTATATAGCGAATCTCCCGTCATGGTATCTTTTAAGACGTAATTCATCACCCCCGTATTCATCGCTTCGTGGTAGTTTGAATTTTTTAAGACGGTAATCGGAACATTCTTTGTCTTCTTGTTGGCAAGCAATGCCTGCACGGTAGCATGCAATTCGTGGCGCCCTAGGTTATCATCTACTAAAATAAAGTTGGGATGAAAATGAGTCAACCGTTCAAACAGACTGGCAACGTCAAAGGCAATCTCCGTTATTACGTTATGATTGCGAATCTTTTTTAGGCTTTCAAACGTGCGATTTAAATCAATCGGGTTGTTTCCCACGATCAATACCTTCAATTGATTTACGACCGGCTGATCCATAATTAAGGTTCTTCCCATTTAAAACATATAAACGGGTAAATTGATTTTTAGATTTAATTATTAATTTACTTTTTAATGTAACCGTTGAAATTGCATTTTTTTCAATGGACTAATCCTTAAACAGACTTGAAAACGGTCATCATTGTAGGGGGCGGGCTGGCCGGATTGGTTTCTGCAAATCTGCTGGCAAGGCAGGGAATAAAGGTGCTCTTGATAGAACGTAAATTCTATCCCTTTCATAGGGTATGCGGAGAATATATTTCCAATGAAACCATACCTTTTCTTAAGCGACACGATATTTTTCCGGTCGAGTTTGATGTGCCTTCCATTTCTCGCCTCCAGGTTACTTCGGTAAAAGGCAAGTCGGCCCTCATACCGTTGGACATGGGAGGCTTTGGAATAAGCCGGTACACGTTTGATCATTTCCTCTATCAAAAGGCATTGAAGCAGGGCGTTGAGTTTCTGCTAAACACGGAGGTTACCCAGGTGCAATTCAACAGCGAGCGGTTTTATGTGAAAACTGGGAACACGACCCTGGAGGCTGACATTGTAATCGGAGCACAGGGCAAGCGTTCCCGACTTGATGTGTCCTTGAATCGCGAATTTATGCGACACCGTTCGCCTTATGCCGGAGTCAAGTATCACATCCAAACCGATCATCCTGCTGATCTGATTTCCCTTCATAATTTTAAGGATGGCTATTGTGGCCTGAGCCAGGTGGAGGGCGGTAAATTCACCTTATGCTACCTCACACACAGCCAACATCTGAAGCGGTATGGCTCTATTAAGGAGGTGGAGACACAGGTCCTGCATCGGAATCCATTTTTGAAATCGGTATTCAAGAATTCACATTTTCTCTTTGACAAGCCTGAAGTTATCAATGAGATTACGTTTGCCACCAAACAGCCGGTGGAGAATCACTTGTTGATGACCGGTGATGCTGCCGGTATGATCACACCCCTTTGTGGGAATGGTATGGCCATGGCTATTCACTCCGCAAAGCTGGTCAGTGAATCGATCATCAATTTTGCTGCGGGAGCGATGAACCGAACCCAATTGGAAAGCGAGTACCAAGCACAATGGAATTCTGAATTTGCCAGACGTTTATGGGTGGGTCGTCAAATTCAACGACTGTTTGGGAACGACTGGACCTCCAATCTGGCTGTTAATCTGATGCGCAACGTGCGCCCGATGGCGGATTATCTGGTCCGAAAAACGCATGGCGTTCCCTTTTAACTTCCATTCTCATCAGGGATCCGCCACTAAGCAAAAGGAGTATGGTAAATGAGAACCCATTATTAACTTTATTCCTCACTAAATCCTTGGCATATGAAGCGCGAGCAGTTTATTAAATCGTTAGGGTTAATTACTCTTAGTGGTATGAGTGCAACTTCATTTCTCGCTGCCTGTAGCAGCAAGCAGACAACCGAATCACCTGCAGCGTCTGTCACTGAAACACCTAAAGAATTATTTTTTAAAATTTCACTGGCCGAGTGGTCGTTACACAAGGCTCTCTTTGCTAAGGAATTTGATAATCTTGAGTTCCCGGCCAAAGCAAAAAATGAATTTGGCATTAGCGCGGTTGAGTATGTAAATCAGTTTTTCATGGATAAAGCGAAGGACACCGCCTATCTGACAGAATTAAAAAAGCGAGCTGATGACCTGGGCGTAACCAATGTGCTTATTATGTGCGATGGAGAAGGGGAAATGGCTGACCTGGATGCTAAAAAAAGGATGAAGGCAGTCGAGAATCATTACAAATGGGTGGATGCCGCGAAATTTTTAGGATGCCATTCCATTCGGGTGAACTGTTTTGGAATTGGAACTGCTGAAGAAGTGGCCGGTGCAGGTGCTGATGGCCTTCGAAAACTGAGCGAGTATGCGCAGCCAGCGAACATCAATGTTATTGTTGAAAACCATGGCGGGTATTCTTCTAATGGACAATGGTTGAGTGGTGTTATGAAGGAAGTGAACATGCCAAATTGCGGAACCCTGCCCGACTTTGGCAATTTTTGTGTGAAGCGTGAGAAAGGGGATATGTGGGAGTCGAAATGCATTGAAGAGTACGATCGTTACCAGGGCGTAAGTGAAATGATGCCTTTTGCAAAAGGAGTAAGTGCCAAGTCCGGTAATTTTAATGAACAAGGGGATTGCACAGATACCGATTACGGTCGTATGCTCGCCATCGTGAAAGAGGCCGGCTATACCGGGCACATTGGAATAGAATATGAGGGCAGCACATTGAGTGAACCAGAAGGAATAAAAGCCACCAAAGCCCTGCTGGAACGCGTTGGCATGATGCTGAGCTGATTACAGTTGAAGGATGTGACTGGTTTCAAGGAAGAACCAGATAAAAAAGCCATTCAGACAAAATGCCGACAGGAAATTCAGCCACATGGTTCGGCTGTAAGTTGCATTTTCGGGGTTTTGCCAGGACAACCGTAACCAGATCAGAAAGAAAATGACAACGGGTGAAAGAGCAATCAGAAAGGCTAGTATAAACCGGGTGTTGTAATACTGATAAAAGTACCAGAGATAAGCACCCGTTGCCAGTGTAAATACGATCAGCACAAAAACAAACGTTCCGCGGATTCCTAACATCAGACTAAGGGTTTGGTCGCCCCGGCTACGATCCTCCTGGTGCTGATAGATTTGAGTCATGGGGTATGTGCCAAGTAAGATTAAGGTGGACAGGGTAGCTGGAATTACTACCCTCTCATTCATTAGGTTTTCTAAACCATATTTATTGATGCCCACATAACACATTAAAAATGCAAAGAACCCTTGAAAGAAGCCGACCGTAAGCCAGCCGCCAATGGGAAATTTTTTAAGCCTTATAGACGGATGGCTGTACGCTTTTGATGCCAATCCATAGATCAATAACATGCCGGCAAACCAAAAATTGATTTTTAACGCACCCAACAGAACAGCGAGGGTATCCAACAACAACGAAGTATAATATAATCCCTTGGTTACGGGTGGCGGATTTTTCAATCCGCCAATACTCATTTCATCTTTATCGAAGTAACTGTTGAATCCATTGCTGGCGGGATACAGCAAAAGATGAACAATCACAAATGACCAAAGTAACTGATTGCCATTGAGGTTTGGAGAAACCCCCAGGGCAAATACATAGACCGGCATCAAAAAGAAAGAGAATGGAAAGCGAAGATGCAGCCAGGTGGATTTTGTGAGCATAGTTGTTACAACTCGTTAAAGTAACTAATTCACCCAAGGGTAAACCCATTTCGGTCAGTTTTTTGTTATACTTGGTGCAATGAGTTTCATAACGTCTATTGGTACAGCCAATCCCCACCATAAGTTCAATCAAAGTGCGTTGGCGGACTTTATGGTTCGATCCATGCAATTAAGCTCAGAGGATGAACGAAAGTTGCGTGCAGTTTTCAGAATGTCAGGAATTGATACCCGGTATTCGGTGATGGATGACTTTGGAAAGCAGGGGGACTTCAATTTTTTTAATAACAATCAAAGTTTCGAACCCCAGCCGTCTACGCGGCAGCGATTGGAGTTATTTCGAAATCAATCCCTTCAACTTAGTAAGGCAGCCATCGAGAATTGTCTTCAGTCGCACCCTGATGTTAGCCTTCCTTCCATCACGCACCTGATTGTTGTGAGTTGTACCGGTATGTATGCACCCGGCCTGGATATTGACCTGGTTCATTCACTTGGACTTCGCTCCACCGTAGAACGAACCTGCATCAATTTTATGGGTTGTTATGCAGCCTTTAATGCGCTCAAACTGGCAAACACGTTTTGCGCCAGCGATGCAAATGCTAAAGTGTTAATTGTATGCACGGAGATATGCAGCATTCATTTTCAACGGGTGCCCACAGATGATAATTTTCTTGCCAATGCCTTGTTTGGAGATGGCTCAGCAGCCCTGCTGGTGGAGGCAACTCCACGGAAAGGACTTAACCTGAAACCTGTTGCTTTCCATTGCGACCTTGCCACCGAAGGCGAAGCGGACATGAGTTGGACCATTGGTGACCTGGGTTTTGAAATGCGGTTGTCGGCCTATGTTCCGGAAGTAATTAAAAATGGAATTAGTAAACTAACGGCATCACTCTTGGCTCGGTTGGCCTATGGGATTTCGGATATTTCCTATTTTGCGATTCATCCAGGTGGGAAAAGGATTCTGGAAGTAATTGAAGAAAAGCTGGGTTTAACAAAGACGAATAGCCAAGCCAGTTATTCCGTCTTGAAAAACTTTGGTAACATGTCATCGCCAACCGTGCTGTTTGTATTAAAGGAGATTAGTAACAACCTGAATGGTGTGGATAACGGAAGGAAAATAATGAGCTTTGCATTTGGGCCAGGCCTTACTCTGGAAAGCATGATCCTGGAAATTCAATCCCATTGATGGACCTGCCGGAGGAGTTGAGGTTACTAAAAAAATCCGTAGAGGAGTTTCATCCCCTGGCTGCTGATGTTTGGGACGAATTCAAAGCAACTTGGGTACCTTTTTCTGTAAAGCGAAAGGAAATTATTACCACAGCCGGAACTCCAGAGCGTTATTTATATTTTGTTCTGGAGGGCGTACAACGAATTTATTACCTGGACGATCAGAATCGGGAAGCAACCGTTGTACTTACGTATGCGCCTTCATTTGGGGGAGTACTCGATTCCTTTCTCCTTCAAAAACCATCCCGGTATTATTATGAATCGCTGACTCCCTCCCGGTTTTTGCGAGCACCTTATGACTCCGTTAAAAAGCTCATGTATCAGCACCCCAGCATCAACACATTGGTTCAACAGGGTGTAACAATTTCCTTTTCCGGATTATTGGAGCGGATGGTTGAGTTGCAATGCTTTTCAGCGGAGGAAAAATTTAGGACGCTGTTAACCCGCAGCCCCCACATCTTAACATTGGTACCACACAAGTACCTGGCCAACTACCTTGGCATGGATGCCACGAATTTCAGCAAACTGATTAATTCCGTCAGGATCTGATAATTCTTGGTAAAAACCAAGAATGCTTTTTAACGGCAGCTACACTTTTGTGTCATAACAAAAACACAAAACAGTATGACAACAAAACTCATTTACAACATCTCATCGCGTGGGTTTATCACGCTCTCAGCAATCAGTTTGGTTTATGTAGCCGCACTGGCACTCTGGAATCCACAGGCCGTGATGGATCTGGTGGGGGTGAAATTGGTAAACAACGATGCCATTAGTTCCATTCGTGGAGTGTATGGTGGGGTTGGGTTCACGATTTTTTTCACCCTGGTTTACTTGGCCATTTATCAGGTTGAAAAAGGGCTGGGATTTCTCACCATCTTTTGGGGCTTCTATTCAATTTCCCGACTCATCACCCTGCTGGTAGATGGATCACTCGGCTCTTTTGGTACTACCTGGCTTTGGACGGAAACGATGTTTTGTATAATCGGACTTTCCTTGTTTCTTTTCGGAAGGAAACTGAAGCAGGCATGATGGATCAACAGATTTTTATTGAGCAGTGGGGAACCGAGTTGGAAAATCAGTTGAAGGAGGTGGTTTCTGTTTTTCAAAATCTCCCGGAGGCAGCTTTACTCCAACCTTCCCCCACAGGGGGTTGGAGTATTGCCGCTTGCATTCAACATTTAAATACCTATTCAAATTTCTATTTGCCTAAACTGGAGCAGCGATTAACCAAAAGTACGGATCAACCCCAACCGAAGTTTAAGCACAGTTTTCTGGGGGCCTATTTTATTCGGACGATGGATTCTGAGCGGAGTAAGAGAAAATTCAAAGCGCTAAAAATTCACCAACCTGAAACGGAAAGAGATCCTCGTGAAGTACTTTCAGAGTTTATTGACCATCTTGAGCGGTTGTTGCGAATATTGTCTATCGCTCAAACCAAAGAATTGCGAAAAATAAAAATCAGTACATCACTTTCTTCATTTGTGAAAATGAATGCCGGTGATGTGATTCAATTCTTGCTGACGCACAGCCGCAGACACCTGGCACAGGCCCGGATCAATATCCCTAAAACCAGTTGATTTCATGGCCATCGATTTTTCCAAACGATCCACCACCGATGAGATTATGGACGACCTGGCATGCCAGGGCCCCGTAGTCTTTCAAACTTTACGTGAATTGGATTTCATTAATCACTGGCTGGGGGGTAATGCCGTAACCATTCAGGCATTAATAGCTACATGGCGGAACCTCCCACCATTCCAGGAAATCACCATTGCGGATTTAGGGTGTGGAAGCGGTGAAATGCTACGCGTCATTTACAGGCTGGCAAAAAGGGAAAACAGAAGCGTGCGACTAATCGGATTTGATGCAAACCCAAACATTGTGAAGTATGCCCGGGAGCACTCTCATGGGTATGACAACATTGAATTTCATCCGATCGATATTTTTTCGGAAGAGTTTCGTGTGCAGCAGTTTGATATCGTGTTAGCCACACTTTTTATACATCACTTTTCAGAGGATCAACTCGTTTCTGTATTTAGCAATTTAAAGCGACAGGTACGGCATGCCATTATTGTGAATGATATCCACCGGCATCCGCTGGCATACTATTCCATCCAACTACTCACCCGGTTATTCTCGCAATCGGCCATGGTTAAGTTTGATGCTCCATTATCGGTATTAAGGGCATTCCGAAAGCGGGAATTGCAGTTGATAATGGAGATGGCAAACCTGGGGAACTTCAGGTTGCGGTGGAAATGGGCTTTTCGCTGGCAATTGCTGATCTCAACGGTACGCTCTTAAACTCTGGCACAATTTTTACTAATTTGGCATTACAGATTATTAATCATCTCAAAAACTGCCCATATGAAATCAAAATTAGTTGCTTTTGCCATCCTGTTGGTACTGGGGGCATGCGCCTCCGGACCGCTGGGGAAGAAGGTTAAAGAACCCTTTCAGGGAAATGCCTATGAGTCGAATAATCGTTTCTTCCGGGCAACCGGTAAGGGCGAAAGTTCGCAGGATAACATTGCCCGCGGCAAAGCTGACATTGAAGCTAAATCACAATTGGCGGGTCAGGTAAATACTACGATGAAGCAGGTGGCCGACCAGTATTTAGGTCAAACGGAGAATGCCAATGCTGCCGATGTAGCTGATAAATTTCAGAGCCTCGTACGGCAAGTGATGAACACCAACATAGCCGATTTGCGAAAGATTGGTGAGCAAAAGTATTTCAACGAGAAGGAAAACAAGTACACGGTATTCATGGCTTACGAAATCAAGAAGAATGCCATGTTCCGCTTCATGAAGAAGCAAGCAAAGACCGATCAGACCATCGATGAACGACAAATGAAGATTATCGATGAGATTCTGGACGAGCAGATTAAGAAAGCAGACGAAGCAGAAAAAGAAGGCTCGTAAGAGCCTTCTTTTTTTATATTATTCTTCCACCGGAGCAGCCTCCGTTGGTTTTCCAACTTCAATTTCTTCACCGTCCTTGTTCAGGAAGTGAAACTCGGTAATCCCGAGCGAGCTGTCCTTTACCAGCGCTAACCATTTCTTATACTTGAAGAAAAATTTCACGCGCTTCGAAAGAATGCCCTTGGTATAATAGGCGTAGAGGAAAGGATGCAAGGCCAACACCAGATTGCTTTCATTTTGCTTGATGAACAAATGATCCAGGTGCTGTTCAATCTGATCAGTTATTAAAATACTAGCGGTAATACTGCCGGTTCCATTACAGGTAGGACAAACCTCTTTGGTGATAATGTTCATTTGAGGCCGCACGCGCTCGCGGGTGATTTGCATTAACCCGAATTTGGAAAGAGGCAACACCGTGTGTTTGGCACGATCCAATTCCATGGCCTCTTTCATGCTATTGAAAATCACACGCTTGTTTTCAGCATTGCGCATGTCAATGAAATCCACCACAATAATACCCCCCATGTCGCGCAAGCGTAACTGACGTGCTACTTCTTTGGCGGCCTCAATGTTTACCGACATCGCGGTGGTCTCCTGGTTCTCTTCACGATTGGACTTATTGCCACTGTTTACGTCAATTACATGCAACGCCTCGGTGTGTTCAATAATCAGATACCCTCCTCCGCGCAAACTTACTGTTTGACCAAAGGCAGATTTGATTTGTTTCTCGATGCCGTAGTGCTCGAAAATTTTGGCTTTTCCTGAATAGAGTTTGACAATTTTTTCCTTTTCGGGAGCAATGTTGCGGATGTAGTTCCGCACCTCTTCAAACACCTTCTTGTCATCCACATGAACATTGTCGAAGGATTCATTGAGTACATCCCTGAGTACCGAAGATGTTTTGTTTATTTCTCCGATTAATTTTTCGCGCGGGTTGCCTTCCACCATGCGGGCCACTCCCTCCTCCCAGGTTTTTACCAGGTTGCGGAGGTCCTTATCCAGTTCGGCCACTTCTTTGCCTTCCGCCACCGTGCGGATGATCACACCGAAGTTTTCTGGCTTTATGGATTGGATTAACCGTTGCAGGCGTTTGCGCTCTTCGCTGCTGGAAATGCGTTTGGAAACATTAACTCCCGAGCCAAAGGGTACCAACACCAGGTAGCGTCCGGCTATGGATAACTCGCACGAAAGTCGCGGGCCCTTAGTGGAGATGGGTTCTTTTACCACCTGCACGGGAATCAACTGGTTTCGGGAAAGTTGCTGGCCTATTTTGCCATGCTTGTCAATGTCTTTCTCGAGATGGAATTTATCCAGCTTACCTCCTGTAATCTTCTTCGATCGGACGAGTTTGGTGAATTTCTGGAGAGAACTGAATTGCGGGCCGAGGTCCAGGTAATGAAGGAAAGCATCCTTTTCATACCCGATATCGATAAATGCTGCATTCAATCCTTGCACCACCTTTTTGACGGTGCCCAGGTAAATATCGCCAACTACAAACTTGCCTCCTCCCTCGTCTTCGTGGAATTCAACAAGTTGTTTGTCTTTAAGAAGGGCTATTCGACTTCCGTTCTGAGTAGCACTGATAATAAGTTCGTTACTCAAAACTTTAAAATTTAGACCTTACACCCCTCACCAAATTAGCGGGGTTTAGGGTGGTTTACTTCTTCTTATGTCTGTTCTTTCTCAAACGCTTCTTGCGCTTGTGAGTAGCCATTTTGTGTTTCTTTCTTTTCTTACCACTTGGCATAATTTTCTTTGGTTTTCTCTCCGCTGTAAACGAAGAATGGTTAAACAATTAATTTATTCTAAATCTTTCAGATAAGAGTCGGCTGTGGCTTGCACCGCAGGGTCCTTATCCAACTTTTTTACAAGTTCAAATTGCTGGCGGGCTTTGTCCTTATTGCCTTTGTTCAGGTAGGCCACCCCCAGCAAAAGTGCACCCTGAAGGTGGTTGGGATTTACGGCCTTCAATTCTTCCAGCCGTTCAATGGCCCGGTCGTACTGGCCTGATTGAACCGAGAGCATGCCCATGTTATACAGGGCAAATTCATTCTTGGGATCCTCAGCCAACACCTCACGTAACAGCGTGATGCCCTGCATCGGGGCCTTCGAGCTGAGGTACGTCATGGCTATTTTGGTCTTTGCCTCAAGATTTTTCGGGTCAGCGGCAATCACCTTTTCCAGCCATTCCCGGGTTTTACCAGCCAATTGCTCTTGCTTGGCGGGTTCCATGGCAAAGGTATAGGCTTCATAATAACTGTTGCCGGCCTTCAAAAAACTTTCGTTGGTGTTAAAGAACGTTGCTGCTTTCTCTGCGAACCATGCTGCGCTGTCAAACTGACCTGCTTGCGTGTAGAGGGTTCTCAAAGAGTCGGCAAAGATAGCATTTTTTTGATTGGATGCGTCCGCAAGGTATTGACCACGAACGGCTTTGATGGTGGAGGACAGCGTTTCCGGAACTTCCGTATGCCCGGTCGCTTCCCCGGTGGGGTCACTTTGAAGTTGGCTTTCATTTTCCACCACCGATTTGGGTAAAAGAAAAATGAGCCAGACCAACAGGGCGCCAACTACAACTAATATGATCCGGGTCTTCAGCATGAATGCAAGGAATTGGGTAACTGGTGTTGGAAGTCCAAGAGAATCAATTCATATCAACGCTCTGAACCCGACCATCAGCAACTTATTTTTCGGCAAGCTGCTTCACCTTATCGCTGTTCTTGATTTTGTTGATAAAAATCTTGGCAGGCTTAAAGCTGGGGATATAATGCTCATCAATGATGATGGCAGTGTTGCGGGAAATATTTCGGGCAATTTTCTTCTTGCGCTTTTTATTAATGAAGCTGCCGAACCCACGCACATAAATGTTATGGCCCGCAGCCATGTTGGATTTTACGATGTTAAAAAAAGCTTCAACGGAGGCGGAAACATCAGCTTTATCGATTCCGGTTTTCTCTGCAATTTGATTGATAACGTCTGCTTTGGTCACGGTGCTAAAATTTATATCGTTAATAAAATAGAAATCTCCTTTCGAAAATTCAGGGGCTGCAAATTTAAACGCAGTTTGTTCAAACGCAAAATGAATTTATTGATTATCACACAGATGTGTTCTCAAAATACGACTAATTGTGTAAACCCCGTATGGTTTGAAGTGTTTTTTAGGACATTCGCGCAGCGACCGCTAAAAAATGAATAAAAAATTTTTTTCAGAACGAATTATTTCATGGTATGAACAAAAGAAACGGAGCTTGCCCTGGCGCGAAACCCGCGACCCCTACAAAATCTGGCTTTCGGAAATAATTCTTCAGCAAACGCGGATTAGTCAAGGACTTCCTTATTACGAGGTGTTCCTTAGAAACTTTCCGGATGTTTTTTCACTTGCAAAGGCGCCACAAGACAACGTATTGCGTCTTTGGCAGGGGTTGGGATATTATACCCGCGCACGCAATCTCCATGCCTGCGCTAAAAAAGTAGTTGCTGATTATGGGGGTGTTTTTCCTAATTCGTATTCGGCATTGCTAGGGCTTCCTGGCATTGGAACTTATACAGCAGCAGCCGTGGCATCCATTGCTTTTGGCGAATCGGTGGCGGTAGTGGACGGAAATGTATTTCGGGTATTGGCCAGGGTTTTTGGAATTGACAAAGACATTGCTTCCAGCAATGGAAAAGAGTACTTTTTTGCCAAAGCCAACGAACTCATTCCGGCCGGGCAGGCGGATGTTTACAACCAGGCAGTGATGGAATTTGGTGCGTTGCACTGCACTCCGGTGAATCCAAAGTGCCAGGCGTGCCCCCTTTCGGATCTTTGTGTTGCTAACCTGCGCAATCTGCAACACCTTTTGCCGGTTAAATCAAAAAAACAAAAATCAAAAAGAAGGTACTTTACATATCTCGTTATTTCATCAAACGGTCGGCTCCTCATGCGCAAGCGCGAACCTGGAGATATCTGGGAGGGGTTATATGACTTTTTGCTGTTGGAATCGAAAAGACCCATTCGTGTGAAAGATCTTGGGCTGCAGCAGGAGTTTAAAAATCTGGAAATAGATTCCATCAGCAACACGTATAAGCATGCTTTATCGCATCAGCTGTTGATGACCAAGTTTGTTCAGGCACGGATTCGATCTTCGAAGACAACCCAGGCACTGAAAAAGAGATACAAGTTGAAATCGTACACACGCCAACAGGTGGATCGGTTGCCCAAACCCATTTTAGTCAATCGATTTTTAAAGGAATCAGGGTTTTTCAAGGAGCCATAAAATTTTTGATAATTTTACTACCTCAACTCTGAAAATAAACAACTAATAATATGTCAGGTGTAAACAAAGTAATTCTGGTTGGACGATTGGGTAAGGACCCGGAAATAAGAAATCTTGAAAACGGTGCCGTGGTTGCCAATTTTACCATGGCCACTTCGGAAACTTATAAAGACCGAACCACCGGTGAGCGTAAGGAGATAACCGATTGGCACAACGTGGTTTTGTGGCGCGGACTTGCCGAGGTGGCGGCCAAATACCTGCACAAAGGGGATCTGGTTTACATTGAAGGGAAACTGAGAACACGCAGTTGGGAGAAGGAAGGGGTAACCCGCTACACCACCGAAATCATTGGCGACAACATGACCATGCTGGGTTCGCGTGCAGGCGGTGGTGAACGAACGGCAACCCCACAATATGCACAAGGTGGTGCTGAAGAGTTTAAGGGAGGTGCGGAGAACACCACGGACGATCTTCCATTCTAATGCCCAGCGAGAAGCGGTTAGCGCCTGTTGGAAATAACGTGCTTTGTTTTTCCCGGGCGCTCGCAATTCTTTTTGTTTTGGGAAGTTGTACTGCGGATTACCAACCGAAACCCAAAGGTTATAACCGGCTTGTGTTGCCACCGCAGGAGTACCGGCTTTCGCCAGACTCGTTACCTTATCAATTTGAATATTCAACCCAAGCCCGCTTGCTGCGCGATTCCTCGTGGATCAGCGAGCGCTTTTGGATTGAAATTTATTATCCGCAGTTAAAAGCAAACATTCACATCACCTATAAGAAACTAAACAATCGGGATGAATTCCTGAAGGAGTTGTTGGACGACTCCTATAATCTGACATCCAAACAACAGATTAAAGCAACGGCCATCGATGAGCTACTCACCCGAACCCCCAGTGGGAAAGTAGCCGTTATTGCAGAGATAGCCGGAGAAGTGCCCAGCCAATTTCAATTTACGATAACGGATTCTTCCGAGAACTTCATTCGGGGTGCTCTTTATTTTAATACGAAAGTTCAAAACGATTCGCTGGCACCCGCGATTGAGTACATGAAGCAGGAGACGCTGCACTTTATCAATACACTGGAGTGGAAGAAACGCGGCCGGTGAGAAAAGTGTTGGAGAAACGATTCGAAAAATCTTACCCGGGAACGTAGATTAGTTAAGGCATGTCTTACTTTGATACTTCCATCGAGTTTCTTAAAGGGGTTGGCCCTCAACGGGCAGCGCTTTTTCAAAAGGAGTTAAATCTCCACACCTTTGGCGATCTGATTCAGCATTACCCCTTTCGTCATGAAGACCGGACCCGGTTTTATAAAATCCGTGAGGTAAAGGATGAAATGCCGCATGTTCAACTCAAGGGAAAGATCACAGACTTTCAAATCATTGGCGGTGGTTTTAAGAAACGATTGGTGGGGACCCTGGAGGATGAAACGGGCGAGTTGGAACTGGTTTGGTTTCAGGGAATCAATTGGGTGATGCAAAAAATTAAACCTGGCATTGAGTATGTAGTTTTTGGCAAGCCGAACCGCTTTGGAAATAAATTATCAATTGCCCACCCGGAAATTGAACCCATCACACCCGGCAATGAGCGCGGTGGTTTTTTACAGCCGGTTTACCCGGTAACCGAAAAGCTGAAAGCGCGGTATGTGGATAGTAAATTTCTAGCCCGGTTGATTGCGGATGTGCTTAAATCAGCACAGCCACAGGTTCGCGAAACGCTGCCGGCCACCATCTTACAAAACAACAAACTGTTGGATAAGAAGACCGCTTTGGTGGGCATTCATTTTCCAAAAGATCATAATCAACTAGCTGCCGCGCGTCACCGGTTAAAATTTGAAGAGCTCTTTTACATTCAGCTGCGCCTGATCAAAATGAAACTGGTGCGGCAGGAAAAATTTAAGGGCATTGTTTTCAGCGATACAGCCATCTTAACAAAGTTTTATAAGGAGCACTTACCGTTTCCGCTAACGGAAGCACAGAAGCGGGTGATTCGCGAAATCTATGCCGATATGAAAAGCGGTAAACAGATGAACCGGTTGTTGCAGGGGGATGTGGGCAGCGGCAAAACAATTGTTGCATTCATCAGTATGTTGTTGGTGGTGGGCAGTGGAGCCCAGGCAACCCTGATGGCCCCCACTGAAATTCTGGCGCAGCAACATTACACCAATCTGAAAAAGTATACGGATAACGTTGGAATAACCATTGCCTTGCTCACCGGGTCGGTAAAAAAGAGTCAGCGCAAACCAATCCATCAGGCACTGGAGGACGGGTCGTTGAAAATTCTGGTGGGCACACACGCGCTATTGGAAGAGGAAGTGAAATTCAACAAGTTGGGATTGGCCATCATTGACGAGCAGCACCGGTTTGGGGTGGCGCAACGTTCAAAACTGTGGCAAAAGAATGCTGATGTTTACCCGCATGTGTTGGTGATGACGGCCACCCCCATACCACGAACGTTGGCGATGACGTTGTATGGCGACCTGGAAATTTCCATCATCGATGAAATGCCGAAAGGAAGGAAGCCTATCAAAACAACGCATCGGTACGACTCACACCGATTGCAGGTGAACGGTTTTATTCGCGCGCAAATTGATGCCGGCCGTCAGATTTATATTGTTTACCCCCTCATTGAAGAGTCGGAAAAGTTGGACTTGAAGCATTTGATGGATGGTTATGAAAGTATAGCCCGTGCCTTTCCGGATGTTGCCATCAGCATTGTGCATGGGCAAATGAAACCGGAAGCCAAAGATTTTGAGATGGCCCGTTTTGTAAAAGGCGAGACTAAAATTATGGTGGCCACCACGGTGATTGAAGTGGGCGTGGACGTTCCGAATGCATCGGTGATGGTGATTGAAAGTGCCGAGCGATTTGGACTTTCGCAATTGCACCAGTTGCGGGGCCGTGTGGGGCGCGGAGCGGAACAATCTTATTGTATTTTAATGACAGGCAATAAACTGGGGCCCGATTCACGCACGCGTATTGATACGCTGGTGAAAACCAACAATGGATTTGAAATTTCCGAAACCGACTTGCAATTGCGGGGGCCGGGCGATTTGATGGGTACCCAGCAAAGCGGTGCGCTGGACCTGTTAATTGCCGACCTGGGCAAGGATGGAGAAATTCTAAAACAAGCCCGCGAAGTTGCCCTCTCCCTTTTGGAAAAAGATCCCGCCCTTGAACGCCCTGAAAACAAAGTCATCCGGCTTCAGATTGATTCCCTGAAGCGCACATCAGTGAACTGGAGTAGAATTAGTTAGAAATTTCATTTTTCCTCTGATTTTGAGGATGTCGGGTTACAATTCAGGCATAAAACCCATGTAAGAAAGCGGTAATTTTTATATAACTTTAAATCCTTAAAGCCCTAACTATGAGAGGATTTCTACCGATAATCTTGTGCTTAAGTTTTACAGGTCTCCAGGCGCAAAATGTTGCCATCAGAAAAGTGGAGTTGGCCGGGGAGAAGATTATAGTACACTATGATTTGGAGGACAGCAACCCCAACAATGAATACAAGTTGGATTTATATGCTTCACGCGACAATTTTACTGCTCCTTTAACCAAAGTGAAGGGCGATGTTGGCGCAGAAGTGAAGCCCGGAGTGGGTCGAAAGATTGAATGGAGCATCCGCGAGGAATACGGAAGTTATAAAGGCCGGTTAGCCTTGGAAATTAAAGGCAAGGTGTATGTGCCCTTCGTCAAACTGCAGAATTTTGATACTGAGAAATCATATAAACGCGGCAAGAGTTACAGTATGTCTTGGAAGCCGGGCAATACCAACCCCATCAACATCGAATTGTACAAAGGGGGCCAACGGATCAGTGGCGAAATGAACCAGCCCAACAATGGCGGGCATACCTTTTTTATTCCAGCCCAATCAAAACCCGGTGGTGATTACCGCCTGAAGATTACGGATACGAAAAATTCAGATGAGATCTTATACACGTCCAATTTTAAAGTGAAGCCAAAAGTGCCCTTGCTGGTGAAGGTGTTGCCGGTGGTTCTGGTGGGTGGTGTGGTATATGCACTTATTGGTAGTGGAGGCGGAGGCGGTGGTGGCGGTGATGGTGTTGAAGAAATTCCTGCCCCTCCGGCAGTACCCGACAATTGATTTTGAAATTATCGAAGACCAAGAAAAGGAAGCGAACGATGAGAAGATTTTTACTTTTATTATTTGTCCTGATCAGCCCATTTACTTTTGCGCAGTGGAATCAATTAGCCGGCCCTGCTGGTGCCGGTACGATTCAGGATCTTGAGTATATATCCAGCGGCAACCGGGTCTATGCAGTTGCCGATAGCCGACTTTATACAACCACCAATGATGGTACCAGTTGGACGAAAGTCGTACCAACGAATGGAACTGAAATTTACTTGTCTGATTTGTTGGTGGATGGTACCACCTTGTATGCCCTGGATTATTCAAGTTTTTATAAATCGGAGGACAATGGCGCCACCTGGGTTCGTACCAACACCGGAGCAGCTGGTCAGTTTTATGGTACCCAAAGAATTACCAAGCTCGGAACAGGAACTTTTGCAGTTTATGGTTGGAACGGGATTTATATCTCTACCGATTCAGGAGTTAGCTGGACACAAATCAGCGCTAACAAAGAAACGATTTCTGTTCGAACGAATGCGAATGGGGATTTATTCGCAACTGATCCGGATGGTGTTAAGAGACATGTGAAGCCAGCCGCTGGTCAGCCCTGGAGCTCTGCAGGCCTAACTGTTTTAAAAGCCAATACGTCAACTCTATTTCATAATCAATTGGCGATCGATGGGTCTGGTAATGTTTATGCGTTAACATCTAATCCAAATACCGGAAGCAATTTTGATGTGGTTCGATCTACCGATGGTGGAGCCAATTGGTTATCGATCCGGGGCACCGGAGCCACCGCATTAGCCATACCTACCACGGACGGAGTTTGGCAATACTCCTATCATTTTTTTGGATTTGCACCGGATGGGAAATTATACCTGGCCACCGGAGTAAGTGGAAATAAATTGCATGTAACAAACAATCCCTCGGTTGCAACAGCAACTTCGGTTGCCTGGTCAATCGCTACGGCCAACCCCATTTCATTAAGATCCGATCCATCTGTGAGTGCGATGGTGTTTGCTTCCGCTACGAAGGCTTTTATTGGAACGTATGGGGATGGCATCCTGCTCACCACGAATTTGGCAGCCACAGGGACCACCTGGGCATACAGATCCGAAGGGATATATTCTTCTAATGGAAAAGCAATCATGGTGGCTGGAACCCGGTTGATGATGATCACCAACTATCAAAATAAAGGCTTTTATCAATCCACCAATGGTGGATCTACATGGACTTTTGTTGAATTATCCGATTACATTCAGTTCTTTTTAAAAATGCCCAACGGGACAATAATCGCTTATGGCGGGAATGCACTTTATTATTCAACCGACAATGGGGGTACGTGGAGTGCCAAAATATCTCAGGGATTTAACGGGCTTAAATCAACCCCTGGAAACGTCTTATATGGCTCCACAGGAGGCGAGATAAAAGTATCTACTGACAATGGCGAGACCTGGCCGACTACATTAAACCTTACTGGGATGCCGAGTTCGTATTATATAGAATACGACCGATTTGCGCTCGATGCCTCCAGTGGTGTAAATCTGTTTGTTCAGGTTTATAACTACACACTTGGGAAGACTGAGCGTTATAAAATTGCTGTGAGTGGTAGCACCGGTACAGCTACTTTGCTTGAGCCTACCGGTTTTAACTCGCAAGACTATGTACATTCTATCTTTGTTAACGAAGGCAAACTTTACATCGCTCAATACAGTAATATTTTCAGTTCTTCAGACTTGGGCACAACCTGGAGTTCAGTCAGCTACACCAGTCAAAAAGTAATTCCCATCACTGGCGGCATCTGCGTTTCAAATTATGGCTCTTTATATGTGACTCAGGACGATGGCTTGAGTTGGAACAATACAGCATTCCCCAATAACAGCAACATCTTTATTCAGGATATTGCGGTTGATGCCAGCGGGGATTTCTATGCGGCTGGGGTCAATGGGGGGGCGTTGAAGAACACCCAGGAACTGGTGGTACCCCCCAGTTCGTTACCTCCTTACATCGACTTTAATTGGCAAGCAGCTGGCGGACCCTATGGGGGCGAGATTTTTGGGCTACTTAAGGATAATGCCAACATAGTTTATGCCTACCAAAACTCCCAGCATTATAAGGCCAACCCGGCAGCCACAAGCTGGCAACGGGTGAATGAACCGCCCAATTATTATTTATATGCTGTGGAGGTGAAAAAGTCAACTGGTGAACTTTTTGGAACAGCTTATGATAGGATTTTCAAGTCAACCGATGGGGGCGCCAACTGGACTTTATTTAATTCAGAGAGTATTTTCGACAGAAGAAAGATGATTGTTCTGCCGAATGGCAATGCAGCCCTGGTGGCAAACCAAAAGATTTACGTGTCAACGGATGGTGGTGTCACTTTCGGTACACCGAAGTATACCTTTGGCTCAAATGAAAGTTATTATCAATACGATCAGGCTTTCATTTCCACGTCAAACAATGTGATATTATTGGAAGTTTATGACAACACTTCTCAAAAAGAAAAATTAAAGAGAAGCGTAGATAACGGGGCTACGTGGACTGAGGTTGCGGCTCCGGGTACAAATGCCAGTCAGATTTACAGACTTACCGTAGATGGTGCGGGTAATATTTATGTTGTTAATGGAGATGGGCCCTTTAAATCATCCGACAATGGCACCACCTGGACATCTATTAAAGGAAATATTACCGATGGTTGGGGGTATCAGGCCCGGATTTCAATTTCCCCTACTAATGAATTGTTTTTTCCCACCTTTGGCGGTACTGGGGGGAACAACACCAAACTTATGAAGTCGGTTGACGGAGGTACCACCTGGACCAATGTGGGGAATACTCCGCTTGAGATTTTTGACCTGACCTGGATCGGCACCAAGATGGTGGCGGCAACAATTGATGGCGTCATTACGTCAACGGATAATGGAACAACCTGGGTCAATGCGTCCACCGGTCTCGCCTTGATGAATACGACTGACCTATTACAAGCTAGTCAAAGTAAATTGCTGGTTGCGAGCTATACTACCAGCCATGCATCCAATGACAATGGTACCACGTGGACAAAAGATACCTACAACTTCAAGCAATTCTTTAATTTACCTGATGGATCCATCGTTGGGTTAAACCGGGATGGGAATAAGGGATTCCGATCAACCGATCAAGGGACAACCTGGACTGAATATTTTACATTTTCAGATTATGGGCAGGGATATTTTTCACCCAATGGGACCGATCATTATATCAGAACATACCAGGACATCTTTTATTCAAATAGTTTAAGTACGTGGACAAAACTTACCGTTTCCGGACTGCCCCCCGCAAACGAACGTAATATCATTGATGTTGCAGCGGATGCCAGTGGAATCATTTATGCGATCATCTATAATTATACTGCAAATAAGTATGAAGCCTACCAGATTCTTTTTGGATCTGCATCCGTTTTGAATCAGGCAACCGCCCCCAGAAGTTTAGGATACTATCAGAATAAAATTTACTTGTTTGGGAGCGAGGGGTCCTTGTCCACAACTGAAGATGGTGGAACCTGGGTAAAGCGTTCCGTGCCGGGTGGCCAAAAGTTTATCATTGCAGCCCGCGACTATTACTTTATTCCGTCTAACAACAACACGCTTTGGTTATCGCGCGATCTTGGCCAAACCTGGCAAAGTGTTGGGTTAAATGTAAGTGGAGATTTTTACTTTAAAGATGTAATTCTGAACGAGTTTGATGGGCGTGCTTATGCCATTCTGAACAATTCGGTGGTTCGAAGAAGTGGTAATATTGTGATTCCGGATGATGCTACCGCGCCTGTTGCCGCGTCATTTTATCCAGCTAATAATGCTACCAACATTGCCATTGATACTGCATTAACAATCGCCTTTGATGAAGCCGTTATTCCTCAACCAGGGAAGACATTAAGAATTCTGGATTTGGCAAATGCCACAATCCCCGTACACACGTTTAATGTTACCGATGGAGTTCAGTCAGGTAAATCTTTTACATATGCGTTGCCAAGCGCGCTCTCCTATCTTAAAACCTACTTTGTTGTTATGGATGCTGCAGCTTTCAAAGATATATTTGGAAACAGTTCTGCAGGAATTCTGAATAACAGCACCTGGCGGTTCACCACAATCGAAGAGCCGGATGTTACAAAACCGACTATAACGTTTACAACAAGCAATCTGGAAAAGGGAGTTGCAAAAACATTTTCCGTTTCTATTACGGATAACAAATCTTTACCGGCAGATTCAACCTTTATCTATTATCGTGGTATCACCACGGCTTCAACCACGGCTTTTACCAAAGCTAAGATGACTGCGGGTACCGGCACCACAACCCGGACTTTTACCATCGATGCAGCCGAAAGCTGGTACGATGCAATGGGGTTGGAGTTTTATATTCAAACTGCGGATGCTTCCGGAAATGATGAGCGGTCTCCTGCAACCGCTAACTCCTATCATTATTCCTACATTTCTTTTACAAACGATAACACCTACCCGGTGTTAAATCCAGTGCTTTCATTTGGTGGGGCGGAATCGAACTATCGGATAATTACTATTCCCTATAAGCTCAGCAATGCATCAATTACAACGATTTTTGATGAAGTAAATGGTGGTGCTGTGGATAAAACCCAGTGGCGGGTTTTCACATTGGGAAGCGGTACGTCTTATGTCGAACCCACCTCCTTCAGTTATGGCAAAGGATACTGGGTTAATGTCCGCAATAATCCCGGCAACATCACAATCGAAGGCTCGCAAACTCCGGAATACAACCGTACAAAGTTTGTGGATTTTACACTTACCCCGGGCTGGAATATGATCGGCAACCCGTACCCGGTACCGATTTCCTGGAATCAAGCCAAATCAGGAAATGCAGCGGTGGGCACTGTACAAACGTTTAGCGGGTCTACCTATGTACCCGGGGATGTACTACAGCCTATGCAAGGCGGGTTTGTATTTGTGCAGGGAACAGTGAATCAAACAGTAAAGATCCGGTTTCAGGGCATTACCACGGGGGGACGTATCAACGAGGGCTTTGTCAGTGATCTATCGAAGCCCAACTGGATTATTCCTATTCAAACAGAAAGCAATGGATTGAGCAATGCGATCGGTGGAATTGGAATGCACGAACAGGCTCAATTCGGATTGGATCAGTATGATGATTTAAATCCGCCCCGTTTCTTAACCATGGCCGATTTGTCTTTCCCTAAAACGGAATCCGTCATTAATGCTTTTGCAAAGGATGTTGTGCCAACTCGGGATGAATATGTTTGGAAATTTGATGTAGATGGGGGCGCAGGACTGATAACTTTAACCTGGAATAATAATTTGATCGTACCGGATGGAAACGATTTGATTCTGTTCGATAAAACGCATCAGAAATTGATCGATATGATTACAACCGGCACCTATCAATTCAATCCTGCTCAGGGCAATTCCTTCGAAATTCACTTTGGAAAGGGAGTGCGGGAGAAGATCTTCCCATCCGTCATTCATTTAGAAGCACCCTACCCGAATCCCGTACAATCAGAAACAATGATTAACTTCGCCTTGCCAGATGGTAATCAGGGCTATCAGATTAATCTGGAAGTATTTAATTCAAATGGACAACGGGTAGCCGATCTCGCGAAGGGAAAGTATGCTCCGGGCTTTTATCAGGTACAATGGGCTCCGGAATCCAATGCAAATGGGTTGTATTTTGTTCGATTGAATGTCATGACGGGTGGAAGCCCGGTTGTCTTAACGGAGAAATTAGTTATCAATAAATAAAGCATTATGAAAACCAAAGGCCTGTTCTATCTGATTTTTGCCACACTTGCATTTTCAAGTTTTGGGCAAACGGTAAGCACCCGCACCAACGATTTTGAGGTGGATTTCAGTGACCCTAATCGATTGGTTAGCACTACCATTCCCGTCATCAATTGGATTTCTCCCGTTCCTGAAACCAATTATGTGCAGGATGGAAAGTTTAAAATCAAATTCGAAATCGAATCAACAACACCCGTAAAGAATATCATCATTTCCATCAAAGAAACTGCCGAATCGGCCACCCGCGGCTCCATGAGTATTCAGCCGGAAGGGAATGAACAATACAAGTCCACCGTGGAGAAGTCACTGACCCTCATGGATGGCGAGAACCTGGTGGAA
Source organism: uncultured Ohtaekwangia sp. (assembly GCA_964488465.1). Taxonomy (GTDB): domain Bacteria; phylum Bacteroidota; class Bacteroidia; order Cytophagales; family Cyclobacteriaceae; genus ELB16-189. The sequence goes on along the minus strand of CAZAUN010000005.1, from coordinate 224,549 downwards.
ATTGTAGCGGAAAATGTTGATGGAACAAAAACCATCAGTTATCGCAAAGTAACAGTAGGCAGCACGACCCTGGCCGATGCTGCGAAGCTGAACCGCACCGACTACGCGTTGATCTTTGCTACTGACCAATACGATAACTGGTCCGATCTGGTTAACCCAATCTTTGATTCCAAAACCATTGCGGATGAACTTCGCAAAGCCTATGGTTTTAAAGTCGAGATGATTGAGAATGCATCGCAGTCGGAGATGTTGAGAAAAATCCGCGAGTACGGTGAAAAGAAATATCAACCCTTGGATCAGCTCTTCATTTTCTTTGCCGGCCACGGCACCTATGATCAAACCTTTGGTGAAGGCTTTGTGGTAACGCGCGAATCGCTGCTTAATGACGAAGCTAAAACAACGTATCTGTCTCACAACCGCCTCCGCTCTATTGCCAACAACATCCCATGCGAACACGTATTCCTGGCCATGGATGTGTGCTTTGGCGGAACGTTTGATCAGGCATTGGCCTCCTCACGCGGTGCCGAGGAGGAAGTATACCGTGAACAAAATCAAAGTGAGTTTATTACCCGCAAGCTTACCTACAAAACGCGCAAGTTTTTGACTTCCGGTGGTAAGACGTATGTATCCGATGGTATACCCGGTAAACACTCTCCGTTTGCCAAAAGCTTTATTGATGCCCTGCGTTCGCGCGGTGGTCGTGATGGAATACTCACGCTCCCGGAATTGTTTACCTATGTTGAAAAACTGAAAATTCAACCACGCTTCGGTGAATTTGGCGACAATGCTCCCGGCAGCGATTTTATTTTTGTTGCCCGGTAAAACACATTCTCAACTACATGTAAAGGTGGGCAATGCTCACCTTTTTTATTCTATGTGATTTAACCTATTTTTAAAGAGCAAGATCATACTATGCGATTCACTTCTTTCTTGTTCTGTCTGTTGGCGTTTTCATTTATCGGGCATGCTCAAAATGGCACTTATTTCCTATCGCATTATTCACCCCCCGATGATCAGATTGATTTTAGGAGTGTTGATCTTGTGCAGGATCAGCAAGGCGAAATTTACTTTGCCACACACCATGGAGTAATAGAATTTGATGGCAGAACCTGGACGATGGTAAACGCATCCGGTGCTGTCAACAGCTTATCTGCACAAGGAGCGGGCGTGTTTGTTGCAAGCTTATCAAGTATTGGGGTGTTGGGCTCGCGGCATGAAAAGCCAAGACCGTATCTGGAATTAAGCAAGGAGACAGGATTTTTTGATACCCATGCCCAGGGCGAACTGGTCTACTTTGTCAAGCGGGATAAGATAGTGGCCTATTCTGTTCAGCAACGATCATTGGCATGGACGTTAAATACGGATAGCAGTTACGGGAATTTTCTTGGGTTGTTTAAGATAAACTCCGGCAGCTATGTTCGAACGGCCAAGCGCGGCTTGCAGAAAATTGAATCTCAAAAGCTCGTTTCATCCGACATCACACCGGGAAATGTGATTTTTTCATCACCGAATCAGGACCATAGTCGGTATTTGGTGGGCATGGATGATCACCGGATATTCATGGCGGAGCCATCAGGCTTTCGGGAAGTAGTACTCCGTGATCAGAGCTTATTAAATACCAATATTTTGGTGAATGGAGTCATTGTAAGCGATAGTCTTATTGCGCTGGGCACATTACGGGGCGGAGTTATGTTTGTAGATACCCGCACGGGTGTTACCGATCAGATAATCGATTACCATAGCGGCTTGCCCGACAATGAGATCTATGCGCTGATGACGGACCGCAGCCAGGGCGTATGGGTGGCTCACGAATATGGATTTACTCGTATTGCACCATACATTCCGTTCCGTTCTTTTGCGCATTTTCCGGGATTGAGCGGGAACCTTCTTTGCGCACAATCCTTTCAGGGCAGTGTGTTTGTTGGTACCACGTTGGGCCTTTATCAATTGATTGATGAAACAGCCGAAGCCCTGAAGGCAAAGCAGTTGCTGGCACAACAGGAATCAAAGTCTAAGAAAAAGACAAAGAAGAAAAGTGAACCCCCTCCGCCCGTAACGGTAGACAGTGTTGTACTCAATCCACAATACGTGTACCGAAGAATTGCTGGGATTACAGGTCGGGTAATACAACTGGCCGAAATCAAGGGAAAATTGATAGCATCCGGCACAGGCGGAGTTTATGAAGTGAATACCCAGGGATCCAACGCAATTGTGACGGAGCCGGTTCGTTCGGTTTTCTTTTCACCCTTGTTACAGCAACTCTTTGTCGGAACCTATGCCGAGCGGGTCAGAACGTATGAACTGTCAGAATCCGGATGGGCCGAAACACACTTAGTCGATTCGTTAAGGGACTTCGTCAGTCATACTTTCGAAGATCCGTTGGAGAATATTTGGCTTTGCGGGCGTACCAGTATTTATAAAATTGAAACGATTGAAGGAGACATCACCGACATCGTTTCCTATCCAATTTCAAATCCCTCGCGCGATGAAACAGTGGGCCTGGCTTACGGGAATGATTTATATGTAGCAGCCTCTGGTCAGTTTAGCCGCTTTGATGGGGCAACTTCTTCTTTTGTAAAATTCGACTCCCTTCCTGGGCCGCGAAAATATTTTGCCACGGGTGGATACTTCTGGTTTCATGACGGAACCCGGTGGCGCACGGTGGATCGCAGACTACAATCGTACAAGCTGGATTGGCTACGGTTGTTTCCTACGTTGCGGTACCTTGCTCCGGATAATCAGCGTAAGGGTTTGTGGGTGATTACCTCCGGCAACGAACTTTACAAATTCAGCAATGAGTCCGGCACTTCGGCCACAGCCGGGTATCCATTATTTCTTTCCAACATTCAGGGACAGGAAGTAAAAATGGCAGATCTGATTGAAGTGGAGCAACACGAGGGGACCATTACCTTTGAATTCATTCAACCGGATTATGTCGGCTTCAATACCACACAATACCGCTACCAGGTAAAAGGTCTGAATGCAGTTTGGTCGCCCTGGTCGGCATCCAACAACATCATTCCATTTTCATATTTACCCCCCGGCAAATATCAATTGTCTGTTCAGTCACGCGATATCCTTGGAAACGAATCGAATGTGGAACAGATTGCCTTTCGCGTATTACCTCCGTATTGGCAACGCTGGTGGTTTTATGCGTTGGAGTTTACCGTATTTAGTTTCCTTGTGATATTATCGCTGCGGTTGGGCCGGGCCAGCAAGCGGTACCGGTATCTGAGTCAAATGTTATCGCTCCTCACGGTGGTGATGCTGATCCAGTTTCTTCAAACAGTGTTGGCGTCTCTGATTGGCAGTAAGACCTCACCGGTTATTGATTTTATGATTCAGGTGTTTATCGCCTTAATTGTATTTCCGGTGGAAATTTTTGCGCGTGATGCCATGATGAAATACTCACAAGGTAAATACGTAATCAAGCGGGCCTGGGATAAGGGCAAGTGAAAGAAATAGTCATTTCAATTTTAGCCATATGAAAACCATTTATTTATTTCTTCTTGGTTTGCTGGTCGTGGCCTGCACTCAAAAAGAAGCCCCGGTAGAGCGCGATCAAAATCCAGCGGCTGACGGCTTTAATGCCACCGGGAGTGACCCGGCCGCGATCGAATTGGCGGATAGCATCATGCATGCCATGGGTGGAAGGAAGGCATGGGATAATATTCGTTACATTTCCTGGAGCACAGCCGGAAGAAGCATAATTTATGACAAGCAGGCCGAGCGAGTTCGGATAGCGCAAGGGGACACCGTTTACCTGCTATCAGCGGGGACAGGCCGTGTGCAAATTAAGGGAAATGAGGTTGTTGAACCGGAAGCATTGAACTCACTCTTAGAATCTATCCATGCGAGTTGGAGATTGGATTTACATAATTTCCTGCTGCCGTTTATTCTTAAAGGTAACGGGGTGACCATCCGATACATGGGGGAAGATTCTCTTTCCGGACAACGTTTCAATTCGTTGATCCTGACCTTTCAACAAAATGTGGATCAATATAAGCTTTATGTAGATAAACATGCGAAGCTTGTTCGCTATGGAGCCTACTATCAGCATGCCGGAGATGAGCGGGAGACCTTTATTCGCCCATGGGATAACTATCAGAAAATGGAAAGCATCCTGCTCTCGACTGATCGGACTGATGGCATTGGGCCTCGAAACGTAAAAATCGATAAGGATTTGCCGGAAGCATTGTTCACCGAATTTTAGAAATTATGATTTTAAACCTTGACACCGTTCCCCACTTTTACAAGAACTATGTAAAGCAAATTGAGGAGACCGATCTGTTGCAGGCGCTCCGGATTTCCGGACACCGGGCACTTGAACTTGTCCATTCTATTCCCGAGGAGAAAGCAGATTTGCGATATGCCCCGGAGAAATGGAGTATCCGGGAATTGCTTTGTCATATGCTCGATGCGGAAAGGATCTTTGCTTACCGTGCGTTGCGCTTCGCACGTCTCGATAAAACTCCTTTGGCAGGATGGGACGAGAATACCTATGCGCCACAAGCCAATGCAGCTGGACGCAGTTTGCAAAAAATTGCCGTGGACATGGCCCATCTTCGCAGCTCCACCATCGATCTTTTCGAAAGCTTTACTCCGGAGATGCTGACGCGTAAAGGAATCGCTAACAACAACGAGTTATCGGTAATCGCATTGGGATTTATTATTGCCGGGCATGAAACCCACCATTGCCAGGTATTAAAAGACCGGTATTTGGGGAAGAAATGAGATTTGCTTTTTTGATTTTTGGGCTCGTGATAGCGGCCTGTTCGCCACGCTATGCGATTGTTAAAGAACTAAAGGCGACTGAGTCAGAACTTAAGGATCATACGGGGTTTGCACTTTACGATCCTGAAAAAGAAAAATTTCTGGTTGAGTATCAATCGGAGCGGTATTTCACACCCGCCTCGAATACGAAGATTTTTACTTTCTATTCTTCCTTAAAGCTATTAGGCGACTCCACGATTACGTTGAGGTTCATTCAGCGAAATGATTCTATAATTTTTTGGGGCATGGGAGATCCCTCATTTCTGAATCCAGATACGTTTAGCAATGGCAAACCATTGGAATTTTTGCAAAGCCAACCCGGAAAACTTTTCTTTTCGGCTTCTAATTTCCAAACTGAATCGTTAGGGCCAGGTTGGGCATGGGATGATTACAGTTATTCATACTCGGCTGAACGTTCGCCAATGCCGTTGTATGGCAATCTGATCTCAATTAAGAGAGACTCATCAACATTCATAATCACCCCACCCCGGTTTTTTGAGCATTTCACCGAAGCCACCCGATCGCGCGAATATGAGACGGTGATCCGGGAGTTGGATAACAATCAGCTTACCTATTATCCAGGAAAGTCAAACGGATCGGAATGGAAAGTGCCTGTACGCTATAGCAGTGATCTGATGGTTGACTTGTTAAGTGATACATTAAAACGTACAGTGGAAGAAATTAACTGGCCCATGCCGGAAGAGGCAATGGAGCTTCTGGGCATTCCTCTCGACAGCCTATATCGGGTCATGATGCAGGACAGTGATAATTTTATTGCTGAGCAGCTCCTGCTGCAATGTGCAGGGGTGGTGAGTGATACACTCAAGCCGGAGATTGCCATCGATTATGTAACCAAAAACTATTTAAATGATTTGCCGGATAAACCCCGATGGGTTGATGGATCAGGCTTGTCGCGTTATAATTTGTTTACACCCCGTTCGATCGTGGTGCTGTGGAGTAAAATACAATCCGAAATACCGCAAGAGCGGTTATTCGGATTACTGGCTGTTGGCGGCCGTAACGGAACCATCAAAGATTGGTACCGCAATGAAGTTCCCTATATTTTTGGTAAAACCGGAACGCTAAGCAACAATCATGCACTGAGCGGGTATTTAGTCACCCGTAAAGGCAAGATTTTAATCTTTAGCATGATGAATAATAACTACCTTGCCACCACAACCGAAGTGCGTAAACGCATGGAAAAAGTACTCTTTACAATACACGAAAAATTCTAACCGGTATTTCAATGACGCGAAGTTTGTTTTTGTTTTTAGCTGGATTCTTAACCATTGCTGCTGCGGCACAAACACCTGATTTACTCGATATAAAAATCGGGCAAATGATTATGATCGGAATTCCTAAATCCGAATTGGATGAACGAGTTTTGGAAGCAGTACGAAGCGGAAAGGCGGGCTCGGTGATTTTCTTTGAGAAAAATATTCCTAACCGGCCCAATGCATTTGCCAGTGTAAAGAACATGACGTGGACGTATCAAAAGGCGGCATCAATCCCGTTGTTTATTTGCATCGATCAGGAGGGAGGCAAAGTAAACCGGCTCAAGGAGAAGTATGGATTTACCCGATCGGTAACGGCTGCAGCCCTGGGGAAGTATAAGTCCCTGGATTCGGTACGCTTTTATGCGGAAGCCACTGCAGCAACCCTGGCGGGCCTTGGATTCAACGTGAATTTTGCACCATGCGTTGATCTCGCAATCAATAAAGAGAATACGGTCATTGCCAAGCCTGAACGATCCTATTCAAATAACGAAGACACCGTTGTTATGATGGCGAAAGAGGTTATCAAACAGCATCGCAAGTTTGGAGTAATTACCTCTCTTAAGCATTTTCCCGGACACGGCAGCTCGAAAGACGATACGCATTTTGGCGTTGCCGATGTAACGAACACCTGGAGCGAACGTGAATTGAAGCCTTACCAGATGCTGATTGATTCCGGGTATGCCGATGCCGTCATGACGTCACATATCGTCAATAAGAACCTGGATCCAAAGGGCTATCCGGGTACGTTATCGAACGCGATCCTCGAGGGTATTTTAAGAAAACGGATTGGGTTTAATGGCGTAGTGTTTTCGGATGATATGCAGATGCATGCGATTTCTAAAAATTTTGGATTGGAGGAGTCCATCAAACTGGCAATCAATGCCGGTGTGGACATCATGTGTTTTTCCAACAACATTACCGGCACCGATGAACGGACCGTAGATAAAGTGCATAGCATTATTAAGAAGTATGTTGCCAGTGGGGAAATCAAGCCAGAGCGAATAGAAGAATCCTTTCAGCGGATTTTACAGCTGAAGGCCAGTATGGGAAATAAAAGTGTGGCGGCATATAAAGCACAGATTGCTCAATTACAGAGTCAGCTTAAGCAAGCGGAGTTAGCCCAGGCATCAGCACAGGCACCGCCCTCGGAACCAACGAAAAAGAAGAAAAAGTCAAAGCGGAATTGAAATGAATAAAAACGTATGGGTGGTCATTTTTGGGGTACTAGCCTTAACAGCACTTGTTTTTGGATGGCAACAAAAATCGAAAGCCGATGCAATCGTGGCACAATGTGAGACAGAGAAGCAGCAGTTGGAACAATTGGCAGCGCAGCAACGAAGGGAAGCGGAAGAGTTTCAAAAGATGGCCCAATTAGCACAGCACGAAGCGATGGTGCAGCGAACCTTGTGCGAGGAACAGCTAAAGCAGGCACAAAACAAGAAATGATGATGAGTAATGAACAAGTAAACCGCGCCAGACGAACAGCCTTGGTATTAGGGACTTCCTTAAGCATTAGTCTTATTGCTATTGTATATGCTGTTCTTCAAAAAAAAGAGGCTGCTCGTCAGAGGTCATTGGCGATTGAAATGGAAATAAGAACAAGGGAGTGTGAAAAGAACGTCTACGAATTGAATTCTAAATTGAACAGTCAAACACAACAATTGCAGCAAGTTTTAAAGGAGGCAGAACAGAGGGTCCTTTTGTTGCAAGAACAGGGTTTGGCAAAATCTAAAGGCAACAAATAATGGTTTACACAATCCATCCTGCCACCGCCCCCGAGGTACCGATCATCATTAGCGTGCCCCATTGCGGAACGGCCTTTCCGGATGAGATTAAAAGTCAGTATAAGCAAGCGTTGATTAAATCTCCGGACGATACGGATTGGTTCGTACAGAATCTCTACGACTTTGCTCCGGCCATGGGCATCACCATGTTTGTCGCCCATTATAGCCGGTGGGTGATTGACCTGAACCGAGATCCTTACAACAAGCCCTTGTATTCCGATGGCAGAATCATTACACCCCTCTGTCCAGCTACGACCTTCTTGGGGGAACCTATTTACAAAGATGAGCGGGCGGAGGTAGAGTTGCCGGAAGTAAAGCGCAGAAAGGAATTATACTATCAGCCCTATCATACAAAGCTGCGGGAGTTGGTGAAGTATCGCAAGAAGAAATTCGGCAAAGTATTGTTGTGGGATTGTCATTCCATCCGTCAATCGGTGCCCACCATCCGGAAGGAGAAATTTCCGGATCTGATTTTGGGCGATGTGGATGGCACGTCCGCGTCACCCGGGTTGATCGAATCGGCTCTTAGCGTACTCGATCATGGGCCCTATCAGGTGGCACATAATCATCCCTTTAAGGGGGGTTATATCACGCGCAATTTTGGCAAGCCAGCCTCCCACCGGCACGCAATTCAACTTGAGATGACCAAAGTGAACTACCTGGATGATACAGAGAAGAAATATGATAAGGTCCGCGCGGAAAAGATGCGGGAATTATTGAAGCGAATGTTTGAGCGGCTGATCGAACAATTGAAGGTAGTTGGCTAAATAAATGAAGCCTGTTGAGCAATTAAAGTTTTATTCGTTTAAATCCCTTCTTCAAAAGGAAGGCTGGCTTACACCGGTTTACGTAGGGATCGATCAACAGGGAAAGATTTCCTATCTCAGCAAACAAGCTCCTGATGTTCCGGTGGCCATTGAATCCATTCAGGGACTTGCCTTACCCGGATTTCAAAATGCACACTCCCATGCATTTCAGTATGCCATGGCCGGTCTGGCCGAAAATCACCCGGTCGGGGTTGCCGATGATTTCTGGACCTGGCGCGAAGCGATGTATCAATGTGCGTTGTCGGTCGACCCCGATCAGGCCCAGGCCATTGCGGCCATGGTGTATGCCGAAATGGTACGCGTTGGGTACACACACGTAGCAGAATTTCATTATCTCCATCATAATAAAGATGGGAAACCGTATGCCCACTTGGCCGAGATGGGGGTGCGCATGGTGGAAGCGGCCCGCCACGCTGGAATTAAAATCACTTTGATCCCAGTCTTTTATCAACAAGGAGGTTTTGGTCTGGAGCCTCAACCACGCCAGCGTAGATTCATCTCCCGATCGGTGGATGATTATCTCAATTTGTTGGCAGTTTCTGCTCGTGCCATTGAATCCTATTCCGATGCCACCTTGGGATTTAGTGTACATTCATTACGGGCCGTAAAGCTTCCTGATATCAAGACTACCTTTCAACAAGGGCCAAAAGAGCTGCCCTTTCATTTGCATGTGGCTGAGCAAAAAAAGGAAGTGGCCGATTGTATTGCCCACTGCCAAAAACGACCGATGCAATGGGTGCTGGATAATCTCGAAGTAAACGAACGCTTTCACCTGGTCCACTCAACCCACCTGGATGATGATGAATTAAATCGACTTGCCAGATCGAAAGCCAATGTTGTGTTGTGTCCTTCTACGGAAGGAAATCTGGGCGATGGAATTTTTCGAATGAAGGAGTATGTGAAGTTGGGGGGCCATTGGTCGGTGGGTACCGATAGTCATATTGGCTTAAACCCGCTCGAGGAATTTCGGATGATCGATTACCGGCAGCGATTGATAACGAATCAGCGGAATACGTTTGAGGGCGATGCGGCAGCTTACCTGGTCAATGAGGAAATCCGAACGGGAAGAAAGGCCATGGGGATTTTCCGGGATAATCATTTTGAAATCGGCCAACCCCTGGATGCCGTTGTTTATCACGCAGGCGCGCACCTGCTGGAAAATACTTCTGAACAAAACCGGCTCGCTACGCTGTTATTCACAGGTGATTCCAGTCGCATTCTTGGAACACTTATAAACGGGCGTTGGGTGGTGAAAGACCAACATCACCAACAAGGTCATGCCATCAAAGTTGCATTTTCAAAAGCCATGCGTTCGTTAAAAAACCGATAACCATCCAGGTAAAATTCTTGGCTAGTTTGAAAAGTTTTGGTTAACTCTGTCTTGAAACCTAACCTTATTATGAAAAGACTGATCGTGATGCTATTGGGCTTACTTTGTGTAATTCCAACAACGGCTCAAAAGCAAAAAGCCAAAACCGAAGCACCTGCTCCCACTGTTAGTGCCGACAATTTCAAAGGGTTAAAATGGCGGAACATCGGTCCGTTCCGTGGCGGCCGTGCCAATGCAATTTCAGGAATACCTCAGGATGACAATATTTATTATGTGGGTTATACCGGAGGAGGCGTTGCCAAAACCGAAGATGCCGGAATCACCTGGAAAAATATCAGCGATGGTTATTTCAAGGTAGGATCCATTGGAGATATTGCCATCTGTGAAAGTGATCCGAATGTGATCTATGTGGGCACCGGTGAACATGCAGTCCGAGGGGTCATGACTTCCTATGGCGATGGCGTTTATAAATCCACCGATGGTGGTAAGACCTGGAAAAATATAGGGCTTGAGAAGACCCGGCACATCTCTGATATCGCAGTTCACCCTACCAACCCAGATATCGTATTGGTAGGAGCGCAAGGTGCCGTTCATGGATCAAGTCCCGACCGGGGTGTATATAAATCTATCGATGGTGGAGTGACCTGGAAGAAGACCCTGTATGTGGATGAAAATACAGGTGTTTCCTCCTTAAGTATGGATTTAACAAATCCACGCATTCTCTATGCAGCTACCTGGCAACACAGACGCTATCCCTGGAAAGTGGAGAGCGGTGGTCCGGGTTGCGCCATCTGGAAATCGGTGGACAGCGGTGAAACGTGGACGAAAATTGTTGAGGGGTTACCCAAGGAGATGGGGAAGATAGGCTTAAGTGTTTCGCGCGCCAATCCAAATCGTGTGTTTGCCATTATCGAAGCGGAAAAATCAAAAGCAGGACTGTACCGTTCGGATGATGGCGGGAAGCGATGGAATCACATGACGAATGATGCGTTGATAACCGCCCGGTCGTGGTATTATATGGAGGTATATGCGGATCCCATCAATGCTGAGGTAGTCTATGTATTGAATGCCCCCATGACCCGGTCCATTGACGGAGGTAAGACATTTTCCTCCATTCGCGTAGGCCATGGCGATACGCATGATTTATGGATCAATCCAAAGTCAAACAGTACGCTGGCATTGGCTGATGATGGCGGTGGAGAAATCAGTTTCAACACGGGTCGTTCCTGGTCACCCCTCAATAACCAGGCAACCTCCCAGTTCTACCGGGTCAATGTGGACAATCGTTTCCCGTATTGGATTTACGGTGGTCAGCAGGACAACAGTTCGGTAGCAATTCCCAGCCGTAACGGAAGCTATGGCATCACCGATAAAGATTGGTTTGACGGACCTGGTTGTGAAAGCGCCTGGGTTGCTTTCAACGATCCGAATAATCCAGAACTCCTATATGGAGGTTGCTACCAGGGAATTATCGATGTAAAAGATACCCGAACAGGTGAAGTCAAGGATATTCAGGAATATCCGGCCACCAACCTGGGGTTCAAACCCCGGCAGATGAAGTATCGATTCAACTGGAATGCTCCCCTCATCAATTCTCCGCACAATCCGAAAGTCATTTATCATGCCGGTAATGTATTATTTAAAACTACTGATGGCGGTTTGAATTGGGAGGTGATCAGTCCGGATTTAACCCGCAATGACACCACCAAACAAAACACCAGCGGGGGTCCGATTACCAACGAAGGCGCAGGCGGTGAAAACTACAATACCATTTATTATGTGGTGGAGTCGCCCCATGAGCAAGGCGTAATTTATACGGGCAGCGACTGTGGCCTTGTTCAGCTTACGCGCGATGGGGGCAAATCATGGAATAACATCACACCTCCCGGTATGCCGGAGGGGATGGTCCATTCCATCGAGGTTTCTCCCCACGACAAAGGCACAGTGTACATCGCTATGTCGCGCTACAAGTTTAATGACTTTAATAATTACACGTACAAATCGATTGATTACGGAAAGAGCTGGATAAGAATTGGGGCGGGCATTGATGCCGATGACTTTATCAAAGTAATCCGCGAGGATAAAAAAGTGAAGGATATGTTATATGCGGGATCGGAGCGGGGCTTCTATCTTTCAACCAATGGGGGTGTTGCCTTTACCAAGTTTCAATTGAATTTACCGGTGGTGCCGGTTACCGATCTGATGATCCGCGACAACGACCTTGTTGCCGCCACCGCAGGCCGCTCTTTCTGGATTTTGGATGACCTGGGGGCTATCCAGCAATCCAAAGGACAGTTTACTTCTGCTCTGAAAATTTTTACGCCAAAGCCAACCTATCGGTTATCTTCAGTAACCATACCTGAATATTTTGGCGATATACCCGGGTTGGGTCGCAATCCGTTAAATGGAGTCATTCTTGATTACTATTTGAAAACCAAAGCAGATACGGCTGCCGTTACACTCCAGATTCTGGATGCAGCCGGTACGATAATCCGCTCCTATTCGAATAAGAAAGATGATAGTTTTAAGCCCTGGCCTGGCGGTCCTGCGCCAAAGCAGACGATTCCAGCCGAAGCGGGAATAAATCGTTTTGCCTGGGATTTCAGAACGGAGGGATTAACAGGTGTTCCCGGAGTTTTTGTGTATGGCGATCATAGCGGGCATCGCGTAGCCCCGGGCAAGTACAAAGCCCGCATTACTTACAAGGGTCAGTCCTCCGAGACTGAGTTTGAAATTATTCCGGATCCCCGCATTACAGTTTCGGCTTCGGATTGGAGCATCCAACAGGAATTTTTGAAGCAAGCTGCGGAGCAGTTTAATGAACTTCATCAGTCAGTTAACAACCTGCGGCAAGTGAAAAAGCAGATTGAGATATTGAATGAATCCCTGAGAAATAATCCTGAAGCGAAAGACCTTATTCAGATTGGCAAGGACCTTATCAAAAAGATTGATCAGTGGGAATCCAACCTGATTGAGTCCCGATCCAAAAATTTTCAGGATGTTATTAATTTTCCCAATAAACTTAATTCAGAATTTCTGCAATTACGAAGCGTGGCCGACACGCATGATCCGCGGCTTACCAAGGGAGTAAAAGATCGTGCGCAGGATGTACAAGCCGAGTGGGCAAAATATAAGCAGCAGTTAAATGACCTCATTCAAAAGGACATTTCAAACTATAACCGGATGTTTAAAGAGAAAAATTTACCGATCGTAATAACTGAGATAATGCAAGTTCCAATTAATAATTAGCGGCTCCGCAATACCCGTGCTGATGTACGGGTATTTTTTCTTATTTGGTTCGGCAGCCTTTAATGATAGCATCGTTAAACCTTTTATCATTTTTAAGCACATCAAAGAAGTCGCCTATAAATTTCTTTATCCCTGCAAAGTCGCTGGCAGTGAAATAGGTCTGGTGCTGATTAATGATTTCCATCAAGGCAGGTTCTTGTTTAAGATATTCCGCCCGCACGTATTGAACGATGGATTCATTCCTGCAAAAGCCCCGGTATAATCGCTCCTGCACACTGCTGATGGACAGGGTTTCGTTCACGGTTGCATACGGAGCATTCACGAGACCCGCCATATCGAAATCGTAAGCCAACGGAATTTTCTTGTTGCCTTCCAATTGAATCACCTTGGTATTGTGCTGAACGGAGGCTGACCAATCGGTATTGGCAATCATGAATTGAAAAAGGTCATTCACGACTGCTGCGGTATCATTCAGATGCAGGGGATGAATCTGCTGTTCGATCACTTTTCCATGAAAGCGATCCGCGATCAGATCATCATCTTCAATCAGAAAACCTCTAACCTCGTAGGTTTTTGGTTTTCCGCTGATATCGGTTAGCGCTACATCGGCCAGCCGCGTATGAAAATGATAAGGCGTGAGCGGCTCCAGTAATTTGTAACCGAGGTATTCTTTCATGATCAAGTCATTGCCGGATTTAGCAGTTTGACAGGGCAATACGAGCTTGAAGTTTTTATTCCCTTCAAAAACAGTATTCTCAACGCCTTTCTTTTTGAATTTTAACCGAAGGGGTGGGAAGAAGCAATTGTTCCTGCGAAAGTTGCCTCGCGCTCGGATTTCCATTGGGATTGAATCGGAAGCTCCCTTTTCATTTTTAACCAGGATTTGCGAAGGAAAATACACCGAATCAACCTTGCTTTTCTTCACTTCTTTTATCGAAAAGCTGAAGCTTAAGCTGAGCGGTTGCTGGTCTACGAATACGGGTGGTACATCCTGCTTTTGCGAATACCCGTGCAGGGATAGCGAAAGCATCAGGGAGAGAACGACAATATTTTTCATGTTAGTAGTAATAGATTTTTATAACAACCCTGTTTTTTACAAGGTCAATTTGTTCGATAGTGGTTTTACGGATGTCAAGACCGGTCCGGTCGCGCAGGTCAGCCAACAGCTGTGCTTTTTGTTCAGGTTTAATATTATCCATCCGGTCATACTCCACCATCTTGATTTTTTGATTGCGCATCAACAGATTTCCATCGGCAAGAAAAACAACAATGGCAATGGCCGAGTTAACTCCGGCAATCTCTAAGTAGGTGCCCTGCATTACCGAGTTGATAAGCCCTACCGCCATGGTGATAAACAGGTAGGTCATATCTTTGGTTGTTAGCGTTTCCGTGCGAAATCGCAGCAAGGAAAAGGCAGCGAGCAATCCAAAAGCGCTGCTCAACGAATTGAAGGCGTTGGCCTGCTCCAACATGTACGAGAGCAGAAATACGATGAAGTTCAACAGGAAGAAGGTGAAGAACAAATCGCTTTTATTGTAGGTTCTGTAGTAAATGATCCGGATTACCACCAGCATAAAGGCAGTATTGATAAGCAAACGGATAAGAAAGAATTCGGAGACCAGCGTATGATCTTCCATAGGTCAAATTTTATGTTGAATATACCAACTTAAATTCAAAGGCACTACTGAAATAAGGGCTATTGCCGCCCGAGTAATTTCTAAAGCTATCTTCCGGAAATTTTGTAATTCTGAGGTACCTAATTTCAGCTACCTAATTTCTGCTAACTATGCGATTTCTTCTGTTTATTCTGTTGCTGGTGGTCATTCCGTTGGCAGCTCAAAAAAAGGCTCCGGCACCTGCTACCCCTGCTTATGATCAATCCTTGTATTCCGGAATTCGCTGGCGTGAGTTGGGACCCTTCCGGGGTGGCCGCTCGAGCACGATAACAGGAGTTCATCACAACCCGAACTTGTATTATTTCGGTACCGTGGGCGGAGGCGTGTGGCGTACAACTGATGCGGGTCAAACTTATGAAAATATCAGCGACAGTTATTTTGGAGGCTCCATCGGTGCGGTAGTCGTAGCAGAGAGTGACCCGAATGTGATTTACGTTGGCGAAGGTGAACAGACCTTGCGCAACAATGTGTCCAGTGGATGGGGTGTCTGGAAATCGACCGATGCTGGAACTACCTGGAAGCATATAGGCCTCTCCGATTCACGACACATCTCGCGCATTCGTGTTCATCCAAAAAATCCTGAAATCGTATATGTTGCTGCGATGGGTAATCTTTGGAAGCCCAACGACATGCGGGGTGTATATCGCAGTACGGATGGTGGCCAAACCTGGAAACGAATTCTTTTTATTAATGATACAGCCGGTGCCGGGGATTTGATATTAGACCCGGGAAACCCGCGCATCGTGTATGCAGCCACCTGGAACATGAAGCGAAATGGATATCGTATGGACAGTGGTGGTCCTGATTCAAAACTCTGGAAGAGCACCGATGGGGGCGATACCTGGGAAAATCTTTCGGACAAACCGGGGATGCCCAAAGGAACCAACGGAATAATTGGAGTGGCCGTGTCCCCGGTAAATACCAATCGCATTTGGGCCATTATTGAAAATACACTAGCTCCTGGCGTTTACCGTTCAGATGATGGCGGGAAGAGTTGGAATCGCCTTAACCAGGATCGGGCCTTGTTGCAGCGAGCCTGGTACTACTGTCGCATCTATGCAGATCCCCAAAACGAAGACAAAGTTTATGTGCTCAATGTAAGCTATGGAGTTTCAAAAGATGGCGGAAAAACATTCGAATTGAAAGATGCACCTCATGGTGACCACCACGACCTGTGGATTGATCCAGCGAATAATCAACGTATGGCTATGGCGGATGATGGTGGTGCACAGATTTCCAATGATGGTGGTGAGAATTGGACTACCTATCATAATCAACCCACGGCCCAGTTTTATCGCGTTACTACCGACAATTCTTTTCCCTATAACATTCTGGGTGCACAGCAGGATAATACCAGCGTCCGGATTCCCCACAGGACTTCCGGCAACAGCATTACCGAGAACGATTGGACGGCTCTTTCAATTGGCGAGAGTGCACACCTTGCCCCGGACCCCACCAATCCGAACATCATCTATGGAAGTGATTACAAAGGGTACATGAGCATGCAGAACCTGGACAATGGTCAGGAGCGGAGCACCAACGTGTGGCCCTATCTTCCGGCAGGGTCTGGTGTGGAGGTAATGAAGTATCGGTTCAATTGGAATTACCCGCTCGTTTTCTCCCATCACAATCCTAAAAAATTATATGCAGGCTCAAACTATCTGCACGTTACCTACAACGGTGGGCAGCGTTGGGAAACCATCAGTCCGGATTTAACGCGTGGCGAACCCGCAACATTAAAATCTTCGGGCGGCCCCATTACGCAAGACAATACCGGAGCGGAGTACTATGCAAACCTGTTTGTAATCGCTGAGTCGCCCTATACGACAGATGAAATATGGACCGGGTCTGATGACGGATTGCTTCATGTTACCGTTGACGGTGGCAAAAACTGGAGGAATGTTACGCCTCCAATGTCGCCCAGGTTGAACATGTGGAATAGCATCGATGTAAATCCTTTTGTGAAAGGAGGTGCTTATGCGGTTGCCACATCTTATAAGTTTGGCGATTATACACCTTACATTTACAAGACTTCTGATTATGGTAAAACCTGGACGTTGATTACAGATGGCATTCCGAAAGAGGAATTTGTACGCGTGGTACGAGCGGATCCCAAACGTAAGGGGTTACTTTATGCCGGTACCGAAAAGGGCATGTGGGTTTCTTTCGATGATGGTCTCCGTTGGTCCCGGTTTCAATTAAATCTTCCACCCGTACCCATTGCTGACCTGGCCGTGAAAAATGATAACCTGATTGCCGCTACTCATGGTCGTAGTTTTTGGATCATCGATGATTTGACACCCTTGCACCAGGTGAACGCAGAAATGGCATCCAGGGACTTCATTCTGTTCAAGCCCATGCCAGGCTATCGCATGCCAGGCATTGCCGGTCGGAATGTGAATCGAAAACTGGAGGGCGAGAATCATCCTGGCGGAATCATGATTCACTACTTCGTAAAAAGTGTAAATGATCAATCGGAAATTAAATTGGAAATACTGGAGAAGAGCGGTACGACTATTAGAGCATTCAGCAACAAAGCCAGTGGATCCGCACAATTGATGGTTACCCCTGGCGGAAATCGTTTTGTGTGGGATATGCGGTATGCGGGGTACACCACGTTTCCGGGAATGGTCTATTATGGTTCACCTAACCTGGGGCCCAAGGCCATACCCGGCCTGTACAAGGTTCGGTTAACGGTTAATGGAAATGCCAGTGAGCAGGAATTTGAGATTCTGAAAGACCCGAGAATTGAAACCACGCAAGAAGATTTTCAGGCTCAGTTCGACTTTTTGATGAAGGTGCGCAACAAGGTGAGCGAAGCAAATCAAGGCGTCATTGACATTCGGAAAATAAAGGAAGACCTTGCTTTCTTAAAGGGCAAAGTGGGAAGTGACCCCCAATACAAAGAATTGACGGAGCTGATCCAGCAATTTGAACAAGCATTGACCACGCATGAAAACAATATTCATGAGACCCGCAACCGCAGTGTGCAGGATCCCCTGAACTATGGAATCAAAGTGAACAATCGTCTGGCGCATTTGATGGTGGAACAGGCGCAAGGGGATTTTAGGCCAACTGTACAAGGAGAAGAAGTACGCCAGCTGCTAAGTAAGCAGATTGATGAGGAGTTAACAAGCCTGCGAAGCACCATTGATAAAAATGTTGATCGGATCAATACGTTGGCTAAAGAGAATGGAGTGGAGGTGGTGATGGTCAAGAAAGCTCCGATTTCAAATTGATCCCCTATTCTTTATTATAATTGAATGCTTTGTCTATGAAACGATGTCTTGTTGTTATCCTATTTCTGATACCTTCTGCCCTTTTTGCTCAACGCTATAAAACCGTAGAATTGAAGCCCATTGCCAAGCAGGGGTGGCGGTACTACTATGATTTGAAAAGAGTGGCTTCTCCGGTTGCGTTGGAGGTTCCTTTAATGGCGCTGAATGACGATGAAGTAAACCGTTACTATCAGGCATCAAAGACGCTGCGGGGAGTGGCGAGCGCGGTTGCCATCGTTCCGGTGATTTACTTATTCACGATACCCTCCACCGGATACGTGGACCCCACTGCCTTTTGGCTGGTGTTTGGAGGAACGATTGCGGCTCAATTGGGAATAACGGCTATGAGTCACGTGAAATTGGGAAAAGCGGTGGACCGATATAACACGCTTATTTTTCAGCCAAGTAGTAATTCACTTGGATTGCAGGTGAACTGGAAGTTCTAAGTTTTTCTAAGATTATGTAATCCGTAAGCGATTCAAAATATTTCTGATTTGATGAATTGGTGCAAGCTAAAATCAGTAAGCCAGTAAACGGGATAAATTTCTTCCGCATAATTTAAGTCACCTACGTTATTGTTGTCCGCTCACCCAGTTTTAATATTCTGTACGATTGGTTAAATTGATTGGCTTGTTTTTCAAACTCGTTCACGTCAGCTGTATTGAACAAAAAAAGGTCGTAATGATGTGGAATCACAAGGCGGGCTCCAATTTCTTTTCCGAGCAAGGCAGCTTCTTTGCAATTTAGATTTCCGGCTACGCCCCGAGCCGGATCATTTCCATTAATTGGCAGAAAGGCGACATCTACCTTAAATGGTTTCAACGTCTTAACCATATCTTCGTACCACAAGGTATCGCCACTGTGAAAAACCGTGAAGTTTCCGAATTTCACCACATAGCCCATGAACTTGCAGCGCCCTTGTTCATCACGTTCAATATCATTGTGCGCGGCCGGTACACCATGAAAAGTAAAATCGTTTACAGCTTCAGTGTCAGCATCATTCAAGCCTATTGGAAAGTTCACATCACACTTTAAACGATCGGCCACAAAGCTGCGGTTGGCTTCTGGAATAACAAACTGAATTTTTGGATTCACTTGAAACAACGGCAATAATGTGTCGGCATCCAGATGATCAGTATGATTATGGCTGGAGGTTACAACATCGATGCAATCCAGCAGTTCTGGCCGGATAACAAGCTCACTCATACGTTCATGTGGCTTATTTGTACCGGCATATTTCCGGGTTAAGGAATCCGATAAATAGGGGTCGAACAGCAGACATTTTTTATTCCATTGAATCAAAAAGCCACTTTGCCCCAACCACCAGATGTCAAACGACTGCTCATGGCCATATGCTTTAGCTTCTCGCATTTCTTGAGCTAGCGATTCGCTTTGTCGGATAGGTTTGATCATGATTACAACAAAGATTTTTAACTGCGAAGACGCCCGTAATTCTGGATAAACAAACTTTGCGCCTTAGCGTCTCTGCGGTTAATTATTAAAGACCAGCCCTTACCAACTTCGCACCCTTCACCATATTAATCAATTTTTGTCGCGAAGCCCACCGTGCTGTTTGACTTAACCCGCAATCGGGAGCCACGGCCAGTTTTTCAGCCGGTACATACTTCAGGCATTTCTCAATCCGATTCACCACATCCGCTTCGGTTTCGATGTAGTAATTTTTTACATCAATAATGCCTACGGCAACATCCATCTTTTCAGCAAACGCGCTCAACAACTCTACTTCTGCAAACTCGCGATTGGCCATTTCGATGTGAACTTCATTCACTGTGAGATTCAGGAAGTCTGGCAGCATGGGGGCAAGACTCCGAAACCCAACCGGCCGGCCCTTAAAATTACCGAAGCACAAGTGGGTGGAGAGACGACACTTGCCTGCTATGCCTGCCACCGTCCGGTTAAAGATGTCGACAAACCGTTTTGTGTCTTCCTTGTAGGCATAGCAACTCATAGACGGTTCATCCACTGTGATTTCGGTGCAGCCCGCAGCCACTAAATCTTCCAATTCTTTTTTTACAAAGGGTAATAGTGCTTCAGTAATAGCATAGCGGTCTCTGTACTTTTCATTGGGTAACAAGCGACCGCTTAATGTGTACGGACCAGGTACACTGGCTTTAAGTACAGGCCCTTTGGGGGCAAGTTTTTGCATGCGCTTAAACTCTTTTACTGCACCCAGTCCGTTGGGTGCAGTAAGGGTATCTACAATAGAATTTTTTCCTCGTTGATCGTGCGCGGGTGGCCCAAATCTTCTAAGTTCATCGGTATTTTCTTTAATACCCTTTATGAATCCGTAAAACGAAAGATTAAAATCCAATCGGGTCTGTTCGCCATCGGTGATCACATCCAGCCCGGCCGTTACCTGGTCGTGAATGGCCGCGATGACCGCATCTTCAATCAGTTCTTCCCGGTCGGCATTGCCAAATTCATTCAGATGCTTAACAGAAAATTCCAGCCATCCCGGAAACGGGTAGCTGCCAATAACGGTGGTGCGGATGGGAATGGGTTGCATAGTTATTTTTTTGATTCACCAACATGTTCATATAAGCGCGCCAACCGATGTGCATGGTCATCGTAAGCACGTTCAAATAGCGCAGTAGCTTTGTCTTTTCCAACAACATTGGCAGCCGTGAGTACGAAGGGAGGATGACCGGCTTGCGTTAATAAACGGGCCACCTCTGCTTTCAGGCAATTGATCAGCATAACTCCGCCAAGGGTTGATCCCGGAGCCACTGGGGTTTCCAGCCCATTGATGTAGATCATCGAATCGCCTGCAGGTGCGCCCGTGTCCAAAACAAGGTCAGAGAAATCGCGCAGCTTCTTCCCATCACTCCGCTTGCTTTCACTTTTTTCCGAATGCTTGCTGGTGAGTATGGAAACCACCTTGATTTTTTTCTTATGAAACTCTTCGGCCATCTCTACAGGAACTACATTCGTTCCGCTGGAAGAGATAATGAGTGCCGTATCCTGCTCGCTTACATCAAAATTCCGGAGAATCCGCTCGGCAAGCCCCGAAACATTTTCAAGAAACATGGCTTGTCGTTGCCCGTTTGCGCCTACCACCAAATTATGAAAGGTCAACGATAGCTCAACAATAGGATTAAATCCGGGAAATGAACCATACCGTGGCCACATTTCTTCTACCAGGATACGGCTGTGGCCGGATCCAAAAACGTGAACCATCCGACCCGCCTGGATGGACCTTGTAAACCAATCGGCAGCTTGTTTTATGCTCGACTCCTGTGCTGCAATGGTATCGGCAATTTTTTTGCTAAGCGAGATATACTCTTGTATTACACTCATAGTCTTTGATTGATTTTGGAAAGGGCAAACCCAGCGGCTCCCAGGGCCCCGGCCAGATCGGAGAAGCGGGCTAATTTTATAGGAGTCTGTTTACCTCCCGGTCGCCATTCAAATTCTGAAAGGTACTTTTGCAGGGGGGTAATCAACAATGCTCCTGCTTTCGAAATGCCACCACCCACAACGATTAATTCGGGAGATAAAACATTAATCAAGGATGCCATGGCAACAGCCAGCTGTCGCAGGGAGGTAAGCCATACCTGGGTTGCGAATGGATCTTTTGCTTCATAGGCTTTTACCAGGTCCCATGTTGTATTAAATTTTCCTTGGGTACGCTCTTGTATGGTTAAATTGCCGATGGCATCTTCCAGACTACCGGGCATGTTGGTAACATCCTTGGATGACGATAAAGCATCTACCGTAATGTGGCCCAGGTGTCCGGCCATTTGCGAAACACCTTGATATAATTTTCCATCAATTGAAATAGCGCCACCCACGCCCGTCCCCAACGTTAACATGACAACATGTTTGCAGTTTTTAGCAGCACCAAATTGCAATTCTGCCATTAACGCTGCGTGGGCATCATTGAGCACATCAATGCGTTCACCTGTGAAATCAGACCAGTTGAAATTTTCTAATCCGGGTAACCGACCGGGCATAAACTCAACACAGGTATTTGTGGAATTGGCAAGACCAGGCGCTGAAAGCCCAATGGCCTGAACCGGTTTGTTAGATTCCTTTTTTAATTGTTGTATGATTTGCCGGATTGCATTCTTCCAATGCTGGTCATTTTGTTCTTCGGTATCCTGCCGTATTTCTTTCAAAAGGGTTCCATCAGCGGTCACCAAAATCGCTTTGATGTGTGTACAACCCAAATCGATGCCAATGGAGGAATGTTCCATACTCAATATTGTCCTTCGCTTATTTCCCAGCCGCCATCGACTGCCAGTATCTGGCCCGTGGTAAATCGGGATTGATCGGACATAAAATAAACGGCAGCACCATCCAGATCATCAGGTCGGCCAATGCGACCGCCATCCAGCGGCTGCTTGGTTTTAATGAATGCCAGAATTGCTTCATCGTGAGCGGCCCGTTGTGCCATGGGCGTTTCCACCAGCGCGGGAGCAAGTACATTGATGCGGATATTCTGAGTGGCATAGTACGCGGCTGTTGATTTAGATAATCCGATGATGGCCGCTTTGGCAGCTGCATAGGCGTGTGTAACAAAGTGCCCGGGTGAAGGTGAATAGCCAAGTACAGAAGCCATATTTAAAATGGTGCCGGCAGTTTTCCTTTTCAGGAATGTTTGTATTGCAGCCTGGTTGGAAAGCATGAGCGAGGTAAGATTCAGATCCAGCGTTTTCTTCCAACCTTCCAGGGTTAATTCATGTAAGGGGCCATCGCCAAATTTGCGGCCGCTTCCGCCAGCTACATGATAAAGACCATCGAATCCTCCCCATCGTGAGATACAGGTGTCAATTGCGTGCGATGCAGTAGATTCGAGAATGGCATCTCCGGTTAATACAATCCCGCGCTCCTTTAGGAGGGCTGCTGCTGATGAAGCACTCTCTTCATTTCTCCCCACTACCACTACGTGCGCTCCTGCTTGCACGAAAGCTTTGGCCGCTGAAAGGCCCAGTCCGGTGGTACCGCCTATTATGACCAGTTTCTTATGGTGTAAGGCACTCATTTATCTACGAAAGATAATGGATTGACTCCTGCCTTTGATCATGTGTACGTGTTTAAGCATACCGGCTGCGCAGAATATCCTTCATGAACACATTAATATCCCATTGATTGGAAACGGCTTGTCTTGTATACGGTAACGTTGGCATGTAATCCGGTGGGCCAAATTCGGTAAGAATGGTGATGGCCTGACCGGCTTTCTTTTTGTTTTCAACAACTTTATCCCACCATGAAAAATGTGTCTTTACCGCACTTTCCCATTCAGGAGCCCGGGGGTCACTCACCTGGGGCCCTTCCGGGTGACCAATGCGGGCGTGAATGTGATCGGTTCGGGTCAGTGCCAGTGCAACAGTTTCTTCCTGATCACCTAGGTACGATTCATGAACGTTGCACCAATGCGAGATGTCGAGCGTAAGTCGTAACGCGGAAATTTTTTTCATCAACTCTTCGGTAACAGGGGCTGAATACAAAGCTCGGCCCCGGTGTGTTTCATGATACACAGGGATGCCGCTTTGTGCAGCCACCGCAAGTGATTGTTTGATCAGTTTTTCCTTTTGCTCAACAGTAAAATAGTCTTTACCACTATGGCAGTTGATGTAGAGCGGTTTCATGGCAGCAGCCTCGGTTACAAACTGATTGAATTGTGCTTCGTGTTTTGCAAAATCTTTTTCGCCACTTCCATACAGGAAACCGATTTTCAGCTGGTGCTTGTCCAGTGCTTCGAAAAGTAACTTTCTGTCTTCAGCTTTATCCGGCCACCAAATTTCACACCCATCATATCCGGCTGTCTTTATTTTAGCACAAAATTCATCCCATGAAATGGAAAGACCCCAATTGGTGGCTAAGATCGTGAGTGTATACCCCGCCTGATTGGCATGCTTCAGCGGGTTGGCAAAGGATTCCAAAGGAGACAACAACAAGCCGGTTCCGGCAAGCGCAGAGGAGGATATAAATTGTCTTCGGCTTAGATTCATGGGTCAAGTATTTTATGGATTGTTATTAAGTGCTCCTGTCGCTTTTTAATGGGATATAGATTGACCCCGGATGTGAGGCAGTAAGCCGAATACAAGTAGAAAGCCAAGGCAGTATCTCATACTTGAAGGAGTTCAAGGTACAAAAATCAGCGCAATGACTGAATTCAGTAAGTAGTCGTTACTCTTTGATTTTCGGAGTCGTTAAGGAAAATTTCTCCCGTTGTGTGATGGAGTTGCCGGGATTTCCGGAGATGACCTTCCTGCAATTCGGGGCGCCACAGGTACACACGAATGACTGCATGGTTTCATTCAGCAACTCCGAATAGTCGAGGGTGAGTTCTTCTTCCGGGGCAATATCGAGCAGGGCTACCAGGTTAAGCCCATTATAGGTTGTGTTGGGATTGCAGCTGTGGTTTTGAGGTGCCCAGTTCTGTGGCTTGTTATCCCATAGAATGTACACTTCGTCCGAAATAGGGTAAGCGTAGTGACGGAATTCTTCCCGTTGTTCCGGAGTCCAATGGGTTTCAACGTGGCGTTTGGTTACAATGCGTTGGGCAAGTTCTTCCAACATAAAAATTACCTCACCCTTCTTTATCGGGCGCTGAGCTACGATACCATAGCCGTTGATAGCGGTACCATTGACGCGGTATTTTTTTTGTTTTGCTGCGTGCCGGGCAATCCCTTCGGCAATAATGTGCTTCAGAAATCCGGCTTTACCAATGGGATCATATTTCAGGATGTAATCGGCTGAGCCTTCGTACCCATCTTCATAAAAAACCGAACAGGTAAAATTGATTTCTAAAAAATAAATTTCCTGCTGACTGTTCACACGAAAATCAAGCCGGGCATACCCTACTCCATAAAACCCCGAAAAGATTTTTTCAGCAGCCGATTTCAGTTTGGTTTCCAGGGTCGCATCCTGACAAGGTTTGTTTACATCGGTATGCAACTCGGAGGTTTTCAAGGCATACGTCTTGAAGGCATACCCGTTCGGGAATTGGTATTCCACAGGCTTAAACACGAGACATCCTCGCTGTGGCGCAATGTTGGCAGCCACCAACACCGTAAACTCTTGCCCGGCAATGTATTCTTCAATCAGTACGTCTTCGTATCCTTCGGCAATCAGGGCCGCCACTTTGTGTTGTACGTGCGGTAGGTCTTTCGCCAGAGACTCCTCATCCACCCCCAGGCTATCCCCCGCCTTCGCAGGTTTTACGAACAGGGGAAATGTTAAGTGACTTATTTTTTTGAACAGGTCAACGGTACTCGTTACTTCCACAAAGTTGGGTGTCTTTACTCCGGCACAGAAAGCCACATATTTCATCAGCGGCTTTGGGGGATCGTACAAGACCGCATTGGGACCGGTAAAGGGAAGGTTCAATGTTTCCAACGAATGGATAACATCAATGGAGGGAACCGACCAATCCAGATACCCTTCGCACAGGTTAACAAAGATGTCGTACTTTGATTTGCGCAAATCCAGCAGTTGCTTATAGGTAGTAAGCTTGTTCAGAAACACATGATCCACCTGATCGTTGGGCAACAAGGGGGCAAGGTTGCGGGGGGGATCGTACTGTTTATAGTCTACATCGGTAGTACTATAGTCAGGTTGCAGAACGCATACTTTCATGGAAGGGCTTTGGACTTGCGAAGTAAAGCATCATCCAATACTTCTACAATCAGATCAGTAAAGGTTTTATTGCTTACCCGCAAGATGGCCCCGATCGAGGTATAATTCTCATCCTCACTCAGGCCACATTGAGCGTTTATCTCCAAAACAAAGAGTTGTTGCGTCTTCTTGTCCAACCGGAAATCGAGCCGGGCATACCCCCGTCCCTTCACCGCTTTAAAGGCATCAAGACTTAACTCCTTCAACCTGGCAGCAAGCTCCGGACAGGTTACTGGTTCATAGGCATAAAGAAATCCGTTGTCCGGTAAGGGTTTTTCCTCTTCATACGTTTCCCAAAGGCGTTCAAAGGAAAGAAACTGTTCCTTTTCGGGAAGGGATTGATGGAATACCCGTTCAATGGGCCTGTAAAACTTGATCTTTTCTGGGCTTTCGTAGGACCCAACCAGCAGTGTGGTGAATTCGCGTCCAATGATGAACTGTTCGGCCAACAATCCGGCACCATCCAGCTTCCAACCTTTAAATCCTGTATGCAGGGTATCTAGCACGGTCTTCAGTTGTCGTTTGCCAGTTACTACGTTTTTAATACTAATACCCATGCTGCCGGCTGATACGGCAGGTTTTACGATAAGGGGTTTGCCTACCTTCTTGAAAAGATCCGGATCGATATGCCCATTCAACTTTGCCCAGCTGGGCATAGCAACACCATGTTCATGAAAGGCTTCTTTCATGGTGATCTTGGAGGTGGTGACGTGATAGAAGTGAGAATCTGACCCGGTATAGGTCAGGTTGCTTGCATCCAGTGCATGAATAACCGAAATGCCGGGTACTTCGTTGATTTCATCACCATCGCAAAGGTTCAGCACGATGTTCTTTTTGCGTCTGTGTTTCTTCACCTTTTCAATAGACGACTGGATATTATTGACGGTAACATTAACCCACTCCCATTCACAGTCCAGTTCAGAGAATACCTTACTGTATTCGGCTATGCTTTGGGTATAGTCGTAATAGTATCTTAAAGTAGGATCATCCGTGTCAAGGTAAGGCGCGAAGATCCAGACTTTATACGCAGCCGGGCGATTAAGAAATGCCATTTCGCACAGCCACGGTTGTGGTCCAATAAATTCTATTTGCCATAGAGTTATACAAATTTGAAGAAATATTTTTATTAAAGTAAAGTATTCATGAAGATTTCTATTCAGTGAAGGTGCAGGGCTACCCGATACAACCACCAATCGTTCAGTTAAACCCTTTATCTCTTTATTGATTTTTGAAGAATGAGACCAGGGTTATCTTCGCTTATTAAATACAAGCTTATGCTACGCATCCTGAAGCTATTACTGCTGTTGGTTATGGTAATTTCCTGTTCACCAACCCCGGAAAACAAGACATCAACTCATCAATACCTCGAGGAAATAACCATTTCGCAATTGCAAACGGGCTATGCTGAAGGGACCTATACAATCGAGCAGGTTGTGAAAGACTACCTGCAACGCATTGAAGATCTCGATAAGAATGGGCCCGCCCTTAACTCGATTATCTGCATCAACCCACAGGCCATTGAAACCGCAAAAGCGTTGGATGCTGAACTAAAGGCCGGTAACAGCCGGGGTCCTTTACATGGTATTCCGGTAATCGTAAAGGACAATCTCAATACTACCGATATGCCTACCACAGCCGGAGCAACGGTTCTGCGCGATTCCTACCCACCTCATGACAGTTACCTGGTTAAGAAGTTACGCGATGCCGGTGCTGTTATTATCGCGAAGGCAAATCTAAGCGAGTGGGCCAACTTCCGGGCGGATATGAGTAGCAGTGGGTGGAGCGGGATGTTGGGCCAAACCAAGAATCCTTATGTATTGGATCGTAATCCCTGTGGTTCCAGTTCGGGTTCAGGGGTGGCCGCTTCGGCAAATCTATGTGCCATTGCTATTGGTACCGAAACCAATGGTTCTATAGTTTGTCCATCCAATGCGAATGGGTTGGTGGGGCTTAAGCCAACGGTGGGGTTGTTGAGCCGCAGTGGAATTATTCCGATTTCATTTACACAGGACACGGCCGGACCCATGGGCCGCACCGTAGCCGATGTGGCCATTATGCTGGGAGCTTTGGTTGGCATTGACTCAACGGATGAAAAAACATTGGCTTCCGCAGGCAACTATAAGACCAATTATACTTCGCATTTGAAAGCCGATGGGTTAATGGGCAAACGGATTGGTTGGTTAAAAAACATTGGCGGCTATCATGCCGGTGTCGATACGTTAATCAAGAAAGCCATTGCTGATTTACGTGCACAGGGTGCTGAAGTAGTGGAAATCGACTTTAGCATGGATCGCAGTGCGGGCGGATCATCGTTTACGGTGTTGTTGTATGAGTTTAAGGATGGCCTGACGAAATACTTTTCCAGTCTGGGTGATAAAGCTGGGGTACAGGATCTTGCCGGGTTGATGGAGTTCAATCGACAGGATTCGGTTGAGTTGAAATACTTCGATCAGCAGTTGCTTAAGTTGGCGCACGAAAAAGGTACGTTACAAGACAAGGAGTACCTGGACGCCCTGGCCAACATGCTAAAAGCTACCCGCGAAAGCGGGATTGATAAACTTTTAAAGGAGAATAACCTGCATGCGTTAATGGCACCTACAGGGGCGCCCGCCTGGAAAACAGACTTAATCGATGGCGATCATTTTCTGGGCGGCAGTTCATCGTTGGCTGCGATTTCGGGCTATCCTTCCATTACCGTGCCTATGGGCTTTGTCGATGTGTTGCCGGTTGGTGTTTCCTTCTTCAGCACAGCCTGGCAGGAGCCAACCTTGATTGAAATTGCTTATGGATATGAGCAGGCAACGAAACACAGGAAGGCACCAACGTATATTGTCTCGAGATAGATCCCCGTATTAATCCTGAAGCACATTAGGATACCGGGAGAACAACTACCGTGGTCCATTAGCGTTAATATTTCATGTCACTCAATGCGAGGCCAGCTATTTAATTTTTGAATTTTGAATCTTGAAATTGGGATTTCCCGTTACACCTGCAAACTGTGTTTACCATGATCAAGAAAGTAGATATCCTCAATTTCATCACCGACTTCCGCAAAGCACCAAATGAAATCAAGTCCTTATCGGAATTAAAAGCACACCTTAAGGCAGATGAAAGCCACGTTGTTAACCTTGCTCGAAGAAATGAAGCAATTACGCACGCTGCGCGAGGTTGAGAAGAATAATGAACGTGCCTTTCAGGTAGCAGCGAAGTAGGGGTTTAGAGAATATACGAGTTAGACGGTAGACATTGTGGTTTTACATTTTTGTATTTATCCTTTATTCTACATTTTCTGAAGCGGGAGTAAATCGCTACATTTCTTTACCCAAACCCAAACCCCACACTTATGTTAAAGAAAATCCTCCTCGGGATTCTGGTCTTTATTGTATTGTTAGTGGCCGGTCTCCTGATCCTGATTAACACCCGTTACACAAGAACATTTGAAGCCCCCTATCCAGCGATAACTGCCAGCACCGACTCGGCTCTGATCGCACGCGGCCGACACCTGGCCTATGGGCCTGCACACTGTTCCTATTGTCATGCGCCAACTTCTGAAATTAACCGGACCGAAGCCGGGGAGGAAGTGCCGCTGTCGGGTGGCTTTGATTTTTTTTACCCATTGGAACCGTCTATGCACCCAACATTACCCCCGATGAGGAAACCGGAATCGGGAAACTTCGGGATGAAGAAATTGCCCGATCACTTCGCTATGGTGTGCGCCACGATGGACGCGCACTCATTGACTTCATGCCCTTTTATGATCTTAGCGACCAGGATCTGACAGCAATCATTTCCTTTCTTCGTTCGCAAGAGCCGGTAAAAAATCTACGCCCCCAAAATGACTGGAACGTGCTGGGCAAAGCAATACTCTCCTTTGCTATCGTACCGATGGGCGATGGGGATGTGCCGCCTGCACCCGCACCGGATTCAACTGCAGCGTACGGTCGGTACATAGCCAACAGTGTAGCCAACTGCCGGGGCTGCCACACCAACCGCGACATGATGACGGGCGCATATATTGGTGAGGAGTTGGCGGGATCTGGCCGGTTTGAGATAATTGATATGGCGACTGGTAAAATCATTAACGACAAGCATGTGATTACTCCCAACATTACCCCCGATCCGGAAACAGGACGCATGGCGGGCTGGACCAAGAAGGATTTCATTCAACGCTTTCGCACGGGTCGGGTCATTCCGGGTACACCCATGCCGTGGGGTCCGTTTAAACGGATGAACGATATGGAACTCACCGCATTGTGGAATTATTTGCAAACCGTAACACCAGTGAAGAATGTTACCCCATTGGGTATCCAGGAGGGAAATCCCTAGTAAAATGCTGTATAAATGGTTCTATCTTTTCACCACCATGCCCGGATAATTCGCAATTGCTTTTTGATTTTCGTGTACAAGTTTGCCATTCACCCAAACGGATTCTATTCCGGTAGATAGGGCTGTCGGCTTTTCGATGGTGGCATTATCCAGCACCGTGGCCGGATTGAACAAGACCAGATCGGCAAAGTACCCAGGTACAATAAGCCCTCGGTTTTTGATGCCCACATTCTCAGCTGCCAGGCTGGTCATCTTTTGAATAGCCGTTTCCAGCGGTATTAATTTTTGTTCGCGAACATATTTTCCCAATACGCGAGTAAATGCTCCGTGCCCGCGTGGGTGCCCATGCATGGTGCCATCCGAGCAAATACTGGTATAGGGCCACTTTATAAAATTGCTGATGTCTGTTTCGCTCATACTCTTGGCAACGATCGTACTGCCTTGTCCGGGGGCTGCGCTTTCGCGGATGATGCGCAGTAAGGCCTGGGCCGGAGTTTCATTATTGAGGGTTGCAATTTCACTAACCGTTTTTCCCTGCCAGGAGGGTTGAGGAGTGTACCGCACCATCACCGATGCTGCCGGATCAAACAACTCGCGCGTTGCAAACTCAGCACTGGTTTGATTATCAAAATCCTTTTTCGGAAAGAGAACCCGCGGAGTAGAGTTCCACATCGTGTATGGATAAACATCCGCTGTAACATCAACACCTTGCTTTCGTGCGATTTCCAATTGTCGCAGAATTTTTTCTGAATGGCCCCACTTGCTGCGCATGGCGATTTTAATGTGGGTAATCTGTACCGGAATTTTAGCTTCGCGGCCAATGTGAATAATTTCCTCCAATGCTTCTTCCAGGTTCAAATCTTCACTGCGAATGTGGCTGATGTACCGACCATTGTTTTCAGCTGCCACTTTTGCCAGGGCCACCACTTCATCGCGGGAACTGTAAAAGGCTTCTTCGTATTCCAATCCGGTACTTAATCCCAGCGAACCATTTTCCAGCTCTCGTTTGAGCAACACTTTCATCGAGTCGATTTCGGTTTGGGTAGCCTTGCGATGTAAATCCCGCCCCATGCCTTTTTCACGTAAGGAGGCGTGTCCGGTAAAAGAAGCTACGTTGACACTGACCGGCTTTTTTTGAATGCCTTTTTGAATGGAATCCATTGGCTGCGATCCACCATCCTGCCCCACCACAATCGTAGTGATGCCCTGACTTGTAACCGCAACTGCGGATGGG
The DNA here is from genome assembly GCA_964488465.1 of uncultured Ohtaekwangia sp. Lineage (GTDB taxonomy): Bacteria > Bacteroidota > Bacteroidia > Cytophagales > Cyclobacteriaceae > ELB16-189. The sequence goes on along the minus strand of CAZAUN010000005.1, from coordinate 193,151 downwards.
TTTTGTGACAATTCCCCATCATGGTGGCTGTGGTTGTCAATAAAGCCGGGGGCTAACACATTTCCTTTTCCATCAGTTACAGGTTCGCCCGGAAACGGAGCTAAAATCCCTACGTGACGGATTCGGTTATTCAATACCCGCACACTTCCGGCAACGGCCGGCAAACCCGTGCCATCTATAATTTTTACGTTCGTGATCAAATGTGTTTTGGGTAATTGTACAGAACGGTCTTCCCAGATATTTTTCACCAAAGCATGGGCCCAGAAGTTAGATGAGTTATCCAATACGATGATGGTTTGATTCTTGTCGAGATAACGGGTTATTTCGGTACCAAAGCCCACCCAACCCCCGCTGTGTGAAACGATCTTGCCTTGCTCGCGGATAAACCAGCCAAAACCATATCGGGGATTTTCACCATTGTTCAACTTACCCGGAGTGATGGCTTCGGCAAACGTGGCCTTCTTCACTAATTTATCAGTATACAATGCCTGATCCCACTTGTATAAATCCTCAACAGAAGAATACACGTTGCCATCGCCAACAATGCCATCGAAGCGCACCAGATCGTTGAGTGTGTAGGTCAGGCCATCGTAGTCAAATCCAAACACGCGTGAAGGTGGGTACGATTTCATCTTAAGATGATATACATACGTATTACTGAGTTTAAGCGGAATTGCGATTCGCTGTGCAAAAAATTGTTCAGCTGTAAGACCCGACACCTTCTCAATCACCGAAGCCAGCGTAGTGTAATTGGTATTGCAATACTCCCAGCGTTCGCCCGGTTGAAATTCCAGTGCGGGCTTTTTAGTTGCGAGCAATTCCAGCATGGAGGCATTGGTAAGCGTGTCGAGTGGATTCATATCCCCTTGTGCAATATCAAAGTACTCCCGCAGACCCGAGATCTGATTCATGAGATGGCGAATGGTGATGTTGGGATACGGAAATGAAGGCAGGTATTGTTGCACAATGTCATCGTAGTTCAGTTTCCCTTGTTCCTTCAGCATCATGGCCATCATGGTGTAAAACTGCTTGCTTACCGAAGCGAGGTTAAAGGCCGAAGCTGTGGTAAGTGGTTGTTGCGTTTGGGGATGGGCAATACCAAAAGCTTTTTTGTATAACACTTTTCCTTTTTCACCTATCAGTACTGTGCCATTGAACAAATGGTATTGATGCAGGTAAGTAAGTACAGAATCGATCCGTTTGATTTTGGCGGACTGCTGTGAGAAGGCAAGAGACGGCAACAGAAACAGCAGAAACAAGACTCGTTTCATAAGGTATAAGTGAAAAGACCAAGGTAAAGAATTAAGGCAAAAGACGTAATACCCAAACCGAAATGCTTATGCCAGCTTTGGTTTTACGGCTCACTTACCATATCCACTTTCTTCCAGAAACGTATCGAAGTTGCGGATGTGAAAGATGTTATAAACCGCTTCTTGTTTGTTTGCCTGCTTGTCAAAATACGCTTTTGTGATTTTGTAGCCCATCCAATATCCCAGATCATTGGGTCTTCCTGGTGTGTTACAGTACAACCAGCCGTAGTAATCCTTGCTGTGCATGCGTTGTTTAAACTCGGCCCACAGTTCGGCTTCGCGCGGGTTGGCATAGTCATGTACGTGTTGGTTAATGTGTCGGCCAGAGATCAATTCAGCCAGAAAATCAGCAGCGCCTTCTTTAATGCAGGCAGCCAGCAGATTGCCCCCATCGTAATTTTGCTGGAAGTGAATCAGCTCGTGTGCTACTATGTGTGGTACTTCTTCAACTGATTTAATTACGGTAAGCAACCAATCATTCAGTTCGTGGGTTGGAGTTTGTTCAGTGCGACCATACATTTCGGTTCCAATAATCAACGCATTGTCTGAAGTAGTGCCTCCTGAGTTGAGTGCACCCACCACAAAGTATACCGGTGGGAATACCGCTTTCGGGTACAACGCTTTTAACGTTACAAGGCTTTGCCGGATCGTGTCTTTCATGCCGGCAATGCGGTCGAGGCTGGGTTTGATGCTGGTGTAATATTGATAGTTGGCGCGTATTGTCTTGGCCAGGTTATCAGCATTTTGAATACGGCCCCTTATGAAACCTTGCAGTCCGCGGGAGGCGGGTTTCAGATAGTTCACGTCCAGTAACGAAGCATTTACCTCGGGCCCGGCTTTATCCAGCGCTATCCAGAAACGATCCAGATCCTCGGTGTGGATTTCGGTTGCCAGAGGATCTGTGTTTTGTCCCCAGGAAAAATCTGAACCGAACATGAATAGTAAGATCAGAAAGCTGCGAAGGATCATAATTTTTAATTCAGGCAACAATGACTCTTGACAAATCAGGAGGTTGCATGGCAGGTTATCTCTTTGAATCTTAACGGGACTCAGTCCCATTCGCCCAACGCCTGTTGTATTAGTTTATGATGGTGTTGTAACAAGCGGTTGTACAGACCCTCTTCACGGGTGTAACCGGTAAAGGTAATGTGCTCTTTGCTGGCGTGGCGGTTGCTTACGGGCAATAGCACTGGGGTTACTGTCATCCCCGCCCGTTGCATGGCAATCACTTTATTGCTGAAGGAATTTTCACTAAGCCCATCAGTCACCACTTCAAAGGTTCGGGTGGTTTCGTCTTTAATGATGAGCCAGGATTTGGCGAGCATGACGCAAAGGTACTCGAATAAACCCTTTGCCCACCGGCAAAGCGATAACGAATTACAAATTCAACCAGTACGTAAACTTAAACACCAACGCCCGATTTTTGCTGGCCAGGGTTTCGGGCAGGTAGTTTTCGGTGTACACGATAAAGAAGTCGGAGGCGGGCTGGTAGCGCCACTGAAAGCGCACGTTCAGGTTCATGTTATCCAGCAAGTTGTTGTATTGGTAGTAAGTGGTAAGAAAAATCTTATCGGTAAACGTAATGTCCAGTCGCGGCCCAATAAGAAAAAGCTTTTCGGCACCATAGCCTTCCGCCAGCCGTACATCATTATAGTCAACCCGCAAGGCAATGTTTCCATAGGGTTGGTAGCGGGCACTTAACTCGCCGCGCACATTCCAGTTGGTACCGTTATAAAAACCGCCAAAGGTGGTTTGGCCGGTGAAGTTAACCGTTTTACGGGTGTCGGTTTGTACCCTCACATTCACATTATGCCAGGCATATTCTTCTCCCTTCAGGAAGTTGGTGTACCGGTCAGCATCAATGGGGTTGAAATCATTGGTAAGCAGGCTGTAGGTATAATTGTAGGAGACGCGCAGGGAAGCCGTATTCAGAAACCGGAAGCTGTACCCCACTGAATAGTTACGGTCGGTAAGGGTGCCATCGGGAATGTACGTTTGAAAGGCTGCGGCCAGGGGGCCCATCGTAACAATGCCAGTGTTTTTAGGATAAAATTTATAGGCGAAGTCAGTAAAAATATTGAATTGGCCCGGATACACCCCATAACTGGGTACAAAGCCCGCTTCCGCATTGAAGTTTTCGCCCACGTAAGAAGCACCTCCCGCAACATCAACATTGCGAACCGAATAACGGATAAAGGTGCCCCCTGACAATGTTTTATCGGTGACAAATTCATCAAACGATTTGGCGAAGTACGAACTGCTGTACCAGCGGTTATCCGAACTCAATAAATCGAGGTCGGCACCCAGCGTGCGGTTGTAGGTGTTCGGTTGTGATGGAGAAGTTGTGCCATTGGGTTTTTGAAAAATACTTTCGTGAAAATATTTTAGGGAGTCTGCGGCTCCCACATGCAGCGATTGCTTATCCACATACGTGATTGATACACTGGACTGTTTCCAGAAATTATGTTGAAGGGTGGCAGCCGCATAATTTTGTGCCGGCAGCCCCGAGGATAATTTTTCCCGGGTTTGCATTTCCAGTGCACTGATACGCCAGCGCTTGCTGATGGAGCCACTGAGTCGTGCACCAAAGGCAATGGGCACTCGGGTAAACAGCCCGGTCGTATCCTGCACGAGGCCAATCCTGCGCGAAAAAAACAATCGTGCTTCTGGAAAACCGGCATTGGCCAGCAGATCGCTGTTTTCCAGGAAGAATTGTCTGCGCTCCGGAAATTGAAATTCGAAGCGGGTAAGGTTAATCACCTGTTGATCAACTTCTACCTGCGAAAAATCAGGATTATAAGTAAGGTCGAGGTTGAGTGAAGGCGTAACACTGATTTTGGCATCGATGCCGGCCCGCAGTTCAGCGTCTTTTTCTTTGGGATCTGATTCGCTGTTTTCGGCAAGGCCCCCGGCTACGTAGGGGATTAAGGAAATATTGGTGCGGGGTTCGGGTACGGGATCATCCCACACAAGTTGGCCGCTATAGGCAAAAGAACCCGTTGTGTATTGAATAGGAGTGTGGATCCAGGAGGACTTCATGTTGCGCTTTTTGTCAAGCCGATCAATGGCCAGATTCCATTCCGATACCGCTTTGTAGCGAAAGCTTTTGAAAGGAATGGCCAGCTCGCAAATCCACTTGTCAGGGTAGCGCACCACTTTCGAATACCATTTATTATCCCAGAAGATGTTGTATGAGCCTTCGGAGGTACCGCTGCCGGAAACGGTGCCTTCCATTTGCACTCCGGCCGGAGTCATTACGAAGAAGAATCCATTGATTCGATCGTTGAACGGACCGATATTCATGCCTACGTTGTCGTTGCGTTCGTAGTCGAAGTCTCTGCGCAGGGAGTTGATCAGGTCGGGAGATTGATCGTCATAACAAACAAAGGACACGTACAGATACTGATCGTTGAAGGTAAAGCGGGCTTCGGATTGAAAGGGCGAAAGGACGGTATCGACCGGATAGTTCAGGAACCAGTTTCTGGCCACATCGGCCTTCAGCCAATCGGATTCATCGACAACGCCATCGAGTTTTATTTCGCCCAGGGCTCTTTTGATGTGGAGTTGGGTGCCGGGTTTGTTTTGAGCAACAGCCACCTGAGCAAGGCTGACGCAGGCGATTATCGCAATAATGCTATGGAGAGAATTTTTCAAGCCTGCAAAACTAAATAAAGATCAGCCAGCTTGCACCCGCAGCGGCAACGATTAAAATGGAAATCAGAAATTTCCAGGCAAAACTACGATTGCCTTGCAGGTAGGAGTAAACTGATTTGCTGAGCAGGTTGGTGGTATTAACCAAGAGAAAGGTGATAAAGGCAAATTCAAACGTGAGCGTTGTACCGGCCATGTCGGCCAGCGTGACGATGATGGCGTCCAATCCGGCAAACGAAGCGATGACGGAACTGATCATAAAGCCGGATTGACCAAATTCGATCAAACAGATTTTAGTTACAATCTTGATCACAATCAGCAGCGCAGCAAACTTGAGTGCCGGAAAAAGCGAAAAGATGGCGGTTGCTTTTTTAGCCTCTGTGTCTTCTTCGTCTTTGGGTTCCTTCTGTTTAAAGAAGAAGTACGTAATTACCCCAGCGGTAGCAACCATAATAAATATGCTCGGGGCAATGGAGAGCAACCACTTGATGTTGAGGGGCCCCACCAACAGAAAGATTTGCAGAAAACTGGCGAGATTAGCTAGCAAAGCAGCTCCTATCAGATGGTTGACGAATTTGGTGTGGTTGCTGCGCTGTGCCAGCGACTGGGTTGCCGATGTGGAGGAAACAAAACCTGCCATGAAACTGGTAAGAGCAAATCCGTTGCGCTTGCCTACCAGGCGCCCCAGGATGTACCCAAACACATCAATGCCGGTAATCAGCACCACGATCATCCAGATTTTTTGCGGATTGATTAAGTTGAGCGTATCGTATTTGGATAAGTCAACACCAAAGCCCTGCAACAAAGAAGCAAGCATTGGCATATCGTTGAGTCGGTACGAGTAGTCGGGCAACACCGGGAGCGCCACCAGGGCAATGATGGCATAGCTGATGAAGGACTGAACCTCCTGCTGCGACAAGCCGGCCACCAGTTTGGTGGTGCGCGATTTCATCGCCAGCACAAAAATGACTACGACAAAGATGGCTACGGTTATCTGCAAGGGAATAATGTTTACCATAACCATGATGCCCAGGATAAAGGTGATCATGGCCGAAAGTTCGCTGGTGATGCCGTAGTCATGCGTATGAATTGATTCAGCCACGTAGTAGCCGATCAACAGTGCGAAAAATCCAATCACAATTACCAACCCCAGGGATGCATAGTTATGTTGAAAGAAAATGCCGGCCAGCGCTCCAGCCAGTGCGATCAGTGAAAAAGTACGAATGCCGCCCACATGTGGATCGTTGGGTTTATTGCTTTCGCGCTCCAGGCCCACAGCCGCGCCAAAGAGAATGGCTAAAATCAAATGAAAGAATAAGTCTGAAATCATGGCCTTGCTTTATGCAGTCGAATAAAGATCGCTATCGGGGGCTTCCCTGCGAATGATGTTCGTCATAAATCAGAAATAATTCTGAAAACAGTTGTGAACCGAGGGCCACCTCCTTCCTATTAATGAAGAAGGCGGCTTCCCTGTTGGTACTTTACCTTTACTTCTTTACCGGGCGCTTATACTTAATCGGTGGTGCTGGCTCGGGCTTGATTTCCAGGCTCTGGGTTTTTACTAATTTCAGTGCTTCCTCAACGGCCCGCTCCAGTTGTGGATCGCGGCCTTTTATTACATCGGCTGGAGTTTGTTCCACGGCAATGTCCGGTGAAATACCTACGCCTTCTACTGCCCATTGGCCGTTAACGTCATAGAACCCACCGCGCGGGGCAATCATGGTTCCGCCATCTACAAAGGGGGGAGTATCCCATGTGCCCACCAGGCCGCCCCAGGTTTTGGTTCCCACCAGCGGTCCGATTTTCATTTTGTTAAACATGTAGGGCAACAAGTCTCCACCGGAACCGGCCCGCTCGTTAATCAACATTACTTTGGGCCCGAAGATGCCGGCATTGGGCGTAAGGAAGGGTTTGTGATCGCCCACTTTGCTGTTGAAGTAGCCATGCAATTGCCGAGCCATCACATCCACCATATAATCGGCTGCAGAGCCACCGCCATTGTTACGCTCATCCATGATGGCACCCTTGCGATCTTGTTGTGCAAAATAGTACCGGTTGAAGTTGGTGTACCCAGGAAGCGCAGTGTTGGGCAGGTACACATAGGCCAGCTGCCCTTTCGAAAGTTCATCAACTTTTTTACGGTTGCTTTCAATCCAGTGCATCATGCGCAATTGATTTTCATTGTCAACCGGAACTACGGTAACAAGTTTTGAACCATCCAGCGATGGCTTGCTGTTTACACGAAGTTTGGTTTGCCGGCCAGCCGTTGCTTCGAAGTATTTATAAATATTTTCGGAAGCTGACACGGATGTCCCATTTACTTCAAGAATGTAATCGCCTTCTTTAACGCCTATACCGGGCCCGCGCAAGGGGGCGTTGAGACCGGGGTTCCAGTTTTCACCTGTGTAGATTTTTTTAATGCGATAAAGTTTGTTGTCCACTTCGTAATCAACCCCCAGCAACCCAATGGATACTTCTTTTACTTCAGGGAAATCACCACCCCGGGTGTAGCTGTGGCCCACGGCAATTTCACCACCCATAATATCCACAACATAAAGCAAGTCGCTGCGATGCTGAACATGTTCAAGCCAGGGGCTGTACCATTTCAGCACATCGTTCCAAGGGGCACCATGGGTGTTGTTTACATAAAGAAAATCGCGCTGATAGCGCCAGCCTTCTTTAAAGATTTGCTTCCACTCCTCCCGCGGCTCAATTTTCAGTTTCAGGGTCGCAACACCATCCAGTTTCCCATCGCCAGGCTTTTTATTATTGTCTGCTGTGCCAAGAATGCCCCAGGTGTTGGTGCTTCGGTAAAGCAGTTGCTTGCGATCGGAGGATACCGAAACATCATTGACGGGGGTAAGATAAACTTCTGACTTGCGATCTTTGAAGTTATAACGATGCAAGGTGGCGCCTTGCTGGTTGGGCACGTTTTCCAGATAGAAGACATAATTCTCAGGACCATTGACCAATCCCGTATAATTTCTCAAGGGTATATCCACCGCTACAATGCGCTGGCTAATACCCTCCATATCAATTTTTACAACAGGAGTTCCCTCCTTCTTTTCTTCTTTTGGTTTTTCTTTTTCTTCATCGCTTCGAGGCAACAAGGGCGAAGCATCGTCTTTGTTCAGCACGATCAGGTACAAGGCGCGCGTCACGGGGCGATCATACGAACTCATGTCCAGCCAGCCGATATTGAGCGCATAGTTTGTGCTGGCGAGAAAGTACAGGTATTTTCCGGTGGCATCCCATACAGGTGTAATTGCATCGGCCATGCCATCGGTAAGTTGAAGAGTTTGATTCGTTTCTACGTTGTGTACCTTAATCACTTTGAATTGACTGTCATTCAATCGGGTGTAAGCAATCCATTTGCTGTCGGGCGACCACACGGGATTCATGGTGCGGTTGGGGTGCGCATATCGTTCGGAATCAACTTTTTTAGTCACGCCTGTATTGACATCGGTATACCATAAATTGTAATCGGTATCAGTAAAAGCAATGTACTTGTTATCGGGCGACCAGGCGGGATAGTAGAAGAAGGTGGGATTGGGGATGGCGATGGCTTTGGGTTTTTCCAACCCTTCCTGATCGCTGATCATTAATTGATACTCGCCACTCGCATCGCTGAACCAGGCAATTCGTTTTCCATCGGGCGACCAGGCTGGATATCGGTCGGCAGCACTCGAAGAGTTGGAAATATTTCGCCAGTTGCCATTTTCCTTTGGCACTGTAAAAATTTCGCCCCGATATTGAAACAATGCCCGCTGACCTGTTGGTGATAGCGATGCATTCTGCAGGTCTGTTGCGCGAACATCTTTCCACCGCGGCCGCGACCAATGAAAATCACCCCTCACATTGATTGTGAGTTTTTTAGTTTGCCCGTTGGCAGGATTCAACACATGCAAATAACCACCCTGCTCGTACACAATTTGTCCGCCACCGGCATCCAGGCTTTTCGCATCGAAGTCAGTATGAAAAGAGAGCTGTTTTAATTCGTTATTGGCAGGGTTGAATGACCAGATGTTGTTGGCATAGTCGCGTTCAGATAAAAAGTACACCACATTATTTAACCACACCGGATCGGTATGCCTTTCGTTGTCGGGTTGTGGGGTCATTTTCAACTCGAAGTTTTTCAAGTCCACTATCCAGATGGGTTTGGCCTGGCCACCGCGGTAGTTTCGCCATTCGGGATCCCAAAAGCCGATCTGCTGATAGGCAATGTACTTTCCATCTTCGGAAATTTCTCCTGCCACCGCACGGGGAATAGGAAGCGCTTCCTCTGCTCCGCCTCTTTTGTTGATCGTATAGATTTTAGATTCCCGAGTAGGCAATACTCCTTCGCGGCTGGTAGCGAACAAAATGGATTCCCCATTGGGTGTCCAGCCCGTTACCTGATCGGCACCCGGGTGCCAGGTGAGGCGTTGTGGCTGGCCCCCTTCGACAGGGATCACGTATACATCGGTGTTGCCATCGTATTGTCCCGTAAAGGCAATAAGTTTCCCGTCCGGAGAGAAGTGCGGATTGCTTTCAGCGCCTTCATTGCTGGTAAGCCTGATCGCATCGCCTCCGTCCTTCGCCACCCTCCACAAATCATTGGCATACACAAAGACAATATCCGTATTGCTGATGGTAGGTTGGCGCAATAACATGGTGCCTTGCGGGAAAGCACTGTGACTGACCAATAGTATCGAAATAAGAATGAAGGGGTGAAATGGTTTCATACGTATAGGATTTGAAAATCAATATTAGGGTGAAGGTATAAGGAAACCATCACCGCTTGAGTAAGGAGGGTCTGCGTTTACATCAAATTCAATCCAATTATTACTGAATGCGGCCCGGTTCTCTGCGATGATTGCCGGGAACGTTGACCAGATCATCCCCTAAATCTTCCCGTGCTTTGGCAGCGAGCTTTAATAATTGCTGAACAATTTCCGGAAATTGGGTTTGCACATCGTAGCGCTCACCGGGGTCGCGCCTTAAATCGTACAAAGCCTGGGGTATGGAGTCGTTCTCATTCACCTTACCGGGGTAACCGTTCAACCCCATCTCAAAATTTTCGTACGTACGACCCGGATGCGGCAAGATCAGTTTCCAATCATTCCATCGTACCGCTTCGAGCGCATTTCTACGATAATAGTAATAGAATTCTTTTCGGGGTTGTGCTTTTACATCTTCCAAGAGCACCGGCTTCAGGCTTACACCATCCGGTGTGAAGGTGAGCGGAATGGATAGCAGATCGGCTAAGGTTGGAAACAGATCGATGGTGGAGGATAAGCTGTTGCTGATTTGTGCACCTTTGATTTTTTCAGGCCATCGAATAATGCAGGGTACCCGGGTTCCTCCTTCAAACGAAGTGCCCTTGCCTTCACGCAACCCCCCGGTGGAGCCGGCATGATTTCCATAGTTAAGCCACGGCCCGTTATCGCTTGTAAAAATCACGATGGTGTTTTTATCGAGGTTATTTTCTTTCAAGGCTTTGAGAATTTCTCCTACCGACCAATCGGCTTCCATCATTACATCTCCATAGAGTCCTTGTTGACTCTTTCCTTTAAACCGGGCGGAAGCCTGGATGGGTACGTGCGGCATGGAATGTGCGAAATAGAGAAAGAAAGGCGTGCTTCTTTTTCGTTTTATGAATTCAACAGCTCGTTCGGTATACTGCCGTGTCAGTTCGCCCTGATCCGCCAAGGTAGTGACCGGTAACTTCTTTTCATTGCCCTCGAGTATAAAGAGAGGCGGAAAGGAATCTTTGCGCCAATCGGTAGCCGGGCTGCCGTTATAATCTACTGGCCACATGTCGTTTGAGAACGGAAGGCCGTAGTATTCATCAAACCCGTTTTGTAACGGTAAGAATTTTTCATGATCGCCCAGGTGCCACTTGCCCACCATGCCGGTTGCATACCCGTTTTGTTTCAACAACTCAGCCAGGGTTATTTCATTAGGGTGAATTCCAATTTTGCTATTGGGAAACAAGGCTCCGGTAATTCCGATTCGGTTCGGATACATGCCGGTAAGCAAGCCCGCTCGCGAAGCCGAACATACTGCCTGCACGGCTAGAAAATTTGTAAACCGGATACCTTCTGTGGCCAGTTGATCGATGGCCGGAGTTTGATATTGCAACGCACCCGTTACACCAAGGTCCCCATACCCCATGTCGTCCATGAAGATCAGAACAACATTGGGTCTTTTCTGTGCAGAAACAGTGACGTTAAATAAGAAGATGGCAAGGAAGAGGCTAAGCGTGCGAAGCATCTTCCAAGATACCTATTTCAATTGAACAGTGCCTTTCGTTACCGTTACTTTCTTGCCCAGGAATTCATTGGATTCGGGTTGCCGCAGGGTTTCCAGGTAATACCATTCGCCCAGCATACGGTCGGGATAGAGGCTTAGTAACAGGTACCCATGGTCGCGGGCATTCAGGTATTTGATGTGCGGATTCATTTTCAGCAAAGCGGCTTCCATATTCTTCACTGTATCCATAGAATGATATTCATTGTCGTTGGCGGAAGAAACGCTGGTCGTTCCCAATTCAATGGCAAAGGCACCGGCCGAAGTTTTTGGGTTATACGTTTTCTTTACTTCGGTGGCTACTTCAATTGCCCAGCTGGCATGGGTATCTCCGGTAAGGAAAATCAGATCTTTCAGTTTATTGCTGAGAATGAAATCCTTCAGCTTTTTCTTCTCAGTGGGATACCCATCCCAGGAGTCGAGGTTGCGGGGCATGTTGGGATAAACCACACTCAGCTCAACATCGGAAAACATGACCTGGTTGCCGAGTACTTTCCAGATGGCCGTGGATGATTGAAGGGAATTCTCCAACCAATTCAACTGCTCTACACCCAACATGGTCCTGTCGGCCAGATAATTGGGTGCTGTTAAACTGTCTACCGGGCGCGTTCTGCCTTCGAGACGTTCGTCCAACATAATCAGGTCCGCAAGCGGGCCATAGGAGAAGGAACGGTAGTGATGCCCGTCTTCGCGGATGGGCAGCCATTCATAATACGCCTGTACGGCTGCGGTTTTTCGTTTTTCAAAGTCACCTTCTTTATCGGGCTGATGATTCTGAGCACCAGCCGAGTATACATTATTGGCTACCTCATGGTCATCCCAAATGGCGATCAACGGATGGCGTTCACTCATTCTGCGAAGCCCTTTATCAAGCCGGTATTGTGAATGGCGGGTACGGTAGTCGCTCAACGAAACGATTTCGTGAGGCGGAAGATTTTTTCGGATGGTGGTATCGCCATAGCCTCCTCGACCGTATTCGTAAATGTAATCGCCAAGATGCACTACGGCATCAAGATCTTCGCGGTCGGCAATTTTATCGTAGGCATTGAAGTAGCCCCACTCCCAGTTACTGCAACTTATCACGGCAAACTTTAAACTGTCACGCGATGCAACTGGGGCTGTTTTCGTTCGACCGGTTGGCGAGGTTTTCCCCAGCGCATGAAAGCGATAGTAATATGTATAACCGGGCTGCAAATCGATTACATCAACTTTAACTGTATAATCACGGGAAGAGGTGGCAAGGAGTGAATCAGATTTTATGAGGGTAGAGAAGTCAGGTGTTTCCGCCATCTCCCAGGTTACGGGAATAGAATCGCTCACAACTTCCGGGGTAACGCGGGTCCAGATAACCACCCGGTCAGTAAGAGGGTCGCCAGAGGCCACCCCGTGGTAAAAGGGAGCCCGGGCAGGATCAAAGAGTTCGGCAACCGGATCAATAAATTTTTCAGGTTGTTGCTCTTCAGGTGTACAACCGGAAAGAAGAAACCATGAACAGATTGCAATTACCAGAGATCTCATACCTTTTTTTATGCTAAGCTATCAGTAAAAATAGGGAATCGTATTAAGGGTATATTAATTCCTACAACTGAATCTGAATTTTCAACAATTCGGTAAAAGTCGCGTTAGATTGGAAAACCCATCATGCAACGGATTCGTTATTTTAGATGTCTGTAACCTTATGAAATCAATCCTGCTATTCCTGTTCCTGCCCATTGCCCTTTGTGCGCAGACTGTTGATAAAGCCAAAAAACTTTATGATGAACAAAAGCCTGTGGAGGCAAGGAAGCTCTTACTTACCGTAAAAAAGGAAAGTAAGGAGTTTGCCGAGGCGCAATATTATCTCGGGCGTCTGGCCTATGATGCCAAAGAGTATGATCAGGCTGAGGAGTATTTTGAAGCCGCTATTGAGGTGAATGATAAAGTGGCGGATTATCACAACTGGTATGGAAATACACTCGGCACGATAGCCGGGGATGCAAACTTCTTCAAGCAAGCTACCCTGGCACCGAAAATGAAGGGGGCATGGGAACGCGCTCTCGAATTAGACCCAAAGTCCATTGAAGCCCGCCAATCGTTGATTCTGTATTATCAACAGGCCCCGGCCATTGCGGGAGGCAGTACAGAACGGGCGATTGAACTGGCCAACGAAATCGTCAAGCTAAAACCGGCTGAGGGACATCGCCAATTGGGTAATATTTATTACCGTGAAAAGAAGTGGGCCGAAGCGGAGAAAGAATTTGTGGCCATGGTGAAAGCAGATCCGTCCTATACGCAGAGTTTAGCGAACTTTTACATCAATCAAAAAAACTATGATAAAGCGTCTCTGCTGTTCGAAGATCAGTTGAAAAAGAATCCGGAAGATATGATGGCGATTTATCAATTGGGTAAGATGAGTGCCTTGAGCGGCCAACGCCTGGAAGATGGCGAGAAGTACTTGCGAAAATACCTTGCCTATAAGCCCCAGAAGAATGAACCCAGTCATGCAGCGGCCAACATGCGACTAGCACAAATTCTGGAGAAGCGAGGAAAGAAAGCGGAAGCAAAATCGTTGTATGAATTAGCCCTAAAATCAGATGCTACGTTGAAGGAGGCGGAGGAAGGACTGGAACGGGTATCGAAGTAAGCGCTGAAAAGTGTAACTAGGGGTGAGGCTGCCTGAAATTGTCTTTCTTTCCGAAACCGCCTTGATGCATGCAAAGATTGTCCTCACCCCGCATTGAAATTATCGATGTGCTTCGTGGCTTTACCCTATTAGGAATTGCCCTGATCCATTATTCAGATCAATACTATGCAGGGGCGCACCCACCCTCGCACCCTAACTTTACCAGTCACTTTTTGGGTGATGATATCGTGATGGGATTCCTCGGCATTTTTGTGGCTGGCAAGTTCTTCATGATCTTTTCATTTTTGTTTGGGCTAAGTTTCTTTTTGCAATCGGATCGAACCAATACAGGATGGCGGTTTAGCCTTCGCTTTTTATGGAGGCTAACAACGCTGCTGGTGATCGGTCTGATTCATCATTTGCACTACCGGGGCGATATCCTTACCATCTATGCTATGCTGGGTGTTGGGTTACTGCTTGCTAACAAATTGCCGGACAACTTTTTGCTGATGGTTGCACTTGTGCTCACACTGGACGTGCCCGCTGCCATGCAACGAGGGATCGAGTCGTTGCAGGCTCCCGAATCATCCATTGATGAACAGTTTAAGACCAATGATGCCGCCAATGAAGAATACTACCGCATCGTAAAAGCTGGAACCTATACCGAATTGCTGAAGGCAAACCTGTATGAGTTGGAATTCAAGTACCGATACCAGGTAGAGTCGGGTCGGATTTATATCACGATGGGACTTTTTTTACTAGGGCTGTATGCGGGACGTAAGCGCTTTTTCGAAAGCCTGGATGATTACCGACCCTGGATAAAAAGAATTTTATTGAAACGCGCGCTATGGGTGCTCCTGGGCCTAATTTTATTGGCGGCTGCATTTTTCGGCAGTGTTCAAATTTTAAAGCTTCCGATGCCCGAACTGTTACAATGGGCAATAGGGGGATTGTTTTATGATGCCGCCAACCTGGCCATGGCTTCTGTCTATGTGGCAGGAATTATTTTGTTATTTAATAAGGATCGATGGCACCACCGACTTATGATTTTTTATGAGGTAGGCCGGATGGGCTTAACCACCTATTTAATGCAAACGTTGTTTGGTGTGCTTATTTTCTTTGGTATTGGAGCGGGCTTGTTGGGCGAATTGGGAGCCCTGCTTTCTGTGGGTATCGGGTTAACTATTTTCATCCTTCAGATTTACACTAGCCGGTGGTGGCTCAGTAAGTTCAAGTATGGACCGGCAGAATGGCTGTGGCGAAGTACCACCTACTTAAAACGCCAACCCTTTCAACGCCAGGCTTCCGAGATTTTATAAAATATTCCTCGTAACTTCCCTTCCATTTTTTCGAAATAATCAACGAGGGATGAAAGAATTCTTTTTGAAATGGTATGCATACAATGCCTGGGCCAACCGCAGGGTACTTGCTTGTCTGGAACGGCAACATGTAACCGATGAAAAAATCCTGACAGTGATGGGCCACCTCCTGGCCGCCAACTTTATCTGGTTAAACCGGATTAAAGGATTACCAAAAAGCGAATACAAACTATGGGGCAGCTATACATTAGCCATCCTGAAAGCCATGGTGGAAGAAGCCGACCTGCAGTGGAGCGGGTACATCCAATCGCAAACGGATTTTAACCGGATACTGAAATACAAGAACTACGTGGGTGATTATTTTGAAAACAACGTTGAACAAATCATGATTCATTTGGTTAATCATGGCAGTTATCACCGCGGGCAAGTAGCCATGCTCTTGCGACAGAATGGCTTTGAACCGGTTAATACGGATTACATTACTTATGACCGGGTACTTTCCGGTCAATTGAAGGACTAATCATCAACCAACACAAATAAACTATGAAAGCAATTAAACTAGGTATGCTCTTGATGTTCGCAGGAATTGTTGCCCGCGCGCAGGAGCTGACACTCCAGGATGGCATTACCATTTGCCACACTACGCCCACTGAGAAGTTCGCCCTTTTTGCCCAGGACGAAGACTTCAATATGTCGCATCCTAATCCCCTGCCGTACATTCATCAAAGCGAAGTAGGCAAGATGATCACCTTCAAAGCTCCGGATGGGAAAGAGGCCAACGGGTATCTATTAATGGCAAAAAAGAAAACCAACAACTGGATTTTTGTTTTCCAGGAATGGTGGGGGTTGAACGACCACATCAAAAGGGAATCAGAAAAACTGTATGATGATTTAGGAAATGTAAATGTACTGGCGATTGATATGTACGATGGCAAGCTGGCTACCACGCGCGAAGATGCAGGCAAGTTCATGGGTGAGTTCAAACAGGATCGTGGTAACTCTATAGTAAAGGGAGCGATTGACTATGCGGGTAAGAATGCCAAAATCGGAACCATTGGCTGGTGCTTTGGCGGAGGTCAATCAATACAAGCTAGCTTAACTGCAGGTAAACAGGCCGCGGCATGTGTGATCTATTACGGCATGCCGGAGTCCGATGTAGAACGCCTGAAGACATTAAATGCGGACGTGCTGAACATCTGGCCAACGCAGGATCAGTGGATCAATAAAGAGATGATGGATAAGTTTGAAGCGAACATGAAAGCAGCTGGGAAGAATCTTACCACCAAAGCTTACGATGCCGATCACGCCTTTGCCAACCCGAGCAATCCAAAGTTCAACCCGGAATTTACAGCGGATGCCTACAAAAACACCCTGGAGTTCTTCAAAGCAAGATTGAAGTAATTGTTAATGGACAATGGATAATTGATAATGAGGTCCTAAAGCATTGTCAATTATCCATTCTCAATTGTCCATTAGTATTGTTCGAGCATATAGCGGATTACATCGGTGGTGGTAACGATGCCCACCAACCTTGTTTCATCATCGGTTTCTACAACAGGCAAGGCGTGAAATTCTTCCACGGCTAAAATTTCTGCAACCTTTCGAACCGTATCATCAACCCGCACTACCCTGGGTTTGTGCGACATCACCTGGTTGATGGTGAGCATTTCCAAAACGGCTTCATCCGCATCTTGCTGCCCTTCGAAAAGAGTTCCAAACGTAAGGCGGTTTAAGTCCGTTCGGCTAATAATCCCCACCAACTGCTTTTTGTGAACTACCGGGATGTGTCGAATCCCAAATTTTCGAATTATATCCTGAACGTGACTGAGTTTGTCATCAACCTGTACCACATGAATGTTTTTAGTCATGATGGCACTCACGGGTTCGCGCTTTTTCATACCCAGAGAATTTAATAGAGGCAACACCTTCTTTTTTTCTTAAAGGTAGTCCGTCTACAATCTCAGACTATGAGTTTGATCAATTGGAAGAATGACTTATATCACTCCCAGACCACCGTGCCCGGTTGCGTATGATACCAGCTTGGATACTTAGGCAAATGGATCTTCTCCACTTCGTTGCGTTTCACTTTCATAGTTGGAGTAAGCAATCCGTTTTCCACCGTCCAATCGCCATTCATCACCACCATCTTTTCGAGTTTTTCATAGGATTCCAACGAAGGATTCACCAGATCAAGAGATGCGGACAAGCTTTTAATCAAATCATCTTTTGATTTTGCTTTTCCGGCAGCGGAAAGTACGGTTAATGCGATCGGTTGTGGAATACCCATCCCCACCACACACACCTGCTCAATGTCTGGATTACTTAGCAGTTTCATTTCGATCGGAGTGGGTGCAATGTACTTTCCCTTATCCGTTTTGAACTGATCTTTTACGCGGCCTGTAATTTTTAGAAAGCCGTCAGGGGAAATTTCACCCTGGTCTCCGGTTTTGAGATAACCCTCTTCATCAAAGAGTTCTTTGGTTAACTCCGGTTCTTTGTAATAGCCTAAGGTTAAGCCCGGGCATTTAACACGAATCTCGCCTTCGCCTGAAATTTTTACTTGCAACCCTTGCAGGGGTTTCCCCACCGTGCCATGCCGGTTGGCATCGTTGCGATTGAAGTGCGCATAGACACAATCCTCGGTCATACCATAGGCTTGCAGGATGCGCACACCAATGGAGTCAAACCATTTCAGCAAATCAATAGAAATAGGAGCAGCTCCGCTAAAGATTTGTTTTGCACGGGAAAGGCCCAGTCCTTTTTTAATTTTGTTTTTAATCAAAGTGCTTACCAGCGGAATGGCCAGCAACGTATTTAGTTTTTTCTGCGGCAACTTCTCCAGAATTTTTTCTTGAAACTTGGCCCAGATGCGCGGCACGGCAAAGAAGTGTGTAGGTTGGGTGTCGGCCAGATTTTTTGGAAACGACTCTAAGGTTTCCGGAAAGGAAAAAGTACCGCCCTGGTAAATGCCCATCATTTCAATACCCATGCGTTCGGCAATATGACTCATGGGTAGGTAGGAGAAGATGTATGGGTGCATCTGAATGCCCAACTCTTTAGTGCCTTGTTGTACTGTAGTATCAAAAGCAGATACCTGGTGCATCACGCCTTTTGGCTTACCCGTGGTACCCGAAGTGTACATAATCGTAAGCAAGTCATTGCTCTTCCAAACATGAGGTTGCTGGATGGGTTCGAATTGGGTTGTCCATTTTTCCCAGGTATGCGCTTCCATCGTACCATAGGCTTCCATTCCCAAGGTTGCCACCGATGCCGGTATGCCCGGTTTTTGTGCAGCATAGTTATCCAGTTTTCCAACGATGATCAGTTTGGATTCGCTGTGTTCCAGAATTTGTTGAATGGAAGCCGCAGTTAGGGTGGCATAGAGTGGAACAGAAACATGACCGGCCATCATGATGGCCAGATCGGCCATTACCCAATGCGCGCAGTTTTTGGAGATCAGAGCAATGTTGCTGCCGGCCGGGAAGTTAAGCGACTTAAGCCCGGTGGCAATGCGTCTGATTTCGTCTCCTGCCTGTTGGTAGGTCCAGGGTTTCCATTGACCGTTAAACGGTTGCCGGAGAAAAAGTTGTTGTGGGATTTCCTTTTCCCACTTCAGGAATTGCTGCAGAGGAGTGCTGGCATTCATGGTGTTCAGGTTAAGTGTTTTTCTAGTTAGCGATAAATGGGATAAAAGAAAAGTGTTTTAGTGGCAATGGTCCGGGAAATGTAAGATGAAAGGATCCTGTGCTAAAGTTGGCTTTACAACATATCTTTGTCTGCATTTTGATATGAGCAGAATAATGCGGTGGCTTGTGTCCGTAATTTTTTTGTTGAGTTATGAGGCAGGACTTGCTCAGCAATCGCGCCCAAAAATCGGACTGGTACTTAGTGGGGGTGGTGCCAAGGGCATTGCGCATGTCAGGGTTTTGCAGGTGTTGGATTCACTGGGCATTGTACCGGATTATATAGCCGGAACCAGCATGGGTTCCATTGTGGGGGCATTGTATGCGGCCGGCTATACCGCCAATCAGATCGACTCAGTTACACGATCCATTCACTGGGGAGCCATGTTTTCCAATTCGGTCTCCTTCGATGAAATCAATATTGAAGAGAAAGATGAATTCGGACGGTATATTTACGAGTTGCCGCTCAAGAAGTTAAAGCCACAATTTCCGTTGGGGGTGGTGGAGGGTCAACAGATTGAGGAGTTGCTGTCCAACTTGTTCTTTCCGGTAAATACCATCACCGATTTCAACAAACTACCAACCCCGTTTTTATGTGTGGCTGCGGACATTGTAAAAGGTGAACCTGTCATTTTACGCAACGGCAGTTTAGCCACGGCCGTTCGTGCCAGTATGTCGATTCCTACCGTGTTTGCCCCAGTTCGAATAGATGGCCGGTTGCTTGTTGACGGTGGAGTATTCGTGAATTTGCCAGTTACCTATTGCCGACAAATGGGTGCCGATTTTATTATTGCCGTGGATGTGGGCGGAGGATTATATAAAGAGGAAGAGATAACATCGGCCGCTACCATGTTAGTGCAGACTACCTTCCTGGCAGGGAATATCAGCTATCAGCAAGAAAAGGAAAAGAGTGACATTTTTGTGGATGTGGTAAAACATCTGAAGTTTGGTACCATGGACTTTGAACAAGGTCCTGCCATGATGCAAAGCGGCAATCTGGCCGTACAGGAAGTCATGCCGCAGTTGGTAAACCTGGCCGAACGAATGCAGAATTATACCGTGCGGAATGTGCCACCTATGAAGCCCATTCAAAGCCGCTACAACTTACAATCAATACGGTTGGATGGAGTGAGTGATGCCCATCGGGATTTTGTTCTGGAGAAGTTTGGTTGGCGATCGGGCGATCGGGTGAATCGCGATCAGATTGGTGCGAGTGTTCATCAACTGATGGGAACCCGGTTATTCGACAAAATCAATTATACCATTGAGGGAGACTCTATACAATCCGTACTAACCATTCGGGCAAAGGAGAAGCCAACCGATGCGGTCAAGTTTGCCATACATTATGATTCTGACCGAGGGGCAGGTTTAATCCTGAATTTTACCAGTCGCAATTTGTTACTTCCGGCATCTCGATTCCTCTCCACTGTTAACCTGGCCGAAACACCACGCGCCCGTGTCAACTACTTTTACTATTTGGGCAAGCGATCGCACTGGTGGCATCAAACGGAGTTGTATGGAGAAAAGGTTAATTTGAATTCGTTTGTTGAGGGAACGCCCATACCTGATGTTATCAGCAAACATTATTCGGCCACAACGAATTTTAATTATTCCTTGAATCCATGGAGTTATTGGGGGATTGGGGCCTTCTGGCAGTGGAATCAACTCAAACCTAAGATTGATCCTCGTACAGAGAACAATCCTGAGATTATTGAAATCATCAGGTACAACTTGCAATCAGCTGGTCCGCGGGCACACTTTCATTTCAATACCTTCGATAAGGTATTCTATCCTACGCGTGGAACCTGGTTAAAGGCCGAAATGCTGGCTAACTTTGGTAACTCCCTGAAAGCGGATCTGTATGTGAATGCATCTGATACCGTTTTTGAATATGGCGTTACCGGACACGTTCGGGATTATCTGCGATTAAGCTTACGTGTTCAGAAAAATATTCCACTTAATCAAAGGTTCGTATTGCAATTGCGTAGTCAGCTTGGATTCACTCAGGAAATTTCATCCGAAGAAGGAAACTTCCCGGCTTACCGCTTAGCGGCAGGAGATTTTATTTCGGTTGGGGGGCAATTAAGTCGCCCACGTGCTACCAATTTTATGTTTACCGGCCTGAAGGAAGCTGAATTGGCGGTATCGCAGGTGATGATTGCGGGAGCACAGGTTCAGGTTTCATTGGCAAAAAATATGTATGTGATTCCCTCCATCAATATCCTGGCAGCAGGCTATGACGCTTCCGATTACTGGCAGACCCTTGGTGAATTTCATTTTACATCCGAACGCGAGGATGGAGCTTTTTATCAGGTGGGTTATGGAATCTCTGCAGCCTATATGTCGTTGCTCGGCCCTGTGTCAGTTACCGTTTCGGAAGATGCCCAGATCGGAAAGGTTCGTTGGTTTCTGAACATCGGGTTTAATTTTTGATTATTCTGCGACCTGAAATATCCAGGTGGCCATGATATAACCGTCCGGGTTATTTTTATCCGCAATGTTCATCGTGCAAACATATTGCTGCCCCGGCTTCATAGGATCGCCCACAGTTACAGTACCCCGCAATACCGAGGCATCGGCTTCCGAAAAGCCGTCCGGGTTGTTCGCAAACAAATCCATTTCATTCACAATAATTCCGCTATCTCCATTTACAAACATGCTAAACTTGGGATGTGCTTTCCCATTCTGTAATGTGTAGCCTTTTATGCCCTCAAAAATGATCGAAAACTTCGTGTTCAATTTAACTTCTGTTCCATTCATTGGATTGTCGTTTTCATCAACGATGTAGACTTTGACAGGAACTAGGGTCTCATACACCGTTTCCAGTTGGGTATTCAGATAGTCTGATTTGGCACCTTTGGTACCGTCTTCACTTACAATTTCACCGTCTTTGATTTCCATATCTTTGATTGTCATTGATTGAGAATTTTCTTTTTGCGAACAAAAGGAGAGCAACAACGCGCTGGCCAGCCCTAGTAACCAAGATGAAGTTTTCATAGGGATTTTAGATTGATCGATCATTTCACTTTTATAAGGGGATAATGCACCCCCGGTGCATCTTTTTTAGCAATGTGTAAAACGCGCCCGCCTTGTAACGCTTCAAAATAAGCAGTGAACACCTGGGTTATACCACCATAACCGGTCATGGTAATTTCCCAGTCGGTTACCGAAAAATTTCCTTTGTACTTGTTGTCAAACACAACCTGCGGTCCACCCATCGTGCCCATCGCTCCGGAAATGTTTGCATTGTATTCGCCATTGCTCCGGAAGTAGAATTCCTGGCCTCCCTGACTGAACTGCATCCCTGCGCTTTGCCCGGTGTACACGTTATAATATTGAAGAGCCGAGGAACTGGAACTGCTCCAGTCTCCCAGGATGTCTTCTTTGGTTACAGCAAAACGATTGGCGTTGCGCATGACTTTCAACGCATCCAGATTCGGAAAATGCCGGAGGTATTCTTCTCTTGAAAGAGATATCGCCAGGGTGCAAAAGTCAACACCACTTTCTTTGATTACCCGAAACCCGATGAATACATTTTTTCCAGTGCTCTTGTCGATGCCGATACCTTCCGCATAGTAATTAAAGTAGCCGATGCTTTGGACATCGGGATTTAACCACAGGTTGGTGATTGTGTACTGAGGCCCAACCAACCGGTTCCAGTGATATTGTGTTGTTTCTTTTTCGCCACCGGAATTATATCCGGGTATTCCATAGTAGCTGTAATACCGGGTGTTTTCTTTGGTCAACACAATGTGATCATTCTGCACCACGGCAGTCCAGCCATCGTCAAAGTGGGTGGTGGTTTTGGTGATGCCACTATTATTGAGACCCGTTGGTACCGGAGATTCGACAATCATTGGATCAGCGTAGCCTTCCGGTTTCTGCATTTCAATTGAATCCAGAAACTCTTCGGCTTGTGTTTTGTACTCCCTTCCGTTCATGCTTACGGTAATGCTGGCTACACGGCCAAAGCCGGAAATCACATTCAACAGAATAATGGATTGACGGTTCTGCCACGTAAAGTTGCCAGCACCGGACTGTACTGTCCAGCTACCTTGAGTAACCACTTCTGGGGTAGGTTTAGCAATGCCATCATGGGTTTTCGCAACCAGTTCGTTCCACTCATGATCAAAGTCTGTGGTTAAATCTCCGCTGCTGCCCATACTTTTGAAGACCGAAATGCGGCACCACTCACCCGTTTTGGAATTGGTGATCACATACGAAACAGCAGAATTATTGGTTTCTTTTTTCCAGCCTCGTGGGGACAAAAAAGAGACGATATCAAAGTTTTCTCTAACCTGACCTAACAACATAACCGGGCCAAGAATAACGAAGGCTGCGGTTAACAGAGATGAAGAGCTTTTCATAAGAATCAATTGAGTTAGTATAACCAGATTATTTATTTACCGAGCATAGCCTGCAAGGCCGAAAAATCGAGCGCTTTAAGAAATTCCTCATTCGCCATCTTAAAGATGGGTTCATCGGGAATATCAAAATAAAGCGACATGAACTGTGGCGATGACTTTGGCAACTTTGCGTTGAAGTAAGCCGGATTAGGCCGGATCACATAACTTGAATAAATATGATCGGCAGCAACAAATCCCTGAAAATCAAAATATCCCTTAATGCGATCAATGATGGCGGGTTCGCTTAACGTTTTTTCATCAGAAAGAAGAATCTTATCCACCACGGCCAGGTTTTTTGTGTATTGCCCTTTGTCAATTTCCAGTTGCTTTTTGTACTGTACAGCACTTTGTTCCTTAAACTTATTGGCTTCAGTTGCACTAATACTCTTCAATTGTTTATATGTTTCCTCAGCGGTTTTTAGATTGTTCGCATAATTGGTTTCTGCTTCTTTAATTTTTTTCTCATAGTAGACTTTCAGGTTACCGGCAAATTCTTTTTGAGAGACATAGTAAAAAGGAAGCTTACCATCCAGCGTGATCAGCCAATAATGTTCTTTATCACCCGTCCTTCCGCCTGTTCCTTTACCCCAGTACCAGGCAACGCCCTCCTTAACGGCCAAATCATCGACCAAGGCAAAGGCATCCATCATGGGATTTTCCTGGTAGGGTTCACTGGGGACGAACAGACTTTGACTAAAAGTAAAAGCAAAATCATTGATATGAATGCGGACAACTTCGAGTTCGCGACCCTCGCTCAGTTTTTCAAGAATCTTTGCTTTGTTGTAAGGGCAATCATGTTTTGCGAAAGTAAAATCAACGGTATAGTAATTGCCGGTATTTACCTTGAGGGGTACCCGGGACTCATCGAAAAATGCACTGTGGAAATAAACGTCCACCGTGCGCTGCCGGGTAAGGTCAGCGGCCGCAATGCCGGAGCGGGCAGGATTTTGTTCTTCTTCCCAATACCCAGATTGTTTCAGCAGGGTGGGCAAGTCGCAAGGTTGGGTCGCAGCTAATGCCAACAAGCAAAGCTGTGCAAGGGTTGTCAGGATAAATGCTTTCATGTTTTAATTATTAAATACATTCACTGAGCCACCACTGTTCCAGCCAATGCGGCTGGTTACACCCACACTAATCATGTCTCCGCCAACCGATTCAATCGCCTCACTTCCGGTTTTTATTTCCACGCCCGCTTTTGCTTCCACACCGGCTATTATTCCCACATCGGTAATTCCTTCGTTGTCGAACTCAATAAAACCAGCGAGTTTTCCTTCCAACTCAGCTTTTATTGGACCCGATGATGCCCCAATGCTTTCTGAGGCACCAATCTCAATTGAACCCCGGATGATTTCCTCTTTCCAGTCATGATAGTGAAGCGAGAAGTTAATGGGGCCTGCACCACCCTCATAGTGCGATTTTCCGCAGGCCATCCGCCAACTGATAATCGGAGGAACACTTAGCTCAACTACGTTTGGGCAATGCAAGTCTTCGAATTCAGCCAATTTAATGACAGCATTTTTTTGAGGAGGAACTAGTTTACACACTCCATCTTCCGATTCAAACCGTACCGGATGAGCAGATGAAATATAACCAAGCCACTTTGCTTTTTCGTTGAGTTTCCAGCCCTCAACCGCATCCTCAGGCAATGTGTATTGAATATAGTAGGCTCTTTCATTCATCACTCTTTCCAAAGCTCTTAGGTAGGACTTATATCTTGATTCTAGTAATGAATTAGCAGATGAGAGAAAGTTATTTCGAACAGACGTTAAGGCTGCACAATAATCTTTAAAAGGATTTGGTTTGCCCTCACCCATTAGCGGCTCGAACTTTTTATGCACCTTTTGCAATTCCTGATCCCGGATTTCTTCCAGCTCCGCAATATTCTTGACAGCATCTTGTAGTGATTCTTCTTCCCGATTCAGAATATTCATTAGTGAACCCTCGGTGTTGGACATGATATAGTCCAATTGAATGGATGCTTTTTTTGATAGCATCGATACTCCTACGCCTTCACCTTTGGCTAACGCTTGTAGATTTTTAGAATAAGTATCATTGAAATTTGATTCTGCTTTTCCCCGCTGTGCAGCCAATTCAGCTTTTCTTTTGTTGCACATCTCGACAAAATCCCCCCAATCCGATTCAAGGCGTTTGTTTTCATCCATGTTTTTTGGATAAGCCGGCCAGGAGAATTTGGAGAGACCCAGGGCATCTTGCGGCAGGGGCATGTTCCAGGGCACATCTTTACCGGTAAGGGTATGCCCTAATTGCTTTAGCTCGGATTGCTTTTCAGCACTGTAACCCCGGGCTATGGATTTTTTTAGAAGCGTTAACGCTCCGGAATTATTCCCTTTTGATTTTGCAATCATAGCTTTCGTGAAGTTTGCCTGCGAATGATTTGGAAATAACGCAATGGCGCTGTCAAGATATTTTTCGGCAAGCACCATATCGCCAAGACCCAGCCAGGCATGACCCAGGTTGTTGAGGATGGTGCTGTTCTTCGGATAGTCTTTGTTGAGTTTAATCAGAATGGGTAAGGCGGCATCTTCTGCACGAGCCATTGTTAGAAAGGCGGCATAATTATTCAGGTGATCAGGATTGTTAGGATCATCCTGACAGGCCCGGCCCATCAGGTAAATGGCGGGCTGCAGAACACCCATCATCCAATAACCCGAAGCAGCCGTGGATACTGCTCCCGGCTCCTTGTATTTTGCCTTCACGGCTGTATAGACTTCTTTACCGGCAGCAAGTTTTTTGGCATCCATGCGCTGTTCTACTCTGGTTGCGGTTGATTTAATATAGAACGCGAGTTCGCTGCTGCTCATCGGTTTCATTCGAACGCTGGAAATACGAGCCGGATCTTTTTTAGGTATTGAAAACTCACCTTCGCTCATCGCATCCTGGTATTGCTGATCGGTAAATTTTGGGATCGAACCCATGCCCGGCATTTTAATGCCCATACTGTCGAGCATCTTTTTATCCTCCGGGCTCATTTTGTTGAGTTCCATCTGTGCTTCCTTCATCATCGCATCAATCTCACTTTGTGTAGGGGCTTTTTCTTTTTCTTTCGGCTTCGGTTTTTGCTGAGCGTTACAGATAAAAGCAAACAGCATGAATGTGATAATCAGTCCTTGCTTTTTCATATGAAAATCGATTTTCAGAAGTACTGTGGTCAAAATTTTTGCTGATCAAAGGTGTTGAAACACAGAATCTCATCCCTCCCCTAAAAAGTGGATTTTTAAAATCACAGAGTATAAAAAGGAGGTTGTGAAAAAGGATCAATTAGCTTTGTAGAGCAAACCGGTATCATGCGATTTTTCGTTCTGTTGGTAAGTTCGATCTGCTTATTTATTGAACATCCTGTTCATAGCCAGGAATATTATGACCGCGATAGTCTTTGGCAATTGCTGCGGAAGGCGAAGCCGGATACGAATAAGGTGCAGCTCTACATCCAGCTGGGTCAGCAA
This sequence comes from uncultured Ohtaekwangia sp., assembly GCA_964488465.1. Taxonomy (GTDB): domain Bacteria; phylum Bacteroidota; class Bacteroidia; order Cytophagales; family Cyclobacteriaceae; genus ELB16-189. The sequence goes on along the minus strand of CAZAUN010000005.1, from coordinate 166,425 downwards.
TATGAAAACAACAAGCCAGATTCAGCGCTGCGGTTGTATGAGGCTGCTTTGAAATTAAGCACTGAACTTAACTACACGCGAGGCATCATTAGCTATTACACGAATGCCACTTACGTATACAACGTAATGAGCCGACTCGATACTTCGTTGATCTTAAACCTTCAATCCGTAGAAATTGCCAGAAAGTTTGGTGTACCGGAACGGCTGGCTGCCTGCCTGAGTAATACAGGTGCTTCGTATATGAACCTTAAGCGATACGAAAAGTCGATTGAGTATTTTTTACAAGCCATTGAAATTTATGATCAGCTGGGCGACTTAAATAAACGCAGTGTTATCTATCGAAACCTGGCCTCTGTTTATCTTGAAATCGGACAAAAAGAAAGGGCTGCTGAGTACGGTGAAGAATCCCTGGCGTTGGCACGCCAGACCGGCAATGTATATTCAATAGCAGGCTCCCTCGTCAATCTGGCCAATGTCTATGCCTCTTTGCGGAAATTCAGTAAAGCCATCGCCTTGTTTGAGGAAGCTCGTCTAATCGCCAAGAACAGTGAGAATGAATATGTACTCTTAATTACGTCACTGAGTTTGTGTGATGTTTACAGTGCCTCGGCTGATTTTAGTAAAGTAAAGACGTACGGAGATGAGGCCCTGGCCCTGGCCATTAAACTGGATGACCGCCAGTCCATCGCCATGGCACTGCGCGCACTGGCCATTTATTTTTTCAACAATGAAAATCCGCTAAAGGCAGAGGAATACGCCAGCAGATCCTTGGATCAGGCTATTAAATACAATTACACCGAAGATATAGGCCATGCATATTCTTTGTTGGCTGAAATTTCGATTCTGAAGAAAGAGTTTAAAAAGAATAATTATTATTCCTTCAAAAGTGATTCCATCCGCAATGTATTGTTGAATGAATCCATTGCCAGGAACATTCAGGAGTTAGAGGCAAAGTATCAATCTGAAAAGAAGGAGCAGCAAATTAATGACCTTAAGCAAGAAGCAGAAATCAAAGATCTTTCCATCAGACAGAACAGACTGTTTAATTTTATTTTGGTGGGGTCATTAATTGCCGTGTTGGCGATCGCCCTCTTAGCCAGACGAACCCATCAGCAAAAGAAACGGATTCTCGAAAAGGAAAATGCATTGAGTCAAAGCCGGATTGCCGAGCTAGAACGGGAAAAGCAATTAATGGCAGGGGAGGCTGTGATCAAAGGCCAGGATGAAGAACGCGGCCGGCTTGCCAAAGATTTGCACGATGGTTTGGGCGGTTTATTATCAGGTGTAAAATTTTCACTTACCAATATGAAGTCAAATGTAATTTTGGATGCCGACAGTGCCTTGGTTTTTGAGCGCTCGCTTGATATGCTGGATCACTCTATTGCAGAACTCAGACGGGTAGCACATAATATGATGCCCGAAGTGCTGGTGAAATTTGGCCTCTCAGAAGCCTTAAAGAGTTATTGTGCAGGATTGCGCGAGTCGCAATTGTTTAAGATTGATTTTCAATCCATTGGAATGGAAAACCGACTTTCGTCCAATACAGAAATCTTTATCTACAGGATAATTCAGGAATTGTTAAACAACACTGCCAAGCATGCTAAAGCCACGCGGGTGCTGGTGCAATTGGCGCGTCAAAATGGCGAGGTTAGCATTACGGTTGAAGATGATGGTGTGGGATTTGATACAACCCTTATTCAAAGGACTCCCGGGGCAGGGTGGGCGAATATCCAATCGCGCGTGGAATACCTAAAGGGCAAGTTGGATATTCAGGCAGCACCGGGTCAGGGAACTTCCGTACATATAACGATCCCGGCATCATGACGCGCGTATTTATAGTGGATGATCACCCCATGGTAATTGAAGGCATTCGAAGTATGCTGCAGGAACTCTCCCATATTGAGGTGGCGGGTCATGCCACAAACGCAGCTTCGTGTTTGGGATTTTTTGTAAAAAATTCAGCCGATGTAGTTTTGCTGGATATCAACCTGCCTGATCAAAGTGGAATAGAAGTGTGCAAAGAGCTGATTAGAAGAAGGCCCGCATTGAAAATCATTGCCCTCACCAATTTCGATCAACTTACCTACCTGCAAAACATGAAAGATGCGGGTGCCCAAGGCTACTTATTAAAAAATTCTTCCCTCGAAGAAATTGAAAAAGCAATACAGGCTGTGGTGGCAGGAGGCGAATATTGGCTTGGACGGGATTCAGTTCGGGATAGCATAAAGGAGCATAATCAACCGCTACTTACCCGCAGGGAAATTGAAGTACTGAAGCTGATTGCCGAGGGCTTAACAAATCAGGAGATAGCGGATAAACTTTTTGTAAGTGCCAGCACAGTGGACTCTCATCGCAAGAATCTGATTTCTAAATTGCAGGTGAAGAACACTGCTGCATTAGTGCGCACTGCGTTTGAAAACAAGATAATTTAAGCCTTATCATTCGGATTCCTGAAGGGTTAATTTTTCTATAAACTTCAGCTGCTTCTTTCTACCTTCGCCACATGGCGTCAGAAAAAAAGTTATTTCTATTGGATGCATATGCGCTCATTTACCGGGCACACTTTGCGTTCACTAAAAATCCGCGAATTAATTCAAAAGGTCATAACACTTCGGTTCCTTTCGGGTTTACCAATACTCTGCTGGAAGTTATTCAAAAGCAAAAACCGACACACATCGCGGTAGCCTTTGATACGGCAGCCCCTACGTTTCGCGATGAGATTTATAAGGAGTACAAAGCAACCCGGCAGGAATCGCCCGAAGACATCCGAAGCGGCATTCCCATTGTTAAGGATATTTTAAAGGGATTTAATATTCCCATTCTTGCGCTGGATGGCTATGAAGCAGACGATATCATCGGAACCATAGCCAAACGCGCGGAGAAGGAGGGCTTCGAGGTTTTTATGATGACACCCGATAAAGACTTTGGGCAGCTAGTGAGTGAAAAGATCCATTTGTATAAGCCGGCCTACATGGGCAATGCAGTGGATGTGCTGGGCCCCAAAGAAGTGTGTGAGAAATGGGAAATCGAAGAGGTGTCGCAAGTGATTGACATGCTTGGCCTGCAAGGCGATACTTCGGATAATATTCCAGGCATTCCGGGTATCGGACCAAAAACAGCAGCCGAATTATTGAAGCATTACAAAACGGTTGAGGGTGTAGTTGCTCATGCCAGTGAATTAAAAGGAAAGCAAAGGGAACGCGTAGAACAGTTTGGTGAACAAGCCATACTTTCCAAGAAGTTGGCCACCATTGTAACGGATGTGCCCGTACCATGGGATGAGGAAGACCTGGTTTATACCGGACCTGACACAGAGAAACTGAAACCCATTCTGGAGGAGTTGGAATTTAAAACAATGATGCCCCGCATCTTTGGATTGCAATCACCATCGTCTGTAACGGCTACGGCCGCAACACCCAAAGCTGCTCAGCTTTCCATGTTTGGGGGTGAGATTGAAGCTGAATCACCCGGAGAGAAGAAGGCATTGGATGTTAGTTCTGTATCGTATCGGGTGTTGGAGAAAGAAGAGGAACATGTGTCCCTGATTCAAAATCTGAAGGTGCAGCGTGAGATTTCGTTTGCCGCTATTTATGACGATGCCGAGAACTTTGATTATAAAATAACAAGCCTGGTATTTACGTATACAGCCCGCCAGGCATTTCTCATTCCGGTGGTAAGTGAGCAGGTACTGGAAAGGTTTAAATCCGTTTTGGAAGATGAATCGATCCGAAAAATCGGACATAACATCAAGCCCTCAATTTTAGTACTGAAGAAGCATCAGGTAGAGGTGCAAGGACCCTTGTTCGATACCCTGCTGGCCCACTACCTGATTGAGCCGGAAGCTTCACACGACCTCGGTATTTTGTGTGGACAGTATTTACAGTATCAATTGGCTGATGAAGATTCCAGCGCGGAGTCACATTGTGAACGTGTTGACCAGGTATTGCAACTGAAGGTACACCTTGAAAGTGAATTGAATAAGCGTGGTCAGTGGCGTTTGTTTCATGATGTTGAAATGCCCCTGGCACGGGTGCTCGCCAACATGGAGTTTGAAGGCGTAAGCATTGACGAAGAAACCCTCAAGTGGATGTCGGATGCGTTGAAGAACGACAGCCACAAGGTACAACGCGAGATTTTTGAAATTGCAGGTGCGGAATTCAACATAGCTTCACCCAAGCAATTGGGCGAGATTCTGTTCGACAAAATGAAGTTGTTGGATAAAGCCAAGAAGACAAAGACCGGACAGTATGCCACCGGTGAGGAGGTGCTTGTGAAACTAGCAGACGAACATGAGATTGCCCGAAAGATTCTGGACTTCCGTGAATATGAAAAGCTGCGTTCCACCTATGTGGATGCACTACCAAAAATGGTCAGTAAGTTCGATCATCGCATCCACACCGACTACCGGCAAGCCGTTGCTGCTACGGGACGATTGAGTTCTAACAACCCCAACCTGCAAAACATTCCAATCCGCACAGAGAAGGGCCGGCAGATCCGCGGTGCGTTTGTGCCCCGGGATAAAAACTATTTATTCATGTCGGCCGACTACTCACAAATTGAATTGCGAATTGCCGCTTCTTTTGCCCGGGATGAAACCATGATTGAAGCCTTCCGCAACAAACGCGATATTCATGCAACCACGGCAGCCAAAGTTTTTAAGGTTCCCTTGGAGAAGGTTACACCTGACATGAGGCGGAAGGCCAAAGAAGTGAACTTTGGAATATTATATGGCAGTACCGCGTTTGGGCTATCACAAAATCTCAGCATCTCCCGCACGGAAGCGGGCGAAATAATTGACTCCTATTTCAAGGAATTCTCGGCCATCAAGCGATACATGGACGATTCCATCAACTTTGCTCGCGAGAAGGAGTACGTTGAAACAATTCTAGGCCGCAGGCGCTACCTGCGCGATATCAATTCCAGAAACATCACCACCCGGGGGTTTGCCGAGCGTAACGCCATCAATGCTCCCATTCAGGGCAGTGCTGCCGACATTATTAAAATAGCCATGATTCTTATCCATAAATGGCTGGAGCGCGAAAAGCTAAGGACCAAAATGACCATGCAAGTGCACGATGAATTGGTGTTTGATCTTCACAAGGAGGAGCAGGAAATTGTTAAGCCCAAGGTGATTGAGCTCATGAAATCGGCTGTGATCCTGGAAGTGCCCATGGAAGTAGAAGTAGGTATTGGGGCCAACTGGCTGGAAGCTCACTAATTTTAATTTATTCTGGGTCTGCTAAGTTCTTAACATTAAATTAATATTGCGAAGGACTACCCCAAACGTTCATGAAATTCCTCCGCTACCCTTTTGCCGGCCTGCTTTTGGTTATAGCAGGTTCGTGCTTTGCTCAGCAAGTTACCCCTTCTCCGTATTTTACTTTTGGCAAGGGGTTAGGTATTATTTCGCCCGACAGCTTATATCTCTTGAACATCCGGTTTCGGATGCAAAACCGGGCGGCCTTCAAAACAGAGAGTAGCTCAGACTTTTCAATCGATCAGGTTGAGGCGCGAGTACGAAGATTGCGACTTCGATTTGATGGATATATCTACAATCCTCGCCTTACCTATCTGATACAGCTGTCCTTTACACGGGCTGACATGGATTTTGATGATACCGGATTTCCTAATATTGTACGGGACGCCATGGTAATTTATTCTGTAAATAATCATTTCGCTATTGGATTAGGTCAAACCAAACTTCCGGGCAACCGGCAACGAGTAAACTCCTCAGGAGATTTGCAGTTAGCCGATCGCTCTATCGTAAATTCTACCTTTAATATTGACCGCGATTTTGGATTTCAGATGTATTACAATAACTATATAGGTAAATTCTATTATGTGCTAAGGGGGTCAATCTCAACCGGTGAGGGAAGAAATATTGTCTCCTCTGATCGGGGTCTGGATTACACGGGCCGTGTTGAACTTCTGCCGTTTGGTCCGTTTACTAATGGAGGTGATTACTTTGAGGGCGATCTGGTCCGTGAACAAAAACCCAAAGTTTCTGTGGGTGTAACCGGTTCGAAAAACGAAAACACAACCCGTACAGGGGGTCAAACCGGGCGATTTTTATATGCCCCACGGGATATGAGCACCCTGATGGCCGACCTGCTGATCAAGTACAGAGGCTGGGCACTTGCCTGCGAATGGCTGGAAAGAAATTCTCCTGATCCAATCACGACTAGTGCCGAGGGAGATGTCCGCTACATCTATACCGGTTTTGGGCAAAATTACCAGGCCAGCTATCTCTTTAGAAATAACTACGAGATTGTAGGACGTTATTCGCAGGTAACACCGTTTGAAAAAATTCAGACACTCGATGACCAGACCACTCAATATACTCTTGGAGCAAACAAGTATATCCGCGGACACCGGGTAAAACTGCAAACGGATGTTACATTGGAGAAAGGTAAATGGCTGGAAGGCGCAACCCTGAATGCGGATAGTTGGATAGTTCGTTTCCAAATTGAGGTTGGTATTTAATAGGAGTAATATAGATAAAGCCGTGACAAAAATCTTTAAGTCAAAGGTTGATACAGCCCTGGTCATTTTCTTATGTGCTCTCCTGGGACCTGTTATTATTCTCATGATTGTGATACAAAGTTGGTCAGGGTTGTCGATTCTTGTGGCAACTACTGGTTTCATTCTCCATTTGTTTACCTCTACGTATTATCAGATTGAAGCCGATCAACTGAGAATAAAAAGCGGATTCATATACAACAAGATCATCCCAATCTCTACGATTAAGTGTATTGTGAAATCCAAGAACATCTTAAGTTCACCAGCCCTTTCCTTTGACCGCATTGAGATCAGATATGGAAAAGGGGATTATGTATTGATTTCACCCAAGGAAAGAGCAACGTTCATTGCTGACCTGCAAAAGATTAATCCGCAGATTAGCATATCTGTGTAAATGTAAGCTACTGGTGCTTGATTTTCCTGATAACACGAGGGCCATACCAAAGCCAGAATCCGGTGATGGAAAGAAGCAAGAGACCAACCCCAATGTAGTTTGTGTAGAGCAATTTGAATCCATCGCTGATGATCGAACCATCGTGGATGTGTTCGATCCAATCGGCATGCCGTTGAGCCACGGATAAAACTCTTCCTGACGCTAAATCAACCTGCACCTCCCAATATTCTTTAAAAGTAACTTTTACCAGTGCCCGCTCGGGCCGCACATCCATCCGGTCCATTTCAATCGTGTGTCCGGTTACGGAGTCCATGGCATGTTTTGAGATGTTTATAACCTGATCAAAACTTATCCACGTGGCCGCAGTTGTATTACTGCCCCGCAAGGTAGGTGGCTGAAGCAATGCAACATTCTTTTTCCATCCCAAGAATATGCCGGTAATAGAAGTGATGAGCATAAACGCTACTATGCTAATGCCTATCCAATGATGCCAGGAACGAAACTTGCGTAAGCTGTTAACGAGAATCTGAAGAGCCATAGCCAGGAAATTAATATGAAGGTTGTGTCAACTAGATGTTGGCACAACCTTCACAGATTAAAATTTAAACCTTAGTGTCGCAATAAAATTTCTACCAGGGGCTGTAATGCCCGAGGAGTAGGGCCGGTAACGTTTGTCAAAAATATTTTCGACACCCACGTCAATACTAACAAACGGAGCGATCTGATATGAACCTTTTAGGTTTAGCGTAAACCAGGAAGGCGCGTAGGGATTGTTGTTTTCATCTTTTGCATACAAATGCGAATCGAATCGTTCGGTAAGAGCAAGATCATCGTAGTCTATTTCACCAGTGTAATTGGCATAAATCATAGCCTGGTACTTCGATTTTTTTAACCGCACTTGCGTAGACCCGAAAAGCGGAGCCACATGGGTTGGCGAATAGTATTGTCCATCCTCGGGCGACTTCTCTTTTCCTTTTTGATAATTTAGGATGGAGAATAATTGCCATGCAGAAGTGAAGTTGATGGTAAGGGCACCTTGAACCCCGTATACTCTCACTTCACTGGTGTTTTGTAAGGCCAACACCTTGCTTAATGTTCCATCATAATCAATACTATCCTGCCCGTTGAATGTGTAAGCTCCACGTACAATGGCATTGGTAAGCAGCGTATAATATGCCGAAGCATCAAACGTTATCTGCTTCGAAACCATAGCGGCAAAGCCAACTTCAAAGTTATAAGCGTACTCCGGTTCTAAATCCGGATTTGGCACAACGACTGAACCTGGTTGTGAATCGAATACTTTGCCAATGTCGTCAACATTGGGAGCGCGAAAGCCGGTAGCAATATTTCCATATAATTTCCAAGCCTCAACCGGGCTGTACACCAACCCTACATTCCAGTTTACAGCACTGTTCTTTAAAGTTGCTTCGGTAAACGGAAAATCGAAAAAGGTGGTATCGTACGGAGCGTAGGTATACACATAATTGAAACGAGCACCCGCATTAACAACAACCTGCTCATTCAGCCTATGCCGTAACGTGGCATACACTGCCAACGAGCGCCACTCCGATCCATCCGGATAGCGGGTTGAAGTGGGTGAAAGAGCACCGGAAACAATATCCCTGCGCTGGGCCGTTGACCCAACTGTATTATTCACGAACTCGGCCCCGTAAAATAGGCTTGATTTGTCGTTCAGTTGTTTATCAAAATCAAGGTTGAAGGACAGTGCCTTAACATTTTCGAAGCGTTCTGTCATGCGGTTGCGATTGCCCCCGGTAAAGTTTCGGTTATGCCGACTTTCGGAATAATCCTGCAACGCAGCCGTAAACTTTACCTGATCAAACAGCGGAGAACTTTTTGAATACAGTGCAGTAAACGAATGCATCATCCATTCTTGCGGACCGTAATACCAATCGGCACTGGTAAATACACCGCCACTGTTTTTCAGAATCAGCCGATCGTACCGGGGTACATCCGATGTACTGGAGTAATGAAATCCGTATGAAAGATCCAACCCATTGAGAGGTTTGAACCGGATCTTTTGCGTCAGATTCAGTTGATCGTAGCCCGAAGGAATCTGCACATTCGGATCGGGATTGATAACGGCAAGGTCGTTCCCATTTTCATCACGCACCTGATAATCGGGACGGGTATATTCCTCCGGACCTTTGGTTCCCATTTTGAGATCATCGTAGTCAGCATAAGTAATGCTGGTAGTGAAGGCCCACTTGTCTAATCCGATGTTGAAATCGAGATGACCGGTTTTTTCTGTGTTGGCCGATGAGTACCGACCAAAAGCGTTACCTGTAAAAGTGGCCTTGTCTCCGGTGCTTAGTTTCGGTTGCAGCGTGTGGAAGTCCATCACACCACCAATGGCATCGCTGCCATAGATTACTGAGCCGGGGCCGAAGATCACTTCGGTATTTTCGACCGCATTAGCATCGAAGGAGATTACATTTTGCAAGTTTCCTGAACGGAAAATAGCATTGTTCATCCGGACACCATCCACTACCAGCAACACCCGATTGGTGGCAAACCCTCGAATCATAGGACTTCCGCCCCCAAGCTGGCTTTTTTGTATAAACACCTGGCTGGAGATACCCAACAAATCCGCGCTGGTTTGGGGGTTTTGAAATTGAATAAGTTGTGGCGTTACCTTGGCAATACGGCTGGAAACTTCGCGCAGGTTTTGTTCCCACCGGTTTGCCGATACCACCACCTCATTCAGAAAGGTAGTGGTGTCGCTTTCCTGTGCAAGCAAAGGAACAGAAAGCATACACCCCACCACGAGGTATAAAAATCTCATAGAATTTTAAGTAAATAAATGAATAGGAATACCCGTCTCTTTGGACAGTAGCGTTCCATTAATAAATTAAGAAGTTGAGTAAATCAACCGCGGGGAGGCGGAGTTTCGTTATTCTGGAATACCGGAATTGCCACTTTCTGGTAGCGCGATGTATGATTAATGGGATGACTGCAATTAACCGGCAACACATTTTTTTCGAGCAGGAATTCCAGCGAAAGCAGGTTGACGACTTGTTCCGGAATTGGTTTCTTGTCGTTGGTGGAACGCTTTACCAATTCATTCAAAAATGAAAGCAAGTTATCCTCTGCTTCATCGTGCAGGGCCAGCACAACAAGGGTATTGCCTTGCTCGGTAATGCGGGCAATGTCATACATCTTGCCGCCAACGTTAATTTCATGATCGTCAACACGGGCGCGTTGAAATTCCGCTGCACTAAAGTCAAAACGGGTAAGTTGTTCTTCAGGTATGTATTTTAACTGCTCGCGCATTTCTAAACGGATTGCGGCAAGTCGACCAACAAAATAAACGTAACACCCACCTACCTGAATCAGGATCAGACTTAGAAGGAATATCGCGGGCCAGCGTTTCACCAACCCGAAAGTAAGTAAAAGTTGAGAGTTCGATCTAATTTTTGTCTGAAGGGTAGCTGGTTTCTTATTTCTGGCAGATTTGCGAAACCTCTCGTTATCGGTTATCCAGGAGAACTGTAGGGCTCTTCCCTCTCCATGACTCCCATAGTCAGATTCGATTATCCTAGCTGGTCTAAAAACACAGTAGCCACCTGGCGGTGATGTTTCATCTTGGTGGCATTCATTTTCTTAACCAGATTCACCATCATACTCATCCGCGGATTACGTTCAAAGAGTGCGCTGTGCTTTTCGATGTAACACCAATACAAGGAGTCCCAGATCTCACACCACGGACCTTGCTTATAGTCGCTCATTTTTAAAATATAATTACTCCCTGAAACATAAGGTTTAGTCGTGATCAATCCTCCATCGGCATACTGACTCATGCCGTATACATTGGGCACCATCACCCAATCGTACGAATCGATGAATAGCTCCATGAACCACCGGTATACTTCATCCGGGTCAAATTCACAGAGTTGCATGAAGTTGCCCAGGATCATCAGGCGTTCGATGTGATGGCAATAGCCTGTCTTTAAAATCTTTTTTATAGTTTGATCGATTGGCTCAATACCGGTTGTGCCATCATAGAAGGACGCTGGAATTTTGCGCGTAAATCGCCAGTAATTTGTTGTTCGTTGTTTTATGCCTTCACGCAGGTATATACCGCGCATAAATTCCCGCCATCCAATAATTTGACGCACAAATCCTTCAAGACTATTCAGCGGGAATTTTGACTTCTTATGAACTTCAAAAGTCTTGTCGAGTATTTGTTGCGGAGAGAGTAAGCCAATATTTAAAGCCGGGGTAAGTACGGAATGAAAGAGAATGGATTCATTTTTTAGGATGGCATCTTCATAGGTCCCAAAATCTTTTAATCGATGCAGCAAAAAATCCACGAGTACGTTTTCGGCCTCTGCATGATTGACCGGATACGGAAAGTGTGAAACATCACCCGGATTTTTGCTAAAATAGTTCTCCACATAGTTGATTGCCTCTTGCACATCGACATTGTGCGGAGGCACGTAAGAGTGCGGTAATTTAAGTCCTTTCGGAATCCGCTGGCGGTTATCGGCATCAAAGCTCCACTTGCCACCTTCAGGCCCTCCGTTTGCAACCAAAATTTTCAGACGTTTCCGTTGTTTCACATAAAAATTCGCCATGAGGTATTTCTTTTCCTTATGAAACAGTTCATTTAGTTCTTGAGAAGTGGAAATGAAATTTGGCGAAGTGTACGTTTGTAGGGTAATCTGGTGCTGTTTTGAAAACCGGTGTAGTCTGCGTTCTAACAGATGATCATTGGTTTCAACATAATGGATTGTGGTGACGTTGCTTTTTGACAGATGAGGGAATAATTCCTTCATATTGGATTTTGCTGCATCCACATACGTAACCGGGTATCCAAGACTTTCCAGGTGTCTTTGATAAGCTTTCATGGAAGCCCGATGCAACACCAATTTCTGTTTGTGAAACCGATACTGTGAAAAGTACAGGAAGTCTTCGACAAGGTACACCGGTCTAGCTTCTGCTAAGGCAGGCGATTCCTGATAAAGTTGATGTGGAAAAACAAGGGCTACTTCCATGCCTATTTAACAAGGCAATGTCATGTTGGTTTAACTAAAAATAAAAGCCTCCCTTTTGAGGAGGCTTTTTATTTTTTTTGGAAAGGTAAATTACCGCATGCCGGGTAATCCCGCTTGCGGACTCACCTGATCCTTTTGAAAGGAAGGAGCTTTACGAACAGTCGGGTACACTTCATCCAGTGTGTTGCCATCGTACAACCGGCCATTCTTCATGACTTTATTTACAGTGTTGGTGTTGCGAAGGTTCGTCAACGGATTCTGATCGAGAATGACCAGGTCAGCGAGCTTGCCCGCTTCAATACTTCCCAGATCGCCATCGAGCCCAATGGCTTTCGCACCCTGAATGGTTGCCACTTTCAACGCGTTGTGATTGCTTAATCCTCCCGATGCAACACTCCACAATTCCCAATGATATCCTAGTCCCTGCAATTGGCCATGTGATCCCACACCGGCATTGCCACCGGCTTTTACCAGATCGTTCACAAAGCGAGCATGATCATCAAACACATGTTCTTCCTTCATAAACCAGGCCGGCCTCCTGCGTGATTTTGCATCCAACTCGGACTTGGCAGTGAAGTGATTCAATTTAGGATCGCCATTGACATTTTCTGTTGCATAGTAGTAGTTTTCTGCCCACGGGCCGCCATAAGCCACCAGTAATGTAGGGGTGTAGGTCATGCCCGAAGCTGCCACCGCGGTGGTGAAGTCTTTGTACAACGGATAAATGGGGAAGGCGTGTTCGTGCCCGGGATACCCATCAATTAAATTGGTCAGGTTGAGTTTGAAGTCCAACCCGCCTTCGGTGGTGGGCATCAGGTTTTGTTCTTTGGCCGCCTGAATGATCCACTGTCGGTGCTGCCGGTTACCCGTCAGGTACATTTTGATGGTCTTCGTATTGTAGTATTCCGAGTATTGCTTCAAAATGTCTTTGGCCTGATCGGCATCTTTCAAATTGTACATCCAGTAGCCAACGCCCGGGCCGGTAGAATAAATTCTGGGGCCAATGATTTCGCCTGTTTCAACCATGTCGCTGTAAGTCAATACATCGGTAGAGGAGGTCTGGGGATCGCGGGTGGTGGTTACCCCGTACGCGAGATTGGCTGCATACATCCACACCTGGTTTTTATGAATGCCCCAGGCCGGCCACATATGCGAATGAGTATCAACAAAACCGGGAACGATCGTCTTGCCGCTTACGTCCATCTTTTGCACTGATCCATCTACCGAAATTGAGCCAGCTGCTCCTACTTGCTTGATACGCGCGTTTTCAATCAAGATATCTCCCCGCTCAATAACTTCATCTCCCTTCATCGTTATGATGCGTGCGTTTTGTAAAAGAATTTTTCCACTGGGAATGTCTTTTTGCACGGTAACCTTAACCCGGATTTCATTGGGCTTGTAGGTCTCATCTTTCTTCTCTGCTGGTTTATTCTCTTCTTGTTTTACCGTGCCGTCCTCTTTGGATTTTTCTTCTTCCGCTTTTTTCTTTTTCAATTCCTCTTCTTTGGCTTTTGCTTCATCAAGATTATAGGTAAAGAACGCGTTGCCTAACGAGAAGTAAACAGTTTTTGCATTCCCACTCCAGCTTGGGAATTCGCCACCCAATTTCGTGAGTTTGCGGGCTGGAAAGGATGCGTTGGCGGCATCCGCCACTGAAATTTTTGGAGTTTCACCTCCCGTTTTCGGCACCGTGACAACATAAATATCATTGTTGATTTTTGCCAATGCCTGATCTCCTTCCGGAGCCATAAGAATGACAGAAGCGTTGGAAGGTTCGCGTTGTGGCTCGGCCGATGTTTCCACCAACATGCAATGGTTTTCATCGTTTGTAAAGCCATAAACGGTAATGCCGGTAACTTTCAAATGTGCTTTCTCGTCTGTTCCATCCCACCGGATGGAAACCAATCCCTTTTGTCCGCTGTACAAATAGATTCGATCACCTGCTTTGGTGAAGTGAGGCGTGCCCCTTCCTCTTGATTTGGCAATGAAGTTGACTACGCCACCATCGCCACTGATCCAGGCAAGATCTTCCTGGCTGGAGAACGCAAAGGGGCCGTCACTTTCTTTATAATTGTGAGCGGTGCCCATCAGGAATACAATCTTGTTGCCTGACCAGGCGGGTTCGCTATACAGCGCAGGGGTAGTAGTGAGTTTAACTGGTTTGGCACCTTTTACTTTGAAGTTCATCTTGTAAATGTTACCGGCCGTGCCTTCCCAGGTTACCCAGGCCAGTTGACTGCCATCGTTACTCCAGGCAGGCATGGCTTCCGTCACGGTGTTGGTGGTAACCCTACGGGGTGTTCCGGCAGGAAGGTCCATCACGTACAACTTATTCAAGGCTGTGAAGGCAAGTTGTTTCCCATCGGGGGATACCGCACCATCACGAATTTGGGTGACAACCATATCTTTATCATCCTTGATCGGGTATTTAAAATCTGCCACCGTGGCACCCATCAGGAATTCTGTCTCCAGCTCGAAAGGGATGTTTACAGCATTGCCTCCGGCAACCGGTATGCTGTAGATCTTGCCACCATAGGATGCAACCACATTTTTACTATCGGGAGTAAAAGACATGGCAGGAAGTACGCCAAGTGGAGCAATGGATTCCTGCTCATCGCGTTGCACGGGATAGGCCAGCCACTTTTCATCGCCCGTTTTCAGGTCGCGTAGAAGGAGACCTGTTTGATCATTGTATCGCGATCCGTACACCAGCCACTTTCCATCGGGGGATAGTGTGGGGGTGAATGCGGAACCATACCGGGCAGTTTCGGTTTCGGTTTCACCCGTCTCCCGATCGTAAATTGCCAGTTGATATTGTGGAAGTTGTGCGTTGTAAGTCCATGCATTATTGCGCTGTGAGTGCCAGATATAACGGCCATCGGCACCAAAAGCAGGCTCCACCGTTTTCAAATTATCGGGCTTGCTGATAAGCTGCGCACCGGAGCCTCCTTCCTTATGAAACATCCATAATTTCAGGTTACGACCACCCCGCGATCCGACAATGTAATTCCCATCCGGGGTCCACTCGGCTGATTGATAATGATCCGTGTTGCCCTTGGTAACCTGCAGTGAATCTTTTTTATCCAGTGTAAACCACCAGATATTCTCACCACCGCTGCGATCGGAAATAAACAATAACCGCTTTCCATCCGGACTGAACTTCGGATGCGAATCGAATGCCAGGCCGCTGGTGAATTGAACGGGCTTGCCTCCGGTGATGGGCATGGTGAAAATGTCGCCCAAAAAATCGAAGGCGATGGTCTTGCCATCCGGACTAACATCCAACGACATCCAAGTGCCTTCGGTGGTTTTAATAGGCACACGCCTGGCGACTTCCAGGGGTAAGTCCTTTTTCTTTTTCGGCTTTTCCTTTTTTACGGTATCGGCTTTTTCTTCCTTTTTAGGTTCCTGAGCCAGGGATGCGATGCTTGCCATAATTAGCATCACACAAAGCGGGGTAGCATATTTATTCATGAAGGGAGATTAGATTATAAAGCGTAATTACCGGAGCCGGATAAGATTGGTTACGGATTTTTTACGGGAGGTTAATCCACTGTTGAAATGGAGTTACGGATGGATTTCCTTACAGCCCGGATTGTTTTTTCAAGACTTTTCGGTCAATCCATTGCAGGGCAAGGATAAATGCGATTCCAAATAGAATTAGTCCCCGGTAACCAGAGATAAAAGTAAAGATACCGGCTGACCACCGTGCAGAAGTGAGTGCCAGGGTTACAATCAGGGCGATGATCACCAGAAATATTCCAGCGGCAAGCCACCAATAATCGCGTTGCTCCTCTTTCTTGTTAAGACGGGCAAGAATCCGATCGGCAAAAGATAATGATACGTGAAATTCGGGCTCTTGTTTTAAGGCATTGAAAACATGTTTATAGGCCTGACCATCCTCATGATCAGGTATAAACCCGGATTCAATTTGATTTTGTAGTGCTTCGTCATTCATAACATTGCCTCTTTGCCAAGATACTGTTTTACTTTTTCTTTCAACAAATGCCGGGCCCGGAAAAGATAATTCTTTACGGTTCCTTCCGGCAAGCCCGTGATTTCAACTATCTCGGGATAGGTCATTTCCTGTACATGATACAAGGTAAGGATCGCCTTGTATTGCGGTGGTAATTTTTCAATTAGCTGCAATACCAATTGATCCAGTTCCTTCTCAGCGAGGGCTTCTGATGCGTCTTCGGTGGCCACAAATCGTTCCATGCTTTCGTCCTCAGGCCAATTGCTGATTTCAATCTTACGCTTACGCAGATGGTTGATGCCATGCCGGTAGGCAATGGTGGCTATCCAGGTGCTTATCTTTGATTGAAAAGTAAATTCGCCCAGCTTTTCATACACTTTCAAAAAAACGTCCTGACACAGTTCCTCACGGTCTTCGTTCCGATCAATGAGGCGAGCGATCATATGACCCACCAACCGCTCATGTTGCTTAATAAGCACCCGAAACGCTTGCTTGTCGCCACTTAAAACCTGGGTAACCAGCGCCCTGTCATCGATCATTTTGGAGTTAGACACGCGCTTTTCAACGGATGTTGCAGGAAGATAGTTAAAAATTGAGGCTCATTTTTGAACATCGATTTCCTATAAGCGGTAATGCGACAATAAATTTTACGAAACGTTGCAACATCCCATCCAATCTGTGTGTCTCACGCACCAAAACCAGAATTATAACAATTAAAAGCAAAAAACATGAATAACGATTTACGCGATGTGCTCATGCCCTTAACCATTATTGGAAGTTTTGGCGGGTCGATTTTCCTTTTCACAAAAGTGATGACGGATTATATTCTGAAGAAGAAAATGATCGAAAAGGGTTTTGTAAACGATGATACCCAGGCAATTTTTAAGCAACAAACAGCAGGAGATGGCAAATTCAGTGCACTTAAATGGGGTCTTATCATTTTCTTTGCCGGCCTTTCCCTGATCATCATGGAATACATTCCGACCGGTCCGGAGTCACCGCTGCCCTATGGATTATTTGCCGTCTCGGTGTCCCTTGGTTTTCTGATTTACTATTTCACTGTAAAAAAGGAATTGAATAAGTAAATGAGAAAGCGAGGAATTTTCTTACTGGCCGCCCTTCTCTTGAGTGGCGTACTGGTTGCCCAACATTCGAAGGAGGAATTATTGACCAGCAACACCTGGAGAATAAAGTCGGATGAGATGTCGGGCGTGGGTGTCCATCATTCCTTACCAACGGATACACAACTTGAATTTTCTGCCGATCGAACCTGGCAATCAAGTGCACCCCTTCAAAATGCAAAACAAGGCAAATGGAGATTGGAGAATGAAGGCAAAACATTGGTGCTAATTACCGAGGAAGAAGTTCGATATTTGATTCTCGGCCTCTCAGGTTCTGAGCTTTCGTTTCGGTTAAAGAAAAATGCAGCTACCTACACCCTTACTTGGGCATCCCAATAACCAGGTTATTACTTAAAATCGAAAATCATGTTTAGGAATTACATTAAAACTGCCATACGCAGTTTGCTCCGCCACAAGTTTTTTTCGGCCATTAACATAGTAGGATTGGCCGTAGCCATGTCCATATGCATGGGCATCATCATGCTGGTAGCCGATCAATTCAATTATGATCGGCATAATCCAAATCGGGATAGAATTTATCGCATTGTAACGCAAGCCGTAGATCAGAATGGTGTGGTTACCGACAACCAGGAAAATGCGGCCTCGCCCATGCCCTTGCGGCAGGAGTTGAAAGAAAACTATACGGGGATTGAGCAAGTAGTACGCTTAATGCGCGGTTTTGGCAATGGCTGGATTGAACTCGAAAATCAGGATATTAACATCCCCATAGCAGGTTTTTTTGCCGACCCTGAAGTATTTGAATTCTTTGACTACGAGTTTCTGTATGGTGATCCAACCTCTGCCTTAAAAGAGCCTTATACCGTAGTGCTTACCCGGAAGGCAGCGAACAAACTTTTTAAAGAAGAGAATCCAGTTGGCCAAACACTAAAAGTGGGTGACATCGGCACCTATACGGTAACCGGGGTACTTAAAGAGACCCAAAATAAATCGCACATCGTATTTGAAGCGCTGGCCAGCATAGCCACCGTCAATAGCCTACCCAATAAGGAAACATTAACCGATTGGACTAATTATTGGAATGGTTGGACGTACGTTATGCCCCAGGCTGGGCAGTCGGCCGAAACGATGCAGCATAACCTGGATAAAATATTTGAGAAGCATATTGGCAGTATCGAGAATCCTGGAGTATATAAAATGAAGTTTGCTTTGCAGCCGCTGATGGCTATTACACCAGGCCCTTTCAATAATAATCCGATCGGACCCGTGTTGCCCTGGTTATTCATCTATTTCCTGGGTGGGTTGGCACTACTCATATTACTTACCTCCTGTTTTAATTTCACGAACCTTTCCATTGCACGATCGCTAACAAGGGCCAAGGAAATAGGGATTCGCAAAGTTACAGGCGCAGCACGTTGGCAGATTTTTACCCAATTCCTGAGCGAATCGGTAATTGTGGCGCTGGTGGCACTGGTATTAGCCATGGCATTCCTTATCCTTTTAAAGCCCATGATTCTCCAATTGAATTTTGCACGCATTTTTAGATGGGACCTTGAGTTGAATGAAATGGTGCTGGCAATATTCATAGTATTTGCACTGGTGGTTGGAATTCTGGCCGGGTTCTTTCCAGCGGTCGTTCTCTCCGGATTTCAGCCGGTGAAGGTGCTCAAGAATTTGGGCAATCTTAAATTGTTTTCACGAATGGGTATTCGGAAGGCGCTGCTGGTTTCTCAATTTACATTGTCACTCTTCTTCATTCTATCGGTACTGGTGTTGTACAATCAGTTGGAGTTATTCCTGAAGCAGGACCATGGTTTTAACATGGATAAAAATATTATGATTCGGCTGAACAACACTTCAGCTCAAAATCTGAAAAATGAACTGACGAAATTCAATACCATTACCAGCGTTGCTGCGGCCTCGCATGTTCCAGCTGCTGGCACTTCCTATGGCGGTGGCTATAAACGCATCCTCGATGACCCCGAATGGATTAATATGGGTTATTTTTTGGTTGATGAGGATTATCTCACCAACATGAATATTGAATTGATTGCCGGCCGCTTCTATTTGATAGAAGGGAAAGAGACCAATGGTGATTATATCGTCATTAATAAAAAGGCAGTGGAGAAATTCAATCTTGGATCTGCACAGGAGGCGCTGGGCCAGGAACTGATTCAGGAATCGGATTCTTCAAAGCGAACCATAATCGGTGTGGTGAGCGATTACAACCATCGGGATTTGACCCGCGAGATAAGTCCGATGGCCTTACTTTACAATCCTGACCAATTCAATTTATTGCAGGTGTCGTATTTGGGTTCATACGAAGAGGCTGCCCGCATAATTGAAAAGGCATGGGCAACCGTTAACCCCGACCTGAAAGTGGATTTCAAACCCGTAGATTCGGAGATTAAAATGTTTTACGAAATCGTATTTGGGGATATTGTAACCATCCTCACTGTAATTGCCTCGCTGGCGATAATGATTTCGTGCCTCGGTTTATTGGGGATGGCCACCTATACAACGGAAACGCGCATAAAGGAGATTTCCATCCGGAAAATTTTAGGTTCGAGCAACACGGCTTTGGTAGCCTTGCTTTCGAAAGGGTTTATTAAGCTGATTGTGCTTTCCGTGCTGATTGCCGTGCCCCTTGCGTATTTCGCCAACAATGCCTGGCTGCAACTGATCGCCTACCATACATCTTTTGATGCAACCGTAATTGCCATTGGCGTTCTTGTATTGTTGGTATTTGGCGTCATCACCATTGGCTCTCAAACGATCCGGGCTACGTTTGTAAATCCGGTTCAAAATCTGAAGAGTGATTAAACAAAAACAGGGTCCGTGAATTTTCATGGACCCTGTTTTCCTTAAGGGCTTTCCTTATTTGAAATGTTTCAACCGAACAATTTCTTCCGGCTTTAAAAACCGCCATTCTCCGCGGCCCAGGTCTTTTTTATCAAGACCCGCATAAACTACCCGGTCCAGTTTAACCACTTCATATCCGAGCGATTCAAAAATTCTACGCACAATCCGGTTCCACCCGATGTGTAATTCAATACCCAGCACTTTGTTATCGCCTTCTACGATGGCCAAATCATCAACAATTGCTTTTCCTTCCTCCAGGTATACGCCCTCTGTAATTTTTTGAAAGTCGGCTTTCGCGATTGGTTTGTCTAACTCTACCCGGTATATCTTTTTTACATTGTAGCTGGGGTGAGTTAGTTTATCGGCCAGATCTCCATCGTTAGTCAACAACAACAAGCCCGTGGTGTTTCGATCGAGTCGACCCACGGGGTAAATTCTTTCCTTACCGGCACTGGCAACCAGGTTCATGACAGTATTGCGTTCTTGCGGATCATCGGTGGTAGTGATAAATCCTTTCGGTTTATTCAACAGGATGTAAACCGGCTTCTCTGCTTTCAGCTTACGGCCTTCGTACCGAACTTCATCGGTCAGCTTTACCTTGTGTCCCATTTCTGTTACCACTTCACCATTTACGGTAATCAGTCCCATTTTTATCAATTCATCGGCTTCTCTCCGGCTTCCAACTCCGCTGTTGGCAATGAACTTGTTCAATCGAATAAGATCCGAATCTGTTTTTTCTTTTTCTTCAACATGCACACGCTTCGTAGATTTTACATCGCGTAATTTATTGTAGGGTTTGCGCTTGTAAGGAAGTCCGTAGTTGCCTTTGGCGGGTGTCTTTTCTCCTTCGTCTCGCGGAGTTCTTTTATCAAAAGGTTTTTTCGGAAATTTGGAAGGTCCTGCCGAGCGCGAATCGAAGCGACCGGTTTCTCTTTTTCTGAAGGTAGGTTTCTCTCCACCTTCCTGGCGATCGAAGGAATTCTTTTCAAAACGATTGGATTTGCCCTTATCAAAGCCGCCAACACTTTTTCTTTTGAAGGGTTGATCGCGTTTTTCGAATCGATCCCCGCTCTTCTTCTCAAAGCCTCCGGGCCCTTTAGTAAATCCACCCGAGCTTTTACGGGTAAACGTTGGCTTGTCGGATGAGAACGATTTCTTTTTGAAGGGTGAACCACCTTCTTTAGCGTCAAAACGTTTTGAGAATTTCCCAGACTCATCACCACCGCCATCGCGTTTTCTAAAGGCGGGCTTTTCGGAACGGGTAAACCGGGGCTTACGATCGGCATCACTGCTTCGCGTAAATTTACTTCGGGAAGAGCGTTCTTCTCCATAGCGACCTTCCGGTTTTTCTTTTTTCCGGTTGCGAAATGATTTCTCTGCATCACTGCGTTTACCGAAGGAAGTCTTTCCGGGGGATGATTTTCTGGGGCGTGCCATATGAGATTGGGTTAATCGAACGATTGAAAGACAATCAGCCGAAAGCTAAAGGTCGGATTAAATTATGAATTGTGAACCTGAACTGCCGGCATTTCGACAGGCAGCGAATGGGATTATTGGTTTTCAGGAACTTCACCAATCGTGTTCACCTCGCTGGTAAAGTCTTTTGGTGTGGGTAACTCGTTAATGTCATTGATACCAAAATACTCCATGAATTTGGCACTGGTTCCGTATAGAATCGGCCGGCCGATGGTTTCTGCTTTGCCCAGGATTTCGATCAAGCCTTTATCCAACAATTTCTGGATGGCATAGTCGCAATTTACTCCGCGGATATTCTCAACCTCCGTTTTGGAAATAGGTTGTTTGTAGGCAATGATGGAAAGCGTTTCCATAGCCGAGGTAGACAATCGTTTTTTCGATTGTTGCTTTAGCATGATGCCAATGCTGGCCTGGTAGGCAGGCTTGGTTAAAAATTGGTAGCCACCTCCCGATTTATTCAATTGAAAGGAAAATTCTTCACCCTGAAATTTTTCTTCAATGCGGGTCAATGCCCCTACGATATCTTCTTCCGGCACATCGGCATTAAACATTTCTGATAAACAAGCTTTGATGTCCACCACCTTGGCGGGTGTGGGCGAACAAAAAATCAAAGCTTCGATGTGGTTCTGTAGGAAATCCATAGGGAAAGGTTCCTCTTCCGGAACGAAAAAAGGTACGTTAATTGTTAATCTTGTTTCATCATTTTTGCCTCGATTGACTGGGTGGTGTGAGGAACCGCGATCAGTCGCTCTTTCGGTATCAGTTTGCCCGTAACTGAACAAATTCCGTACGTACGATTCTTGATGCGTACCAGGGCATTTTCCAGGTTGGTAATGTATTTCTGTTGGCGGGCAGCCAACTGACTCAGATTTTCTTTCTCTGCTGTTTCAGCGCCATCTTCCAAAACTTTTGTATTTCCGCCTGAGGTAGCATCGGTACCGGCATCGTTGTTACGATTCAACGTTTCTTTCAAGATGCGAAACTCTTCGCGCGCTTTTTCAAGTTTGCCCAGGATCAATGTTTCAAACTCCTTCAATTCTTCATCGCTGTAGCGTGTTTTATCCTCCGACACCGCAATAGATTTAGCCGGTTTATGGGCAATGGGCCGCTGATTGATAATCGGGAAAATGTTTAATTGAGAAGGCGAAAGCTTAATGGGTGGGGCGATGGGTTTTGGCTCTGTCTTTTTAGGAGCGACTGGTTCGGAAGCCTTTTTCATGACCGGTTTCACCACTTCTTTTTTGACCACCTTTTTCGGAGCCACCTTTTTAGCGACAACTTTCTTGGGAGCGGCCTTCTTTGCGGGTGCTTTCTTGGAAACTTTCTTTGAAGCCTTCTTAGCCTTAGCAGCTACTTTCTTCACTTTTTTTGAAGCAGATTTAGCCTTCGCGACAGCTTTCTTAGCAGGCTTGGCTGGTTTTTTCTTCGATTTGGCCATAAAACAGTCCTTTTTAAGGGTTTTGAAAAAGATGGGCAAAAATACGGGGTAGTGCTTGAAACAAAAAATAGAACCGGACTATTAAATCGATTGTAATGGTGTGACTCGGGAAATCACAAATTCTAGTAAAATGGATAGCTCAGTTAAGGAAGTTGCACTTTACTGTCCGATCACCACCCTTTTTCTGAACGTCTTAACTGTTCCGTCTAATGAGAATGCCTCAAACCAAACAACGTAATAACCCATTCGCGCCTTGCTGCCATCATTGCAATCGCCATCCCATCGAAAAAACCCTTCCAAACTTAATGTTGCATTGTTCGCAATTTCCTTTATTTCCCGCCCTTGAGCATCGGCAATTTTTATGTTAGCGACCCAGCCAGCTTGTTCAAACTTGTAGTTAATCTTTGTAAAGTCTTGCCCCGTTCGAGTAGGCGAAAAAATTTCAGGTTCAATCGATACTTCATTTTCATTGACTTGGCCATCTCCGCGGGCATTTGAGTTCAGGTATCCCGGTGTCGCAAAGCCGGCAGCACTGCTGGCCGATTTCCAGTTATCGCGAGTGTTGGTTGGTTCTGAGAAGGAGATTCTTTCCAAAGAGACTCCATCGTTCTCCTTAAGCAGAGGGCTGTGCATGTTTTCATCGTATTGAAATGAATCGATAATTTCTCCCGTTTCGGTAGCGACTCCAATCGAGCCCGCATCATCATTCATGGAAGGAATGGGAGTGATCATGAAATTCGTTTCCACGGCTAACGGATATTCATTTTTAAGAATGGTTCCATCGCTGGTTATCGCCAGGTAGGTTTTGGGTGTAAAAAGAATATCCGATGAACTCAGGATTCTTGTATTGGAGAGAAGTTCATTTTCGTAATTACCCAATACCCAATTTTTAAGGTTGAGGTATTTATCGGAGGCATTGAAAATCTCCACAAAGTCAACGCCCCCGGAGCGTGGATTAAAAAGTATCTCATTGATTAAAACATCCCCAGGCAGTGCAGGCTCTGGCAAAGCAAACTCCATTTGATTAAAACCGGTTTGAATAAAATTCCTGCTACAGTCTTGCAAATCGGAGATGGTGAGCAGATAGCGAACCCGGGCAGCAAGGGAAGCACCGAGTATTAGTTTTACTTCCCGTAACGAAAGCGAGGTATAGCTTGCCGCAACGACTTCAATTGCAGGCTCAATGCTGAACCAATCAGAACGTAATGACTTCTCGAGCTTTTCATCGAAAACCAGAAGCAGTTCTTGCGGGGTGGCTACTGAAACGGATAACAGTTTTGGTCCGGTAACATCGGGTTTATTTCCGTTTACAGAATTGACCTTACCAGGCGTACCTCCGTTCTCATCTTCACTGGCGGTCCAGTTGTCGGCTTCACCACAGGGGTTGTTTATATCGATCAATTCCAACGACCAGCCGCCAGCCGCCTTTTCGTCATCCCGATACCAGCTTAGGTTGTATTGAATGGAGTCGATGAGAACCTTGTCAGGGGTTCGAAGCAGGAGGGTTTCTTCGCTGTTGTTGAGGGTTGGGAAGTTGGGTACACCGAGTACATTTCCCAGGGGAGTAAATTGTTGGGCCGTTGCATTCGCTGTGATGATCCAGTATTGTCCGGGTAAAATAAGTTGCGATGGAAACTGGGCTGTGGAGCTTGCATCCGAAAGTGTCCATCCGCTCATGTCAACCGGATGGGAGCTGCGGTTGTATAATTCAACAAATTCTGCATCGGGTAATCCCACCGTAGGCAGGGGATCCGCAAAGATTTCGGTGATGATCAAATCTTTTGGCACTACGGGTTTTGGTTCAAAAAAAAGAAAGGGCTTGGCAATTGGAATGATCATGTTTCCTGACGCGTCTTTGATTCCTGTTACCGAAAGTTCATTCATTACTCCGTTTTGAAAAGCTTCAGAAAACGTTAATTGAACGGTCTTTTCATCAGAGAGTAAGGCTGCGATTTCCGGGTTATCCAATCCATTGGAAGCAATATAGTTGGTGATCTCTTGTGCCGTAGCGGGTAACAGCGGCTCATTGAATTGTAGTGAGAGTTGATTGGACGAAATAACCAATACCTGCTCCAGGATTGGGGGATCATCATCAAAAATAATTTCCCCGGCATAGATATCGTCAAAGAAGTGCTTGTTGAAAAAACTGGCGGTAGATTGTTGAATCCGGATTCCAAAAAAATTGGAGGAAGTAAAAGAATTGTCATTGGCACTACCCTCTAAAAAGTAGTTGGTTCCCCCGGTTGCATCGCGCTCCAACGTCCAGGTGTTAGTAGCATCCCTGATTACTTTAATTCGGATCGTATTGTTGGAGGAATTGGTAATCCCATCCGTACCATTAATCAAGAGGGTTGTTGTACCCGAATTCATTTTATAAAGACTGATTTCATCGGGGGTTCCCCCGATGCGTACAAAGTACCCGCTGTTTGTGAGGCTCAATAGATTGGATTGATCGGAGGTTAGATAGACATCCACATAGTTGGCACTGGACGTATTGAATTGAAGAGTAACAAGTATTTCCCAGCGCGCCTCCAGTGCTTTTACCGAAGGGGTAGTAATGAAAAAGGAAGAGGATGCGGTTGATGAATTTGAACGTAATCTACCATTGTCCACCGTCCAGTGACTGGCGAAATCGGGGGTCCACTGCGGATTGTTCGTTAGGTCCCCATCCGAGAAATCGTCATTGACCTGGGCAGCACAAACGCTTGCGTAAAAAAGAAATTCCAGGATAAGGAATATTTTTTTCATCACCTGCGTTCAAAAAAGTAAGTTTGCAACTCGTTAAAAATAATAAGAAAATGAGATTAGCAGTAGTAGGAGCAACCGGACTGGTAGGTCAGGAAATGCTCAGGGTGCTGGAAGAGCGCCAGGTGGAATTTGATGATTTGTATTTAGTAGCCTCTGCCAAATCAGTAGGCCAAACCATAAAATTTAAGGGGAAAGAGTATACGATTAAGGGCATGGAAGAAGTGGTTGCCTTGGCTCCTGATATTGCCATCTTTTCAGCCGGTGGCGGTACTTCGTTGGAATGGGCTCCCCGGTTTGCGGAGAAAGGCACGATCGTGATTGACAACTCCTCCGCTTGGCGAATGGATCCCACCAAAAAGTTAATCGTTCCGGAAATCAACGGTCATGTATTAACGAATGAAGATTTGATCATTGCCAATCCCAATTGTTCGACTATTCAAATGGTGATGGCCCTGGCACCACTGCATCGGAAATACAAGATCAAGCGCATTGTTGTTTCAACGTATCAATCCGTTACGGGCACTGGAAAAGATGCGGTACAACAAATGATGGAAGAGCGACAAGGCATTACCAATGGCATCAAGGTTTATCCACATAAAATCGATATGAATGCATTGCCGCACATCGATTCCTTCCTTGACAATGGGTATACCAAAGAAGAGATGAAAATGGTGAATGAGACGCGCAAAATCCTTGAGGATCAGACGATTGGAGTAACCTCCACCACGGTAAGGATTCCTACCATCGGGGGACATTCAGAGGCTGTTAACGTGGAGTTTTACAAGGATTTTGAGTTGAAGGATGTACGGGAATTATTGGAAGAAACACCGGGTGTAGTGGTGCAGGATGACGTTAAAAACAACGTCTATCCGATGCCCATCAATTCAAAAGGCCGCGATGAGGTGTTTGTTGGTCGCCTTCGCAGAGATGAGTCGCAACCAAACACATTGAACATGTGGGTGGTGTCAGACAACCTGCGTAAAGGGGCCGCCACCAATGCTGTTCAAATTGCGGAATTTCTGATGGAGAAAAGTTTGGTTTCCTGATATACTTCTTGTTAAGCTAGTTGAAAGGGGGAGATAGACTCTCCCTTTTTTATTAGTCCTGATTATTGCCGACTTGTTGTATGAGTCAGTTTTTGGAGTTGGTACTCATATTCATTTCTAAAAATTTTGCAAGCCGGTTGATAAGGTCAGAATCGGGGCAACCTAGTCTGCCCGAATGCAGCAGGCAGAATAGGATCGATGAGTGCCCATTCAATCGTGGCCTCAATCAATAAATTTAGTTTACCGGAGTCAGAAATAGTTGAAATTGTAGTGAAATGGCCAATTATTGCAAAAGGACTATCCCGGAAGACTAGAAAACGCGAATCAGACGGTAAAAATCCGCCATGGTAACCCGAAATGCCTCACGATCAACTTCTTCCGTTAAAATTGGCCTATAAATACCTTTGCTCCGGATTTGCATTTGTTGGTTGGCCTGAAGGGCCTCGTACAACCTGCTACCAAACTCCAGCATGCGTTCGCGTCCCCGATCTCGTAAGACAATGGTGTCTGGCGGAGTATTCGACATGACCACGCGAAGTTCATCTTCGTCTGCCAGCAAGTCATTGGTATCAATTAATAAATACGCTTCGTCTTTTAACCAATTAATCACGATGACAGGAACGATTACAGGTCTTTCATTGCCCTGATAACGATCCTTAAGGGAGTACGCCTGCCACGTACCATCCGGGCTGGCGCGATCATAATAGATTTGACGAACATTACGGAAGAAGAGTTCAGCATCATCTCCAATTGTGAATTGAAATTTTGACCGATCTACTTTTTTGTCCTGATCAATTTTGCAGCCGTTAAGGAGAATCACCACGAAGCAGAGTGCCATGAAACAATTTCTCATAAATCCGTAGCTTTGCGTCCTGTTAAAAAACAACAACTATGAGCAAAGGACTAATTACAACATTAATAATTGTAGGAATTATAGTCGTTTTTGGAGGGGGTTTCTTTATGTGGGGAACGGGAGTCTATGACAAGGCTGTCGGATCGCAGGAATCCGTAAACGAGGCGTTTGCCAATGTACAGGCAACCTACCAGCGCAGGGCTGATCTGGTGCCGAATTTGGTAGCCACCGTTAAAGAGGCTGCCGAGAATGAACGGGGTATTTTAACATCCGTTACCCAGGCCCGGGCGGGGATTGTCAACGCCAAAACTCCGGAGGATCTGGAGATTGCCGGCCGTCAGATTAATACGGCCATCAACCTGGCATTTGAAGCCTACCCACAAATTCGTTCAACAGAAAATTTCCAGGAATTGCAGTCACAGCTGGAGGGAACGGAAAACAGAATCAACGTGGCCCGTCAGCGTTACAATGAAGCGGTGCGTGAATACAATACCTATGTGCGTGGATTTTTTAAGCGCATGGCGTTGAATTTATTTGGTGGAGGCGAGGACTTTAGTGTGCGGAAAGGTTTTGAGGCTGCTGCCGGATCGGAGAATGCCCCCAGCGTTCAGGATGCCTTCAATAAGTAAGGGCTACCAAAGCATTGAAAAAAGAAAAGCCTGACCGAATCCCGGCCAGGCTTTTTGCTTTATATGCAGGTTATTTGTTAGAGTTTCTTTACCTCCCGGTTTTCATAGCTCTCAATCACATCCCCAACTTTCATGTCGTTGAAGTTTTTGATGCTGATACCACAATCAAAACCAGCCTTCACTTCGCTGGCATCATCTTTAAAGCGTTTCAGGGCGGTCATTTCACCGGAGTACACCACAATACCTTCGCGAATTAATCGAATCGGGTTATTGCGTTTTACGTACCCATCGGTAACCATACAGCCGGCCACGGTACCCACTTTCGAGATCTTGAATACTTCGCGAATTTCGGCATTGCCAACAATCACTTCTTCCATCTCCTTCTCCAGCATACCTTCCATGGCAGCCTTGATCTCATCGATGGCATCGTAGATGATGGAATATAACCGGATTTCGATTTCTTCATTTTCTGCCAACTTACGGGCCGAAGAAGAAGGTCGTACCTGGAAGCCCAAAATGATGGCATCGGAGGCAGAAGCCAACAAGACATCGGATTCGGAAATTTGACCGACTCCTTTATGGATGATGCTGACGGCCACCTTTTCGGTAGTAAGTTTCAACAAAGAATCCGAAAGGGCTTCTACGGATCCATCCACGTCACCTTTTACGATTACATTCAATTGCTTAAAGGATCCGATTGCCAGGCGTCTTCCAATTTCATCAAGCGTAATATGCTTCTTCGTGCGAATGCTTTGTTCGCGGACAATCTGACTGCGTTTGTTGGCAACTTCCCGTGCTTCGCGGTCGCTTTCCATAACCTGGAATTTTTCACCAGCCTGGGGGGCGCCATCCAACCCTAATACCTGCACCGGAGTGGACGGACCTACTTCCTGAACCCGGTTTCCGGTATCATCAAACATAGCTTTTACGCGGCCATGGTTAGATCCAGCCACCATCACATCGCCAACGCGCAACGTGCCGGCCTGCACCATCAACGTGGTTACATACCCACGACCCTTATCCAGCGAAGCTTCAATGATTGAACCCACTGCAGGTTTATCAGGGTTGGCTTTGAGATTTAATATTTCAGCCTCCAACAAGACTTTCTCTAACAAATCATCAATTCCCTGACCCGTTTTTGCCGAGATAGCC
Source organism: uncultured Ohtaekwangia sp. (assembly GCA_964488465.1). Lineage (GTDB taxonomy): Bacteria > Bacteroidota > Bacteroidia > Cytophagales > Cyclobacteriaceae > ELB16-189. The sequence continues at coordinate 137,235 of CAZAUN010000005.1, read as the reverse complement.
TGACACTGGTATTTACCACCCCAGTCTTCAACAAGGATATTGATTTTAGAGAGTGAATCTTTTACTTTTTCCGGGTTCGCCCCGGGCTTATCAATTTTGTTTATCGCAATAATGATGGGGACACCTGCTACTTGCGCGTGGTTAATGGCTTCTTTGGTTTGAGGCATTACATCGTCATCGGCTGCCACCACGATGATGGCAATATCAGTCAGTTTGGCTCCCCTGGCGCGCATCGCGGTGAAGGCCTCGTGACCCGGAGTATCCAAAAAGGCTATCTTATCTCCGCTCTTGGTGGTCACCGAGTACGCACCAATATGCTGTGTAATTCCTCCCGCTTCAGAGGCAGTAACTTTTGTATTCCGAATGTAATCCAGCAAGGAAGTTTTTCCATGGTCTACGTGACCCATAATGGTTACAATCGGTGCCCGCTCCTTCAGATCCTCTTCGGCATCTTGTTCCTGTTCTTGTTCGACTTCCTCTTCGGTGGACGAAGTAAACTGAACATCGTATCCAAATTCGTCAGCTATTACCGTGATTGCTTCCGCGTCTAGTCGTTGGTTAATGGAAACGAACATGCCCAACCCCATGCAGGTGGAGATAACATCATTCACCGAAACGTTCATCATTGAGGCCAGGTCATTGGCAGAAATAAACTCGGTTACCTTCAGCGTTTTCGATGATTCTTGTTCCTGTAACAAACGTTCTTCTTCCGCTTCTGAAATGGCCTGACGTTTTTCCTTGCGATACTTGGCCCCGGTAACTTTCTTATGGCCTCCGCTTAATTTTGCCAGGGTAGCACGAATCTGATCTTGAATTTCTTTATCGGTAGGCTCGGCTTTTTGTTGCCGGGGTTGAAATGCTTTCTGCTGACCGCGTTGTTGTCCACCCGAGGGAGTAACAGGTCTACCAGTATCCAGTCGTTTCCGTGGGCGTTTCTGTCCTGCAGTTTTGCTGATGTCGGAGGAGGCAACGGGCTCTTTCTTTTTCTCTACCGGCAGTTCGATCTTGTCAACCACTTTCAGCCCCTGCAGTTTATTCGCTTTGGCTTTGATGGTTTCCATTTCAGGCTCGGCTGGCTTTTGTACGGAGGGGGTTTCTTTTACTTCCGCTTTTTCTTCCGTCACCGCTTTTTCTTCCTTCTTGGACTTCTTCTTCTCAAGGTCAATCTTACCAACTACTTTGATCCCCTCTAGCTTTGGTTTTTCAAGTTCAACCTTATCCGCTTTTGGTTCTTCTTTGGGTTTTACAATTTCCTTCGATCCAAGATTTTTGATTAAGACGCTCTCTTCTTCCTCGCTCTTTTTGCGGATCACTTCAGGCTCCACTTTAGCAGGGGGAGTTTCAGTAAGCTTTATTCCAATCGTAAGTCCTGAGGCTTCTGCCTTTTCCGATGCGGAAGAAGCAAACTCTTTGGAAAGCATGGCAAATTGCTCAGGGGTGAGCTTTGCATTGGGATTATTCTCTACGCTAAACCCTTTCTTGGCCAAAAAATCCAAAATGGTATTATGGCCCACATTGAGTTTGCGAGAAGCCTGCCCAAGCCGTATCATCTTTTCTTCTGCCATGCCCAAATATCGCGATTTAAATTGTTTTACTCTGTCTTTTATTGCGGATAACCTTACTCAAACTCCTTCTTCAACACGTTGAGAACACCTTCGATAGTTTCTTCTTCGAGATCGGTTCTGCGCACCAATTCTTCTTTGTTCAGGTTCAATACACTCTTCGCAGAATCAAGACCAATGCGCTTGAGTTCATCGATTACCCAGCTTTCAATTTCATCTCCAAATTCGTCCAGGTCAACATCTTCCTCCTGCTCACCATCAGTTTCGCGGAACACATCGATTTCCATGCCCACCAGGCGGCTGGCCAGTTTAATGTTAAGTCCACCTTTGCCAATTGCCAAGGAAACCTGGTCGGGTTTCAGAAATACCGAAACACGGTTGTTGTCTTTATCAATTTTAATGCTGACAATTTTAGCCGGACTGAGTGCACGTTGAATAAACAACTCCAGATTTTCAGTAAAGTTGATTACATCAATGTTTTCATTTTGAAGTTCACGTACAATCGCATGAATGCGGGAACCTTTCATCCCCACACAAGCACCCACCGGATCAATGCGATCATCATACGATTCAACGGCCACTTTGGCGCGCTCCCCGGGCTCCCGAACTACTTTCTTTATCGTAATTAAACCATCGTATACTTCGGGTACTTCCTGTTCGAACAGGCGCTCCACAAAAACCGGTGAGGTACGCGACAAAATAATTTTAGGGCTTCCATTAACCATGTCCACCTTATGCACAACGGCCCGAACATTTTCCCCTTTCCGATAGCGGTCTTTGGGAATCTGTTCGTTTCGTGGAATGGAGATCTCGTTTCCTTCAGCATCAATCAACAACACTTCACGACTTAACACCTGGTAAACCTCTCCGGTTATGATTTCCCCCACCAGGTCTTTATACTTCTGATATAAAATGTCTTTTTCCAGGTCTTTCACCTTTTGCATTAGGGTTTGGCGGGCGGTGGTCACTGCTCTGCGCCCGAAGTCCTCCAGGTGAATCTCTTCCGCTACTTCTTCCCCCACTTCAAAGTCGGGCTCGATTTTGCGGGCCTCTGTTAAACTGATCTTATCATGTTCCCAGATATCTTCGGAGTCGTCATCCACAATTTCGCGGAAGCGCCAGATTTCAAGATCGCCTTTATCGGCATTGACAATAATGTCGAAGTTGTCGTCTTCCACAAACTTTTTCCGAATCATATTCCGGAACACGTCTTCCAGAATGCGAATCATGGTGGGGCGATCAATGTTTTTTTGTTTGGCGAAATCCGCAAACGATTCAATCAGCGTGGAGGTATCCATAGTTGTCACTATTTAAAAGAAACGATTACAATTGCTCTTTCTATTTCACTAAAAGGTATTTCTACCGGTTTGATTTCAATTTTATTTTTATTTCCCTTCAATTTTATTTCCGCGTCCAGTGAAATGCTGGTTTCGTTGGTGGAGGTTAGCGTTCCATGCAAGGTCGTTTTGTCCTTGCGCACTACCTTTAAACCACGTCCGGTATTCTTTGCAAACTGCCGCTTCAGTTTCAAAGGTTGATCAAGTCCCGGGGTTCCAACTTCTAGCATGTAATTTTCCTTGATCAGGTCGAGGTTGTCCAGATCTTCGGACAAAGCCCGGCTCATTTCGGAACAATGATCGATCGTAATCCCTTCATCGCCATCCAAAATTACCGAGACCTTATGGGGCCGATGCTTGCCCAAAATCACATCCACCACAAAGTGGCCCGGATCAACCAGGTGCGATTCCGCCAATTCCCGTATTTTTTGAACGATATCCATCAAATTTCTATAAACAAAGAGGGGACTTTCGGTCCCCTCTTTTGATTTTTTACCAAGAAGTGGTGCAAAGATAGGCAATTTTTATTTTCCGTCAAGTGGCTAACCACTACTTGATATAGCCATCAAAACTTTTATGGTCGCGTTGGTATAGAACTTCCCGAGGCAACGCTTTGAAATAATCGTAGGTAATTCTTAATCCCTCTGCGCGCGAAACCTTGGGTTCCCAACCCAGTATCGCTTTCGCCTTGGTAATATCCGGCTGACGCTGTTTAGGGTCATCCTTGGGAAGATCTTTGTACACAATTTTTTGAGTGGTACCCGTCAATTTAATAATCTCTTCTGCAAAGTCTTTGATGGTGATTTCACTCGGGTTGCCAATGTTCACCGGCAAAGCATAATCAGACAGCAAGAGACGGTAGATACCTTCCACCAAATCATCCACGTAGCAGAAGGAGCGGGTTTGGGAGCCATCTCCAAAAATGGTTAGGTCTTCGCCTCGCAATGCCTGTCCGATAAAGGCAGGTAATACCCGGCCATCGTTTAGACGCATCCGCGGACCATAGGTGTTGAAAATCCGGACAATGCGTGTTTCTAATCCGTGAAACGTATGATAGGCCATCGTAATCGCTTCCTGAAACCGCTTGGCTTCATCGTATACTCCGCGGGGACCTACGGTGTTTACATTGCCGTAATACTCTTCGGTTTGTGGATGCACCGTGGGGTCTCCATATACTTCGGAGGTCGAGGCAATAATAATCCGGGCATTTTTAACTCGGGCCAGGCCTAAAAGGTTATGGGTACCGAGCGATCCAACCTTCAATGTCTGAATAGGAATTTTCAGGTAATCAATCGGGCTGGCCGGAGAAGCGAAATGCAGAATGTAGTGTAACTCACCGGGTACATGTACAAACTTGGAAACATCGTGATGATAGAACTCAAAGTCCGGATGTTTGAAAAGGTGTTCAATGTTTCGCAAATCACCCGTAATCAAATTGTCCATCGCGATTACGTAGTACCCTTCCTTGATGAAACGGTCGCACAAATGCGATCCAAGAAATCCGGCACCCCCGGTAATTAAAACTCGTTTCTTAGCCATAGATGGTTTCGCGTCCGATGCTGAAGTAAGTGTAGCCAAGTTCTTTCATTTGCTGCAGGTCGTACAGATTGCGCCCGTCAAAGATGACCTTATTCTTCAATAGAGAAGAAAGTCGGTCGAAGTCCGGGGTGCGAAACTCGGGCCATTCGGTAGCAATGAAAATGGCGTCCGCGCCTTCGGCTGCTTCGTAGGGTGTATCGTTGTATTTTATTTTATCGCCCAAAATACGTTTCACGTTTTCCATCGATTCCGGATCATGGGCTTTGATTTTGGCTCCCGCATTCAACAACTCTTCGATGTTGTAAAGGGCAGGCGCTTCGCGGATATCATCCGTATGCGGTTTGAAGGAGAGCCCCCACAAAGCAATGGTTTTGTCCTTTAGATTTCCGCGAAAGTAATCTTTGATCCGAGGGATCAATCTGGTTTTCTGGTCGGCATTTACCTGCATGACGGCCTCCAGAATTTTAAAATTGTATTGCACATCGGCCGAGGACTTCGCCAGCGCTTGTACATCTTTAGGAAAACAGCTTCCACCATAGCCGATACCCGGAAACAGAAATCGCTTTCCGATACGGCTATCCGTTCCAATCCCCTTCCGAACAGAATCAACATCTGCCCCCAACAATTCACACAGGTTGGCAATCTCATTCATGAAGGAAATCTTGGTGGCAAGGAAAGAATTAGCGGCATATTTCGTGAGTTCTGCGGAGCGTTCATCCATAAATACCAGCGGATTTCCCTGACGTACAAATGGAGCATATAAGGCTTCCATAATTTTTCTTGCCTTTGCAGAGGACGTACCAATCACTACGCGCTCGGGTTTCATAAAATCGTCAACCGCTACGCCTTCACGCAAAAATTCCGGATTGGAGACAACGTCAAATTCAACGTTTGCGTTGGCGGCAATCTTTGCCTTCACTTTATCGGCTGTCCCAACCGGCACCGTGCTCTTATCAACCACAACGGTATAGTGTTTTAAGAGCGAGCCCAAATCCGCGGCTACCCCTAAAATGTACTTAAGGTCGGCCGACCCATCTTCGCCTGGAGGTGTAGGTAAGGCAAGAAAAATAATTTGCGCGTCTTTGATTCCGGTTGCTAAATCCGTAGTAAAAAAGAGCCGGTCTTGTTTAATGTTTCGTTCAAATAACTGTTCAAGACCGGGTTCATAAATGGTTATTTTTCCACTGCTCAGTTTTTTTACCTTTTCAGGATCGATATCAACGCAGGTTACGGTATTTCCGGTCTCTGCAAAACAGGTTCCCGTAACGAGGCCTACATAACCTGTTCCAACTACAGCGATTTTCATGAATTAGGACGTAAAGTTTGAGCGCGCAAAAATAGCCCCTTTCTGCAAACCATTCCCAAAACGAAGGGGGAATTACAGTTGTGCGGGTAAAATGAGGTAACCTAACAACTGTTTGGCTATTGCATGGTTTTCTGATACTTTTGCTATCCTGAAATACAAATAGGAATACTTATGAACGTGGTTGCTGATGAGGTCTTGAATTTTGAGGTGAGTGAAAACCAAAAGATGATTGCCCAAATGGTGCGCGATTTTGGCGAAAAGGAGATCAAGCCTCATATGATGAAGTGGGATGAAAGCCAGGAATTTCCGATAGACTTATTCCATAAAATGGGAAAATTGGGGTTGATGGGCGTCTTCGTGCCACACGAATATGGCGGCTCTGGTTTCGGGTATCATGAATATGTGACAGCCATCGCTGAACTGGCTAAAATAGATGGCTCGATTGGCCTATCCATGGCGGCTCACAATTCGCTTTGCACAGGTCATATTTTGCAACATGCCAGCGAAGAACAAAAGCGAACCTATCTGCCGAAGCTAGCTTCAGGCGAATGGATCGGGGCGTGGGGCCTGACAGAACCAAACACGGGATCTGATGCCGGAAACATGCGTACCGTGGCAATTAAGGATGGCGATTATTACGTATTAAATGGGGCCAAGAATTTCATCACCCATGGCCGATCGGGGAATGTAGCGGTGGTCATCGCCCGTACCGGTAAGGTAGGCGACTCCCATGGTATGACTGCCTTTATCATTGAAAAAGGAACGCCCGGATTTACAGCTGGTAAAAAAGAAAACAAGCTTGGTATGCGGGCATCGGAAACGGCAGAGCTAATCTTCACCGACTGCAGGATTCACAAGAGCCAGGTCATTGGCAAAGAAGGTGACGGTTTTATACAATCCCTGAAGGTGCTGGATGGAGGCAGGATTTCAATTGCTGCCTTGAGTTTAGGAATAGCACAGGGCGCCTTTGAAGCGGCCCTACGGTATTCAAAAGAGCGGAATCAGTTTAATCAACCGATCTCTGCTTTTCAGGGAATTTCATTTAAGCTGGCCGACATGGCCACTAAGATTGAAGCGGCCTCTTTGCTTACCTACCGGGCTGCCGATCTGAAAAACAAAGGCAAAAGTGTTAGCCGCGAATCTGCTATGGCCAAGTTGTATGCGTCCGAAGTGGCTGTGGAAGTGGCCAATGAAGGGGTTCAGATTTTTGGGGGATATGGCTACACCAAAGACTTTCCTGCTGAGAAATACTACCGGGATGCCAAATTGTGCACCATAGGCGAGGGCACCTCCGAAATCCAGAAATTGGTAATTTCAAGGGCTATTTTGAAGTAGTATTTGGTTAAATGTTGCCAGGAATACTATATTTGCAGCCCAAATAATTGAAAAATGCTGATTATCAACATTAAGGAAAACGAGTCTATCGATAAGGCCCTGAAGCGCTTCAAGAAGAAATTTGAGAAAACTGGCGTTTTGCGCCAATTACGGGAGAGAACCTCTTTTACCAAGCCTTCTGTGAAGCGGAGAAGTGAGGTTATTCGCGCTGCCTATCGCCAGAAGATGTACGCATCTGATAATTATTAACATTTAGTCGACATTTTATAAACAATCCCCTGCAGGCTTTTCCTGCGGGGGATTTTTTTTTACATTGACCTTACACTGCAGGGTTTGGTGAAGTAATGGTTGATTCTTTCCTGAAATATCTTCAATTCGAGAAGCGGTATAGTCCAAAAACGGTTAAATCCTATCAAACCGATTTGAGGCAGTTCGAAGAATTTCTTAAAAAAGAGTTCTCGGATACTCCGGCACAAAATGCCAATTATGGCCTGATCAGGTCCTGGATTGTGAGTTTGGTAGAAGCCAAACTCGATAGCCTTTCTGTCAATCGTAAAATCGCTTGCCTTCGCTCGTATTATAAATTTCTCATGCGTCAGGAGGTGATTAGCCGCGACCCCATGGTGAAAATTAAAATCCTGAAAACAAAAAAGAAGTTGCCCCACTTTGTCAATGAACAGGATACAGTAAAGTTGCTTGATAATGTAATGTTTCCCGAAGGTCATGAAGGGAAACGCGATCAATTGATTCTGGAACTTTTATATGGAACCGGAATGCGTTTGACAGAGTTGATTTCGTTACAAGAGAGTTATGTGAATTTAAAAGACCGCACGGTTCGCGTGTTGGGTAAACGAAATAAGGAGCGGGTAATTCCTTTTTCAGCCCATCTCGTTTCCATCATTAAAGAATACCTGGCGGTGCGAAATCAGGAAGTGGATAAAAAGTCGCATGGATGCTTGCTCGTAACAGAAGGTGGGAAACCATTATACCCGATGCTGGTTAATCGTACCGTAAAAAAGTACATGAAATTATTTACCTCCGTTGAAAAGAAAAGCCCGCATGTATTACGTCATACGTATGCAACCCATTTATTGAATAAGGGCGCGGAGATCAATGCGGTAAAAGACCTGTTGGGACATAGCAGTCTGGCGGCTACTCAGGTATACACGCACAATTCTATGGAAAAGCTGAAAAAGGCCTATGACCAGGCACATCCTAAAGCATAAAATGGATTAAATAAAAGACCTTCCGGTGGTCAGGTAAAACCGGATGAAACATGTTTAACTAAATTTTTTAACTATGAAACTACAAGTTCATTCCATTCACTTCGATGCCGACCAGAAACTGATTGACTTCATTCAAAAGAAAGTGGATAAACTGGAGACTTTTTATGACCGCCTGGTGGATGGCGAAGTTTTTTTACGATTGAACAATGAAGGCATAGAAAATAAAACTGTGGAGATTAAACTGAACGTGCCCGGGCAGAACCTGTTTGCCAAGGAACAAGCCCGCTCATTCGAAGCGGCCACGGATTTGGCGACCGAAGCACTGCGTACGCAGCTCAAGAAATTTAAAACCAAAGTAAACAACGGCCGCGCTTAGCCCTATTCGAAGTAAAAAGTAAGGGCTCCGATCGGAGCCCTTTTTTATTAGTTAAGCTTGAACGCCTTTTTGATGGCATCAACGTGATCCAGTTTTTCCCAGGGGAATAACTCCACCTTCACTTTCTTCTCATTTTTCTTCCCCTTATTAAAAATCTTTTCTACCACTTTCGGCTCGCGACCCATGTGGCCATAGGCTGCTGTTTCAGAATATATGGGGGTACGGAGGTTGAAACGTTCTTCAATAAAATAAGGCCGCATATCAAAGATCTTTTCAACCTTCCTCGCAATCTCACCATCCGTCATCTTCACCTTCGATGAACCATAGGTATTTACATACAATCCTACTGGTTTCGCCACCCCGATAGCATAGGCAACCTGAACTAAAACCTCATCACACAATCCGGAAGCCACCATATTTTTGGCAATGTGACGCGTGGCATACGCTGCTGACCGGTCTACCTTGGAAGGATCTTTTCCGGAAAAAGCTCCTCCGCCATGAGCCCCTTTTCCTCCATAAGTATCAACAATGATTTTTCTTCCGGTTAGTCCGGTATCGCCATGGGGACCACCAATAACAAATTTTCCAGTGGGGTTTACGTGATACTGAATGTCGTTGCCAAATAATTTCTGAACGCGCTTGGGAAGCTTCTTCAGAATACGCGGTACCAGAATATTGATAACATCATCCTTGATTTGCTTTAGCATGATCGCATCTTTTGCGAAATCGTCATGCTGGGTAGAAATCACGATGGCATCAATGCGCTGCGGCTTATTATCATCACTGTATTCAATCGTAACCTGCGACTTGGCATCAGGCCGGAGGTAAGTCATTACTTTTCCTTCTCTGCGAATGGCGGCCAATTCGCGCAAAAGACTATGGGCCAATTCCAACGGAAGGGGCATGTAGTTATCCGTTTCGTTGGTAGCATACCCAAACATCATCCCCTGATCACCCGCTCCCTGCTCTTCTTTTTTCTTGCGTTCAACCCCCTGATTAATGTCCGCAGATTGTTCATGAATGGCGGATAAAATTCCACAGCTATTCGCCTCGAACATGTATTCACTTTTGGTGTACCCGATCTTCTTAATAACCTCGCGGGCGATGTCCTGAACATCCAGGTAGGCTTCGGATTTAACTTCTCCGGCTAAGACTACCTGACCGGTAGTAACCAGCGTTTCGCAGGCTACTTTCGAGTTGGGATCGTAGGCTAAGAAGTAATCGATTAAGGCATCAGAAATCTGGTCCGCTACTTTGTCGGGGTGACCTTCAGAAACGGATTCGGAGGTGAATAAATAAGGCATGGATTTTCTTTGTTTTCAATTTAAGGGGGCAAAGATAATAAGTATGACTATATGACAAGAAGTGGCGTCATCGATTTAGTTGGAATCACGCCAGGAAGAGAAATACAGCGGGACTTTTAGGCCAATTCGGTTTATTTTTTTTCCATTCGTTCACCGAACGTGTTTGAATTGATTCCGAGATGCCGGTAACCTCCATTGCAACCGTTAGCTGAGTCTCATTCTGCAGTGTTTTCAGCAGACTTTCAAAGACGGCATTGTTGCGATACGGGGTTTCAATAAACATTTGGGTTTGGTTTTTCAATTTTGACTCTTGCTCCAGTTCTTTGATTTTTTGTGAGCGGGCTACTGCATCGACCGGGAGGTACCCGTGAAATGCAAATTGCTGGCCATTCAGGCCAGATGCCATCAATGACAGCAGGATTGATGAGGGTCCTACCAAAGGAACCACACGACTCCCATGTTGATGTGCATATCGAACCGCTAGTGCTCCGGGATCCGCCACTCCGGGACAACCTGACTCGGAAAGGACGCCCAGATTCGATCCCATGGTTAACGGAGCCATCAGGGATGCGAGTTCCTTTGCAGGGGTATCTTTATTCAATACTTCGAAATGAAGCGCTTCGATAGAGGGATAAATCTTTAAACTGCTCAGGTACCTGCGGGCAGTTCGTACGTCTTCAGCAAGAAAGTGTGAAATGGTGGGCAGGATTTTTATCACCTGTTGTGGAATAACTTCCAGGGTAGATTCAGCAATCACATTGGGAATCAGGTAAAGGGTACCCGGGCTCATTTTTTTTCCAGGAATGAAATAACAGTGTCTGCAAATTCTTTTGGTTTTTCTGCTTGTACCCAATGCCCGGTTTCCAGAGTTACAATCTCAGCCGCTGGAAAAATCTGCCGGATCAGGTCGTCATCACCGGGAGCAAAATAATTAGAACGGGCCCCCTTAATAAACTGTGTCGCTCCCGGGAATGTACCCGAATACTGCATGCCGGCACCAATTTCTTCAATATGATCATCAATGGCTTTAAGGTTGACTCGCCATTGAAATTTACCTTCCCCGGTGCGATACAAATTCTTGAGTAAAAATTGGCGCACCTCAGGTTCAGGGATCGAGTCACTTAAAATCCGGTCTGCCTCCGCACGGGAAGCGAGCGTAGCTAAATCAATAGCATGCAAACCATCTAAAATATGATCGTGATGAACCGGATACTGTTTTGGAGCGATATCCACTACGATCAATTTACTAAGCAGGTCGGGATAGCTCACCGCAAAATTCATAGCGGTTTTGCCACCCATCGAGTGGCCGATGAGGTGCGGTTTAGACAGCCTGTGCTGCTCTATAAAATGATACAAATCTTCAGTTAGCAGTTGGTAGTTAAAATCAGGAGTGTGTGGCGACTGACCATGGTTTCGCTGATCCACCAGGTAAACGGAATACTTTTCAGCAAACACCTTGGCCAACGAAAACCAGTTATCGGAAGACCCAAACAAACCATGCAGGATAATGAGTGGCTTGCCGGCACCTGAGTGACGATAGAACAAATTCATGGGGCTAAAGATAAGCAAGAAAAAACGTGACTAGCCGTCAGCAACTTAGGTACGAACAGTATATTTGCCTTTTCATTTTTTATGGAGTTGATTAACCATACCTATTCCATTCAAGGCCTGAAAGTGACGGAACTCTGTCAGGAGTTTGGTACACCCTTGTATGTCTACGATGCATCGAAAATCATCAGTCAACTCAAAAGCCTCAAAAACGCATTTTCAGAAACCGATGTCAAAATCAAGTACGCGGCAAAGGCGTTGACCAATATTTCTGTTTTGAAGTTAGTAAAGCAGCAGGGTGCCGGAGTGGATGTAGTGTCGATTCAGGAAGCCCAGTTAGCATTAGGAGCGGGATTTTCACCGAGCGAAATCATGTTTACGCCCAACTGTGTTGATTTTGAAGAAATCGTAGCGGGTGTTGAGTTGGGCTTGAATATTAATCTCGACAACCTTTCGGTGCTGGAGAAGTTTGGAAAGAAATACGGAAACACGGTGCCCTGTTGTGTGCGATTGAATCCGCATATTATGGCCGGGGGTAACTATAAGATTTCGACAGGACACAGCAATTCGAAGTTTGGGATTTCGGTTTATCAGCTACCGGAAATCATGCAGCTCGCAACCCGGTATCAGATCGTTATAAATGGGTTGCATATCCATACCGGTTCGGAGATCACCGAAACCGATGTGTTTTTAAAAATGGCCGAAATACTCTTTGGCATTGCCCGCGATTTTCCGGCCTTAACCTTCATAGATTTTGGTGGAGGATTTAAGGTAGCGTATAAAGCTGGCGACCTGGTAACGAATGTTTATGACTTAGGTCTCAAATTAGGGAAGGCTTTCAAGGAGTTTTATCAAAGTTATGGCCGCAAACTGGAGCTGTGGATTGAACCTGGAAAATACCTGGTGAGTGAAGCCGGCTATCTGTTTGTGAAGACCAATGTGGTTAAGTCCACGCCTTCGGTAACGTTTGCCGGAGTAAACTCAGGACTGAATCATCTCATCCGCCCGATGATGTATGAGGCCTTTCACGAAATCATTAATGTATCGAACCCCACTGGAACACAAAAAGTGTACACGGTGGTGGGGAACATTTGCGAGACCGATACGTTGGGGGCTGATCGAAAGCTAAACGAAGTTCGTGAAGGGGACATTCTTGCCATAAAAAATGCGGGAGCCTATGGGTATTCCATGGCCTCCAATTACAACTCACGGTTACGCCCGGCTGAGGTGTTGATTTACAATGGCGAGGCCAAACTGATACGCAAGCGCGACACATTCGATGATTTACTGCGCGGACAAGTCGTGATCGATTTGTGAAACCGTATGACCTGGTTGTAATCGGTGGCGGAGCAGCCGGATTTTTTGGGGCCATCCAGGCTGCAGAAAACAGAAAAGATCTGCGAATACTCATCCTAGAAAAAACAACCAAACTACTGGCGAAAGTAAAGGTATCCGGTGGGGGTCGATGCAATGTTACTCATCATTGCTTTACTCCGGCTGCATTGTCGCATCATTATCCGCGCGGGCAAAAACAACTAAAGAATCTTTTCTACCAATTCTCGGCAGCCGATACTGTGTCCTGGTTTGAAAAACACGGTGTACAACTAAAGACAGAAGCGGATGGACGGATGTTTCCCATCACGGATAATTCCCAAACCATTATTGATTGTTTTTTGAAGGTAGCCAACGAGCATGCAATAGAAATCAAAACGGGCAAGGAGGTGACGAAAATTTCACGTACGCTAAATCAATTCGTTGTCCATTGTAGTCATGAAGATTATCAAGCTGACAAAATATTGATAACAACTGGTGGCTACAACAAACCTGAAAACTATCAATGGTTGGTGGACCTTGGTCATGAGTTAGTTCCACCCATTCCATCACTATTCACATTCAATGATCCGTCAAAGGAGTTTGTTGAATTGATGGGCATAGCGGTGCCCAATGCGGAAGTTCGGATTGCCGGCACTAAGTTTTTACAGACCGGTGCGGTCTTAATTACGCATTGGGGGTTGAGCGGTCCGGCCGTGATTAAATTATCAGCCTGGGCAGCCGAATACCTACACGTGCAAAACTATCGGTTTACAGCCCTTGTCAATTGGACCGGCCTGCCGGAGTTACAGGTACGGGAAACGCTTATGCAGTTGAAATTACTGTCGGGTAAAAAGGGAATTGTTACTTCACCTCAATTTGATTTGCCCAGGCGGTTGTGGGAATTTCTTTGTGCTAAATCAGAAATTGAACCTGGCAGAGCATGGTCTGAGATTCCGAATAAACAGATTAACAAACTGATTGAGTTTGTGTATGCGTGTCCGTTTGACATCCGGGGCAAAACCACGTTTAAGGAAGAGTTTGTTACCTGTGGTGGAATTGCCTTATCGGACATTGATTTGAAAACAATGGAAAGTAAAAAAGTGCCCGGATTATTTTTTGCCGGAGAGGTATTGAATGTAGATGGTGAAACCGGGGGCTTTAATTTTCAGGCAGCATGGACTACTGCGTGGGTGGCTGCTAACACAATCCGAATCAAAGCCGGTACATAAACACCAATCCAAAAGAAGGTTCACCTTGAGCCGGAGCCGGGAGGTTGGCGTTTATCCCATACGGAAAGAATTGCCATTCTCTTTCATCGAACAAATAGTAGTAGCACCCTTCCGCTCCAATCAAAAATTTGTAGCTCGAGCCTAAGTAAATCAATGCTTGAAGTCCGCCCCGTAGGCCGTCTGATAAGTAATGAATTTTACTACCGGAAAGTGTAATCAATGAACTGACCCCTGTCGCTGCTGTATAAATTTCTCCAGCCAGTCTTACAGTTTGATAGACGACCAGCGGCCTTATTGAAACCCGGTGAAAAATTAAGTCAGTAAGAAGGCCTATGGACGAGGAATTTGAACGAAGTACTGTGAAAGACGTTTGATCGCGGGTCTCACTTCCTCCAAGGGATGAGCCAAAGAGCACATGAAATGGTAATTTGGCGTGTTTAACATTGAAAAGAAATTCAACCTCATCGGTTACATTATCAAAGGGGAGAAACCCCTGTGCCGTTAGTTCTGAGTTTAAATCCGAAAGTGATAAATAGGAAGCCTTTAATTTTACCCCTGCCTCTGCTCGAAGAGCCCTTCCTTTTTGACTAAATAAGGGGATATTAACGGTTAGAATTAACAGCAATATGCTCCCCAGCCTTATCATCTTTGCCTATTGATTGAATTGAGAATAAAGAGTAGTTATCAGTACAAACAGAGAGATTTGTGACAATATTGTATACAGTGAGTAAGAATTTACCGCCTGGAGTCAACAAGACCGTAAAAACAAAAGCCTCAGTATTCCTGAGGCTTTTGATGTGGTGACGGAGGGAATTGAACCCCCGACACAAGGATTTTCAGTCCTTTGCTCTACCAACTGAGCTACGTCACCGGCAATAAATCCACCCATTTAAGCAGATGGGCCACAAAAGTATAGAAATTTCACGTTGCAGCAAACAAGGCCCCGATTTTTAGGGTTTTGTTTCAAACTATTGGTTCAACCGAAAGCGTCCAGTAACTTCCGCCTGAAATATTGATCATGGCAGTGCTTCAACAAATCGTCTTCATCATCACCCTGGGTGTTGCAGTCTTTTTAATCCGGAAACGGATCCTGAGAATCCGAAGCACCATTCAATTGGGCAAGCAAGCGGAAATCTCAGGCAACAAGATGGCGCGGCTGCAAAATCTGATCCTGGTTGCTTTTGGACAGAAAAAAATGTTCAAAAAATTTATTCCTGCTTTTTTACACTTCTTCATTTATGTTGGATTTCTCGTAATCAACCTCGAGGTTCTTGAATTTGTGTTGGATGGCGTGGCGGGAACACACCGTCTGTTTGCACCGTACCTGGGTGGATTTTACAATGTGTTGATGAACCTGTTTGAATTTCTGGCCGTGGCGGTTTTGCTGGCGTGCATCTTTTTCCTGCTGCGAAGAAATGTACTGAAGCTCCCCCGTTTCTGGTCAGCAGAAATGACCCAATGGCCCAGGTTAGATGCCAATTTAATTTTGATTATAGAAATCGTTTTGATGACGGCCATCCTTACTATGAATGCCACCGACCAGATCTTGCAGACCCGGGATGCGCATTATGTAAACACCGGCACCCTTTTCTTCAGCGCTTACCTGATTCCACTTTTTAAAAATTTCAGCACCCCCGCCCTCATCGTGGTGGAGCGCTTTGCATGGTGGTTTCATATCGTTGGCATCCTGGGCTTTGCCGTTTATGTTACTTACTCAAAGCACCTGCACATCTTTCTGGCCTTTCCCAACACCTATTTTGCCAAGCTTGAACCGAAAGGTCACATCAATAATATGCCGGTCGTTACCCGCGAAGTGAAATCCATGTTAGGTCTTGAATCGGTGACCACTCCTGCCGGTGAACCGGGCCGGTTTGGAGCGAAGGACATTAACGATTTATCATGGACCAACCTGATGGCAGCTTATTCCTGCACAGAATGCGGCCGTTGCACCGCGGAGTGTCCGGCTAACCTAACAGGCAAAAAGCTTTCGCCCCGAAAAATCATGATGGACACCCGCGACCGGCTGGAAGAAGTGGGCAAGAGCCTGGCTGTTGGAGGTGCCGGTTTGAACGATGGCAAGACGTTGTTGAATGATTACATCACCAAAGAAGAGATCAACGCCTGCACCAGCTGCAATGCCTGCGTGGAAGCTTGCCCGGTCATGATCAATCCGTTGGAAATAATTTTGGAATTAAGAAGGTATGTAGCGATGGAGGAGTCTGGTTCTCCGGCACAATGGAACAGCATGTTTCAAAATATTGAAACCAGCTTTGCTCCCTGGAAGTTTTCCGCTGCGGATCGTTTTAACTGGGCCAAAGAACAATAATATACTAGCGATCAACGATAACCAATAACGAGTTACTAAAGCATGAATGTACAAACCATGGCCGAATGGGCCGCCAAAGGTGAATCACCTGAAATTTTGTTTTGGGTTGGATGCTCCGGTTCATTTGACGATCGCGCCAAGCGGGTGACGAAAGCTTTTGTAAAAATCCTGAACGCAATTGGAATTAAGTTCGCGGTGTTGGGCACGGAAGAAGCCTGTACGGGCGACCCTGCCCGCAGAGCCGGCAATGAGTTCCTATTTCAGATGCAAGCGATGAGCAACATTCAGGTATTGAATGGGTACAACATTAAAAGAATCGTAACCGCTTGCCCGCACTGTTTTAATACCATTAAGAATGAATACCCGGAACTAGGGGGAAACTATGAGGTGATCCATCATTCTACGTTTCTTCAGCAATTAATCAGCGATGGGAAAATTAAAATTGAAGGAGGAGTATTCAAGGGAAAAAAAATCACATACCACGATTCCTGTTATCTCGGCCGGGCTAACAATATTTATGAAGCTCCGCGTGAGGTGTTGCAGGCACTGGATGCCGATCTCGTTGAAATGAAGCGTTGCCGAACCACCGGGTTGTGCTGTGGCGCGGGCGGAGCGCAAATGTTTAAGGAACCGGAGAAGGGAAATAAGGACATCAATATTTTACGATCCGAAGAAGCCTTGTCTACCGGAGCCAGCACCATTGCTGTAGCCTGTCCTTTTTGCATGACTATGATGACGGATGGGGTGAAGAACAAAGAGAAGGAAGCCGAGGTAAAGGTGAAGGATCTGGCCGAACTTATCGCGGAAGCACAAGGTTTATAGAAGTAGACAGTAATAGTATGTTTGTCCCATTTGAGAAATTAAGTCCCGAAAGCCGGGTTTGGGTATATCAGGGTAGTCGTCCTTTTACAAAAGACGAAGCAAGGATTGTTGCCAGTGCTCTTATGGAATTTTGTGAGCAATGGGCTGCCCATGGCGAACCCTTAAAGTCTTCGTTTTTGATTGAAGCGAATCAATTCGTGATTATGGCAGTAGACGAAGACTTTCATCATCCCAGCGGATGCTCGATTGATTCTTCAGTGAGCGTGTTGCGCCACATTCATAAAACCACGGGTATTGATTTGTTGAACCGGACAAACGTTGCTTTTGAAATCCAGGGCCAGACTGTTTTGGTACCCATCGCCAAGCTGAAGCAGCAATTTCAAGATGGAATTCTGAAACCGGAGAGCATCACCTTCAATACTCTGATCACCACGAAGCATGAATGGACTACCCGGTGGAAATTGCCAGCAGAAAAGACCTGGTTGGCAAAATATTTACCGAAACCTGCGTTAACTCCTTAAGCGCGTTTTTTTGTAATTTTAAACCCTTGTATGAGCATGCGTGTGAGAGTTTTGATATTGATGGGGGTAGTCCTGATAGGTGCGTGTAGTCCTGAAAAGAAGGCGAGAAAGTCATTTCGCCTGGGCAAGTATGAAACGGTAATCGATTATTACAAGGGCGTGGCCAGGAAACAACCCAATAATGGCCCGGCCAATTATTACATTGCAGAATCCTACCGGTTATCGAATCGCATTAAGGAATCAGAACCGTATTACGCTAAGGCTGGAGGAAAAGGTGTCAATCCCGATTCTGTAAAGCTTTACTACGCGAAATCACTTCAGGCCAATGCCAAATACGAAGAAGCGCGCCAGGTACTCGAAGAATTGGAAAGCACGACCGCTGATGAAAAGATGAAGGCCCGCGCTAATCGCGAGTTAGATGGCATCAATTATCTGGACAAACTGGCACAGAAAAAGAGCTACTACAAGATTAAGAACCTGGAGGCGATCAACACTCCCTTTACGGAATATGCACCGGTTTATTCCAATAACGAACTTTATTTTACCTCTTCACGCTCGAATGGCCGGATCTATGAGGCTACCGGCACGCCCTTTACCGATTTATATAAAGCCGAGACCAACGGGGCTAATGTGAATGTCAATACGATTGCGCAATTACCCGGGTTTATCAACGATTCAAACGTAAATGAAGGGTGCATCACCTTTACTCCGGATGGCCGAACCATGATTTTTGCCAAAGGCAACACCGGCAAACGCAAAGGCGCGAGTGATGTGGATTTGTACTTGTCTCGTTTTCGAAATGGAAGCTGGAGTGAGCCAACCCCAATTAATATCAACCAACCGGATGCGTGGGAATCAACACCGGCCTTGAGTCCGGATGGAAGGACCCTTTACTTTTCATCAAACAGAAAGGGAGGCTTTGGCGGATTGGATCTTTATTCTGCCCAGATGGATGGACGCGGTCGGTTTGGCCGGGTTCGCAACCTGGGGCCGGAAATCAATACAGCAGGTTCTGAGTTGTTCCCCTATGTATCCGAAAACGGAAAGCTATACTTTTCATCCGATGGGCACTCCGGGTATGGTATGCTCGATATTTTTGTAGTGAACCGCGCGAATGGAAAAACGGTGGTAGAAAATTTGGGCCAACCGGTAAACTCTCCAGCCGATGATTTCGGAATTTATTTGTTCAAGGCCGATCGTGGCTTCTTTACCTCCAACCGGGAGGGAGGCAAGGGCGATGATGATATCTATACATTTGTCAATGAAGACCCTAATCTGAAGGTAGTAAACTATTATTTGCAGGGAATTACTTACATGGTACGCAAGGATAGCACACGCGAGATTCTTCCAAATACCTTGGTCACTTTGCTGGATCAGGATGGAGAGGCCATGCAGGATTACGTTACCGGAAACGATGGTAAATTTCTATTTCGCGTGTATGAAAATGAAGCCTATACGTTAATTGGTGAAACAGACGGGTACATAACGAAACGACAACCGTATACAACCGTTGGCAAATCAGTGCCACTTGAATCACTGAAAGAGTTAGTTACCAACATTACGCTCGACACGGTATTGGTGCTAGACCGGAAAGAGCGCAACAAGATTTTTGTACTTGAAAATATTTATTTCGGATATGATTCAGCCGATATCCGGAGAGATGCGGCACAGGAGTTGGATAAGTTGGTGGTCTTGCTCAACGACAATCCCGATTTACGAATTGAAATGGGTTCGCACACGGACAGTGTTGCCAGTGATGCCTATAACATTGAGCTTTCGCAACGCAGAGCGGAGTCGACTGTAAATTATTTAATCCGTAAAGGAATCGATCCGGCACGCTTAGTAGCCAAAGGCTATGGCGAGAGTAAACCCATCGCACGAAACACCAACCCCGATGGCAGCGATAATCCTGCTGGCCGTCAGCGAAACCGGAGAACGGAATTTAAGATTCTGGAAATAGGCACCTATGTCAAACCCGGGGAAGACGATGAAGATAAGTACTTCCGGAATGAATTAAAGAAGAACGAAAACGAACCATAAATTCAGGTTCCAGGTTCCGGTCTTCTGCGCCTGAGTACCAAACTATCAGCCGGGTATTGTGCCTTTAACAAATCCATTTGACGGGCCGCCCAATCAACGATCGACTGCCGTTGCTCACTCGTCAAATTAGCATCGGCATGCAGGCCCAGGTAGGTGTAGGAGGCCAACGGCATTTCACCTTCTTTCACCATTTCGATTACCTCTTCAAACTTATGGTTTTGTACAGCAAGGGGTAGTTGGGTGAATGCTGAAAAGTTGAGATCCCCTTTACCATCGGCAACATGCTTGTTTAGGAACCAGCCCACCGGTTGTACTTCGGCATACCACGGGTAGGTTGTTTTGTTGCTGTGGCAATCAAGACAGGCCACTGACAAAATTGACCCAACCTCCGCAGGTACCTGGTATTTTGTTGAGATGTCATACGTTCTATCATCGGAACTATTTTTAGAAGGCCTGATAAACTGAATCAGGACAAAAAGTCCCACCAAGGAATATAGAATTTTCTTTTTCATGAGAATATTAACAGTTTAGTCTTTCCGGTTTTCTTTTTGTGGATTGTCGCGTCTTCCTCTGCGATGGAATTCACGCAAACGCTGGAGTTGATCCTCTCGCAGAATGGGTTTGAGGTTTTCTTCAAAGGTATCCACTACGGCATGAACATTCCTATCCGTTTCTTTTTGCAGGCTGTCAATCCGGGCCATGGTTTCAAGCATAAGAGGACGCATCAATTTTGCCTGGGAGGAATCTGCATTTGCCTCTTTCAAAATTCGTTGCATGAACAATTCCTTCCCTTCCTGGCGCCAGCTGGCCGAGGGTTTGCCGCCTCTCCGGCTTTGTTTACCCAGGAGGCCTACCCCCAGTGCACCAATCAAGATTCCAATGATCAATGTGATAATAATGAGGAGTACGGCTCGCTTTCTTTCCGGTGTCATAAATTACTTGGTTAAATCTTTATAGATATCGATCCCAAAAACCTCTTCTGCAGCTTCCTGCTCTAATCCAAAGATTCCTTTCACAGAGAGTTGATCGGTTAGCAAAATATTGGATATGAACAGCGCCACCAGGACGCCCAATAACACTACCTGATACTTCTTAAAAAAGAAGAAGATCAGATAATCAATTTGCTGTGTCCGTTGCTTGATCATGTACATCACCCGTTCCGCAAAAAAAGGCCCAAAGGAGTCGGGGTGTGGACGCAATAACAAAGTTCTTAGATGCTGGTACTGATCGCTTTGCGAACGAATGACAGGATTGTTTTGCATCGCGGCAGCAAGCGTTTCTCGTTCCTGAGCGGTAACGGAGGTATCCCATGATTTCAACAGGAGTTCTTCATGCTCCGAAAATTCTTCTTTCATGGTTTTAACTTTTTTGATAAAGAGATTCTTAATTTTTGTTGGGCCCGTGCCAAGCGCGATAAAGCCGTACCTAACGGAATTTCTAAAATGCCTGCCGTCTCTTCTGTGGAATAGCCCTCAATGAGGCGTAAGGTGGCCACCGCTTTAAATTCGGGCTCCAGTCTTTCGAAAGCATAATGCAAGTGTTCTTTTAAGTCCATCATCTCGTCAACTCCTTTTACACCTTCCGCTGCTTCGAGAGTTGCATAGTGTGAATTCTTTCGTTTCTTTCGCTTCAACTCATTGAGGGATAAGTTGATGGCAATCCTGATCAAATAGGTGCTCAATTTCGAATCCCCGCGAAACTTGTTAAGCGAATCGTAGAATCGAATGAACACTTCTTGTCCAACATCCTCAGCTTCTGGGGTATTGCCCAGAATGGGTTTAATCACCCCGGCTACCTGTCCTTCATGTCGCTGAACCAGGAGTTTAAAGGCAGCCATATCACCCTGTCTGGACCTTTCCAATAATTCCGTGTCGTCAGGTTCCACCATAAGGGTTAAGGTATGAAATCCCCTTTTTAATTTAACATTAGACAGCGAAAGCAAACCAATTATTCCCCAACCCATACTATTCTTGTAAGTATTTTGGCAGGAGGTTTCTATCTTTCCACCACCTTTCGTTTTTTATACCAGACAAGAGATTGAAATGAGTTTAAAAAGCATACAAACTGAAGTTGACGCCTCTTACCTGTATCAACAGTTGGCCAATCACGAAACCGATGAAATCGTAGCCCACGTCTATCGGCAAATGAGTGAGATTGAGCGGGGTCATGCTGAGGTCTTCTGCAGGAAGGAAAACCTTACCCTGGCTTCCGTAATGAAGCCTTCCTGGCGAGCCCGTACGTTAAATGCCATCGGAAAAATATTTGGATATGACTATGTATTAGGGGCACTAATGGATACGGAGCGGAGCATTTCAAATGCAGTCATTAACGCAAAAGTAATCCATAAGATGGAGTTAACAGGCGCTGAAACAAATCACGTCAAAGTGCTTCGTTCTATTCTTGAAAAGCAATCAAAATCAGCAGGGGCTTATATTTCCAAATTTGAAAAGCGACACCGATCCATTGGGGGGAACGCTATTCGCGCAGCCGTGCTCGGTGGCAATGATGGTTTAGTATCTAACTTTAGCCTGGTAATGGGTGTGGCCGGTGCTACCGCAGGCGAGAGTGGAGTATTGTTAACAGGGTTAGCCGGGATGTTGGCAGGTGCCTTATCGATGTCGTTGGGAGAATGGATTTCGGTGAAAAGCTCGCAGGAATTGTATGAGAACCAGATGGAAGTTGAGATGGAAGAACTCGAAAACAATCCGGAAGGAGAAAGACGTGAACTGGCACTGATTTACATTGCCAAGGGAATTCCGGAGGCACAAGCGCACGCGATGGCTGCCGACATTATGAAAGATACAACCCATGCCCATGAAGTGTTGGTAAAGGAAGAACTGGGCATAAATCCGGATGAATTAAAGGGGTCAGCTGCGGAAGCGGCCATCTACTCATTTATTCTGTTTTCGATTGGTGCTATCATTCCTGTTATACCGTTCTTTTTCAGTGCAGGTTTTAAAGCGATCCTTTTCAGTGTGGCTCTAAGTACGATAGGATTGTTTTTAATTGGAGCTGCCATTACGCTATTCACGGGAAAAAATGTATGGTATTCAGGATTGCGCCAAGTGCTGTTTGGATTGGCTGCAGCAGCAATTACCTATGGCATTGGAAGTTTGATTGGTGTTTCTATGAGTTGATTTATATTTTCTCAACCAATTTATCGTTGCCCAAGGGTTTGAATAGGACCTTACTTAATCTACATTAAGAAATAGCGTACCCGCTTGCATTACCTTTACAGATGCGAACTCCTACGCGCTGAATCTTGTTGCGTATACCATGGATCGAACCGAGTTTTTATTTGCTTTGGCTGCACCCGTAATAGGATCAACTATGAAATTAAAGGAACTAAGTAAGCTGACAGGCTCATTTTCTGCTACCGAGCAAATGCCTGCATTATTTCTGGGACACGGAAGCCCTATGAATGCGATAGAAGAAAACGAATTTGTACGCGGGTTTCGAAATGCAGGCAAAGTATTACCGAGACCTCGTGCGATATTAGTAATATCTGCGCATTGGGAAACCAGAGGTACCTATGTTACGGCCATGGAACATCCGCGCACCATTCACGACTTTGGTGGATTTCCAAAGGAATTATTCGAAGTTCAGTACCCGGCACCAGGCAGCCCTGAGTTGGCAATCGAAACGAAGAATACAATAAAGAAAGCAAATGTTGGACTCGATCATGCCTGGGGGTTAGATCATGGCGCGTGGAGTGTGGTGAAGCATCTTTACCCCAATGCCGATGTGCCGGTCATTCAAATGAGTCTCGATCATTTTCAATCGCCTCAATATCACTATGAGTTGGCACAAGAACTGGTTTCGCTTCGCAAGAAGGGAGTATTAATTATTGGCAGCGGGAACATGGTGCATAACCTTCGGATGGTGGCATGGGATAAATTGAATACAACCGACTACGCCTATGATTGGGCTCAGGAAGCGAGTGAGAAAATGAGAGGCTTTATTCTTTCCAACAACCATAAACCGTTGATTGACTATTCTCAGCAAGGAAAGCCCTTTCAATTGGCCATCCCTACCCCTGAGCATTTTTTGCCCTTGCTCTATACATTGGCGCTGAAAGAGGAAAAAGAGGAGGTCACTTTGTTTAACGATAAGGCGGTAGCAGGTTCCCTTACCATGACGTCCGTTAAAATAGGTTAATAGGATCTCGCCATAGTGGTAAGTCCAATGAAAAAACTTCGCCCTGAAGTGATTACATCAATATCCCTTTGTAGTTCCTTTTTTAATCGCGGGAATACCTTCCTTCATCCATTCCGGCATGGGTTGGCCCATCAAAAAATGATCGAAGTATTGCTTCATGCGGATGGCAAAGTCCATGCGGTCTTGTCGTTGCGTAAGTCCATGGCCCTGGCCGTTGTAATTCAGCATCCACACAGGTTTGTTCAATCTGCGTAGTGCCATATAAAACTCAATACCCTGGTACCAGGGAACGGCCCCATCGCCATCATTATGCATCATGAGCACAGGAGTTTGAACTTTATCTGCGAAAAAGATGGGTGAATTTTCCAGGTACAGCATCGGCTTTTCCCACAACGAACCTCCCAGCCGACTTTGGGTTTTTTCGTATTGAAACATCCGGCTCAGGCCACTTTCCCACCGAACGCCACCGTATGCGCTGATCATGTTGACCACCGGGGCGCCCGCCTCGGCAACAGCAAACATGTTGGTGCGCGTAATCAGGTAGGCGGCTTGATAGCCACCCCAGCTGTGCCCCTGAACCCCAATGTGTTTTTCATCTACAAATCCTTTGCTGATCAACGCGGTTACACCGGGTAGAACACAGTTATGGGCACTCTCGCCAGGAAATCCAATCTTGTAAATGATATCCGGAACAAAAATGAGGTAACCACTGCTCGCATACAGCGAGAAGTTAATAAACGAGCGGATGGGGGCCGGAGCATAATGCTGATGAATGTCGTCTGTATACCGCTCGTAGAAATAAACCATCAGCGGATATTTCTTTTTCGGATCAAAGCCCTCCGGCTTATACAACAATCCCTCCAGCGGAAGATTATCCAGCGAAGTCCAGGACACGCGCTCTACAGATCCCCACAAGTAATTTTTCATTTGGGGGTTTGCATCGCTCAGTTTCTTTTGACTTGAAAACGTAAAATCGGTTGTCCACACATCGGGATATTCCCTAAAACTTTCCCTTGTAAACAGTATTTGATTGGCTTGTTTGGCTTTTGCCGTAAAACTATACCGATGATCACTCACCACGAGGCGTGTCAGCTTTCCATCCTTTACGTTTAGTTTGTAGTACCCGGCAGCTTTGGTAATTTCGTTAAAGGCACTCAAAAGCAATTCCTTTTCCGGATCAATAAACCGTTCTTCGGCATCCAGGCGAATGTATCGAAACCGGATTTTCTCCTGTCGTCCAATGCGGGTGAGATTAACCGGCTGGGTTATTCCGTTGGGATCCAGCGACCAGATGTCATATCGATCGTAAACTAAAAACCGGGCGTCATCTTTGGTCCAGCCCGCTGCTCCATAGGAGTTCGGGAATTGAGGTAAATCATTCTCTTCTTCCGCTACGCCCAATCCTTTGGTAAGCAGTTGCGTTTTTTCTGTGGCAACGTTGTAGGCAAACCAGCCACTATCGGGTTGACTGTACCAATAAGCATACTGTGCCTGAGGCGAGAGCATGGCATTCCCTTTCAGTTGCGAAAGTATAAGTTTTCGGGTGCCTGCAGCCACATCAAAAACATAGAGATCCGAATAGTTCTGGGTATCCCAGGTAATCATTTTTCGATACTTCACATCACTTTCACCCAGGAAGATGGAAGCATTCCCTTCATTGCCCAAGATCACCGTGGGCACCTCGCGATCGGCAATCTGCCGGACGCTGCGGGTGTCCAAATCAATCATTACCAGGTAGCTTCGTTTCTTTTCGTTTTCCAGTTGCCGGTTCTGTTGCGGGTAGATATAATCATCGTTGCCACCCCAAACTTCAACCACGGCCATTTCTTCGGGCAATAGCGTTGTATCGGCAACAGCAGGGATTGGACTTGAACCAACAAATAGTCGCTTCCCATCTTTGGAGAACAGCGGGGTATAATGCTCACTCACAATCCAATTGGGGGGAATGCCCAGCGAACTTTCAATATCCAACAATCTTGCCGATGGAGTTTCTTTTTGCCAATGGTATAGTTTGAAGTGACGCACCAATGCTATGGTTGTATCTGAGTCTAATAAGAAAGAAGCTTGCGCGCCATCTTCGCTGATGGCAAGCCCTTTGTATTTAAACTTTGTCCGGCCTTCGTGTAACATTTTCAGGTCTTCCTTTTGCAAGTCATACCAGTAGATTCCTGCTTTCAGAGTGGAGTCGTTTCCAGTCGTATGAAACAACAAGCCCTGGCCAAACTTGGCGAATGCGTAGTCTTTAACATATCCAAAATAAGTTTCCTTCCCGTCTGTCAATTTCCGCAGCACCAGGGTATATCCATTGTCATCACTGTTCACCTTTTTCTTTTTTGTGGGCGGAGCCTTTTCGCCAGTAGCGGCCGGTTTCACTTCTTTCTTAGCCTCTAATTGATAAGCCGCCCAGCCACCTGATTTTTCAGGAACCTTGTAGGATTTTACCTCTGGAATTTTTTCCGTTTTGCGGCTGCTGAATGAATAAATCCCCAGCGAGTCTTTCGGCAATTCTTCTTTTTTCTTTTTCTGTCTGCGCAGATCCTTGACTAGTTTTTGTTGCGGCTTGATTTTGAAAACCGCATTGCGACTATCAAAGGTGAGTGCAATGTCTGCAGCACGCTTTACAGAATCCTGTGCGTTTGTCTTTAAATTGTAGAAAACCACCTTTCCATCACCATCCTGCGGATTAATTGTGTAGACCGCATAACTGCCGTCTGAAGTCAATGCCTTGTAGGGAATTTCTTTCCAATTGTCGTACACCGAATGGTCTAATGCTTTTTTTGAAATGGGTTGCGGTGTATTTTTTTTCTGTCCTAAGACAAAGCCACTGGACAGGATCAATAAGGAGAGGAAGAGAGATTTCATACCGGAATTCTTTTAAGAAAGATAGGCAGACAAAAACACACAGAAAACGGAATGTGATAGATGGTTGTTGAATGAAATGATTTTTTCTGTGGCAGGATTATTCAATTAGGCGCTTGAAATGAGCCTCAAGTTTTTGAAAATGCAGCTCTTCATTGAATTCAAGGTCCGCCTTGCGTTTCCCGTTTTCGCTTATTTTTTTTCGGAGGGCTGGGTTTTGAAATAAGTGGGCCAATTGTTGCGCCAATTGCGTTGCATCTTCCCAGGCAAACAACATTCCCGTTTCATCGTGATCAATAATTTCAGGAACCCCGCCTGCCTGCACACCCAGTACGGCCACGCCACACCGCATGGCTTCGATGAGAACTAGTCCGAAGGCTTCACTTCTACTCGGTAAAATCAGCGCATCCATGCCTTGCATGGCCAGCATGGGCTCTTTCAAAAAACCTTTGAAGGCAACGTCATTCTCCAAGCCTAATTCGGCAACTCTTTTTACCAAGGATTCTTTGTAGGCAGGTACCATCACATCGCCTACGATGTAAAGTCGGGCTGGAATATTGAATGAATTTTTAAGAATGTTCAGGGCTTCAATAGCAGTGTGCTGCCCTTTGCCGTGTTCCAGCCGGCTGAAGACACCGATATTAAAATCACCGGGTTGGGTGAGGGTTAGGAATTTTTTTAAAAATACAGGATCAGGAGTTGGTGCGGGCCGCACACCATAATAAAGCCGATGAATTTTTTCTGGAGCAATGGTTAATCGCTCAAGAGCATGCTGCTTTAATCGCTCGGTAATGGTAAGATAGAGATCAATTTGCGAATAAATCAATCGGTGGTAAGGATCCTTTTTAGAGTTCGGCATCGGCATTTGCCGGGTGAAAGCCAATTTAAATTTGTGCCGACTAAAAATTTTTGTGAATGCCAGCACCGGAATGTCTTCCCGCCAGTGAATATGTACCAGGTCAGGTTGATGTTCGGCCAGAATAGCTTTCAGTTGCCAGGCTTGGCGGAAGGGCCACCATTTTTTTCCGGCTTCCAAACCAATTGTTCGTACCCCTTGCTCCAGTGCCAGCTGATGAAGACGGCTTTGATTCAGGCGGACTGAAAGAACATCATGACCGCGCCTTGCTAATTGCACACAGCAGGTATGAAAATACAACTCCAACCCACCCAACGCGGGGCTAAAGCAAACCTCTACTATTTTCATGGCTGTTTAAAGATGTCATGGCAGTCTTCCAAACTTACAAGTTTCGCTTTGCTTTTGTTCGGCTACGGGCTCTTTTTTCAATCTACCTCAAAGATGATTGCATTATTCCGTGTGGCACTCAAGTTCTCCTATCTTTACCAGATAATCTTTATCATGGAACTCACCCTCACAACACCCGCCTTACTTTTTCCTACGGTATCGTTAGTCTTGTTGGCATATACCAATCGGTTTTTGGCCGTGGCAACGCTCATTCGCAAGTTAGCCGATGACTATACCAAGCGTGAAGACAAGCGTGTAGCTGATCAGATCCGAAACCTGAAAATTCGTTTGCGATTGATCCGCGACATGCAACTCTATAGTATTCTGGCCCTTTTTATGAGCGTGCTTTGCATGTTCTTTTTATTCAATGGACAGGAAGTAATTGTCAAATACGTATTTGGCGCCTCGTTGATTACACTTTTATTTTCCCTCGGGCTTTCGATGCGTGAAATTTATATCTCCACGCGGGCGCTCTCCATTCAGCTTAGCGACATTGCCAAGGATGTAAAATTGTAAGGCTAAGGAGTTTCTTCAAACCAGGCTAATAGCATGATTGCACACGCGGTGCCATCCATGGTGGGTTCGTTTGTGGAATAATCACCAATGTCATCATGATATACTACATAGTCGTTTTGAAAAGCACCAAATTCATCGGGTTGATTTAATTTTAAACCGATTAAATTATGGTAGATACGGGCATAGATAGGACCATCAACCAAACCTCCGGGCACCTCCTTTTTTGTAAGCGCCCAAGTACTGGTATGCACGTCTTGCGGATACTCGCCTCTGCGAGGAATATTCATAAACATACTGGATCCCCATGGGTTACGACCCAGCAGCCAATCACGAATGGCCAATGCGTAGGGATGATACTGCTGATCGCCAGTCATCTTTTCGTACAATAATATTTGAAGAGCCAGATCTACAGCCAGGTTGTTTGAACACCAAATAAAAGGTACGCCATACCTGAAGGC
The DNA here is from genome assembly GCA_964488465.1 of uncultured Ohtaekwangia sp. Classification (GTDB taxonomy): domain Bacteria; phylum Bacteroidota; class Bacteroidia; order Cytophagales; family Cyclobacteriaceae; genus ELB16-189. Next base: position 108,216 of record CAZAUN010000005.1, on the reverse strand, counting down.
ATTACTGTTAGCACGGATTAATGTTTTTTCTATTCCTACACGATAATAACCGGCCAGTTTCTTTTTGAAATCTTCATCCACTGATCCGTATAGTGAATAGTGGGCGATGTTGAGAAACGGATATCGTTGGTAGTGGGCAGTAGTATCATTTTCAATCCAGGAAAGGGTTCCTGTTAATACTGCATATTTCTTAGCGTCATCCAAGTACTCTTTATTGCCAGTTGCCTTGTATAATTCGGCAGCAGCCCATTCCAGATCATCGGTCCAGGTATCTTCATTGTAACGATACGGAGCACCATAAGAATTGCCTTGCTGATATCCTTCCTGCTGTTTGGCCATCGCATATAAATCTTTAGCGGCCTCGAGGCATTTCAAGGCATACGCTTCATCGTGGAGATCGGTTTTCCAAACCTGATAGCCCAGCGCCATGGCGGCTGCAGAACGACCCGCCAGATTGGCGATTCCGGTTGCTTCACTTTTATATTTTCCAAAGCCCTGCGGCTTTCCGGTTGCATAATACACGACACGGTAGGAGTTCTTACCCCAACCGTAATTACTTTGATCAAATGCCGGGAGTTTCCAACCAATGTGATCGCGATCATCGGCAATCTGATGAAACAATTGACCCGGTGTTGGGTGCAGGTTGTGAATCCAATCAAGGCCCCATCGGGCTTCGTCCAATACATCAGGCACATTGTTTTTTCCGGGTTGACCCAGCCCATTCACCTGATCGGTAAATTTTTCAGGAAATAATTGATAAGCCATAATCATGCGCGCCACTGCGTTGCTGGCAGTGATCAGGTATTTCAATTGATCTCCGGCATCGTGCCAGCCTCCGCGCGCATCCAGGTAGGTGGAATCGGGCATAGGGCCATCCATGGTGCGGCCATCTTTTTCATGACAGGTTTGATTAAAGAAAGGGTTATATCCACAACGTTGTTGTCGCATAAATCCCAAAAGGTCTTCCGCATAATTATCATACACTTCTTTAGCGATGGTGAAGGGGCTTGTCGCAGCAGGGAGTTTTGAAAGAGTTATCTGGAACGTGCCTTCCGATTGCAACGCACTGAAGTCGAGGTGGTAGAAATACCGAAAGCCACCAAACCCGGGAGCCGGTGAGGGGACTATCTTCCCGGTAAAAACAACTTTACCGGTAAGAATCTCAATCACATTGAATTTACCGCTGACTGCACGAGTTGAAAAAGCAACACCCACTTTCTCCTCTTCCGGAAGATATCCAACCAGATTGGTACGAACGTAAAGCGTATCGGATTTGGGTTGGCCATACAACCCGGAGCCAACAATACTGAACAAAATGAAAAGGACCTTCATGACGGATTGGATTATGAAATGAGTCCTGGTGCCGAGAAACTAACTATACAGGAGTTTTAATATTCGAAAGTACCATGGGGTGTTTTCAACGTTACTTTTTTATGTGTGGAAGCTTCCACCCGCCCAATGACATGCGCATCGATCCCAAAGCTTTTTGAAATTTCTATGAGTTGACTGGCTGCCCCGCTTGAAACATAAAACTCCATCCGGTGCCCCATATTAAAGACCTTATACATCTCCTTCCAATCCGTCCCTGAGCATTCGTGAATTAAGTTAAACAACGGTGGGATTGGAAAGAGGTTATCTTTTATAACGTGTAGTTGATCGATGAAGTGTAACACTTTGGTTTGCGCGCCTCCGCTGCAATGAACTACACCATGTATTTGGGAACGTAGGCTTTTAAGCACCTCCATCATTACCGGAGCATACGTTCGGGTAGGGGATAGCACCAACTTTCCTATGTTGAGATCAACACCTGGAAGTTCATCCGTCACTTTGTACTTGCCGGAATACACAAGATTGTCGGGTACCGCTTGGTCGTAGCTCTCAGGATATTTTAACGCATAGGTATGGTCAAACACATCGTGCCGGGCGGAGGTAAGGCCGTTGCTGCCCATGCCGCCATTGTATTCAGATTCGTAAGTTGCTTTGCCGTACGAGGCGAGCCCAACTATAACATCCCCGTTCTGAATGTTAGCGTTGTCAACCACGTCCTTACGTTTCATGCGTGCGGTTACGGTGCTGTCTACGATGATGGTGCGCACTAAATCACCGACATCGGCCGTTTCGCCACCCGTGCTGTAAATCTCCATGCCGTATTTCCGAAGCATGGACAACACTTCTTCCGTACCGTTGATCAGGGTTGAGATCACTTCAGCTGGGATCAGATGTTTATTGCGGCCCAGCGTAGACGAGAGCAAAATGGGACCTGTTGCACCTACACACAGCAGATCATCAACGTTCATGATCACGGCATCCTGGGCAATTCCTTTCCATACCGAAAGATCACCCGTTTCCTTCCAATAGATGTAAGCGAGGGAGGATTTGGTGCCGGCTCCATCAGCATGCATGAGTGTACAATATTCCGGGTCTCCCGCCAGCGTATCGGGGACTATTTTACAGAATGCTTTCGGAAATAATCCTTTGTCCAGGTTTTGAATAGCCTGGTGCACATCTTCCTTGCTGGCGGAAACACCGCGTTGATTATAACGATCGTTCACGGAAATATTCTCTTGCTACAAAAGTGCAAAGATTGACTGGATTCTGAATAAGAATTGATGGATTCTGTGGTAGAAACTCAATTCGAAAACCACTTGCTGAAGAACTCATGCAACTTCATGCCCTATCTTGCGTCTTATACCCAAACTCCTTACCCCATGCTTAGAAATTATCTCCTGATAGCCACCCGTAGTTTGTATAAAAATCTGGGTTATTCGGTCATCAACATTGTTGGATTGGCCATTGGACTAGCCTGTTGCTTGCTGGTAACCCTGTATGTACGGTTTGAGTTAAGTTATGAGAATTTTCATGAAAATAAGGATTCGATTTATCGCTACATCCCGCGGGGTGAGCGCGATGGACAGGTAAGCATGCAAACCATGGTGCCGGCCGGATTCGGACCCCTGATCGCAGAAAGCTTTCATGAGGTGGAAATGTTCACGCGCTTTACAGATGTAAATGAACGCCCCTTGATTCGCTTTGGCGATACTTTTCTGGATGCTAAAACCCTTTCTGTTGCTGACAAGGATTTTTTCAGGATGTTCAGTTTCACACTGGTGCAAGGTGACCCCGCGACCGTTTTTAACCGACCCAATACGATTGCGATCGCACAATCCGTGGCTGACAAATTTTTCCCAAACGGAGACGCGATCGGACAGGTGATTCGGTATGACAATGCGTACGACTATGAAATTACAGGTGTGTTTAAAGACGTACCGGCAAATTCACATCTACAGTTTACGTACCTCACCACATTTGAAACCATTGCCAAAATGGTGCAGGATCAATATGGATTTCCGGCCGATCAATTCCTAACCAACCTGGATGCCTGGAATTACGCTACCTATTTTTATATACCTACCAAGAGCGACATTGACGGCCTGGCCAAAAGGATTGACAAAAAATTTACGGAGGCCCGGAAAGAAAATTACAACGAACAAGCCCTGGGCGATTGGCTTCAGCCCCTTACAGAGATTCATTTTACAACCGGAATTAAAGCCGATACTGCCAATGGAAACATGAGTTACGTCTATATTTTTTCAGCAGTGGCATTAATGATTCTGGTGATTGCTTGTTTTAACTTTATGAATCTTTCAACTGCCCGGGCGATGAAGCGTGCCAAGGAGGTAGGGTTGCGCAAGGTGATGGGGGCCTTCCGCCATCAACTTATCAAACAATTTTTAGGAGAGACGGTTGTCATGGTGGTCATCTCTCTGATTCTTGGAATGATCTTATTGGAAGTGCTCGTACCGGTTTTCAACTCGCTGGTCGGTCAACAACTTGATATCGTTTACTTCGGTCGGGATAGTGTGATTGGTTATATCATACTGGCAGGGATAATTACCGGAATTGTTTCGGGGAGCTATCCTTCCTTTTATCTCAGCTCTTTTGTGCCAGCCCAGGTATTGAAAGGTCAGGCCGGACCTTCCGGCAATGCCGGCTTACGGAAAATATTGACGGTTCTTCAGTTTGGCGTAGCTGCGTTTTTGATGATTGGTACGTTTGTGGTCTATCAACAAATGACGTTTATTCAAAATAAAAATCTGGGATTCGATCAGGAGAGCATCCTCTACACCAACCCCCCCATGGCACTGTGGGATAAACGCGAGGTCTTTAAAGAGAATCTCTTAGCCAATGCTTCCGTGCGATCAGTAACCTTTTCGAACGGAACTCCGGGTATGGAAAGCTCCACCTGGCAGTATGATTTTCCCGGCCTGGATATTCCGAAACGCAGCATGAACACCATGATTATTGATTACGATTACATAAAAACATTCGGATTGGAAATCATTGACGGTCGGGATTTGTCTAAAGAATACGCGACTGATTCGGTGGAAGCTTATTTATTGAATGAAGCGGCCGTTGCGGACCTGATGCTGGAGAAGCCCCTGGGCACACCAATCCGTGCGCTGGACGGACATCCGGCAGGAAAGGTAGTGGGCATTGTAAAGGACTTTCATTACCGGTCGTTGCATCGGAAAATTGAACCGCTGGTGTTACGGATTGATCCGCGTAACATGTGGTGCCTTTCCATCAAGTTGGGAGCCGGTAACCTGAACGATCAACTTGCTGTGGTGGAACGCGAATGGAAGAAACTGGCTCCTGATTATCCCTTCACGTACCAATTTGTAGATGAAACAATTCAGCGTCAGTATAAAGCTGAGCAGAATACAGGCATTCTGATTGGCTCATTTGCCTTGCTGGCAATTTTAATTGCCTGCTTGGGTTTGTTGGGACTTACTGCCTTTATGACCGAGCAGCGCAAGAAGGAAATTGGCGTGCGAAAAGTATTGGGCGCTACCGTATCAGGAATAGTTCTGTTGCTATCAAAGGACTTTTCCAGGCTAATTATTATTGCCTTTGTATTGGTTGTACCCCTTGCCTGGTATGCCGTTCATCAATGGCTTGCTGATTTTGCCTATCAGGTTGAAATCAGCCCTTGGGTGTTTTTGGCGGCTGGCCTGATTGTGCTCTTCATCGCATTTGCATCAGTATTTTATCAGGCCTTAAAGGCTGCAGTTGTTAACCCAAGCGAAACGTTGCGAAGTGAATGATGAGATAGGTAATCCTGACGGGATACTTCTATCTTTGTCGTGATAACTTTGAAATCGCGATGAAAAAAATTCTGTCACTTGTATTTACGGTTGCTATCCTAATCGGGGTGCAGGCACAACCCGTACCTGGTACCACCATTTCTTCTCAAAAACAGAAATTTGTATTGGAAACAATCGCCTCCGACTTACAAAGTGTGTGGGGCATTGCCTTTCTGCCAGACGGCCGGATTTTGGTTACGGAGAAGCAGGGAGAGATTCGAATTATTAAGGACGGCAAGTTGCTACCGGAGAAAATTTCAGGAGTTCCCGCTGTATATACGAATGGGCAGGCAGGTTTGATGGATATTCAACTTCATCCCGACTATGCGAAAAACGGCTGGATTTATTTAACCTATTCAAAGCCCAATGGAAATGAGGGCGGCACCGTTGTGGCGCGCGGAAGATTGCAAGGCAATGCGCTCGTTAATCTGGAGGAGTTATTTAAGGCGGAGCCTACAAGTTCTTCCGGTGCCCATTTTGGTTCGAGGCTGGTATTTGATGGGAATGGGTATATCTTTTTCTCATCGGGTGAACGCGGAAAGATGGAGAATGCACAAAACCTGGGCAATCACCTTGGCAAGATTCTCCGACTGCACGAAGATGGTCGGGTCCCAAAAGATAATCCGTTTGTCAACACACCCGGGGCCAAACCCGAAATCTGGTCGTACGGTCACCGCAATCCGCAAGGACTCTATTACGACAAAGAAACCAATACCCTTTGGGATCATGAACACGGCCCAAAAGGAGGCGATGAATTAAATAAAGTAGAAAAGGGAAAGAATTATGGCTGGCCGGTAATCACCTATGGGATTAACTACAATGGCAAACCGATCTCCGACATCTCCGCTAAGGAAGGAATGGAACAACCGGTGCGGTACTGGGTACCTTCCATCGCTCCGTGCGGAATGACCATGGTTACGAGTGATAAATATCCAAATTGGAAAGGCAACCTGTTGGTGGGGGCATTGGCATTTCAATTGGTGGCCCGGGTGGAATTGAAAGACGGCAAGTTTGTGGCAGAGGAACGAATATTAGAAAAAATAGGCCGGGTGCGGGCTGTAGCCCAAAGCCCCGATGGATATATTTATGTTACTACCGAAAATCCCGGCACGGTATCGCGTTTGGTTCCGGTTAAGTAGTTCAAAACAGAAATATAAGCTCGCTCTCTGATTTAGTCCGTTCCTGTAAATACACGAACGAAGGGTTGCCATTTTTCGATTACAGAAGTAATCTCCAAATAATGGCCCTATGAAAAAACTCATTTTCGTTGCAGGCATGATATTAATGATCCATGCCAATGCCCAGAATCACCCAATTTTAGTTACTTCGGAATGGTTGAAGAGTAATCTCACTCATCCAAACCTGGTAGTGCTTCAGGTTGGATTCCAGAAATATGATTTTGACAGCGAGCATATTCCCGGAGCTCAATTTTTATGGTCGGGGTCCCTTGCTCCCGACTCACCCTATGGAAATTTTAATGCGCCTGATCCGGTTCTGGCAACTACGCTGTTGCAGAATCTTGGCATCAGCAATGATTCCCATATAATAATTTATCATGCCCGCAATGAAGTGAGTGTTACTGCCCGCATGTTTTTAACCTTGGAATATCTAGGGCTTAAGGGCAAGGTTTCTTATCTCAATGGCGGATTAGAAGCCTGGAAAAAAACCGGAAATGAAGTGACAACCAAGGTTACCCCGGTAAAGAAGGGAAATTACAAAGTACGAACCGGAACGCAATTGGTAGATAAGGACTATGTTCTTAAAGCGTTAAAGTCACCTGCCAATGTTGTCGTGGATGCCCGAATGACGAGATACTACAACGGAGATCCTACCGGATATCCAAGAAATGGTCACATCACCGGAGCGGCCAATATTCCCTATACGGAAATGGTAGATTCAGTGAATATGTTTAAACCGATCGAGCAACTACAACCCTATTTTTCTTCCGTAGCTGAAAAGGACAAAGAACTTGTAACCTATTGCTTTATTGGTCAAACTGCCAGTGTTGTGTATATGGCAGGAAGAATCCTTGGGTATGAAATGAAATTGTATGATGGATCCCTTCAGGAGTGGACGCGCGACCCAAATTTGCCGATGGAGGAAACTAAGAAGTAGACTTTCTATCCAGACGCATTTTCCGGAACAATTCCCAGACAACAATACCGAGACAGACGGAAATATTGAGCGAGTGTTTGGTTCCAAGTTGCGGAATTTCCAATGCCAGATCACCCAGGGCAATTACTTTTTCACTGACCCCGTGAACCTCATTGCCAAAAACAAGACAATACTTTTTCATGGGCTCGGCAAAGAAAGTTTGCAGCGGTAGGCTGTCTGTTGTCTGTTCTACAATCACAATAGTATAGCCTTCACTTTTTAATTTCTGAGAGGCTGTCTCGGGAAGTTCTATATATTCCCAGGCGACAGATTCGGTGGCTCCCAATGCCGTTTTTTGAATTTCCCGATGGGGAGGTGTACCGGTAATGCCCGTGAGTATAATTTTTTCAATTCGAAACGCATCGGCCGTGCGAAAGGCAGAACCTACATTGTGCAGACTGCGAATGTTGTCCAGCAAAATGCAAACGGGTATTTTCTCAGCAGTTCGGAATTCAGTTACTGAAATCCGGTTTAACTCATCGAGGGAAAGCTTTTTCATTCTTCAGACTTACAAATCGGATGTAAGGTGTTGGTTCAAATTGGATTTGGCAAATCAAAAAAGATAGTCTTGAACAAAACAAACACCGAACGGGTTGCGTACACATACTATAGATTTTTATTTTATGAAACTGAAGATGTTGAGCGTGTTGGTTTTGCTAGGCACTACCGCATGGAATGCAGAGGCGAAAAGAATCAAAGATCCCGTAACCTGGGTGGTGGAAACCAATGTGAATTCAAAGAATTATTCCCTCATCCGGTTCTATGATTCCAATTTTCAATTTCGTGGTGATATCCGCTTGGAGGGAGTTTATCTGGATATTAACAAGGCGAAAGATATTCGCAGAGTAAAGCGACTATCCGAACAACTTGAGAAAATAGGACGTGTGCATTAAGTCTTTGTAAATCATTCCGCAGTAATTTAAAAAGAGCTATTGAGTTTGTCTTGGTGTTGAGACCCTTTTGTTTCAGGGGTCTCAACAGGGTCTTTCATGTCCGAATCCGTAAGTGGGCGGAGCGTGCCGACTCAACCCTGCTCTGCTAGATTTTCCTCTTGTTCAAACTGAACAATCAGTTTATGCAACTGCTCTAAGTATTTCCCATAACTCAGCCGCTCCATCCAAACTGCCAGATAGTAACTAAGCGGAGTTAAGATAATTACTGCTATTAAGAGACTGATCAGTATCTCTTTTTTTTGTAGTAGTACAAGGGCTTCGTCATGGGTAGATAAGCCCAGAATAAACCCGGCTGCGGCAGCAAATGGATAAATCAATAAGGACGACTTTCTTTGAAAGGCCAGTGAGGATTGAACATTATCGTACACCTGTTTCAATGTACTGAGCAGGCTCAAATCCATCCGATTCGAATTTCTGATTTTTTTAAGTACCCTGTAATTGACAACGAAATAGAAGACGTAGGCAATAATCATCAGTAGCATGAAGAATTTCACGATAGGCTGCGGCATCACGATCATCAGGTACAGGAAAATGGCGCCAAAGCAGATGACAAAGCCGAGGGCTACCTGAAACCCGATAATGAGTTTTTGCACTGGGTGCCTGCTGGTTTTTCGTACTTCCACAGCACCGCTTACCGGTTTCTCCAGTTTTTCCAGCTCCAGTTTTTTCCAGGTTTCCTTAAGATCCATTCCTTAGCGTGCTTTCAATTTTTTAATCAGGGCTTCTTTAATGCGATGTAATTTCACAGCCGTATTATTTTTGGTCAATCCTGTGATGTCGGCAATTTCTTCATTTTCATAACCGTCCAGATGCAGTGAGATAATCATTCTGTCTAGCTCGTTAAGATCCCGGATGGCATGATATAAAGCCTCACTTTCATCTGCATAGGTCCCATCATTAGCTACATTCAGCGAAGTCAGGTCTTCCAGTGGAGTAACCAATTGTGGTCTTCGTTTAAATGTTAGAACGGTATTCAGACCCACCCGGTACAACCAGGTTGAAAATTTAGATTGACCTGCAAACCGGGGGTACGACTTCCAGGCTTGAAACAGAATTTCCTGAAACAGGTCGCGCTCGTCTTCTTCGTGGTTAACGTACAGACGGATCACTTTATAAATGATGCCCCGGTTTTGATCAATCAGTTCCGTAAATTCTTTGTCCGGAAATTGCCCCATGCAGGCCTGTTCATTTATGAGTAACAGGAGTATCTGAATAACCCCGCTGCCGCAATAATGTTTTCATGATCATCAGATCGGGTAACTACTTCATTCATTTGAAATTCATGGCATTAAATTCCTCAGTTAGTAACTTTAAGGAGTGAATAATTACAACCAGATGAAATATTTAATTGGTGGAATTACAAAATAATTAACAATCCCACATTCTGTTTTTTCGTTCTAAGACCATGGTTCGTTCCATCTCCTTTTTGCTCCTCTTAATTTGCCAAACTATTTCCGCACAGGACTCCTGGAAAAATGTGTATAGTGAAAGCGCCTGGACCGAGCGCGACCAATGGCAAAAAGCAGACGAATTGATCCGGTATTTAGCGATTAAGCCCGGAAGTCAAGTAGCGGATGTGGGTTGCCATGAGGGCTACATGACCGTAAAATTGGCATCGGCAGTGGGAGCCCAGGGAAAAGTTTATGCCGTTGATGTAGAACAACAAAAACTGGATCGCTTGGAAACCATTCTGGTTAAGCGATCCCTCCGTCAGGTTACTGCCATCAAAGGGGATTACAATAACCCCAAGCTGCCACTGAATTCCCTGGATGGGGTCATTATCCTGGATGCATACCATGAAATGGATAGCCATGATGAAATTCTTCAGCATGTGAAGGCAGCGTTGAAACCCGGGGGTCGATTGATCCTCTGCGAAGCGGTGGCAGAAAGCCGGAGAAATTCAACCCGTGAGGAGCAGGAACGCAGGCATGAGTTGGGAATGAACTTCGCCCTGGAGGACTTGCGCAAAGCGGGTTTTACGATCGTGTTGAAGAAGGATCCTTTTGTGGACCGGTCCAAAGAGAAAGGCGACATGATGTGGCTCATTGTAGCCAGGAAACAATGAGGTTGAAACTTAGGATGTTACTTCAACAATCCCCTTTACTAATGCCCGCAATCGAAGCTCATTGAAATGATGATAGACAACGCGATTAATGGGTTGAAGGTTTTGTGTGAGGGTCAATAAGATAGGGTGTAACTGAAAGAAACTCTCCTCAATACCAGGTCCTTCCAGCAAGCTGTTTTCTTCACCCGCCTTTTGATCTTCTTTTAGATCTTCAACGTCATCCAGAAACAGGATTAATGGCATTAGATTTTCCCAGGTTCTAAAAATCAAAGAATAATCGGGTGAAGCCAGGGCCACAGCATATAAGAATGTATTGGCTCGGGCAAGGGCTTTAAAATTTTCGGGGATTTTCTCAAATGATTTGTTGACCAATTCATTTTCAATCGCTGCGATTTCCAGATTGGAAATACCTCGCTTGGTTAGCGATCGTCTGCAGTTCTCCGTGTGCACGGAAAAATCAAAATGCTTTCTTTCAAAGCGGGCTACACTGTCCAGAATTTCTTCCATGGCCGTCAGGGTAGATTCTGCCAGCAGCGCAGCACCAGGTATCCCCTGCCGGATTAGCAGATCATAATACACGGGGATAAAGTAATACCCGGGACTGGTTGTTATATAATCAGAGCGTTTATGCCAATAGGCATTAAGCCGGGGAACTTGACGATGGGCAAATGTTGCCGTTACCTGGGGGTTCAGGGATAGCGCGGTCAGGAATTCCGGAGCCGTCATAGGTCAATAAGAAAAAGCATTCGCAGGAGATCACGAATGCTTTTAATTCAAGAAATTATTCCCAAATCCACCAGGCAAAAGTCTGATCACCATTGGCTTTTAAAACATTATCCGATTTCCCCGCATACCCGGATACGATTTCTTTTAGCCCTTCGAGAATAGTTTTTCTCTCTTCGGCAGGCAGTTTTGAAAGCGCTGCCATTGCTAAATCTACTTTTGAAGTGTTGTAAGTTACATCCATAGTTGAAATTAGTTAGCCACCAGAACCGTTCTGGAGGTAAGCAAATGTGAAAATATTCCCGGTTTTGGTTGGTAATGATTAATTTGAATATGTAAAACTTTCTTACATAGGTGTTATAAATGCACGATTACCTCCGTCCTTTACAGGAACCATGAATTTACTCGATGAATCCAACCAACGTAAGGCCCTATCCTCCCGCGTTTATTGGATAACATTGGCCTTGATGGCAGTCTATTTTCTGCTCTACTTCATTTTTGAAGTCGATCCAAGTATAAATCTGACCGAATTTGATTCACTCGTGCCGGTTTTATTAACCCTTGTATCGGCCTCCTGCATCGTATTAAACCGGTATAATCATTGGCAGGTATCCAGCTTTCTGTTTTTGTTTACCTGGCTTTTATTGGTTAACATTCTACCGGTAATTTTGATCGGAGTAGCAACAGGTTCTTACATCGTTCACCCGGTGTTGTGTATCATCTCAAGCCTGATGGTGCAATTATTTTTCTCTTTCTATCGCAATCGTATTTCTTACATTATTTTTCTCTTGGTCACGTTCCTCCTCACGGCCTTTTCATATGATTTCCTCAGTTTCTACGATGAAGACAAGAGGTATTTAACGCTGCCATTAAACCGGTTTCAGGTAACCACGATTTATGTGATGTGTTGGGTATTCATTAACCTGACCTTGATTTATGTTTACCGGATTTATTGGCGTACCTACAATGAACTTCAGAACAAAAATGAGGTTATCGAGAAACTGAATGCGGGGCTGGAGGTCCGGGTACGGCAGCGCACCAAGCAACTGGAGGAACGGAACGAACAGCTGAAGGCCTATGCGTATATGAATGCCCACATTGTTCGTGCACCCCTAAGTCGCATCCTGGGCCTGGTAAATCTCTTGAAAAATACAAACCATGATCCAAAGGAGGAACCCATCATCCGGGAGTATCTAAACGAATCCGCCCGCGAGCTGGACGAAATTATCCGCAGGCATTCCGCAAATCTCGAGACCAATGTAGATGAGGACTTGGATGAATCCTGAGGATCGTTCAAAAATTCCGTACGATATCTGTGAATTTCTTTCGTTGTAAAGACGGTCGAATCAGGGTGCTCCAGAAAAATTCAAGCGTCCTAAAACATTCTCTTTAACCCATCGGGAAAATTTTATCTTTGCCGCTATGGCTGGAGCCGGGGCAATGGACACACCGTTAATGAAGCAGTACAATGCGATCAAAGCGAAGTACCCAGGTGCGCTGTTGCTTTTTCGGGTAGGTGATTTTTATGAAACCTTTGGTGAAGATGCGGTTAAGGCTGCCCGGGTGCTTGACATAACGCTAACCAAGCGTGGCAACGGATCTGCTTCTGAAATTGAGTTGGCAGGCTTTCCGCACCATGCCCTGGATACGTACTTACCCAAATTGGTTCGGGCGGGCAACCGCGTGGCCATTTGCGATCAGCTGGAAGATCCCCGATTTGTTAAAGGTATAGTAAAGCGAGGTGTTACCGAGTTGGTGACCCCCGGAGTTTCCTTTAATGAGAATGTATTGGAGCGGAAGCAAAATAATTTTCTCTGCTCGCTGTATACCGGAAAACAGGGTTACGGAGTTTCGTTTTTGGATATCAGTACCGGTGAGTTTTATACAGCGCAAGGTCCGGAGAATTATATTTTTAAGCTTATTCAAAGTTTTGCCCCTGCGGAGATTATTTTCAGTAAAGCACAGCGGGAAAGATGGGAGGTGCAATGGGGTGATGAATACGCCACCTTTGCCTTGGACGATTGGGTATACGCATTCGACTTTGCTCATGACAAGTTGATTCATCAGTTCAAGACAAATTCACTGAAGGGATTTGGAATTGACGGGATGCCCGAAGCCATTGTTGCAGCCGGAGCTATCCTGCATTACCTCGAAGCGACAGAACATAAAGACACACAACACATCGCCTCCATAGCACGCATCGATGAGGATAAATACGTTTGGCTGGATAAGTTTACCATTCGCAACCTGGAGTTGACAAGCTCTTCGAGCGAGGGCGGAGTTCCTCTTTTAGAGATCCTCGATCATACCATAACCCCAATGGGTTCACGCAACTTACGAAAATGGCTAATCTTACCACTAAAGGAGAAGCAGGCCATAGAGGAGCGATTACAGGTAGTTGACCAATTTTATAACGACCACAACCTGACTGAAAAAATTCTTGGACACCTGGGCCAGATCACCGATCTGGAGCGATTGATCTCAAAAGTGGCGGTTGGCAGAATTAACCCGCGCGAGCTGCAGCAATTAAAGCGTTCCCTGAAGGCGATCGTACCGATTAAAGATATTCTGGAGCGATCCGTTTCCAGCGAATTAAAGAAGCTGGGCGATCAATTGAATAAATGCGAGTTTCTTTTAGAGAAGATTGAGCTTGAGTTGAAAGAGGATGCCCCCATGTTGATTCACCAGGGCGGCATCATCAAGGACGGAGTAAATGCTGAACTGGATGAATTAAGGAGCATTGCCTTTTCTGGTAAGGATTACCTGTTGCAGATACAGAAGCGTGAAATAGAACGCACGGGTATAAATTCTCTCAAGATTTCATACAACAAGGTGTTTGGATATTACCTCGAGGTAAGCAATGCCAACAAAGACAAAGTGCCGACCGATTGGATCCGGAAGCAAACGTTGGTGAATGCGGAGCGGTACATCACTGAAGAATTGAAAGTCTATGAAGAGAAGATTCTTCATGCAGAAGAAAAGCTGCTGGTAATTGAGCAGCGATTGTTTACGGAGTTGGTCCGTCACGCTGCGGATTTCATTTCTCACATTCAGCAGAATGCACGCATCGTGGCTACGGTGGATTGTTTGGTTTCCTTTGCCGTAATCGCGCGCGCGAATCATTACAATAAACCAGAAATCAGCGACTCAAAGCGACTCGCCATAAAAGCCGGTCGACATCCCGTGATTGAAAGACAATTACCGCTGGGAGAAAGCTATGTACCCAATGACATTTACCTGGATAATGAAACGCAGCAGATTCTGGTTATCACCGGTCCTAATATGGCCGGTAAGTCTGCATTGCTGCGTCAAACTGCCCTCATCGTGCTGATGGCGCAAATGGGATGTTATGTTCCAGCCGAAGCGGCTACTATTGGCATTGTCGATAAAGTGTTTACCCGTGTGGGTGCTTCGGATAACTTGTCGCGTGGAGAATCAACGTTCATGGTGGAAATGACCGAGACCGCCAGCATCCTTAACAACCTGAGCGACCGCAGTTTAATTCTCATGGATGAAATCGGCCGGGGTACGTCTACCTACGATGGTGTTTCCATCGCCTGGGCGATTGTGGAGTACCTGCACAATCATAAGGAATACAAGCCAAAAACTCTATTCGCCACCCATTACCATGAATTGAATCAACTCACCGAAGATTTGGTGCGTGTTAAAAATTTCAATGTGAGTGTAAAAGAGATTGGTGATAAAATCATTTTCATGCGCACGTTAAAAGAAGGGGGCAGTGAACATAGTTTTGGAATTCATGTAGCACAACTGGCAGGCATGCCTAATAAGGTAGTTTTACGCGCCAATGAAATTCTGCACTTTTTAGAGAGGGATAAGCACAAGAATGAGCCGAAGCGAAAGTTTGAAGAACTGCCTAATCCCACTCCCCAGATGAGTCTATTCGACTTGGATCCCAAATCCAAAGCCATCCACGAGATGCTTGCAAAAATTGACATCAATACCATCAGCCCGGTGGAGGCGTTGCTGAAGTTGAATGAAATCCTGTCACTATTAAAAAAGTAAAGCGTGCACCAACAATTTGAGTAAATTCGTAAGCGTTGAAATCTAAAGGGTTCATCATTTGTCTATGAAGAGGTTCCGGCAATTGATAATAATCTTATTGATCACCTATGCCCTCGGTCAGGCTGCTGAGTGGATAACCAGTAGCCCTGTTTTTCAAATAGCTTTTCCACAATCCATCACATTACAGGATTTTCATTGGGAAGATTTTGTATTTAAGTTCAGAGAGGTAAATCATCGGGAAGACCGGATAACGCTTATCAATATTTCCGAAGGTTCAAGACGAGAGATTGCTGAACAAATTGAATTGCTTTCGAGGTATCAACCACGTGTAATTGGTTTGGATGCTCTATTTATAAACTGTTTTGATTCTTTAGCATGTCCAAATGCTAGCGACACGGTTGCTAATCGAAAGCTGAGTGATGCTATCCGTTTGGCTGGAAATGTAGTCCTAAGCGCCAGGTTATATACTTCAAAATCCGGTCTGTTGAAGGAGCATGAGGTGTATGATTCTTTAGAATTATCTGACGTTCAATTTAGGCATTGGGCCGACTATGGATTTTCGAACCTCGTCACTTCTTCTGATCCCTTAAGTGGTATTCAATGCCGGTCCTACTGCCCCATGGTTTTGATTGACAAAACTCCGGTTTATTCTTTTGGAGTAGCAGTGGCAAGAATGTATGATTCCATACAGGCTAGCAAACAGATAGCACGGTTTACAAAGGAGGAAATACTTTCTTACAAGGATGAGCTCATCAACTTCCGCGGAAACGCGGGTACCTATTACTATTCATTTTTTGGTCAGGTAGTAACGAAAGGCTCTTACTTTGATGTACTGGACTACGATGATTTGATGGGGGATAATTTTTCAGACGAATTGATCCGTGACCGGATTGTGTTGTTGGGATATCTGGGCGAGGAATACCTGGCAGATCCTGCATTTGAAGAACGATTTTTTACACCTCTGAATCCAACCCTGGCGGGCCGAAGCATGCCCGACATGTTGGGCCTGGTGATTCACGCTAACATCATCTCCATGATTCTTAACGAAGATTACATCAATCAGCTGAGTCCGTTCTGGGACTTTATGGTGATGGTTGTGGTAATTGTGCTCAACATTTTATTTTTTATGAAGCTGTTGCAGAGAAACTCAGTGTGGTATGACAGTCTTTGTTTTCTTATCCCCGTTGTTCAGATTGTTGTCATTTCCTGGTTGCGGATTGAACTCTTGAGTTCTTTTAACTTTCGACTCGATCTGGAGGATATTATCTACTACCTGGCCTTTGTCACGTTTGCCATCAATATTTATTTTGGACCAGGGAAGGTTCTTAACGATAGACTGAGGTTACGATTGAGCAGATGGAGACAAAAAGAAGATGTTCTTAATTAGAAATCCTGCCCGATTAATCGGGCAGGATAACACAAACAAACTAAACTAACTTAATGAATTGGCTGGCTTTCCATTGACCTTGCCAGTAGAAGGCTTTTTCAATTTCGATGCGATAAATTTTGTTCTGCGCTTCAATTGCAATTACAAAAACCGCTGGGTTTAGCCCTTGTTCAATGGGTTCGTTAGTTTCCCAACTTACCAGCGTTACCTTTTTCCAATCGATACCTCTTCGCTTTCCGTCTGCGATTAGTCCTTCAAAGGAATTACGTACGGCCGGAATTAATGTAGCTGAATAATCGTGGGCAAATGCTTGCTGGGCCGCGTTCAGGTTATTGCCATAGAGCGCTGAATTTTCTTCCATAACCCTTTTAAAGTCCGCCAACGAAGGGATCAACAACAAATAGCAATCGACTGAGCCCGATTGAAGGGCTTTTATCAATTGAGTTGCCAATTCCTGCGAGGCATTCGCATTAACCGGCTTCCGGGAAGGATTGGTGGTGAATGAAACTAGGGTCATCGTGATCAGGGTTAAAATGAAGTGCGATTTCATAGAGACGTTTATTTAGTTTTTAACAGAAGCAAGGGTGTTGATTTTATCAGGAGCAATGGGCATGGGTACCAGATTATTCACTTTTGGAAGCGAGCGTAGGTAGGTAAAGATGGCCAGCATATCATCATCTGTAAGATGCTGATACATTTGCCAGGGCATGGGCGGCAGCAGGTCGCGCCCGGTTTGCAATCCTTTATACTTTCCTTTGCGCAAGGCGGTTTTAAATTGTTCAAACGTCCAGTTGCCGGTGCCGGTATCGTCCGGAGTAAGATTGGCCGCAAAGGAAACACCCCAGGGACCAACAAAGGCAGTTAGATCCTGCGAGAACAAAATCCAATCTTGACTATTGGTGATCGCTGGAATTGGATCATTTTGCGGATGACCTGACAGCAACCGCGCAGGATCGGGTTCCGGGCCTTGGGGTGTCATAATTTTTGGAGAATGGCAGTCATGACAGGCACCAATTGTGGTCAGATAAGCTCCGCGCTTAATCAGCTCTTCCTGTGACATCGCCACCGGATCAGCCTTAGTTTCCCTGTTAGGGGAATAGTTACACGAGGCCAGGATAAGCCATGCGAGCAGGGAAAGAAAATGAGTTTTCATGTTGCGTTTGTTTTGGTGATTTGAACGGGCACCACCTTATCAAAAGCCTACGCAAAATCATTTGATACCTACGCGGGATCATTTTTTTAAAGGAAGACTTAATATTTGCGAATTGTGCAACTGCCGCAACCTGAATGGGAATCTTCCGTTGTATGACTACTATTTAAGCCCGACCGGGATGAATCGTAACTATCAATACACAATAATTAATAACCCAAATCTTGAGATTCCGAAGCAGGAAACCGCTACCCGACCTTTTGGGTACTATCTCAATGTTAAAGGTGAAGGTGAGCATCCTGTAACCGAAGTGAAGGTAAAGGATATGTACCTTCCTAATTTCTCGGTAAGGATTTCTGAGGGCGAGTTAGACCAGGAGGCCGTGTTTGTCAATACCAGCGCTGAAGGCCTCGATATGTTCGGCACCTGTTTATTTCTAAAGGGTAACGTTAAGACTTCTGTTAATAAGCACCATGATGGAATAGCATCCTTTAATGGATCGCAGAATTTCAAATACGATCCCAATAATATTTTTGTACATACCAGCCCTGCTCATGCGCCTTTTCACATCGCACATGTTTCGGTAAAACCAAGCTACCTCTTTCAATTTCTGCCTGAAAATGAACGATGGTCAGACATTCTTCGCAAGAAAGTACAAAACGGAGAAAGCTTTATTGGGGACCGGTACGCACCCATTACCTTATTGCAAGAACGTGCCTTGCAAAACGTTTTCAATTGCCCTTTAACCGGACGGCTGGGTCAGTTGATGATTGAGACCTCCCTAGTACAGGTGATTCTTATTCAATTGCATTCTATTTATTATTCCAAGGACTTACTTTCTGTGGAGGCAGGTAATCGGGACATCGAAGTTGTTCATGGTCTTAAAGAGCACTTAAATAAGACTTTTCTGGAGGACCATTCACTTGAAAACCTGGCACGCGAATTTGGTGTAAACACAAGTAAGCTCATGACCTTGTTCAAACGAGTATTCAACAAGAGTATTTTTGAGTACCTCTCGGAGCTAAGAATGGATTATGCGCGTGAACTATTACAGGACAAGAATTATTTGGTTACCGAAGTGGCCCGAACGCTTGGCTATAAAAACCCAAACCATTTCTCGGCTGCGTTCAAGAAACGATTTGGGCTTTGTCCTTCGCAGATTCGGTAAAGACATAGGTGAATTTTTTTACCGCTTGATCAAGTTATTTCCAAGTACTCTTTTTAAAACCTCCGCTTTCAGACTGCGACTTATCGGGACTTGCAAGGAGCCTATCAGCAGATGATTTCCTTCCACACTTTTAACTTTATCCAATGCGACAAGGAAAGACTTGTGCACTTTCATGAATCGATCTGCAGGTAGCTTATGCTGCATTTGTGTAAGCGTAATGTAGGTAATCAGCTTACGACCCGGTATGTGCAGAATGCAATAATTCTCCATGGCTTCCACCAGATACAGACTCTGAAATTCTATTTTTTCAAGTTTGTGATCACACTTAATAAAGAAGTAATCCGGTTGTGTAGCACTAAGATGTAGTCGTAGTGCAGCATAATCGGTTGCCTTTTGAACAGCTTTCTTAAATCGCTCAAAGGCAATAGGCTTCACGAGGTAGTCAATAACATTCAATTCATAGCTTTCCAGAGCATAATCAGGATAGGCGGTGGTGAAAATTACAAGAGGTGGTGATTTCAGATTTTTCAGAAATTCGATACCGGAAATCCTGGGCATTCGGATGTCCAGCAGAATTAGGTCAACAGGATTATTTTTCAGGAAGTCGGCCGCCAGTATGGCATTTTCAAAAGAGCCCACCAATTTTAGATCGGGAAGATCGTGCACGTATTCACTAAGCCCTTTCCTGGCCAGTGGCTCATCATCAACAATGATGCATTGCAGGCTCATGCAACCGGAATTTTTAATGAAACGGAATAGGCTTGCGAATGATTCTTAATAGCAAGTGAATATCGTTCACCATAAATCAGGTCTAACCGCCTGGTAACATTTTTTAGTCCAATGCCACCCACTTCTCCAGTGGGCGTATTTTCAGTAGAATTTGTAACCTTCAGATCAACCTGATCATCAACTTTGGCCAGCGAAATTGTGATCTCATTTTTCTTATCGGTAAATTGTGACACATGCTTAAACGCATTTTCGACAAAGGGGATCAACAGCAACGGTGGAATGCGAAAATTTTTAAGATCTGGACCAATTGTAAAGTTGACTGTATAGTTCTCGTTAACCCGAAGTTTTTGCAACCCTACATAGTTTTGAAGGTACTGTACTTCTTTTTCGATCGCAATTTCATTGCCGGCACATTCGTAGAGTTGATACCGGAGCATATCTGAAAATATTCCCAATGTTTCACGGGCGTCTTGGTTCTGCTTGTCAATCTGAAAATAGATGGTATTAATCGAATTAAATAAGAAGTGGGGATTGATTTGTGCACGTAAATACTCCAATTCTGTATTCAACTTCTCGATTTCAATCTTGCGCATCAGTTCGCGTTGCAAAAACCATTGTTTGCTCAAGTGAAGGGTGGTTGCAAACGTCAAATAGAACAAGATGATCGACAGATTGTAAAATGTATTATGAAAGAACCCTTGTCTCGAACTGTCGACAAGCACGTACCCATATATGTAAGCATCGTGCAAATTCTTACCGACAACATAAAAAATGATGGCGAACAGCAATCCAGCCACACCCGACCAAATATTTTTTCCGTTGGTGATCTTCGGAATGGAAAACAGCATAGCGAGATAAATGGAACAGGCTAAAAGACCATTCCGGATGATGATTTCAAGAAAAAAATGTCCAAGCCCCGCTTTGTCAATCCAGGGCAAGCGGGTATAGGCATGAAATGAAACCGTGAGTATCCAGAAGAGGATGTGATCGAACTTATAAGCGAAAAAGCGAGACATAGTTAAAAATACGGATTTTGTTGGAGGAGGTTGAAGGCACCCCCGCCTTTCGTCAAGAAAAGAGTACGTTGTGTCAGAGAGTCGAATCTCTGCATGCTGGTATCCGTACTTTTCAAAAAACATGAAGCATGAAACAAATTACTTTCTTTCTTTTTTCAATTACCCTGGCATGGGTTGGCTGCGCTCAAAAAAGTCAATTGGGTGAAAAAGCGATTGGCGGACCTTGCGAGGATTGTCTATTAATGTTTGAGGGCATGCCAAGCCAACTGTCTTCTTCAACCAAGTTAGCCCCGCCTGATGAACCGGGCGAACAATTGGAAATCAGCGGCACCATTTTTCAACAGGATGGCAAGACACCTGCTGCAGGGGTAGTACTCTATGTGTACCATACCGATAATAAAGGCTTGTACTCTAAAAGTCCCGGCCAGAAATTTGGTGCTCGACATGGTCATTTGCGGGGTTGGGTAAAAACGGATGCCAACGGACGCTATCAATTCAATACCATTCGGCCGGCCTCCTATCCCAACAGTAAAAATCCTCAGCATATTCATCCCATCGTGTATGAGCCGGGAAAGGGTTATTACTGGATTGATGAGTTTTTGTTTGAAGATGATCCGGTACTGACAGCAAACGAGCGATCGCATTTGCAGAACAGAGGGGGAGCCGGAGTCATCAGACTTACTAAAAATCAGAAGGGATGGGTTGGCAGACGGGATATTATTCTTGGACAGAATGTACCCGGGTACCAGTAGTGCTTTTGAGATTTGGACGGAACGGGTAAGGGATTTCTAAAAATGGCATAAATACCAGAGGAAAGCTGAAAACAGAATTTTTTTGGCTGCGTTTATCAGTGGTAGAAAAAGATTACCATGAAAGCGTTGCGCATTATCTTTCTTCTCTGGAGTAGTACTTTTTTGAACGCACAAACCACGTTCGCTCAATCAACCCTTGCCTGGCACCTGCCGAGTGTCGAAATACCGTTAATTCAGGACGGCCAGATGATCGCTTCAATGAGGGCCCGCTTTATCTCAAAGTCAGCCATAGTCAGTTACAACGGTATGGAATATGATCTTAAATTGAAGAAGGATCGAAGTAGTTGCACCGTTACGATTTTACCTACGCAACAAGAAGTACTTGCGGTAAGGCATATGGGGCGCAGGGAAATTGAGGTGGATGAATCTCTGGGAAAGTCTTTTATTATTCAACGAACCGGAAAAAAGAAGAACCAGCGGTACCTGAAGGATGGACAGCCGTTTTTAACGGTTGAAAATGATCAAGTTATCGTAGAAAAAAATGAGTTGGATGTTAATGAACTCCTTGTTCAGGCAGTTTTGATTTTCAGGCTCACGTATAACCAGTATGATTCGGATCGGAGTTCAACGGTTGTTTACTATCCAATCGCATCCTCAGCCGGACAGGAGTAAGTAGGATGTTACCCTTCCGACATTCGTTTTCGTATCCGGCTCAAGGCTTCGGGTGTGATGCCAAGATAGGAGGCAATGTACTTTAGGGGTACGTTGGCAATCACCTTGGGCCGCTCTTTCATCAAATTGATGTAGCGTTCCTCGGGTGTTTGAAAAAGTAAACTTCGGTTACGTTCGCAACAAAGATGAGAATGTATTCGGCAACGAGGCGCCCAAACTTTTCCCACACCGGATACCGTTCATATGCAGCATGCATATCGGCATGGCTTAGTTGCAGGATCTCCAGATCTTCCATCGCAACAATAAAATCCCGGCTTGGATTGCGGGAAACAAAACTGGAGTAATCCGTTACATAATTTCCATCAAACCCGAAGTTGATGGTTAATTCTTCACCGTGAATAATGTTGTAAACCCTTACAAACCCTTTATTTAGAAACGTTACATGATTGCATACTTCACCTTCGCGCAGAATGAACTCACCCTTTTTCAAAAACCTACGCACCAACATGGATTGATGCACATTCCACTCTGCTTCGGTAAAGGTGATGAAGCGCGAAACATAATTCCGGATGGAAGTAAATTCGTCCATCCTGAAAGTTAACAAAATCTGCCGAAGCCTTTGAAGCAAGCCCATGCGATTAACCAACACCAAAACCCCATCTCTTTTTTTGTTGAAGAGATGGGGTGAATTCGGGGTCAGAATGTAAAACGAACAAAAGGTACCGGAAAGAATCCCTGCTGGTATTGCGTTACAATGGTATTGGTGCGGGGGTTGTAGCTTTGAGAAAAAATGTTTTGATTATTGGTAACGTTCTGCAAATCAAGTGCGATTTCCAATGTGCTCTTCTTATATTCCTTACGGAAAGCAATTTTTAAATCGGTTCTGAAGTAAGGGTCCTGTTTTTCAGTGAAGGCCTCATTCTCTTTGTAAATCGTGCGGCCGTATTGTTGTGAAGCGTCAAAATCAATTGGGGTTAAGTACTTGCCACCGATGGTAGTAACCTTTAGATTAATAGAGAGAAACTTTTGTTTTGAACCCAGGGCAAATTCTTTTCCGAATAGTCCGTTGGCAACGTATTGAGTGTTGTAAGCCGTGTTGCGTTCTACTTTATCGCTGCCTTCATATTTTGATTGAAATACAGAGGAAGTAATCAAGAAGTAAAAGCCCTTATTAAAGAATCGCTCAAGGGTAAGTTCAATTCCGTAGTTCGTGCCGGTGCCGGTATTCACCAGGCTGTCCTGATCAACGGGTACAAAGCTGGATCCTGTGTTGATGGCTGAGAATGAACTTGAGCGTAGCTCAACAGGAACATTCGAGAGCCGCTGGTAATATCCTTCTGCTTTCAGCCGAAGATTTTCGCTCATGTTCCAGTCGTAGGTGATTACGCTGTGCTGGCTGGTGGTAAATTTCAGGTCGGTGTTGGATAGCACATATTGATTGTCAGAAATTTTAGTTTGAACGTACGAGGTGTAAGGACTTTGTACCTGGTTGTGAATTCCGTAACCAATACTTAACGATTGATTTCCCGAAATCATGTATTGGATTCCTAATCGGGGTTCTGCAACTGCTTGCATATTCAGCGCATAATATTGGGTGTGAATTCCTGCATTGAATGAAAGTTTGTTACTGAACCGATGGCGCCAGGTAGCAAAGCCCTGATGGAGTGAAGTAACATCTTTCACATTAATACGCACCGAATCACTTCCTGTGTTGGCAAAAATATCCCGGTTGTAGAAATCAAAACTCAACAGGTCGGTATTGAAGCCATAGCTTAGACTGTTTTTAGAATTGAACTTGGTACGGAACAAACCAACAAACGAAGCTTTGGTGGTATTAAAGGCTGCTTCCGATTGACGATAGCGAGCCACCACATCATCATTACTATCCCGTACAAGCGAATCCCCCGTAAACGTCTCATCGGTTGCGCTTATCCCGCCAGTGAGTTTCATAAATGTTTTCTTCGTGAGATTTTTTTCATAGCTCACCCCGGCAATGCCGGTTTTGTAGCGTGGAAATCCATCCTGATTTTCGCTGCCATATAAATCTGAAGAACTTTCTAAATCAGCTTCGCTTCCTAACAAATCAATGGAGCTATTACCAGCAAGTCCGAAAATGGACCATTTACCATTTTTTGACGGCAGTGAAATCTTGAAATTTAAATCCTGATAGAGAGGAACATTGGATCCTGTTCCAAATTCAATACCCAACGCATTAAATATCCCCAATGTAGAATATCGGTAATTCGCGATGTACGAACCTTTACCGTTTTTTGAAAGCGGACCTTCGGCTCCAACTTCAAAACCGTTGAAGCCAATCTGGCCCACAAATTCTGACTTTTGATTATTTCCATCACGCAAGCGAATATCAAAAACACCGGCTACCGCATTGCCATATTGAGCCGGAAAAGCGCTCGTCATAAAATCCGATTTGTCCAGGTTGTTGTTATTCAGCATACTCACCGGACCACCGGTGCTGTTGAGTGAACCAAAGTGATTGGGATTGGGTATGTTTAGGCCCTCGAGTTGCCACAGCATGCCGGTGGGCGAATTTCCACGCACAACAATGTCGTTACGCGAATCATCGCCACCGATCACACCGGCAAAGTTTGCAGCCATCCTCGAGGGATCACCCAACGCTCCTGCATAACGCTTGGTATCATCAACATTAAAAGACCGGGCACTTACTATTGCCAGATCGTTGTTGGTGGCAGTTTTATCATCCCGCGAGTTAGCGACTACAACCACTTCATTCAGTTGATTGATGTTTTCAATAAGGCTTAGGTTCAAGATCACCTCTTTGCCTGCTGTAACCACCACATTAGGAATGGTTTGTTCTTCGTATCCAATGTAAGTGACTTTGATGGTTTGTCTACCTACCGCCACCTGTTCAATGCGAAAGTTTCCTTCCAGATCAGTAGCGCTGCCCTGGATCGGATTGGTGCCAGCAACGGTAATGTTTACACCAATGAGCGGTGTTTTACTTACCTCATCCACCACGCGGCCTCGAATGGTTTGCGTGGTTTGAGCCACGGTGATAAGACTCGTCATCAATACCATGAACAAGCTCATCATAATTTGATTGATTTGATTTTTTGTTTTCATGTCGGTTATGAATTTTTTGATGAGTCAAAGATCAAGGCGCACCACGTCCGGATACCTTGATTAAAGTCAATTAAGGAGCGGATAGCGATTGATCTGGATCAATTAATTCGTGCAATAGCCATAAACAATCTCTTACTTTACGATCGATGGTTTTTGTTAACTTGAGGGGTTAACAGGAATGAGGTGAAAAAAATCCACTGGGGTATTTTAGGTTGCGGAAAGATTGCCCGCAAGTTTGCAGCCGATCTGAATGTTGTAGCGGATGCTGAGTTGGTGGCGGTAGGGGCTCGTGAATTGTCCACTGCCCGGGCGTTTGCCAAAGATTTTCCGGCCCGAAATGTTCACGGAAGTTATGAGGCCCTGGTAAACGATGCCGATGTAGATGTAATTTATGTGGCCACTCCACATGGCTTGCACTACGAGCACGTCATGCTGTGTTTATCCCATAAAAAGGCCGTACTCTGTGAAAAGGCTTTTGCGTTGAACTACCGGCAAGCCAAAGCGATGATTGATTTTGCAGTTGCTCAAAAGACATTCCTCATGGAAGCATTTTGGACACGCTTCTTACCGCATTACACCCGCATGAAAGAACTGGTGGCACAAGGGAAGATCGGTACGATCAAATACATTCATGCC
The DNA here is from genome assembly GCA_964488465.1 of uncultured Ohtaekwangia sp. Lineage (GTDB taxonomy): Bacteria > Bacteroidota > Bacteroidia > Cytophagales > Cyclobacteriaceae > ELB16-189. The sequence goes on along the minus strand of CAZAUN010000005.1, from coordinate 82,539 downwards.
GAGTTTGGCTTTAAACCAACACCCCCGTTTCCACCACGTTTATATGATCCGGCTTTGGGAGGAGGAGCTTTATTGGATATAGGAGTATATCCTGTTTTTCTGGCCCTTGATCTGTTAGGAAAGCCGGATCGGATCGAAGCAACGATGACGCCCGCGCGTACCGGAGTAGATGAGCAATGCGCCATTCAGTTTTATTATAAGAATGGGTGCCTCGCTCAACTTTATTGTTCCTTTGCATCCAACCTGGCGACTGGTGCAGACATTGCCGGGGATCAAGGACGCATCCGGTTCACCCATCGCTTTCATGGCCCAACAACACGCCTTGAGTATTATCCGGGTATTGTTGATACACGGGAATCGATTGACTTTGAAAAAGCACAGGGAAATGGTTATGAATACGAGGCGCGGCATGTGAATGAGTGTTTGAAGAATGATCTTACAGAAAGTCCTGTGCTGTCACACGGCCTTACTTTGTTGCTCATGCAAACGTTGGATGAAATCCGTACCAAGGCCGGCATTAAATACGCTGTTGATTGATACAGCGCAATTCCCTGATTTAAATCAGGTTTATTCATCTATTTATCCTGTTCTTAACGTTCGTTTGCAGCAAAGTTCGCCAATCATCACCCAGCATGGATTTTTTATGCGGGGATAGCGTTATCTTTGCAAAGCTTTAAAAAAGATAAAAAGGCATGACACAGGAAGCAGTTGTTCCGGAGGTACGAAGAAAGCCCATTCTTAAACAAGAGATTGCATTTGCGCTAATTCATCTGATGCCACTAGGCGCTTTGTGGACAGGCGCAACCTTTTTCGATTGGATGGTATGTATTTTTTTATACTTCTTCCGGATGTTTTGGGTTACGGGTGGCTATCACCGCTACTTCGCTCACAAATCTTATAAGACATCGCGTTGGTTTCAGTTTGTAATTGCATTTATGGCGCAAACCACCGCACAGAAAGGTGCACTCTGGTGGGCAGCGCATCACCGTCATCATCATCGCCACAGCGATACTCCGGCTGATCCGCACTCCATGAAAATTTATGGTTTTTGGTATTCACACATTGGCTGGATTGTAGGCCCGGATTTTAAAAAGACGGATTATAAAGTAATTGGCGATTACGCCAAGTATCCTGAATTGGTGTGGTTGAATGAGCATTATTTGGTACCACCTACTATTCTGGCAGTGATTGTTACAGCCCTGGGTGGAATCGTTAATGGAGGAAGTATTCTTACCATGTTCACTACAGCCGGATTAAGCACGTTGTTTATTGGTTTCTTTTTAAGCACGGTGATTTTATATCACGGTACATTTTCGATCAACTCCATCATGCATAAGTTTGGCAAGCCTCGCTATGAAACCGGGGATGAATCCAAGAACAGTGTGGTGTTGGCCCTGGTAACCATGGGTGAGGGTTGGCACAACAATCATCATTATTATGAAACGGCAGCACGCCAGGGTTTTTTCTGGTGGGAGATTGATATTACGTATTATATTTTAAGAGGTCTTGCTGCCGTGGGTCTGATCTGGGATTTGAAAGGAGTACCCAAACATATCCTGCATTCCAGGAATAAAAAGGAAGCAGCCGAATTGCGAAAGCAATATGAAGCGCAAAACCCAACACCACCCGCTTCGAAAGAGAATAGGGTGAAAGCAGCCGAAGAGCCCATAGAAGCGTAAGCAACGATGTCCTGAAACCAAAACCTTCAGGACTTCGTTTTTATATCTCATGCAAAAGTCGAATGATGAGATTTTTCTGGAAAGCGTCATCAAGCTTTTTCGGTATTATAAGAAGTTAGGCGATGCGGCTATGGCGCAATTGAATGATGAGGAAGTATTGCGTAAACCCAACGTAGCAAGTAACAGCATAGCCTTAATTGTTCACCATTTGAGCGGGAACATGCTTTCGCGCTGGACAGATTTCCTGGCCAGCGATGGCGAGAAATCCTGGCGCAACCGTGAGGCAGAGTTTGAAGAATCATATCCTGATAAAAGTACCATGCTGTTAGCCTGGGAAAGGGGGTGGGGATGTTTATTTTCAGCATTGGAAAGCTTAACACCCACCGACCTTGCCACCATTATCTACATCCGGAACGAAGGTCAGTCTACGTTAGAAGCGATACAACGGCAACTTGCACACTATGCTTCCCATGTAGGTCAAATCCTATATCAGGCCAAAAATATCAAAGGCATAGAATTCAAGTCCCTCTCAATACCCAAAGGCAAATCCGAAGAATTCAATAGAGAAAAGTTTAATCAGGAAAAATCGCGCAGGCATTTCACGGATGGATTGAACTAGATGTCTCGACTTTCGCCACATCTTAACTGCCTTTTGACTGCTCCGCCTGTCCATTATTTCATTCGCTTCTCAAACTCTTCACGGGGTTGGTTAATGCCGCATTCACTGCATGGTAACTGACTGTCATTAATGTGATCAGCACGGCACCCAGGCCAGAGGCCGCAAAAACCCACCACGACACAGCTGTTCTATATGCAAAGCCATGAAGCCAATTATTCATAACGTAATATGCAATCGGAATTGAGATTCCGATCGAAATGATTACCAGCAAAAGAAATTCCTTCGATAGCATTCCCCACACGTGCAGCACCGTGGCACCCATTACTTTTCTTATTCCAATTTCCTTTGAGCGTTGCTGCGCTACAAATGATGCCAATCCGAATAATCCGAGATACGAAATGAATATGGCAAGGATGGCAAAAAGAATGGCCAGTTTACCCATCTGCTTCTCATTCGAAAATTTATTTTCATATTCCTGATCAACGAATTTAAAGTCAAACGCCACAGCAGGTAATACCGATTGAAAAACTTTTTCTACCCGCATAATTGCCTCCAGCGTGCTGAGTCTTGGATTTAATCGAAGAGTAAGCCAATTACTTCCAATTAAATTTAATGTACGGCTGTGTTGTAAAAAGTAAACTCCTGGCTTAACGGCTTCATAAGGAGAATCAGCAACGACATCTTGTACAATTCCGATGACGCTGTATTTTTCTCCTTCAAACACCATTTCCTCCTCAAGCGGATTTTGCCAATTTATCAGCCTGGCAGCCGCTTCGTTAAGTATAATGGCCGAAGAATCTGTTACGTGCTCTCGTGAAAAATCCCTTCCCTGAATAAAATTCCATCCCATTGTTCGTCCATAGTCGTGGCTTACGGCTGAATACGTGAAGTCAATATTTGCATCGGGATCTTTACCCTGCCAATTGAAATTACTTTTTGTGAACCAGTTTTCGGTTACCGGGCTTGCCGACTCAGCTAATTCTACTATGGCATCGGCTGTCTTAAGCTTATTTCTTAACACATCGATCTTACCCCGAAATTGCCCCTGGGTTTTGCGTACCATGATTAATCCTTCGCGCGTATATCCTATGGGCCGCTCTTTTACAAATTGAATTTGTCTCCACACCGTTATCGTGCCAACAATAAGCGAGACTGAAACAACAAATTGCAATACCACCAGCACCTTACGTGGAGCCGGGGTCAAGTGGCTCAATCTGAAGGTGCCGTTCAAAACATTTATCGGCTGGAAGGAAGAAAGAAATAAAGCCGGATAACTTCCCGCCAGGAGGCTTGTAACAAGTACAAAGCCAAACGATGCCAAAATGAATGGGTATTCCGACCACGGTAATGACATGTTTTTGTTGGCCAAATCATTGAACCAAGGCATTGCCAGAAACGCCACACCAACAGCTGCTATAAAAGATAACGAAACAATCAGGAAGGTCTCGGTGAAGAATTGCCCGATTAACTGCTTACGAGCTGAGCCAATGGACTTGCGAATACCAACTTCCCTGGCACGTTTTTGCGATTGCGCAGTGCTGAGGTTCATGAAATTGATACAAGCGAGCGCTAAAACAAAGAGACCGATTGTTCCAAATAGCCAAACCAGTTGAGCCCGTGTACCGGTCTCCTCCCCGTTCCTCCATTCACCATACAAGTGCCATCGACTCATGGGATGCAGCAAAAGGACCGGATTCTCTTTCGTTGCCTGCTCGGGCAAGATATTGTTATATTTTATTTTCTCAATTTTTTCAGAAACGGATTCGAAAGAAGCAGAAGGTTGAAGTTCAACAAAAGTTCTTAACTCCTCATTCCAATCCGTTTCAACATCGAACATCCATTTGTTAACTGACACCCATAAGTCCCAAGGCGACACAAATTGCAAGCCATGAAAACTGCTGTTTCTTGGGAATTCCTTGTATACACCTGTAACTTTTACATCGATCGAATTGTCTATTCTAAGCATTTGATTGATCGGGTCCTTATCGCCAAAAAGAGCGATGGCTGTAGGCTCTGACAATACTATAGAGGCTGGGTTGCTCAGGCTTTGCCACGATCCCTTTATCATGGGGAACGAGAACATTTCCAGTGCCTCTTTATCGATAAATGTACCCACCCTCGGAATTTTGAGATCTTCATTGCGATTGGTACCAAGTGTGTGGCTTGTTGCCCACCACATTCGCACCACATGTTTCACGTCATCCTTATACGCGTTACGCAACTCTATCGCTATGGGGCTCGGGGCAGCGCTCGTTTGAATTTCGTTATTTGCGCCTTTGTGTTGATAAACTTCCGCTATTTTGGAATAGTTAGCATGACTCTTGTTAAACGAAACTTCATCGAATACCCAAACTCCGATAAGAATGGTTACAGTCATTCCAATGGTTAGCCCAGCCAGATTGATATAAGAGTATCCTTTGTTTCTCGAAAGATTTCTCCAACCAATTTTAAAGTAACTTTTGTACATATCGTATGTATTTAAACTTTGAACTCCCTCGGTCGGTCGGATGATGCCTGGGCGAAAGAGCAGTATTACATCTATGATAAACTTTGCGTCTGCTTTTCTCATTCCGAGTTCGCCCACCCTTTCGCTATACAACTCCATCAAATCTCCCTCGATACTATCGCGCAACTTCGGATGGCAAAACCAGCGGAAGAAGCGGAGGGCGAATTGGGGAGGCAGATGGTTCATGGCATCAATTAAAAATTAAAAATTGATAATGGATAATTGAAAACTGCCTGCACCAATTGCACATTGTTAATTTTCCATTGTTCATTATTCACTCCGAAGGCTCTTCACCGGATTGGCCAACGCGGCTTTCATCGACTGAAAACTAACCGTTGTTATGGCAATCAATACCGCTGCACCTGCGGTGATCAGAAAAACGGACAGACCAATCGGTACGCGGTAATTGAACGACTTTAGCCAGTTGTTTACCAGGTAGTAGGCAATTGGAGATGCAATAATGATGGAGATGATTACTAGCTTCACAAATTCTTTGGAGATAAGGGCGGTGATGCTGAAGGTTGTAGCTCCTAACACTTTACGAATTCCTATTTCCTTTGTCCTGTTTTCGGCCATATATGCGGCCAGGCCAAACAACCCCAGGCAGGAAATGAAAATAGCAAGTATGGCAAAGAGACCTGCCAGCGTTCCGGTTTTCTTTTCGTTGCCAAATTTCCGGTTGTAATAGTCCTCCGTAAAGGAATATTCAAAAGGATACTCCGGATTGTATTTCTTAAATACCTGTTCAGCCTTTTCCAACGTTTCTGCCTGACTGAGCGAGGGGTTCAATCTGAAATTTACGACCCCATAACGATCTGTCCAGCCCTTAATCATCATAGGTCCAACTTCCTGATAGGGTGACCCTACGATGAAATCTTTAACCACACCTACTACATGGAATATTTCTCCATCTTCATTTCTTATCACTTCTCCAATCGGATCACTCAGCCCCATCATTACTACGGCCTTTTCATTTAACAGCATAGCCGCAGTATCGGATGGATACATGTAAATATCAAGGTCGCGCCCTTGCTTAATAGTTATGCCAAATGTCTTCACCAGGTCCCTATCACTGCCAAACTGAAGGAATATTTTTGATGTTTTGTCTTCTTCTGTGCTGCCTTGCCAACTGTACCCGTTGTGCACATTCCAGATATATGTAACCGGGGAAAAAGTACGCGTTACGGACATGGCAGCACCACTGCTAATAAGTTCGTCCCGAATGGATTCGAAATGTTGTGGCACCTCGCCCTGTGTAAAGTTGTAAACGATACCGGGTTTTTCATAACCGGCATCCCGGTTCATGGCAAATTCAATCTGTTGCTGAACCATGATCGCACAAATACTTAACACAATCGCAAAAGTAAATTGTAATACCACCAGAACTTTGCGTGGACTAATGAAGGCACTTACATTTTTGAAAACACCTTTAAGAACCCGCAGTGGCTGCAATGCCGATAGGTAGAATGCCGGGTAACTGCCCGCCAGCAGACCTGTACTAAATACAAGTGCCAGTAAAAACAACCAATACGCGGGATTGGTGAAATCCATTTGTAACGGGGTTTCGACAATACCATTAAATACACCCAATGAAAGTTGAACCATCACCAGGGCAATGATCAGAGCGAACAGCACGAGTACCATGCTTTCGCTGATGAATTGAGTTATCAAAGATGTTCTGAGGGCGCCTACTACTTTTCGAATTCCCACCTCACGCGCACGCTGTTCACTCCGTGCGGTACTCAGGTTCATGAAGTTAATGCAGGCTATAAGAATGATGAGTACAGCAATGGCAGAAAACAATCTCACCGTTTCAATTCGTCCACGCACCAGCTCACCGTTTTCAGCCTGCGAATACAAATGCACTTTTGTTAATGGATGGGCGATGATTTCACGCGTGGAACCATCACCTTTTTCTACGTTGCGCTGTACAAGAGTGGATACACGAGATTGAAAAGCTTCTGCTGATGCTCCTTCGTTCAGTAGAACAAAACTTATTGCGTTAGTCTGTGTCCAGGTATCGTACGCATCCCATCCAAGGCGGGTCATGTAATTCCAGGGCAACAGGTATCCAAATTGAAAGCCGGTGTTCGGAGGGAATGGCTTCAATACTCCTGTCACTGTAAAATTATCACCATCGTTTACTTCCACCTCTTTGCCAACACAGTTTATCGAGCCAAACAGTTTCATGGCCATGGGTTCGGATAACACAATCCCGAATTCATTCATCAGGGCATCCCTATTTCCTTCGTGCATGGGAAAGTCAAATAGATGTAGAAAGGATGGATCGGCAAATCCCCCCTGATCATTAAATCGTTCTTCGCCTGCTTTCACCAGAAAGAAAACATCGCGATAACGCACCGCGTCTTCCACTTCGCCAAACGATCGTTTCAGTTCGGGGCCCATTAGAGAAGGTGTAGTTGGCCAGACATCGGTTCGCCCGTTGAAATAATCGCGACTGAACATTTTATAAATGCGTTCGGCTTTAGAATGAAAACGATCATAGTTGATTTCGTTTTGCACCCAAAGCAATATGAGAATAGCCGAAGCCAACCCAACCGCAAGACCAGAAATATTAATAAACGAATAGCCTTTGTTTTTTTTGATAATGCGAAGAGCGATTTTAAGGTAGCTTGCTAACATATCGGATTGATTTATCCCAATATTATTTTTTAGAGTTCGAATTATTCCCGGGCGAAAGAGCAGCAGCACATCAATAATAAATCTCGCATCCGCTTTTCGCTTTCCACTTTTAACTTTTCTCTCCTCATATAGTTCCATCAAATCACCTTCAATACTATCACGCAACTTCGGGTGGCAGAACCAGCGGAAGAAGCGGAGGGGGAGTTTGGGAGGAACTTCTTTCATTGTAATTTTACTCGTTGCCAATTTCCAGTTAGCAGGTTACCATCTTCAACGCAACCTTCGGTATAGCGCTCCACAATTGATCGCGGGTGCTCTTTGTGTACTCCATCGCTTTTTTACCGTATGCTGTAATGGTAAAATATTTCTTGGGCCTGCCAGCCCGTTCCTCCGTTGCTTCGCCATCAAAGGATTTCAGATATCCTTTGTCTTCCAACCGTTTCAAGGCGGTCTGTAGGGCTCCTACACTTACATTGCGTTTGAGGCGAGATTCGATTTCTTTCTTGATAGATACCCCATACGCGTTTTTGTAAAGGACTCCTACGGTTAGCATCACAATTTCTTCGAACTCACCCAGTTGATATTTTTTCATTAGACAATTAATTCCTATTTGTAGTATTAATAATTGTGCCAAAGTCAAAAACCTGAAAAGACGAGCCTATGAGGGGCAATAACTGCCCACACCTGTTCGAGAGCGAACAACTTTGCACATGACCGAACATGTAAATCATGAACGCATGTTGTTTGATTGTTTTAAATTTCATGCATTAATCTTGGCTATGAAATCAGATCAGGCAACGGAAACCCACCCCTACGATGCGATTGTAATCGGCTCTGGCATTTCCGGAGGTTGGGCTGCAAAAGAACTTTGTGAGAAGGGATTGAAAACACTTGTGTTGGAGCGAGGCAGGAATGTGGTGCATAACAAAGATTACCCCACCGCTACCAAAAACCCATGGGAGTTACCCCATCGTGGAAGATTATCTGCAGAGTTTCTAAAAGAAAACCCTTTGATTTCCAAATCGGCAGGAATTGCCGAAGACAATCAACATTTCTTTATTCAGGACAAGGACCACCCCTATGTACAGGAAAAACCTTTCGATTGGATCCGCGGATACCAGGTAGGAGGTAAGTCGCTTACCTGGGGCCGTGCCTGTCAACGTTGGAGTGAATACGAATTTACGGCACCCGCCCGCTTTGGGTATGGCATTGATTGGCCGATACGGTACAAGGATGTTGCCCCCTGGTATTCGCATGTTGAAGAATTTATTGGAGTCTGTGGCAATCGGGACGGAGTGGAGTCAATGCCCGATGGTGAGTTTCTTCCTCCCTTTGAATTGAATTGTGTCGAGGGGCACATTCAGAAAAGTATCAAAGAAAATTTTGGGCGCCACCTGGTGCATGCACGCTGGGCCCACATTACGCAGCCGAAGGAAATTCATTTGAAGCAGGGGCGTGGACAGTGTATGGCCCGAAATCTCTGCATTCGCGGTTGTCCGTTTGGCGGGTACTTCAGTTCGGTTTCTTCTACATTGCCGTGGGCAGAACGCACGGGTAATCTGACCATTCGCCCGCACTCCGTTGTGCACTCGATCATTTATGATGAAAAAAAAGGAAAGGCAACAGGTGTTCGCGTAATTGATGCTAACACGAACGAAACGATTGAATATTTTGCTACTATTATTTTCGTAAATGCTTCTGCGCTGAACAGCAACCTAGTGTTGCTCAACTCTAAGTCGAACAGGTTCCCCAACGGGTTGGGGAATGACAATGGTTTGCTGGGTAAGTATGTTGCGTTTCACAACTACCGCGCATCGGTTGGTGCGGATATGGAGGGCTTTGAGGATAAATATTATTTTGGCCGCAACCCCTCCGAGCCCATCATCGCCAATTATCGCAATCTAAAAAAACAGGAGACGGACTATGTGGGCGGTTTCACCACCTTTATGGGTGCGAGTCGTACGGGTTGGTGGGGCAATACCTGGAATGAAATTGGCGAAGCATTGAAAAAGAAAGCCCAGCAACCCAGTGGCTGGACAACCTACATGTACATGCAAGGGGAAACCATCCCAAAGGAAAGTAATCAGGTGCGGTTAAGTGAAACCGAAAAAGATCAATGGGGAATTCCTTTGCTCGTTACGTCCGTTGATTATGATGACAACGATGATAAGATGGTGAAGGATTTTATCGAACAAAGTACGCTGATGCTGGAAAAGGCAGGAGCCAAAAATATTTCGCATTACGATACACACCAACCGCCCGGGCTCGATATTCATGAGATGGGTGGCTGCCGGATGGGAAACGATCCTGAGACATCCCTGCTAAACAAATGGAATCAATTGCATCATTGCAAGAATGTGTTTGTAACAGACGGTGCCTGTATGACCAGCACCGGCAACCAAAGCCCTTCTATTTTATACATGGCCCTGACTGCGCGTGCAGCGACTTATGCCGTGGAGGAATTGAAAAGAAGAAATTTGTAGTCAAATCAGGACTCCGCTTTTATTCCAAGCGTTAACAAGGCTCCAACAATCAGCTGTAATCCGATCAGGATTACCGGAAAATTATAATCGCCAGTCCAGGTGATCAGGTATCCGATTCCTAAGGAGGCTACAGTGCCACCCAACAACCCGGCTGTGTTCATAGCTCCGGTAATGGCACCACTATGTTCTTTTCCAATACCGGTAGCCACAGCCCAGGCAACGGGTGCCGTAAAGTCCATAAAAGCAAGGCCCAACGCCAACATCACCACGGCAGTGGTAGTATTACCGGTTGTTGTAGCCAACAACATCACCAATCCCGATAAAGTCAATCCTACCAGGGGTACTAGACGTCTCCCCCAAATGATGCCGATTTTCTTTACCAGGTAATCACTCAGGGCTCCGCCAAACAGACAACCCACCGCAGCAAGAATAAAAGGTAACGATGCTGAATAGGCTAATTCTTCTTGTGAAAGTCCACGCCCGTTGTACAGATATTTCGGCAGCCACGAAATGAAAAAGAACACCCCACTGGCATAGCAGTAATACATCACCATCAGAAACCAGAAATTTTTGGTGTGGGCAATGCTTTGCCAGGAGCCGGAAGAAATTTTTTGCGCAGGGGCTTCTTCCTTGGTGTTGTAAAAGAACAACCAGATGATGACCCACACCAACCCGATTATACCCAATAAATAAAAGGTGGTACGCCAACCCAGATGCATTTGCAGGGGTACCACTACGAGTGGCGTAATAGCACCACCAATGCGGCTCGACATCCAGATTACAGCCTGTGCGCGCCCTCGTTCTTCAATCGTAAACCATTTGCGAATGGCAATAGCCGTGTTGGGGTAGGCGCCCGCTTCGCCTGCGCCAAACATAAACCGGATAACAAACAACGAAGCAAAGCCACCGGCCACCCCGGTGAGTGTGGTAAACAAAGACCACCAGAGTACAACTCGCGCTAATATTTTCTTTTCGCCAATCCGATCGCCCCAAAGGCCGGTAGGGATCTCAAACAATCCATAGGATAGGGTGAAGGCGGCCAGGATCCAACCGAACTGACTTTCCGTAAAACCCAACTCACGAGTAATTTCAATGCCGGCAATGGATATCGCATTGCGATCCAGAAAAGTAATGACAGAGAGAATCGATAATAGGAGAAGAAACCCGTGTTTCTTGTTCATTTATTATGACCTTGAATATGGTTGAGAATTAAGGCGAAACAAGTGTGGGCAGAGAAGAAATGTACCCGGGACGGGAGTTGAACCCGTACAGCTATTACTAGCCACAGGATTTTAAGTCCTGCGTGTCTACCAATTCCACCACCCGGGCAGACTTTAAAAAATAACCCCTCTCGTTTGGAGAGGGGTTTTGAGCGGGAAACGAGACTCGAACTCGCGACCCCGACCTTGGCAAGGTCGTGCTCTACCAACTGAGCTACTCCCGCTTATTAAATGGGACTGCAAATTTAATAGCTAACCCCAAATATCCAACACACCCCTGTTTTTTTCAAAAAAATCAGAGTCACCAGACCATCTAATTTAAATTCTGAAAGCTTTATGAAGTTCGGGTGTTTTTTTAGTTACTGTTTAAATGTGAACTTGCTCCTGTACATATGTGAACCACTATGACAAAATTTATCATCATTACTTCTATTCTTTGTTTTGGCCTGTCTTTAAAAGGACTGGGCCAAACCGTTTACTCCTCCGCCAAAGGAGAAAAGTACCACACGGCCGATTGCAGGCTTTCCGGAGATGCAGCACCATTAAAAATGGCCGAAGCTAAAAAAGCCGGAAAAGGGGCCTGTGAAATCTGCAAGCCCAATGATTTGGGGAAAGCTAAGTTGAATCAGTGCACGGGTAAAACCGCAGATGGTACCCGGTGCAAAAGAAAGACTGCCAATAAAAATAAGAAGTGCTTTCAGCATCAATAATCAATAGCGTGTGTGGAAAGAATACGAGCAGGCTATATCGGAAGCTGCCAAGTTTTTTAAGGATCGGAAAGTAAAGCCTGACGTGGCCGTGGTGTTGGGCACCGGATTAGGCAGCGCCTTTATCGATAAAATTCAAATCGAGCAAACGATTCCTTACAATCAGGTTCCCTACTTTCCGGTAAGTACCGTAGTTAGTCATAAAGGGCAGTGGGTGTATGGTACGTTACACAAAAAGAAGGTGTTGGTTATGCAAGGACGCATTCATTACTATGAGGGCTATTCCATGCAGCAGGTATCTTTAGGAATACGAGTCATGAAGCGACTGGGTGCAAGACACCTCCTGTTGTCCAATGCAGCAGGAAATCTGAACGCTCAATGGAAGCACGGAGAGTTGATGTTGTTAAATGATCATATCAATTTGCAACCCGATAATCCACTACGGGGCGCCAACCTGCACTCGGATGGTCCGCGATTTCCTGAATTAAGTCAACCTTACTCTGGCTATCTCAACAAGTTATTACAATCCATTGCCGCTAAGAAAAAACTAACGCTCCATCAGGGTGTATATGCAGCGGTGATGGGACCCAATCTGGAAACACGGGCTGAATACAAATACTTGCATACGGTTGGAGCCGATGCCGTGGGGATGTCAACCGTACCGGAAGTATTGATTGCTAACCATACCGGGCTGCCGTGTTGTGCCATTTCTGTGCTTACCAATGATGCGAATTTTGACAGGCCCCGAAAAGTTGAAATAAAGGAAATTATTGAGGTCGCAGGGAGAGCGGAAAAAAATCTTACTGAGCTTTATACCGAGTTGATTAAACGAATTAAATAGCATGGAACAACGATTGATCCATCCGCAAGGTCCTGCCTTTTCAAGAATTATTACAGGTGCCTGGCGTTGGCACACGGTTTCCCCCGATACAATTGAGCGCCTGATCCAAACCTCACTGGACGAAGGCATCACTACATTCGATCATGCTGATCTTTATGGCGATCATAGCAACGAAGAATTATTTGGCGTTTCGTTGAAAAAGAATCCGGCTCTGCGCAATAAAATGCAATTGGTAACCAAGTGTGGTATCAAATTCCGATCAGCGAAGCGCCCGGGCACGTGGGTGAAGCACTATGATACTTCAAAAGAGCACATTCTTTGGTCAGTGGAGAATTCATTGAGGATGTTGCACACCGATCACCTCGATTTATTACTGATTCACCGCCCCGATCCGCTGCTGGATCCAAACGAAGTGGCAGCTGCATTTAGCCAATTAAAGCAGCAGGGAAAGGTGTTGCATTTTGGTGTATCAAATTTTACGCGGCCCCAGTTTTATATGTTGCAGAAGTTCGTCCCCTTTCCTTTGGTTACCAATCAAATTGAGATTTCCTTATCGCGCGTGGACGCCCTTTTTAATGGTGATCTTGATTTGTTGATGGAGCAACAAGCATCGGCCATGGCGTGGTCGCCCCTGGGCGGTGGCAAACTGGTAGCAAATGAGCGCGAAATGTTCAGCAAAGCCTCCAAATACAACGCCTCCTATAGTCAGTTATCGTTGGCCTGGCTGTTACGACATCCGGCTCCAATTTTCCCGGTCATCGGCACCACCAAACCCGAGCGGATCACAGAAGCCGCTAAATCAATGGCCATTACGCTGGACCGGCAGGATTGGTTTGAAATGTTGCAGTGGGCCCGAGGTTACGAAGTCCCTTAGGCTGATTAGCTATTGGAAATTAATCGACCCGTTTTTTGTTGTGAGGCAACCATTCCTGCCTCATTTTTGTACTCCTCTTCGAAGCCGAACAAATGTCTAAATCCACAGCACAAAAAATCACAGACCTATCTGGGCATGAACACATCGAGATCATCGGTGCCCGTGAACATAACCTTAAAAACATTACGTTACGGTTTCCGCGCAATCAGCTGGTAGTAATTACCGGCATCAGTGGCAGCGGTAAGTCCTCCTTGGCTTTTGACACCATTTATGCAGAAGGCCAACGCAGGTACATGGAAAGTTTTTCTGCCTACGCCCGGAGCTTTATTGGAAATCTGGAGCGGCCTGATGTTGACAAGATCAATGGGCTTAGCCCCGTTATCTCCATTGAACAGAAGACTACCTCGCGAAACCCACGCTCCACAGTGGGTACGGTGACTGAGATTTATGACTTCATGCGTTTATTATATGCACGGGCAGGCGAAGCATTTTCCTATTTGTCGGGCAATAAAATGGTACGCCAATCAGAGGATCAGATTCTGGATGCCATGATCACCAATTTTACTGGAAAGAAATTGACCCTCCTGGCCCCGGTCGTTAAAGGACGCAAAGGCCATTACCGCGAATTATTTGTGCAAATCCGAAAGCAGGGTTATTCCAAAGTGCGTGTGGATGGCGATGTGCTGGACATAACCGCCAAAATGCAGGTGGATCGCTTCAAGATTCACGATATAGAAGTAGTTATTGATCGCATCGTACCACAGGAGAAAGACCGGCATCGCATCGGCCAATCCATTGCAGCAGCCATGAAGGAGGGTAAGGGGGTGATTATCGTGATGGAGGAAAACGGCCGGGTTCATCACTTCTCTAAATATTTGATGGATCCGAAAACAGGACTATCGTATGACGAACCGGCTCCCAACAATTTTTCATTCAATTCGCCCTATGGCGCCTGCCCAACCTGCACAGGTCTTGGGGTAATCGAAGAAATTACGGAAGACTCGATCATTCCTGACAAAAAGCTCAGCATCAGCCGCGGTGCCATTCTACCCCTTGGTGAATACCGCGACATCTGGATCTTCAAGAAGGTTGAAGCTATTCTAAAGCGGTACAAACTTACACTCTCTACACCGGTAAAAGATATTCCAAAAGAAGTACTGAAGGTGTTGCTTTATGGCGATGATGTGCCAGTGGCGGTTGCCTCGGTAAAATATCCGGGTACGGAGTGGAATACGAAGTTTGAAGGCATTATCAACTTTTTGCAAAAACAGAAAGACGAGGGCTCGGAAGCCATGCGTAAATGGGTAGAAGATTTTACGATCACGAAAGTTTGCCCGGAGTGCAACGGGGCACGATTAAAAAAGGAGTCACTTCATTTTAAGCTTGACAAGAAAAACATAGCGGAGCTGGCCGAGCTAAACATCAATGCCCTGCAAACATGGTTTGAGGGTCTTGAAAATCGATTGAATGAAAAGCAGCGAGTTATTGCCACGGAAGTCTTAAAAGAAATTCGAAAGCGAATAGGATTCTTATTAGATGTGGGGTTGGATTATCTGCATCTGAATCGACCACTCAGAACACTCAGCGGAGGCGAAGCGCAACGCATCCGCCTCGCCACGCAAATCGGTACGCAATTGGTAGGGGTGTTGTATATTTTGGATGAGCCCAGCATTGGGTTACATGCTCGCGATAATGCTAAACTGATAAAGGCATTAAAGGATTTGCGCGACCTTGGAAATTCGGTCATTGTAGTGGAACACGACAAGGAGATGATGCTCGAGTCGGATTACATTATCGATATTGGTCCGGGAGCAGGACGGCACGGAGGCACGGTGGTTGCCGAAGGTATTCCGCAGGAGTTTTTGAAGAACAACAGCACCACCGCAAAATACCTGAATGGAATCCTGCGCATCAACCATTTGAAGGAACGCAGAAAGGGGAGCGGTGAAAAAATTCAGCTGTTAGGGGCAACCGGCAATAATCTAAAGAATGTTGATCTGGAAATTCCGTTAGGAACCCTTACCTGCATAACAGGTGTTTCAGGGAGCGGCAAATCCACATTGATTCACGATACCTTGTTCCCGATCCTGAATCAACATTTCTTTAATTCGCGAACAGAGCCGCTGAGTTACAAAAAAATTGAAGGACTTAAGCTCGTTGACAAAGTCATCGAAGTTGATCAATCGCCCATTGGTCGTACACCCCGTTCCAATCCGGCTACTTATACCGGGGTGTTTACCGATATCCGCGATTTATTTTCGCAAATGCCAGAATCAAAAATCAGAGGGTATAAAACGGGTCGCTTTTCATTCAATGTAAAAGGCGGTAGGTGCGAGACGTGTGAAGGTGCCGGGTTACGCTTGATCGAAATGGAATTTCTGCCGGATGTTTATGTACCCTGTGAAACCTGCAAAGGCAAGCGCTACAATCGCGAAACACTGGAAGTGCGGTTCAAGGGCAAATCGATTTCGGATGTGCTTGATATGACTGTGGAAGAAGCCGTTACTTTTTTTGAAAATCAACCTCGAATTCTGCGCAAGATTCAAACCCTCAGTGAAGTGGGTCTGGGATACATTTCTCTTGGTCAGCACGCTACCACCTTGTCGGGTGGGGAGGCCCAACGGGTAAAGCTGGCTACCGAATTATCCAAGCGGGATACGGGGAAGACGTTATACATTCTGGATGAACCAACCACGGGCCTTCACTTTCAAGACATCAGCCATCTGTTGGATGTACTGCAAAAACTGGTGGATAAAGGCAACACGGTGTTGGTGATTGAACACAATATGGACGTTATTAAATCTGCGGATTATATTGTTGACCTTGGCCCGGAAGGGGGTGGTGGAGGAGGTCGGATTATCGCCAAAGGCACCCCGGAAGAGGTCTCAAAAAACCCGGCCAGTTATACCGGAAAATTCCTGAAGCCAGAATTGAATTAGTACGAGACGTTGCGTTTCTGCTTTCCCGCTTATGTAAGAAAAAATCCTTACTGGATTTTGATTTACTAATTTTGAGGTTCAGAATGGTAAATAAGACACGATTATATTGGTCGTTGCAGGTGGGCGGTTGGGTTCTCTATGCTGTCGTTCAGATTGTTGCTGCACTGGCTTCGGTGAATGGGGCGATTAGTAACGAGCGGATTATTTTCCTTTCCTACGAAGCTTTCTTCTGTTTTCTGATTACACATGGTTTTCGCACCTACATGAACAACCAGCGCTGGCTTGCGTTGGGAATGCCTCGGTTGATTCCACGGGTATTGTTGAGCGTGTTTCTCTTGGGAATTATCATGTACTTCCTCCGAATCCCCGTTTCTGTACCGCTTGGGCTCTTCAGCACCGCAGTGGTATTTGATCCGATGAACATTTTGGGGTTGTCATTTTTCTATGCGATTCTCTTTTTTCTCTGGTCGGTTTTTTATTTTATCTATAATTACTTTGAACGCTATAATAAGTCATTGAAACTGGAGGCCTCCGTGAAAGAGATTGAACTCAATAACCTGAAGTCGCAGTTGAATCCGCATTTTATATTCAACGCGCTGAATAGCATCCGGGCGCTGGTGGATGAAAACCCTCAAAAGTCCAAACAGGCAATTAATCAATTAGCCAATATTCTGAGAAACTCGCTGGTAACGGAAAAGAAAGGTCTTACGAAGTTTGGCGATGAGTTGAAAGTGGTGCATGATTACCTTGGCTTGGAGAGCATTCGGTTTGAAGAGCGATTGAAAATGGAGTTTGATATTGATCCGGCCTCCAAAAATTTCCTGGTGCCACCCTTGATGATCCAAACCCTGGTGGAAAACGGAGTGAAGCATGGCATTTCGAAATTAACGGAGGGCGGGTTGATTCAATTACAAACCCGGGTTGTCAACGGCAAACTCAACATCCGAATCCGCAACAGCGGGCATTATGTAAACGGTCATAAAAAGCGGGGTGGTCTTGGGCTGGTGAACACCTCCCAACGGTTGAAGCTCTTGTACGGCAACGAAGCCCGCTTCGCAATAACTAATGAAAGCGATAATTTTGTACTCACTGAAATAACTATTCCACATTTACATACCACATGAGAGCATTAATCATTGATGACGAGCGCCTGGCGCGAAAAGAATTAGTCAAATTACTGGAGGAGCATCCTTCCATTGAAGTAGTTGGGGAAGCCATGAATGCCGATGAAGCAGAACAAATGATTAATGAACTTAATCCGGATTTGCTATTCCTGGATATTCAAATGCCCGGCCGTACAGGATTCCAGTTGTTGGAGTCATTAGAGTCGGTACCCCTGGTGGTATTTACCACGGCCTATGATGAATTTGCATTAAAGGCGTTTGAAGTAAACGCGTTGGACTACCTGCTCAAACCGATTCAGGCGGAACGACTGAGCGAAGCAGTCCATAAAATTATGGAGAAGGAGCGCGCCAAGGCGGGCCGTGGTGCCGGCAAGAAGCTGGGCCTGGAAGATCAGGTTTTTGTAAAGGATGGCGAACGTTGCTGGTTTGTAAGTCTGGCCAACATCCGGTATTTCGAGTCAGACGGAAACTATATCAAAGTATACTTTGAGAGCAACCGCCCCATGATTCATAAATCGTTGAACGCGCTGGACGACCGGCTGGATGAGCGGGCCTTCTTCCGGGCCAGTCGCAAACACATCATCAACCTAAGTTGGGTAGAAGGTATTGAACCCTGGTTCAATGGCGGCTTAATGGTGAAATTGCGCGGAGGCGATAAGGTAGAGGTGAGTCGCAGGCAAGCTGCCAAGTTTAAGGATATGATGAGCTTGTAAATACTTACTTCAGCACCAGGTCAATTAACTCCCGCTCCACATTCCAGTCGCGAGCTAATTTAAGCATGGCCGTGGCTTCCATTTCGGTTACATATCCTTTTACATTATTGGATTGCCACACCATATTAATAAGTTCCACACGCTGGGGCTTTGGGTAATCTCCGATAATGTGATTTAAGAATTCGCGCGCGCGGTCAAAAGCGGTAATATAATCCTGGGCCACAAAATCGAGTGCCCAGGCCAATTCCTCCTTAGCATCCAACTCGGTGGATACTTTTTCCATGTCTTTTTTCTCTAATTCATCCAGCCCGTGATAGTGGTAAATTACGGCTTTCAGCAAGAGGAATACCCGTTTTTCTTCTGACGTCATTGAATTGCTAAAGTTGGGATGGTTTCCTCAAAATCAAAAATCATTTTTCCTTGATCATAAACAGATCCGAGCTGATCTGATCGGCCAACAACTTACCGGATCGGGTCAAGACTAACGCATTATCTTTTAACTCCATGTGCTTGCTATCAATTAACTTTTCAATGTAGGCTCGATTTTGTTCGAGTAAATCATACTCCATAGTGGTTTTCAGATACTGCAGGTTGCACCCCGGTTGGGTTCGCAACGAAGTAAGTATATATTCATTGACCTTGTTCACTGGGGTTAATACTTCCCGATCAAGCGGAAGCCAGTTTTCACGTAAGGCCCTAGCATAATGATAATTATTGCTGACATTCCACTGGCGGCTCACCGAATCAAAGGAATGTGCGCTCGGCCCCACACCCAGATAAGGTTTCTGTTGCCAGTAACTTGTGTTGTGCTTCGATTCAAAACCGGGCCGGCAATAGTTTGAGATTTCATAGTGATCATAACCATGCATCGCCAGGGTGTCCATCACCAATAAGAATTGTTGAGCAGATCGATCTTCGGCCATGGCTGTTAACTTTCCCTGGCTGGCCCATCGGCCAAAAACGGTTTTCTCTTCTACGGTAAGTGAATAGGCGGAAATATGTTCCGGATTTAAGGTAAGGGCAGTAGCCAGGTTTTTATTCAGAAGCGCATCATCTTGTCCTGGGATGGAATAGATAAGATCCATACTGATATTGTCAAAGCCGGCTTTTCGTGCTTGATGGATGCATTGAACGGCTTCAGAGGCCCGATGGGCCCTGTTCAAAAATTTTAAAATGTTGTCATCAAAGGACTGAATACCAATGCTGAGTCGGTTAATCCCCACCGCTTTCAGCTGGGCTAGTTTTTCCGGACTCAAATCATCGGGATTGGCTTCCAGAGTAACCTCCGGGTGAGTGACAATCGATAAATTCTTGTGAATGGCATCAACGAGTAAGTCCAGCTCGAAAGCCGTCAACATCGAAGGGGTGCCACCCCCCCAGTAAATTGTTTCCAACGGTTCCCCATTAAGATACGCTCTTTGCAAGGCTATTTCGCGGGCAATTAATTCAATCAATTCTGTACGCTGACTTTGATTGGTGGAAAAATGGAAGTCACAATAATAGCAAGCTTGTTTGCAAAAAGGGATGTGAATGTAAAGCCCAGCCATGAAGTTCAAAGATAGGAGTCTGCTTCCGGGAAATTTCCAATCCCAAAAGAATCTGATACTTTTGCCTTGTTGATTTTTAATGAAGTATTTTACCTTTCTACTGCTTTTTACTTCCCTAACGGCTTGGCCCCAGACGGCTTCTGAATACAATGCAAAGCAAGATTGGCAAGTGTTTACAGACGATGGCTGGGTAAAATATCAAAATCAACAGTCGAAGGCGATCCATTTTACAATTGGAAACAAATTTTTGGCCAGCACGCTGGTAATCATTGACAAGAGGCCATTTTCTGTTTTCATTGATGGCAAACTTTTAGCCAGTGGTAAGGACACCCTAAGAATGAATGTAGACACCTTGCACACCTATGCCGGAGACAGGCTCATCAGTATTTATCAGGATCAACCAATCTACGCGTTAAAGACCATACTATTAACTCCACAGCTGCAACCTGACGAGTTTGAAAATCCGGCCCGGGCACGGAATTTTTTCTCCGACTTTGTGATCATCGCTTCGTTTTTATTAGTTGGATTTATCGTCATTCTTTATCGGATAAACCCTCGCCTGACGTTTGACTATTTAAATATCATCAAATTGTTTTCAATTCAGGAGCGCGATGAATCGATTGTGGCGGGCCGGATTGGATCCAGCGTGAACTTGTTATTTTTTGGATTCATTAGCTTTCTCCTGGCGTTGTTGCTCCTGATTGTCTTCAGAATGGCTCCGGATCGAATTTGGTTGGCAGGAGAATTTATCTTTGATTCAACAGAGGGAGTGTTTCTAGACTGGTTTATTATTTCGGTCATCATTTTTGCCATGTTGATGACCAAGTTGATTCTGATCGTTAGCTTCTCGCTGTTGTTTCGCTTGCGCGATACAGTTCGCTTTCAGTTTTTCAACTTTATCCGGTTGTTATTCATAGTTTCAATTACCCTATGCATGTTGGCCGTTGCTTATTTTATCATTCAAACTCAGCAACCAGGCCCTTTCTACTTTTTGTTTATCCTGGCAACGGTGTTTATTGGAATTGGAACCCTATTCTTATATCTGAAATTATTGGCCCGAACAGCACTCCCGGTTTTTCATTTATTTTCCTACCTTTGCGCAACCGAAATCATCCCGTTATTGATTTTAGGTAAATGGATATTGTTGTAAGGCGAACCCGATACGTGTTGATATGACAGAAACGGTTACTGACAGAATGCGAAAAGTGAAAAGCATTCTGGTTACGCAGGATGCCCCCACCGATGTAAACTCACCCTACCTTAAGCTTGCCGAAAAATACAACCTGAAAATCGACTTTCGTCCGTTCATCCAGGTTGAAGCGGTACCGATTAAGGACTTTAGGAAGCAAAAGGTTGATCTCCTCCAACATACGGCTGTCATCTTCACAAGCCGTCATGCCGTGGATCATTTTTTTCATATTTGCCGCGAGTTGAAAATCGAAATGCCAGCGGACATGAAATACTTCTGCATTTCTGATCAGACATCAAATTATCTCCAGAAGTACATCGTCATCCGGAAACGTAAAATTTTCTCCGGTCTGAAAGACACCAAGGACTTATTAGAGATTATCAAAAAGCACAAAAACGAGAAGTTTTTATTTCCCTGCTCGGACATCCGTAAGAGCGATATCCCCGACTTCCTCGGAGACAATGGGTTTACGTTTACCGAAGCCATCATGTATCAAACCGTGGCGGCCAACTTGAGTGACCTGAAGAATGTTTACTACGACATCCTGGCTTTCTTTAGTCCATCTGGGATTAACTCACTGTTCATAAACTTTCCTGAATTCAAGCAAAACAATACCCGGATCGCGGCCTTCGGGCCCACCACTGCCAAGGCCGTACGGGAGGCGAATCTGATCCTTGACATAGAGGCCCCCCAACCCAATGCCCCCTCCATGACGGGTGCATTGGAGCTGTATATAAAAGCAGCGAACGGAATCAAATAACTTGTTAAGGGTTACGTTTTTAACAGGACTTTGATTTTATTACACTTTAATTACATTCTCGTTGAAAGTGTACCGAGAATTGATTTATCTTTAAGTCCTGTTGAACTAGCAACGTGAAGAAATTTTATTTTTTAATTCTCCTGACCAGTGCCCTGGCACAACATTGTTTTGGTCAGCAAGACCCGCAGTTTACACATTACATGTTTAACAACTTGTATTTTAATCCGGGGTTTGCGGGCGCGGAGGGGATTACCAAATTTACGGCCATCCACCGGAGTCAATGGCTGGGGTATCAACCCACCTTTGGGGGTGGAG
The DNA here is from genome assembly GCA_964488465.1 of uncultured Ohtaekwangia sp. Taxonomy (GTDB): domain Bacteria; phylum Bacteroidota; class Bacteroidia; order Cytophagales; family Cyclobacteriaceae; genus ELB16-189. The sequence goes on along the minus strand of CAZAUN010000005.1, from coordinate 60,380 downwards.
GTGCGCCTACGACCCAGATCTTTAGTGTCACAGCACCGATCAATAAAATCAGGAGCGGATTTGGAGCGTATGTCCTGAATGATCGGCTTGGCCCACAAAACAATTTAGAGGCGCAGGCCACCTATGCCTATCATTTACAAATGAAGGGTAGTAAAATCAGTTTTGGGATGCGGGCAGGAATTTATTCACAGACCATCAACTTCGATCAGTACCGACCAATCGATCCGAACGATCCATTACTACAGGCCTCGGGCAAGGAATCACAAGTCCGCCCCGACTTGGCCGCAGGTGTCTTTTTGCAACGCGAAAAGTTTTATGCCGGAGTAAGCTTTGATCACCTGCTTAAATCTGAATTTGACTTTGGCTTAAGTCAACGCAACGAACTGCAAACCCATTTATATGCAACGGGCGGATATTATTATCAGGTAAATTTTGACGTCCGATTGCAGTTTTCCACGCTCATTAAGTCTGATTTTACAAAGACAACCTTCGATCTGGGTGCGATCGCTTACTTGAAAGATACTATGTGGGGCGGTTTGGCGTTTAGGCAATCAGAAGCCGCCATACTTTTGCTAGGATATAGTATTTTAAAGGACAAGTCGTTAAAGATTGGCTATGGTTTAGACTATGTAATCAAGGACCAGAGTGCCAAGCAACCGACTTCACATGAATTCTTATTAACCTACGAATTGCCGATAAACCCGGCAATTGGAAAAAAGGTGGTTCGAACCCCTCGGTACAGACATTAATCGATGGGTATTTTTTGGAATTTTTAAGAATTTAGTTGAATTTGGTATTCTTGATTAAGACAAAAGACACAAAAAGCAATAACTTTAGGGTCTATTTAGTTAGTTTAATCAGACTAAAAGGCGAGCTCTAATACTATGTGTATGATGAAAAATGTTTCTCCGAAGATTCTGTACTATGCTTTAATTCTAGGGGCCGGATCGCTGGTTGGTGGCTGCGGTTTATTGGGAATTGGCGGCAAAGGCGGTGGCGATGCACAAGGCGAGGTAGTGGGGCAGTCAACCCTGGAGCGTAGGGAGGGTTGGTCCATGGTAATTCCTTATGGAATGGTGCCGATTCCTGCCGGAACTTTTCACATGGGTCAGGCCGATGAGGACCCTGCCTCTACTCAGATCAACTTCAACAAGCAAATCACGATTGGTCCTTTGTTCATGGACGAAACAGAGATCACCAACGATGAATATCTTCAATTCACCACCTTCTTCCTGGATCCGAATGGAGCAGAGGGGTTAACCAATTTCGATCAAATCGGTCAGCAGGAGTTTATGGAAAGGTACTATCCGGATACAACTGTTTGGATGAAAGACTTTTCACACCACATGGGCGATCCGCTTGTAGATTATTACTGGCAACATCCGGGGTATCAGGATTATCCGGTAGTTGGGGTTAGCTGGGAAGCCGCCATGTTTTTTGGAAAATGGAGAACTGCCTTCTTAAATGAGTGGCGCCAGGTAAATGGAGGTCAACCCCCCATGCCTGCTTTCCGTCTCCCATCGGAAGCCGAGTGGGAATATGCAGCCCGTGGTGGACGTGACATGGCAAAGTATCCATGGGGTAATCCATACATTCGGAATTCAAAGGGATGTATGTTGGCCAATTTCAAACCCGGTCGTGGTAATTTTTATGATGACGGTTTTGCCTATACCGCCCCGGTGGGTATTTATTTCCCGAATGATTATGGTTTAGTGGATATGGCTGGAAATGTTTCGGAATGGTGTCTGGATGACTTCAACCCCGCCTCCGTGCCAACGGTGTGGGATTTGAACCCCCAGTTTATTGACAAGAATGCGTACGACCGCGAAGGGAATTCGAAGGAACGCTACAATGCACGCAAAGTGGTGCGGGGAGGTTCCTGGAAAGATGTTGCTTACTACCTGGAGACCGGTACAAGAACGTATGAGTATAAAGATTCAACACGGGCATACATTGGCTTCCGGTGTGCTATGACCAACCTGGGCCGCTCGTCTGGTGCTGAATTTCAATAATTAAAAACTCTGGCTATATTTAACAAAATCTCGGACTAAACTTAAATCTTAAAGAACCATGGCAAAGAAAAAAGGCGGATTTGTCGCACTATTCTTCACAACCATTATGCCCAAAGTTTATGGTATTGGTGCAGCGGTTGTAATTATTGGAGCACTTTTCAAAATCTTACACTTAGAAGGAGCGAATGCAATGTTGATGATCGGATTGAGTGTGGAAGCAGGAATCTTCTTCCTGAGTGCATTTGAACCCCCGCATCCAGAACCAGATTGGTCAAAAGTATATCCTGAGTTGGCTGAAGACTATGAAGGACCGGTAAATCCTGGGGCCACTCGCATCAGCAACCGCCCTGCCGGTGGAGAATCGCCTCTATTGAAAATTGATGAAATGCTAAAGACCGCCAAGGTTGACCAGAATTTGTTAGATAACCTGGGCAAAGGTCTTACCAACCTGGCTACTTCTGCCTCTCAGATGAATAACCTTTCTAATGCTGCTGTGGCTACGAACGAATACGCCAAAAACGTTCAGTCTGCTTCCACTGCATTAATGGAAATGAATAAGTCGTACGGAACTGCCATGAAGGCCGTTACGGCTATGGCCGATGCTTCGAAGGACACCAGCGAATACCATGCGCAGGTGCAAAAAGTAACCAAGAATCTGGCTGCTTTGAACACCATTTATGAAATGGAGTTGAAGGATGCCGATTCGCATGTGAAGAACATGAATAAGTTCTATGAAAGTTTAACAGGAGCAATGCAAGGGTTGTCCAAGGTAGGCGAAAATACCTCCAAGTTTACGTCTGAGTTAGGTAGCCTGACCAGCAACATTACGGCATTGAATAAAGTGTATGGTGGCATGCTTACGGCCATGAAGGGCAGTAACAGCTGATTAATTGAAACGGAGTTTAATTTATTAACCAAAAATTAATTAACCATGGCAGGTGGTAAGGAAACACCCAGGCAGAAGATGATTGGTATGATGTACCTGGTGCTTACTGCGCTCCTTGCGCTGAACGTAAGTAACGCGGTGCTCGAAAAATTTGCCATCATCGATGAAACGCTGGTGAAGTTGATCACGGAGACCAATGCTTCAAACGAGATCAAACTGAGCAGTATTCTGGCATCAAATACCGATGCGCAGGCGGAGGCCGCAAAAGCGAAGGCAAAGGAGATTCGGGAACTGACCAAGTCTACCCTCACCTATTTAGATGAGTTGAAGAAGAAGATGTCGACCGAAGCGGATGGAGCTGCTATCGAAGGCGAGGAACTGGTATTGAACACCAACCGTTCAGAAGAACTGATGCTGGATCATCAAAAGCCAGAAGAAGGTATTGAGTATGAGAAGCGTTTGACAGATTATGTAAATAATCTTAACAAGATTATGGCGCTTAAAACTCCATTTGAAAAGTTAACAAAAAAGGCAGAGGATTACGAACAGTTCAAAAACAATACAAACCAACTGGATAAAACGTTCCTGCAGTTCTCCTTTGAGCTAACCCCTACAATGGGCGCTATTGCTACAGTAAGCCAGATGCAAACTGAGATTTTGGAGTATGAGCGCACTGCGCTAGATACCTTATTTGCGCGTGCGGATGCCAAAACCATAAAATTCAACAAAGTAGTTCCCATGGTACGGGCCGAATCTAATACATTGGTTGCCGGTACCGAATATACGGCCGACCTGTTCATTGCTGCGGCCAGCGATGAAGAGCCAGAGATGTTTTTTGAAGGTGGTCCTGTTAAAGTTGATGTGGATCCTGTAACGGGAATCAAAATGGGTAAGATCAAGTTTCGCACTTCCGGTGGCACGTATGATAAAAATGGTCTTGCGGAGAAATCATTTAAGGTTAAGATCAATGTGAAGGGAAATCCTTACGAAGAAGTAGTTAGATATAAGGTAGCCCGGCCCGTGGCAAAATTTGAGTCCGAAAGCGCCAGTACGCTTTATCTGGATTGCGGAAATGAAATGACAGTAAGTGTACAAGGATTGCCGGATGCGTCTGGAATTTCGTTGAGCGCACCAGCCGATCAAGGCAAGGTTGTTCAACAAGGCTCTGGTAAGTTTGTACTTATTCCAACACGCCCCCAGATGGATGTACGAGTTAATGTAAGTGGAGCCCAGATTGAAGTTAAGCAGTTTAAAGCAAAGGGAGTTCCGATGCCAACAGGTAAGTTAATGGTCGGGAATAGTGAATATGATGTTAAGCGTGGTATCCCTCCAGGAACTTCCATTGCACGTTATGTTCCAGATATTTCTGATGAAACGTTTAAGCGGAATAATCCAAAAGATGCAGCCTATCGCATTGTTAGCATGACGTTGCAGATTACTGGTAAGACACCGATAACATTGAATTCAGGAACCATTGAATTGAATAAATATGGTTTAAGGTCTGGTGATAGTTTCTCAATTTATAATGTTCAGGTTGTTCGATCAACGTGGGATCCAAACGATGCCGATAATAAACCTGTAAATGCGAAATTGGAGGGGGTTTATGTGATGGGTAAATAATCAGTTCTAAAATGAAAGTTGTAAGTATCTTCATTCTGTCTATTGGGTTGTCAAGTGCTGCTTTGGCTCAGCAGGATACCGTGTATAATCCGAACTCCACGGAACGAATTCCCTATTATGAGCAACTCTATCGTTTTCGGGTGGAGCGGGTAGTTGACTTAGGGGAAAAGCAAAACGCTGGGTTCAAGTCTGCACAATCCGATTTGACTGATTTTTTAATCAAGAGTATCCAGAATGAATTACTTATAGCCTACGATGACTCATTGAAGAATCGCAGGCCTGCAAGTTTTTTAGTAAGTAATCAAGCCGTTCAGGACCCTCCATTTGATCCCAATAAATCCTATTTTTCTAGCGAACCAGTTAGTTACAATGGTAAAAATTACCTATCAACACGAAATGATAATAAGGGTAATTTGCCTACCGATACCCAATGGTGGGAGTTATCACCGAGTCAAACTGAATATTTCACTAAGACAAATATCGTTGCCATTAAAATCATTGAAGATGTGATCTTTGATAAGCGTAGATCCAGACTGTATTATGATATTCAGGCAATCGGTTTAATGGCACAGCGAACCGGAGAAACAATTATTAACCCCATTGCATTTGTGTTCTATAAAGACTTTAACAACTTGGTTGAAAAAACTGCACATAGTAAAGATTGGAAGGAGCGGGATCGTGTTTTGTGGCGAAACCGTTATAATCCTGCGGAAAATAGGACTTTTACGGATGCCTTTAAGTTGCGTCTTTTTCATGGGGTAATTGAGAAGGTTGAGAACCCGGATGATCGTAGCATTCAGGAGATTTATTTAGGAAATGGAAGAACTTATGGTGAAGCCGTTTTTGCCCGTTGGGAGGAAGAAATGCGGATGATGGAGAAGGAGCACAATCTCTGGGAGTATTAATAAGGATTTGAATAAGTTTAAAGCCCCGCACAGGGGCTTTTTCATTTTTATATGGTAGCAATACGGGTTGGTGTAAAGTCGGATTTACCGCGGGTTCTTAAGCTGATAAAGGAGTTGGCCGAGTATGAAAAGGCTCCCCACGAGGTTACCAATACCCTGGCGTTAATGGAGGTGGATGGTTTTGGGTCCCATCCGATCTATGGCTTCTATGTAGCGGAAGAGGAGGGGACTATACTGGGAATATCTTTGTACTACTACCGGTATTCAACCTGGAAGGGAAAGCGGCTTTACCTGGAGGACATTGTAGTTACCCAGTCTCATCGCGGCCGGGGTATTGGCAAAATGCTTTTTGATCAAACGATGAAGAAAGTGCTGGAGGAAAATTGTACGGGTATGATGTGGCAAGTGTTGGACTGGAATACCCCCGCGATTGAATTCTATAAAAAATACGGTGCCCGGTTGGATTCCGAATGGGTCAATTGTCATTTGGAGGCAACCGAGATCCGAAAAATTCTCGGTTAAACTTCGTCAAGCAGGGTATTAAACGCTACGTGCTGATCTTTAAACCGCAGCCGATGTGCTTCTGTGATTTTAGGCGCGAATTCATTCAGGTAATTCAATACATTCTCAATGGTGCTAGCAAAGCATTGAATGCTGTAGGATACCGATGTCTCATCATCGTGAGTTAGCACTTTGTACATCTTGTAGTCCACAAATAATCCAGTCTCCATCATGGCAGGGATGTAGGTTTCTTTTATCCACCCGATCCATTCTTGTTCAATTTGCTTGTCTACTCCGAAGGTCACATTGTACAGAAGCATACATTAATCGGTTATTGAAACGTAATCCTGAAGATAACTAAACTCTTCTGTTAACTGACCATGCTCGGTAATAGTTCCACGTCTGATAATACCCTCGGAGTCATTCACTAAAAGTGGCTTAAGAATCCGGTCAATCAAATCCCGGCCAAATTCTTCCGAGGCACTTCTTGGTAATTCGCATGGCAAATTGTCTACTGCCATCGAGGTCACATAGTCCTCGCCACTAAGGGGCGGCAGAATGGAATTCGTTGCCGGATCATAATCGTAGAGAGGTTCGGGAATGGTGCTGGCCCGCTGGGTGCTGGGAACAGACCCATTAATATCACACGTAATGTCGGCAATCACTTTAATTTTAAATTCCTTGGAAAGCATATCCTCGCGGGTAAACAGCACGGGCGCTCTTGGATTCCAAAATGCACCTGCCAGGAGCAACTGAGCGACCTTGGTAAACTTTACGAACAAAGAACGGTAGCGTTCCGGATGCTGATGAAATTCCTCACGATTAAAGTTCCCGCCTTCAATGCGTTCGTGATAATCGGCACTGCTGAGTTGTGTATAGACAGGCTCATCATACGATTTTATTAAAAAATCACCGGGGCTCACTTTCCGGATGCCAGCCGTATCGAGGGTTTCCATCGCACCTTTCGCAACCCTTCCTGCTCCTGTTAGTATTATTTTAATTGGAGGCAATACAACTTTTCTTAGCTCCAATTTCAAATCATTGATATCAAAGCAATCAAAAGCTCTTCTAACGGTGAACAGGTTATATCGCTTGCCATAGGTCCATAATCCATTATAAGCACCCACAATTCCGGCAAATCGCCCAAAGGCGATCAGACGGTTTCCCTGATAATCTTTTAAGGCCTCGTAATCAATCAGACGAATATTCTTTTTTAAAATTGCCTGTAGCAGTTTTCGGTTGTGCGGCTGCTTTTTAATGGTGTGCGAAAAGAATAAATAAGTTTTGTTCTCAATCAACGCTTCAATGGGCACCTCTTTTATTCCCATCAACACATCGCAATCATTGAGATTCGATGAAACCTCGATGTTCAGATTTCGGTATTCATCATCTTTAAAGCACCGTACCGGACTTTCCTGACAAACTATTTTAACCGTTGGAAATCGTTGTTCTATTTCTTCGGTTTGAGCGGGGGTAAAGGGTACTCGTTTATCCGGAGGAATTTTACCTTCCTTTATTAAGCCGATCTTTGTAATTGACATGCAGTTGCTATTTTAAGCCTTCTAAGGTAGTTAGCTTTTCTCATTTTATTACCTTGTGTGGGGTATGACAAATTATGCAATATTAGTTTGCGGATGGGGTGTTTATTTTTTTATACATAGCTGGCTCGCTTCCAGTTCCGTCAAAACATTTATCCGTAAGCATAGAAAGATATACTCCTACTATCGGCTACTTTATTCAGTTATCTCCACGATTGGATTATTTCTTTTGTTTGCCTTCAACAGTTCCTTTAGGCAGGAGCTTCTATTTCAATCCATCGGGTGGGTGCGGTATACGAGTTTGATATTGGCTACTGGCGGAGTTATTATTGTCAGCCGTGCTTTCCGGTATTATAAGGTGAGTAGTTTTTTAGGGTTTAAGGAAGAAGATCAACGCTTTGTTCGTAGCGGTATCCTTAATCGGATTCGACATCCCATCTACAGCGGCACCATCCTGATTGTTATCGGCTTTTTCGTATTTAATCCAACCATGCCTACCCTGGTATCAATGGCTTGCATCTTTACTTATCTGCCGGTTGGGATTGCCTTGGAGGAAAGAAAACTTATTCAGCAGTTTGGCGAAGTCTATCGTCAGTACAAAAAAGAGGTACCGGCTTTGATCCCTCGAATCCGAAAGCAAGGTTAATTATTCGAGGAAGTTACCCAGAATGGAGCTGGCTTCTTTTCTTGAATTTCTACCATAAGGGGCAAGTGCCTGCACTAACTTTCTAATGGGCATGGATTGTAGCCAAACCTTTCCGCTGCCTCGTAAGGTGGCCAGAAAAATACCTTCGCCACCAAAGATCATGGATTTCAAGCTGCCGGTACTTTCCACATCAAAATCGATGTGTGACTCAAAGGCAACAACGCATCCGGTATCCACCCGTAAGGTTTCGTTGTTCAGCGTGCGCTCAATAACCGTTCCACCGGCATGCACAAAGGCTTTACCATCCCCTTGCAGTTTTTGGAGAATAAACCCTTCGCCCCCTACCAAACCTGCCCCAATCTTACGATTGAACACGATGGATAATTTTGTACCGTAGGCCGCACATAAAAAACCGTCCTTCTGAACTACCAATTCATTGTTCCGGCTGCTCGCAAGATCAACGGGAATGATGGTGCCGGGGTAAGGAGCCGAAAATCCAACCTTTGCCTTTCGATTGCCGCGGTTGGTGAAATGGGTCATGAACAACGACTCCCCCGTCAATATTCGGCTCCCGGCCGAAAGCAATTTATCAAACAAGCCCTGGCTGGGATTGGAGCCATCGCCCATTTTGGTTTCGAACACAATCCCATCTTCCATAAACAGCATCGCCCCTGCTTCCGCAATCACGGTTTCCATCGGGTCCAACTCCACTTCCACAATCTGAATGCTTTCACCTTTAATCTGATAGTCGATTACGTGCGAGGTTGCCATATACTATTGGATTTTGTTAATAACCTTAAAAACGGGATACTCCACCGGCAGGTTTTCAGTTTTGTGTTTTTCTATGTAATCATCGAAAAAATTCCAGGTAAGCAATCCGTCATCGGATTGGGGTTCCAGTAAATAGAAAATCAGGTTACCCAACGGTTGTGCCAGGGTCACTTTGAAATCGCCTTTCTTGAATTTTCTAGTAGCAGGAGTAAATTTACCGTCTACCTGAGCCATGGCATGGCCCTGAAAAGATTGTCTGGCTTTGTCAAATTTCTCAATCTGGAATACTTCCCCTTGTGCGGTTATTGATTTTGTCAACGTTTCTACCGTAATGCCATGCATTTTCAGATTCTCGGCTAACGCAACAAACTGCGCGGGGATGAGGTAACTGATAGGAACTACACTTTCAACGGTGGGCTCAAAGCGGGCATGATAGGTTACACTTTCAAGGGTCGTTATTTTTCCGGTGCGAACAAATTCCACCGTTCCATCTTCCTTTTTCTTTTGAATGTACTCATACGAGCGGAAATCTTTTAGGGATCCGAGTGGTACCATCTTGAACCGGACCCCCTTCTTCAGCCCTACTGCATTTTGCAAGCTCGCTACGGTTTCTACTTCTGCCCGTTTGTTGGTTTCAATTATCTCTGTTGCATGGGCATTGGTGTACTCAAGAATTTCGGAAACAAACCGATAGGTGGAATGAACGCGTTGATAAAACCGTTCATGCGCAAACGCCTCGCTCAAAATGGACATCCGGTTGCGCAACCCAAACTGATTGACCAGGTAGCGGGGGTGATGATTATACGTATAGAAATTTTTGGGTGGCCATCCCTCGCGCAGATAATAATCCCCAAACGGACCGAAGTTGAGATCGTATTTTGCTTTTACAGAATTTGTGATTTCGGGTAGCATTTTATGGTTAACAAATTCATAGGTAGCAGCATGACCATTACTCAAATAGCCTGGTGCCCACGTAAGTGAGTAGGCATGCCAGGTTCCATTGGTAGTATGTAAGTCCACAAATACCTGGGGATTCCAAGGGAGAATAACTTCGGAAAACAAAGCCCGGGTTTCCAACGCTTCCATCTTCATGCCATCACGGTTCAGGTCCAGGCCCTGGCTATTTTCGCGCAGTCCAACTTCCAGAGGACTGTCTTCCTGTGAAGGCCGCCTTCCTTTTTCCATTTTATCATTGCTATCCGTATTATAAATTGGGGCGAAAAGAATGATCTGATTTTCGAGTAATTGAGTTTTGTCGCCTAGCAGGATCTCGCGCATCAACATCATCAGTACTTCTTTGCCCTCCACTTCCCCGGCATGAATATTTCCCTGAATATAGATTACAGGTTTGCCGGTGGCGTGGGCTTCGGCAGCCGTTTTTATTTTGTCTTTTGAAAGGATCGCTACCGGAATGTCTTTCCCTTCCAGGCTCTTTCCCATGGAAAAAACATGCACTAATTCAGACCGGGCTTGGATGGCGGTTAAGAAGGCAACTACCTCTGCATAGGTAGACGTTTTGACAAAATTCGATTTTTCCGGAGAGATAAGAAGATCTTCAGGCCAGCTTGTTTGAGCGAAATGAGAGGAAGCAGATACCAAAATTAGCAGGCAGCTAAGAAGTGCGCGCATAACTCAATCCTTTTTTTTCTTTTTCTCCTTTTTCAAATCTTCGTAGTCATCGCGTTCTGCCAGTTTCTTGTCATCCACATTCTCATTCAAAAAATCATTCAGCTTTTCGATGGCCATATTTGATTTTAATTCACCAAACTGATCAATCGAAACTTCAAAGCCTGATAGGTCTTTATGAACCCGCGGCTTGCCTTGTTTCTTGCTAGGTTTGTCCGATTTCTTAGCCATATTAAACCTTTTTAATAGTTTTTAATGCGTGTTCAATTCTCGACACGACTTCAGTACAACCCAGAATTTCCATAGAGAGCATCAGGTCTGGCCCCGAGGCACCCCCTGTAATCGACACCCTTAGCGCCTGCAAAATTTTTCCAGTACCAATTCCAAGGTTGGTGGCTACATTTTCCAGAGTTGATTTGGCAAGTTCCGCAGTAAGATCTTTTATTCCAGACAACGCCCGGGCATAAGCCGTTAGAACTTTTACTGCATCATCATTCCATTTTTTAGTAATGACTTGGTCATCGTAAGAAGTTGGTGCTTCAAAGAAAAACTTACCCTGTTGCCAGAAGTCCTGGGTAAAGGTGACTCGCTCCTTCAACACACCACATATTTTCGCTGCTTTTTCTTTTGAGCAGGAGATTTCCTTAGGCAGGGCATTCAACAAATAGGCAGCCAAATCTTCGTTCGGTTTCGCCTTTAAATATTGCTGATTGAACCACTGTGCTTTGTGTATATCGAAGCGAGCCCCGGCTTTGCCGATGCGCTCTATGGTAAAAGCCTGAATCAATTCTTGCATCGTGAATAACTCTTGTTCCGTACCGGGGTTCCAACCTAAGAAGGCTAGGAAGTTCAGCAAGGCATCCGGTAAATATCCAGACTCGCGGAATCCTTTAGCCAATTCGCCAGTATTCGGGTCAGTCCAGTTCAACGGAAAAATCGGGAAGCCCATTTGATCAGCATCGCGTTTGCTTAGTTTGCCATTGCCATCGGGTTTTAACAACAGGGGTAAATGTGCAAATTGTGGCATCAGTTTTTCCCAACCTAGAAAACGATATAACAGTACATGCAAAGGAGCTGACGGTAGCCATTCTTCCCCACGGATCACATGCGTGATTTGCATTAGGTAATCATCCACAACGTTGGCCAGGTGGTAGGTAGGCATTCCGTCCGACTTCATTAATACCTTATCATCAATTTGCGAAGAGTGCACCTTTACTTCTCCGCGGATCAGATCCTGTAATTGAATTTCTTCAGCATCCGGTACCTTTAGCCGGATAACATACGGAGTTCCTTTTTCGATTTTTTGTTTTACTTCCGATTCCGGCAAGGTGAGGGAGTTGTCCATCATCATCCGGGTTGTAGCACTGTATTGTTGACTGACCGAACCTGTTGCTTTGAGACGCGTACGCATAGCTTCCAGTTCTTCTTCGGTATCGAACGCATAATAGGCGTTGCCTTCCGCAATCAGCTTTTGCGCGTATTGTTTGTAAAGGGTTTTGCGTTCCGATTGACGATAGGGGGCATACGGCCCGCCTTCTTTTACGCCCTCATCAATTTTTATCCCCACCCAGGCAAGGGATTGCAGGATGTAATCTTCTGCTCCGGGTACAAAACGGGTTTGATCCGTGTCTTCAATTCGCAGGATCATCGTCCCGTTGGTCTTCCGGGCCAATAGATAATTGTACAACGCTGTTCGCACGCCCCCAATGTGCAAGGCACCGGTGGGGCTTGGCGCGAAACGAACTCGAACAGGACGCATGGCTATAGAATCAGAATGTCAAAGGTAAGAATAAATAGCCCACTACTGTGGGTTCAATGGAAGTGAAGGGCGCTAAAGCAAGGCTGCGAATTACTTCACAGCAATGCAGGAAATTTCCACATTTACATCTTTAGGAAGGCGGCTTACTTCCACCGTTTCGCGGGCCGGTGGTTGCGAAGTGAATTTTTTTCCATACGCTTCATTTACTACCGGAAATTGGCCCATGTCTTTTAAAAAGATTGTACACTTAACCACATTGGTAAAGTCCATTCCAGCCACGGTCAATATTTCACTAATATTTTTCAACACCTGGTTGGTCTCCTCGGTGATATTGTCTGTTAGAATTTTACCCGAGGCTTTGTCAATGGCAATCTGGCCCGAAACGAACAACATGGATCCAACTTTAATAGCTTGACTGTAGGGGCCAATGGGCTCCGGTGCATTGGCTGAATAAATCACTTCTTTTGACATAGAACGAGGTTATGTTACTTTTGATCAAATATCGGTAATCTGGTAACGCAAGACAATCGCACAGGCATATGAATATCCTGGTAATCGGAAGTGAACGGAACGGACAGGAATGCCGTGAAAAGTTTGGGACGGAGCATACCTGGTGGCGGATATCCAATCACCAGGAAGCGCAGGATTACCTGGAAACGACCGAGGTGATATTTGATTTTATTCCAGGCCCAGCCCTTGACGTAAAGATCTTTACCCATCAAATTGTATTTCTAAATACCACCTTGATTACCCTTTCAACATTATTGAAGAATAGTTCAACAACAGGGGCAAGTTTTTTTGGTTTCTGTGGATTACCAACTTTTCTAAATCGTGAACGGCTGGAAGTAAGTGTTGCTAATGAGGGCGATGTCGCTGGACTGAAGGAAATTTGTGGGAAACTCAATACAAAGTATGCCCTCGTGGCCGACACGGTTGGGTTGGTTACCCCAAGAATTGTATGCATGATCATCAATGAAGCTTATTATACGGTAGCGGAGGGAACCGCCACACGATCGGATATTGATCTGGCCATGAAGCTTGGCACCAATTACCCATACGGGCCGTTTGAGTGGGCGGAAAGGATAGGCCTGAATCAAGTCTACGAAGTTTTAGCGGTTGTACACACAACCACCCGCGATGAGCGTTATTTGATTTGCCCACTATTGAAAAAAGAAGCGGGCTTTTAAGATTCATTTCTTCTCAAACCTGAAATCACACTTGCTGGCCCCTAATGCAATGGTCCCCGTGCGCTTCAGCGTAAGTCCTGCCAGAGACGATGTGATGTGATCGATCTCACACAATAACGGAGCAAATTTTTGCATACTATGTCGTTGGAACAGTTTGCAAATGCCGCATTCCAGAATATCGATTCCATAGCCAAACCCCAACGTTTCTTTTTTGTCCGTGAGAATTTGAACCACAAACCCATCGGGATGGGCTTGGTTTTTTGCCCGTTTCGCTAACTGCTGGATGAGGACAGCACCTATCCGGGTTTCAATAAGTTTGGGCGGAAGTCTTTTAAATAATCGATGAAAATAATTTTTTGGTCGCACATAATCATTGGCGATTTCAAGTAGTACGGTACGAATATTTTCGAATGATTCGCCTGCTTGGTGGAGTACCTCTATGGTGGCCAGGAAATAGGCAGCAATCTCCAACCTGCGATCCACCGGGTTTTTAGAAGTTCTCGCAAACCGCACTTCCGGTTGTAAAAGCCTGAATGCGGCCTCAATTTCAAGCATGAGCCGTGTTGTCTGTTGCGGAAAATGGCGTTGAATGACCCGGTGAAAGTATTTTTTAAAACCCACACTTCAAGATACAATTTCTTATTGCACCATGGTGCGAAACGTTAGATTCACCCGGGGACTCCTAACTTTTTTTGTGGGTGGTAGCCGGTGCAGCCAATTGATTTGGGTGGCACCTTTCATTACCAATAGACTGCCATGCTCCAGCACCAGCGAAACTGTTTCTTTGCGTTGTTTGTGTTTAAATGAAAACTTGCGTTCGGCCCCAAAGCTTAACGAAGCAATTGCCGAATGGTGACCCAGCATCTTTTCATCATCACTGTGCCAGGCCATGCCTTCCTCGCCTGTGTGGTACAGATTGAGCAAGCATGAATTGTAGGTGGCGCCACTAAATCGTTCAGACAACGCTTTTAGCTTCAGCAATTCGGGCGTCCAGGGCAACGCTTGTTTTGTTATGTTAGAATAGGTGTATGAATACTCCTGATCACCGTACCAGGCTACTTTACGCTTGGTGACGATATGCCGGCCGAAAATCACCGCTTCATCATTTTTCCAGCTGATTGTTGTGAGGAGTTGCTCAAGATAATGGTGGGCCTGGGCAGTACTCATAATTCTACCGTGATACTCCACATCCCCGTCAAATGGAAGGATATTCAGAATTGTTTCTGTGTTAAATAAATCCATGTTTGATATTTCTTATTTAAACATAGCCCACAAGGCCGATAGCCCTGTTTGATCGCTTCTTTTTCTGAGACAAAAAAGACCCGGTTTTGTCTTTTCATTCGCTTACCCGAAGTACAGGATAGCAATCCATAGATTTTTAACCGTTTGTTTCCTGCAAATGAAATTTCTTTTTGCTTTAAGGCTTTATATAGTAGTCTCGTGTGCATTGAAGAGTGAAAGAGCATTACCTGACAAAGGTAGTATCCGGTGAACAATTATAAACCCGATTCTTGCTGAGTTGATAAATTTGAGTTTTTCAAGACAACACTTTTCTGCTTCTGTAACTTTAGTCACTAACTTAGCAGGTGTTAACCGATACCTTTGCGCCTTTATTGATGACAACAATGGAAATAGTTGGTTATGCAGCCTCCATCATTATGGGCCTTTCCCTGGGATTGATTGGCGGAGGAGGTTCTATACTTACCGTCCCGATCCTGGTTTATTTGTTTGATGTTGACCCGGTACTCTCAACTGCCTATTCATTATTTGTAGTGGGCCTTACCAGTGTGGTGGGCTCTTACAGTCATTTTAAGAAAGGCAATGTTCATTTACAAACTGCTGTAATCTTCGGTGTGCCTTCCATTCTTGCGGTGTATGCCGTACGAAAATTTGTGGTACCCATTATTCCTGATCCTGTTTTCACAATCAGTGATCTGGTCGTAACCAAACCCCTTTTTATTCTGGTCCTCTTTGCCTTGCTGATGGTGGTAGCCAGCATTTCGATGATTCGCAAAATCACCTTGAAAGAGGAACGGCCAGGACATATTCATTACAACTACCCGGTCATTTTTCTGGAAGGAATCCTGGTGGGCGGAATCACCGGCCTGGTCGGAGCTGGCGGTGGCTTTCTGATTATTCCAGCACTGGTCTTATTGGCTGGATTGCCGATGAAGCAAGCCGTGGGTACTTCCTTGTTGATCATTGCCCTAAAATCGCTCATTGGTTTTACCGGAGATTTAGGTTCCGGACTCGAAATCGACTATCAGTTCATGTTGTTCTTTTCTGTTTTTGCTATGGTAGGAATTGTGGCCGGCAGTTATTTAACCCGGTTCATTCCGAACGAAAAGTTGAAACCGGCATTTGGTTGGTTTGTGTTGTTCATGGGCATTTACATCCTTGTTAAGGAACTCTTCCTTTAATGCCGTGTGCGCTTATTGGTGATGTTATTCAAGTAGTACAAAATCCACCGTATTAGAAGTTTGTCTAAGGGGTGTAGATTTTAAGACGTATAAATAGCCCATTTAGAGCCTTTAATACCAATTTTTCTGCTTTCTGGGAGAATCCCCCAATTCAAAATCCATCAATAAGCCATTAAACTAACCCTCTGTAACTTTTGTTACTGACATTAGTCATGTTTGTCCCGTATTTTTGTTCCTAGATTAAGATAACCCTTACCTGTTATGATTGAATTAATACGTCAACCCTGGCCCTGGTATGTTGCGGGGGCCGTTATTGGACTTACTGTTCCAGCTTTGTTGCTGTTAGGCAACAAGCACCTTGGCATCTCCTCTTCCTTGCGACATATCTGTGCGGCTTGTATTCCAGGAAACATTTCATTTTTCAAGTATGACTGGAAGAAGGAAATCTGGAACTTGTTTTTTGTAGGCGGGGTATTAGTTGGAGGCATCATAGCTGCCCAAACATTAAGTAACCCCGATCAGATTGTAATCTCAGAAAAGACGGTTACAGACCTGCAGGCATTGAATGTTGCGGTTGATGGTGAGTTGATGCCGGCATCCATTTTCAGTTTTGAAAATCTATTTACTATACAAGGCCTTATGTTTTTTGTAGTAGGTGGGTTCCTGGTGGGTTTTGGCACCCGCTATGCCGGAGGGTGTACCAGTGGGCATACCATCATGGGACTTTCCAACCTGCAATGGCCCTCACTGGTGGCAACGTGTTGCTTCATGGTTGGTGGTATGGTGATGATTCATTTTATTTTCCCCTGGTTGATGAGTTTATAAAACTATAAAGAGATAGCGATGCAAAAGGCAAAGGATGAGTTTGTAGATGTTTCAGCAGTACCCCACCCGATTGAGTGTGAAGCACCCAACGATCAGGTAACCAAAGAGACACTGATTGGATCGAACATTAAATACCTGATTACAGGCATTGTGTTTGGAATTGTATTTGTTAAAGCCGAGATCATTTCCTGGTACCGTATTCAGGAGATGTTTCGTTTCCACTCCTTTCACATGTATGGAGTAATCGGTACGGCTGTAATTGTGGGTGCAATTTCCGTATGGGCCATCAAACGTTTCGGCATTAAGACCATGCAGGGCGAGACGGTAGTTTTTCATGACAAACAATTTCATTGGGGAAATGTAATTGGCGGGTTAATGTTTGGGTTAGGCTGGGGAATAACCGGTGCTTGTCCAGGCCCGCTTTTCGCGCAGATTGGCAGTGGATTTCTTGTAGTAATTGTAACCCTGTTGAGCGCAGTAGTGGGCACCTGGGTGTACGGGTTGTTACAGAAGAAGTTGCCACATTAATATTGTCCGCTCAAAAGATCTTTAACTCCAAATGAGAAAACCGTTCCCCGATTGTAACCCTAATCGGTAAGCAAGTCGGGTTTTCAAAAAAAGGGATTGTAATTCACATTCTGCATTCCACCGAATGGAAAGATATTCTCAACACGATCGTCCTTTTGCAAAAATGATCAGCCTCGTTCTGGTGCTGGTGGTTTTTCTGTTGATTGCCATGGGGGTGCTAACCTCCATATTAGTAATCGGACCCAAGAAAGTGACAGCGTGGTTTGCAACTCCGGTTATTGACAATCCCAAATCAGAAACTAAACTATGGCAGGCACCCGATTGGCAACTACTTCCGCAGGATGAACAGGGAAAGCTTATCAGCTACGGACGAGATTTGATTGTGCGAACGTCATCCTATCTGGGTCCCAACGGTTCTGTGAAAGCGATGAGCAATGGTATGAATTGTCAGAATTGCCATCTGGATGCCGGCACAAAACCTTTTGGAAATAATTACAGTGCTGTAGCTGCAACCTATCCAAAATTTCGGCCTCGGTCCGGTAGTGAGGAGACCATCGAAAAGCGCGTGAACGACTGTTTTGAACGAAGTTTGAATGGCCAAGCTCTGCCCGATGATAGTGAAGAGATGAAGGCAATTGTGGCCTACATTAACTGGGTGGGCAAGGATGTTCCTAAAGGAAAATCTCCCGAAGGATCCGGGTTGGTTGAACTCCCTTTTCTGGACCGGCCAGCCAATGTTGAAAATGGAAAGTTGGTTTATGAAAAGCAATGCGTTGTGTGCCACGGCAAAGAAGGAAACGGGATTGCATTGGCCGATGGTACCGGTTGGCAATTTCCTCCGTTGTGGGGCGACCATAGTTATAACCAGGGTGCTGGCCTTTACCGTCTCTCGCGCTTTGCCGGATATGTAAAAGCAAACATGCCTTTGGGGGCAACCTATGGTAATCCACAATTAACCGATGAAGAAGCGTGGGATGTGGCTGCTTATGTTAATGCGCTCCCTCGCCCCGAAAAAGATTTGAGCCAGGACTGGCCGGATATTTCAAAGAAACCAATTGATCATCCCTTTGGCCCCTTTGCGGATGAGTTTGACGAGACCCAACATAAATTTGGTCCATACAAACCGATACTGGAGAAACGAAAGACCGGGGCGAAGTAAATCCATGAAGTTTTTAAAGCTGATCGTAGCCAGTTTGTTGGTGTTGGGCGGATTGCATTTTGGGCAAGCACAGCATCATGATCCAAACTGGTCGGCCAAGCGAATTCTGATTGATAAGCAATGCCTGGAGAAGGACAGCCTCACCAACCTTCTTCACAACATGGGCACATTTGAAGGGCATATCCGAAATTTCCTCATGACGACAACCAATCATGCCGGGTTTCCGGATTATTATGCGTTGGGGATCGGGGGCGGGCTAGGGTACTATTCACCGGTGGTAAAAGGATTTCAGTTAGGCATGTCGGGCTTTATCATTTATAATGTAGCCTCGTCACCACTAGCACCGGCACCGCCTTTCGCAAATCGGTACGAGGTAGGATTATTTGACCTTACCAATCCGGATAATCATGAAGATCTTGACCGGCTGGAAGATCTCTATTTGCGGTACTACTATAACTCGAAAAATAAATCCTACTTCCAGGTAGGCAAGTTTCATTTAAAGACACCCATGATTAACCTGCAAGACGGACGGATGCGTCCCAATTTGCAAGAGGGTGTTTGGGGCGAATGGAATGAATGGAATAAGGTTAAATTAAAAGGAGGCTGGATTTGGCGCACCTCGCCTCGCTCCACCATCCGATGGTATCACATAGGCGAATCGTTGGTTTATCCCAATGGTCGGGCCATTAATGGAGACAAAGCAACGTATTCAAACCACACACAGAGTGAGGGTATCGCCATCGCTAACCTGGAGTTAAAGCCCACTAAACAATTCAACTACCAATTTTGGAACTACTATGTTGAAAGCCTGTTCAACATGACCCTAAACAAAGTTGAATTTCGAAAGAAATCCGGAAGCCGATTGTGGATGGCAGGAGTTCAATACTTTTGGCAACAATCGTTGTACAATGATACACTGGCGATTGAAAAGCAATACATCTCCGCGCAGGAACAGTCACATACGGTTAGCGCACGGGTTAGCGTAACCAACGGCAAGCGAGAGGAATGGTCACTCAACTACACCCGGATAACCCAGCATGGTCGGTTTTTATTTCCGCGGGAGTGGGGCATTGAACCCTTCTATACTTTTCTACAACGTGAACGCAATGAAGGTGCTGGCAATGTGCATGCATCCACCGTACAACATACGCGGCATCTTGATAAAGGCAAGCATTGGGAATTAATGGCGGCTGGTGGCATGTATTGGATGCCTTCTGTTAGTGATGCGCGGCTAAATAAATATGCGATGCCTTCTTATTATCAATTGAATGCCCGATCACGCTATCGCTTTCAGGGATTTCTGACAGGATTAAATCTGGAAGTATTATATTCCTATAAAGGAAATCTAGTGAAGGGCCTGGAAACTCAACCAGGATATTACCACAACAAGGTTGATATGCACCACCTTTCTGTTGTATTGGATTATTATTTCTAATCAAAGGTGTATCGCACTCCAGCATTCCAGAAGAATCCATTTTTTAGAGACTCCTCATAGAGTTCACCCTGATCATTTAGTAACATAGCAGGATTTACTGGAAGAGTCCAGGTACCTGTGGTAAACAGCCGAACATGATTGATTTTAAACGTAATCATCAAACTCGCTTCATAATCAAGTATTTTGAAATCATCAGATTCCAATACCTGCGCGGAAGTAATAGGTTGCGATCCTGACATTTTCCCTTTTCCTTGGCCCGTTTGGGTACTCCGATTGGAAAAATATTGACTGTAGTATTCCTGCGTTCCTGCATTCATATAAAGAGAAGGTGTGAAGAGTAACCGGTTATCAAATGCATAAATAATCCGACTTGCTTCCAGGCCCAGGAATACATCCGACCCCCCGCTGAAACCTACGCTGGCATCTCCATACAACATGAACCACGAGAAATCATATCCGGCATAGGCATTAACGTAGGTACTCATTTCCGCCATTACATTATAGCTTAGATCACTGAAAAAGTATTGAGAAAGACTGCCCCCCAACGCTAGGTTATTATTGTAGTAGTCATATCCTCCCGATAAAGTTATCATATCAATCCGGCCTTGTTCTTTCGCGGTCAGATAGGAAAGCGATGTGTTAAGAAAAAAACCGGATTTGTGATAATAAGTAATGACGGGCGATAAATAGGGGGCGGCAACCGAGTCAGAACGGCCCATATAATAGTAGTCGCTGGAATACTTGAGACTGATTCGCAATTGTGATTTTTCATCGACAGAATCATACCGGATAGCGTTAATCTGAGCGGTAGCCGATTGAATTTTAATAATCAACCCGAGACAAATTAATAGAGATGGAATTTTCATTGAATAATAGAATAGGAGCCGCCTCCTAACCAGGAGAGCGGCTCATTTTTGACTTAGTGTTTTCCTTTATTGCCTTTTCCTTTTTCTGATTGATTGCCTTTGTTTTTTTCTTTCCCTTTGTCTTGTTTATCAGGACGCCCCATCATGTGTTGTTCCATTTTATCTCTGTAGCGCTCTTCATTCTGATACCGATTTCCATCCATGTCAAGGCACTCTCCATTTTGCATTCGGAACTGTTTACCATTTTTCATTTGACCACTACCATCAGGATTTACTTCCATGCCATTTTTGAATTGAAATTTTTCCTGAAGTTGTGTTCGCTCCTGATTTTGCATCCGGTAAAGTTGCCCGTTTTGATATACCAGGTGCTCCTGTGCCATGGCCCGAGCGCGAACTTGCATTCGTTGTTGGAATTCCTGTTGAGATTTGTATCGGTTTCCATCCAAGTCCAGGCACTCCCCATTCTTTAAGCGAAGTTGCTTTTGATTTTGCAACCGATAACTTCCATCCGGATTTACAACCACTCCATTTTGTAATGTAAGTTGTTGTTGAAGCTGAATTCGTTCCTGATTCCGAATCTGATACATCTTTCCATCTTGAAACATCAGGTGCTCCTGAAGACGAGTTTGATCGCGGTCTTGCTGTTGATCCTGTGCAGGACTCCATACCGCCACCAACAATAAAATCAACACTAATGACACTTGCTTTTTCATACTACTTGGTTTATGTTCATTAAAATTACGACCATTAGACTCGAGGGTCTGTGACAAGGTTTACACAGATTTCATGATTGTTGTCATGATTCAACTAGCTGTATTTCGATTGCCAACGATGAGGAAGGTCGTGTAACATTTGTTACTGACTTATTGGTTAGATTATTTGCACCTTTGCACTAAACAGTTAAGTGTATGATTCGTAATCTGCCAGGTTTATTCATCATTTGGATGATGACAACTTTTTCCCTTCAGGCTCAGTCCATTACTAAACTTGATCCTGAAAACTTTGAAAAGAAGGTGGTTGAAGTAAAAAATTCAGTACTTGTTGATGTACGCACACCGGAGGAATATAGGGGGGGTCATTTAAAAAATGCTATCCTTATGGATTTTTATGCAAGTGATTTTAAGTCCAAGGCGTCTAAATTGGATCGCACCGAACCTGTGTTTGTTTATTGTGCTTCTGGTGTGCGGAGCAACAGTGCAGCGGAAATATTTAAAGGGCTTGGATTTCAGGTTTATGATTTAGCCGGAGGAATTCGTTCCTGGTCCCGGGCTGAAAAGACAATCGTGAAGTAACCGATTGCGGTAGACCCATAATCTTATTCTGGTACACAAAAGTTCCTGTCGATAAGGTAGTACTCATAGGAGTAAGCAGTTTTCACTACCTTCGTCCATGAGGAAGTTTCTGCTTCTAGGCTTTTCAGTCTTCGGAATTGGGGCATTTACCTTCTTTGCTTTTGCGCCTCGTTACTTCGATCAATCCAAAAATTTAATAGGAACGTACCCGGAAGCATTCATCCACCAAACCTGGTACGATTCCATCCCATTTATTGCGGATTTACATTGTGATATGTTACTGTGGGATCGGGATTTTTTAGAGCAACACAGCTATGGACATGTTGATTTGCCGCGCATGCAACAGGGAAGTATGGCTTTTCAGGCATTTACCATCGTAAGCAAGGTGCCGGCCGGAATTAATATTGAGAATAACCCGTCAACCAGTGATCAGATTGGTCTATTGAGTTTCGCTCAATTACGCTCCCCCGCTACGTGGTTTAGCTCCAAGGCTCGTGCGTTGGACCAGTGTAGTCAACTGCATGACTATGCTGATCGGTCGGAAGGCATGTTTCGGGTAATTACCAACCAGCACGAATTACAAGCATTTATTCAAGATCGAAAATCCAATCAAAAACTGACCGCTGGAATGTTGGGACTTGAGGGAGCACATTGCCTCGAAAATGACTTAGGTAACCTGCTGATCTTTTACAATGCGGGTGTTCGTTATATCGGATTAACGCATTTCTTTGATAATGAGTGGGCAGGTTCTGCCCACGGTGAGAAAAAGATGGGTCTTACGAATTCAGGTAAGCAGCTCATTCATAAAATGGATAGCTTATGCATGATCATCGACCTGGCCCATGCCTCTATAAAAACAATCGATGATGTATTGGCTTTAACGGATCATCCAGTGATTGTTTCACACACAGGCGCAAAGGGAGTCTGTAACAATCAACGCAATCTTTCTGATCAGCATTTGATTGCGATTGGTAAGCGAAACGGCCTGGTAGGCATTGGTCTGTGGGAAACGGCAGTTTGTGGAACGGATGTGAGTGCCACGGCTCGAAGTATCCGGTATGTAGCTGATTTGATTGGTGTGGACAAAGTAGCCCTGGGCTCGGACTTTGATGGAGCGATTGGCACGCACGTGGATGCTGCCGGATTGCATCTGGTGGCTATGGCTTTAGAGAAGGAAGGGTTTGATCGCGTTGAGATTGAGTTGATCATGGGAGGTAACATTCGCGACTTTCTCTTAAGAAATTTACCCGCAAACTAGATCTGTAACATAGATCACAGAAATCGATTTCGATTCCAGTTATCTTTCCAAATTAATCGAAACTATGGAAAACAAGCATCATGCAGAATGTGGTTGTGGTCATTGCGGATCCTCCGGTTCCCGAAGGGATTTTTTGAAGTCTGCGGCTTTGCTGACCGGTGGATTATCGCTGATGGGCACTACCGTGGCAGGGACAGTTTCATCGCTAGCGGACCCGATGAAGGCGATCGGCAAAAGTCAAGCTGTAGATGCCGGTAAAGCAACCCGGTTTACCATCCTTTATACAGCTGATATTCATGCGCAGATTTTGACGCATGATGAGTTTTTTCTTGAAAATGGAAAGCCGGTATATAAGAAGCGAGGCGGGATGGCAGTTCTTAAAACCATGCTTCATACCCTTAAAGCCGAAAATCCTGAGAACACCATCATCTTGGATGCTGGCGATTGTTTTCAGGGTGGGGGTGTAGCAGCCTTATCGCAAGGGCGGGCCATTGTACCCTTGATGAATAACATTGGATATGACTTGATTCTTCCGGGTAATTGGGAAGTGGTGTATGGCAAGGAGATGATGCAACGGGATCTGGGGGCTTACCAGGCGGCCAAGATTTGCGCCAACATGTTTCATGACACAAAAGATGAATTTAAAGGCGAATTGATTTTTCAACCGTATTGGACAAAAGTATTTGGTGGCGTTAAGATAGGATTTATCGGGTACAACGATCCGCTCACACCCAAACGTCAGTCACCCGCTTATAGCTATGGAATTACTTTTACAAAGCCTGAATTGAATGTGGCTAAGTACATTCGTTTACTCCGCGATTATGAGAAGTGCAGCATGGTCTTTTTAGTGACGCACATGGGGTTGGCACAACAGGTGGATCTTGCCAATAAGCCGTACGTGGAAGGTGCTGACTATATATTAGGTGCCGATACCCACGAACGGGTTCGTAAACCCATAGAAGGCAAGTATTCAAAGGTAACAGAACCTGGCGCCTTTGGTTCCTTTGTTTCCCGATTGGATTTTGTTGTAGAAGACGGGATTGTAAAAGACCAACACTATGCCTTGCTGGATGTAGATCCGGAACGGTATAAGCCCGATGCGGAAATGGAGAGCTTGGTAAATGAAGCACGCGAGCCTTACCGGGCTGAATTGGATACGGTTATTGGACGCACAAAAAATACCCTCGTACG
This sequence comes from uncultured Ohtaekwangia sp., assembly GCA_964488465.1. Classification (GTDB taxonomy): domain Bacteria; phylum Bacteroidota; class Bacteroidia; order Cytophagales; family Cyclobacteriaceae; genus ELB16-189. The sequence continues at coordinate 35,955 of CAZAUN010000005.1, read as the reverse complement.
GTATTATGTGATCGAAAATCCGATGGACAATATGATTACCGATGCACTCATGTGGAAATTAAAACCAGATGTAGCACTTTCCAATGGATTTCGTTTCTGTCCGCCCCTGGTTCCCGATCCGAATAAAGGCTATGCCGAAATAACCAATGATTACCTGTGGAGCATGTTGCCAGTTGATTCCAATGCCCGGCAAGCGGAGGTTACCGGTAAGCAAATCTGGAATTGGATGGAGAAGGAGTTGCACAATGTTTTTGCAAGCGATCCCGCGAAGCGTTTTGGTGGCTGGGTGATTCGCTTTAAGGGCATGGAAGTAAAATTCACGGTACACAAAGAATTGGGTGAACGAGTAAATAACATAAAGATTCAAGGTAAACCGATTGATCTTGAAAAGTCTTATACGGTTGTTGCCTGTGAGCGTGAGGGCGATCCGGAAGAAGTGCTTTGCCGGATTGAAGGGGTAAGCGGGGCTCACAACCTAAATGGTACGCTGCACGAAATAATGAGGGAGTACCTGGCAAAATTTTCCCCGGTGGCACCGAAAGTGGAAGGAAGAATCACGGCTACCGATGTTCCTAATAATTTATTGTCTCAATTGGAAGGTTACGATTACGAGTTTATCTGATGAATAGGACCTTTTGGAATGAGCGATATCAGGCCAACGAAACCACCTATGGCACTGAACCCAATGATTTTTTCAAGAGTCAGCTTGACCAGTTGACTCCGGGGAAACTACTGCTGCCGGCAGAAGGGGAGGGGCGCAATGCCTTGTATGCCGCCAGGCAAGGGTGGCAGGTAACAGCCTATGATTTCAGTGAAGTTGCCCGCATAAAGACGTTACAACGGGCGCTTCGTTTAAATTTGCTGAACATAGAATATCATGTTCAGGATTTAAGCCAAATTGAATTGCCTGAAAACACCTTTGATGCGATCGGTATTATTTTCGTGCACTTACCCGAATCCATAAGGAAGCATTTGCATGGAGCGTGCGTCCAAAGCCTGAGGCCTGGGGGTAGGTTGATACTGGAGGTATTTTCAAAGAATCAACTCCAATTCAATTCCGGTGGCCCGAAAGACTATGACTTGCTTTATTCCCTTGAGATTCTTCAACAAGATTTCACTTCGCTTAGGACGGACCTACTGGAAGAACGCCTGATCGAATTAAGAGAAGGCCCCTTTCACTCGGGGCCTGCACACGTTGTAAGAATGGTCGCTACGAAGGACTTGTAATTGGGATACTTTGCTTTTCTACGACCAGGTGTTCATCAATCACTTTCTTGAAGACGTTTTTTGGAAATGCACCTGGCTGGATCATGGGTTTTCCCTCAACCGGAATGAACAAAAAAGTAGGGATGCTACGGACATCAAATACACCCGCCAATTCCTGCTCTCGTTCTGTATCCACTTTGTAAATGATCAATTTGCCATCGTATTCTTTGGCGAGCTCTTCCAGAACCGGTGCTACCATTTTACACGGACCACACCAGTCAGCATAAAAGTCAATGATGGCGGGTAACGCTCCCTTATAGTTCCAATTTTCTTCAGTAGTATAGTCAAATACTTTTTGCTTGAATTCTTCGGTGGTCAGTTTGATGGTTGTCATGATCGATTATTTAAGGATACAAATTTCGGTCATTTCACTCAGCTTTTCTGTAACATCTGTTACCGGCAGGAAGGTTCCGAAGCTTTAATTTTGTAATAAATCCCGTTAATTTTGATAAATTTTGAATTGTGTAACCAAAATCACGGAAGTTAGGGTTCCTGAGGTTGTACCTTTGCATTGCAAAAGTATTACGGTGTCCGAATGGGCCTGTTTTAACAACCATTAACTACTAAAACTTTACACTATGTTTTTTCAACACATTTACGACAAAACCCTGGCGCAAGCCAGCTACCTCATCGGATGTCAGAAAACCGGAGAGTCCATTGTCATAGATGCCAAGCGCGATGTCGATACGTACCTCGAGATTGCCAAGCAGAATAATTTACAAATCACGCACATTACCGAAACGCACATTCATGCCGACTTCTTAACAGGGTCGCGTGAATTAGCAAAATTAACAGGAGCCCAACTGTATCTCTCTGACGAAGGGGGCGAAGGCTGGCTCTATGAGTTTCCGCACATCGGGTTAAAGGATGGCAGTGTGATTAAGGTGGGTAACCTTACCTTGAAGGTGTTGCATACTCCGGGCCATACCCCTGAGAGCATCAGTTTCCTGTTAACAGATCATCCCGCGAGCAACGAGCCGGTGATGTTGTTTACCGGTGACTTTGTTTTTGTGGGTGACGTGGGCCGACCCGATTTGTTAGAGAAGGCAGCAGGCATACAGGGAACGAAGGAAGCGGGGGCAAAAGAGATGTATAAGTCCATTGCAAAGTTCAACGCGCTTCCGGACTACATCCAGGTTTGGCCGGGTCATGGAGCCGGTTCGGCTTGCGGTAAAGCGTTGGGGGCTGTACCGAGTACCACGGTGGGTTATGAAAAGGTGCGCAACTGGGCATTTCAATACCCGAACAACGAGAATGGCTTTGTTAAATACCTACTGGAAGACCAACCTGAACCACCCAAGTATTTTGCCATGATGAAGAAACTCAATAAAGTGGATCGACCCTTGTTAACAGAGGTACCCAAGGTCAAGAAGTTGAGTAAGGAGCAATTCAAAGCCGCGATGGAAAAGGGTATCAAGTTGATTGATGCCCGGAGTAAAGCGGAGTTTGCACAAGGTTTTATTCCAGGCAGTCTGAATATTCAGGGGAATAATGCGTTTGCCACTTGGGCCGGATGGTTAATCCGCTACGATGAACCATTCATGCTGTTGGCCAATGAATCGCAACTGGATGACCTAACCCGTAAGTTGATGCGCATTGGTCTCGATAATATTTATGGATATATCGACAGTGTAAATGTTTGGACCGAGCTGGGCAACTCGCTGGAAAAAACCCGGTTGATTTCAATAGATGAATTTGATACGCTAGCACGGAACAATGGTATCCAAATTGTTGACCTCCGCGGAGCCAGTGAATACAAATCAGGTCATGTAGCGAAAGCGGATAATGTATTTGTGGGCACGCTGCAAGAAAACCTGAATAAAATCAGCAAAGACAAAACAACGGTTATCTATTGTCAGTCTGGAGATCGGACAACGATTGGCTACTCGCTGCTTGCCAAAAATGGATTTAAAAATGTCCTCAACTATTCCGGGGGGATGAGCGAGTGGATTAATAAAGGCAAGCCGGTTGTTACAGAATACTAAAACAAAAATCACTTACTATGTTTGGATTATTTGAGGCTAAAACCAAGGCCTATGCGGACTTGGGTGGAAAAGAATTTAAAGAAAAGTTTCTGACTTCACCTGGAGCGGTGCTGTTGGATGTGCGCACTTCCGGTGAGTTTCGGGCAGGAACGGTGCCCGGAGCCATTAACATGGATATGATGTCGGCTTCCTTCCGTACTGAAGTTGGTAGGCTGGATAAGAGTAAAGAATACTTTTTGATATGCCGCAGCGGCAATCGCAGTGGCCAGGCTTGCAGCTATATGGCTAAAGAAGGATTTAAAGTTAACAACCTCGCCTACGGCATTGGCGATTGGCCGTTCTAGATTGAGAGACAGGAAGTGTAAAAACTTCCTGTTTCTTTTTTTCACCTTACCTTGATCTCATGACCTTGTCAACAATTAAGTCCGGTTTGTTTACCAACTGGCATTTCGTTCGTATCCTTCGATTGATCTTCGGTGTATTTGCTGCGGTGCAAGCAATTACTTATCAGGATGGACTGGCAGGTGTGATTGGCGCTCTGTTTTTATTTCAAGCCATAACCAATACCGGATGTGGTGTTAGCGGGTGTAGCGTCCCTGTTAGAAATAACAAGAACGACCCGTCAATCGAAACGGTAGAGTATGAGGAAGTGAACCCTCCTTCATCGAAGATTCAATAACTACTCAACCGTAACCGACTTCGCCAGATTCCGGGGCTGATCGACATTGCAACCGCGCATCACAGCAATGTGATAGGAGAGCAGCTGCAACGGCACCACAGAGATTAAAGGCATCAGCGGCTCAGCGACAGGGGGCACTTCAATTACAAATTCCGACATTTTTGGGATCAGGGTGTCACCTTCAGTAACAATGGAGATGACTCTTCCCTTGCGGGCTTTTACTTCCTGGATGTTCGAAACTACTTTTTCGTAGGAACTATCTTTTGTAGCGATGAAGGCTACCGGCATTTCTGCATCAATCAATGCAATCGGACCGTGTTTCATTTCTGCAGCCGGATACCCTTCGGCATGGATGTAAGAGATCTCCTTCAATTTGAGCGCACCTTCCAAGGCTACCGGAAAATTATACCCCCGGCCCAGGTACAGGAAATTACGCGAGTCTTTAAACTCTTCAGCAATTTTTTTGATTTGATCATTGAGCTTCAAAACCTTTTCCACTTTAGCTGGTAGGGTCTCCATTTCCACCAACAGCTCATTGAATTTTTGTTCGGTAATGGTACCTTTCTTTTGAGCCACGATCAGGGCAATCATATTCAGCACAGTCAATTGCGCGGTGAAAGCTTTTGTGCTGGCCACGCCAATTTCAGGCCCGGCATGGGTATAAGCTCCCGCATGGGTGGCGCGAGGTATGGATGACCCTACGACATTGCATACACCAAAAATGATAGCCCCCTTTGATTTCGCTTGTTCGATGGCGGCCAGGGTATCCGCAGTTTCTCCTGATTGTGAAATGGCAATCACTACATCCCCTTCGCGAATAATGGGATTGCGGTACCGAAACTCCGAAGCATACTCCACTTCCACCGGAATACGACAAAACTCTTCAAAGAAATACTCAGCCACCAGGCCTGCGTGCCAGGATGTACCACAGGCTACGATGATAATCCGATCGGCCTGCACTAATTTGTTTAAATATTCGCGTAAGCCACCGAGTATTAACCGACCGGTAGCGGAATCCAGACGTCCGCGCATACAATCTTTAATGGACCTGGGTTGCTCAAAAATTTCCTTTAACATGAAGTGCTCAAATCCACCCTTCTCGATGGCCTCTAACTCAAGGTCAACGGTTTGTACATAGGGGGTAAGGGGCAAATTCGAAGTGTCCTTGATGGTTAATTTGCCATGGTTGATGATGGCAATTTCCTGATCATTTAGGTACACGACTTCATTTGTGTACTCAATAATTGGAGTGGCATCAGACGCCATAAAGAATTCACCCCGACCCACACCGATCACCAACGGACTTCCTTTGCGAGCGGCTATTAAAAGATGGGGGTCGTGCATCGACATGACTACAATCGCGTAGGCTCCCACTACTTTGGTGAGCGCCAAACGCACTGCTTCATCCAATGAACATTTTTCATTCTCCTGGATATCTTCAATAAAATGGATGAAGACCTCGGTGTCTGTTTCACTTAGGAAGCGATGTCCCTTTCTTAATAACTCCTGCTTAAGGGCCGAATAGTTTTCAATAATGCCATTGTGAATGATAGCTAAATTTTTGGTAGCTGAATAATGTGGGTGCGCATTTTCATCGTTGGGCTCGCCATGCGTTGCCCAGCGGGTATGCCCCATGCCAATCTGGCTATTAAGGTTCATTCCCTTTATGTAGGCTTCTAATTCTGATACCTTTCCCTTCTTCTTGTAAACGTTTAATCCTCCGTTCAACAGGGCAATACCCGTGCTGTCATAGCCCCTGTATTCAAGGCGCTTTAATCCTTTGATAATTACTTCATGAGCCTGACGATGGCCTACGTAGGCAACGATTCCGCACATAGATTATTGATTTTCGTTTGACGTGGGTCGCGTATAGTAAATCTTCAGCTTAATATTATCTTTTGAAAAACGCGTACGATTCACCGCTTTTCCCGGGCCTGGATTGGAGGAGATCAGGGCCCAGTAGGGATACTTCTTTTCTTTTAAGGCAATGAGTTTCTGAAAGAAGATGGTTGGATAGGACCGGTAAGCCTTATTGGTTGCAGAGTACTCCAGTTGCAAAAGGTCACCTTGGTCTGTGGCTGCGAATAGGGATCGGGTTAGATCGGGGTTGGCAATGATTCCGAACACGGCCATTCCACCAAAAGAAATATAATCCAGGGTGTCCTGTTGATTCTTTAGAACCTTGTATCGGTTGTTGTCGGTGAGCATCGCCAATGCCAGGCTTTTATTCAGGGGGTATTGCTCTTCCACATCCTGGTTTTCGATATTCAGTTCTACTGAATTCAATAACAACTGGGGAATCGTATCGATGTATTCGTAGTATTTTGAAAAATCTAATTTGGTGACTAACGAACCTCCGGCCTGAATGTATCGGTTGCTGGCAGGACTAAAGTCGGAATAAAATTGATTCAGCGACTCTAATTCCGTACCGGAACGATTCGTGGAAATGTTTGTAAAATTTATCCCTTGTGAAAGCGAATAAAGGGTGGTGAATTTTGTTTCTCCGCTGTGATAATAAAGCGTAAGCACAGTGTTGACGTTATCACTACTGATCCCCACAATCTTATCGGCCTGCTGCGGGATGATCGCAAATCCTTTGAAAATGCTCTTAAAGAGATTGAAGTTCGTATAATTCTCATCTTCCGGATTGATCGCATCCAGTAATTTCTGGCCGTACGCAGGATCGAGTTTGATTCTGACCTTCATCACAGAGTCGGCATCCGTATCCTCCAATTCCTGCTTGAAGTAAGTGGCATTGATCATTGTGCTGCCGCTACCAAGCGGAGTCGGATCGTAAGCCACTTGCGATTTGGAGTAGAAAATAAGCTCGTTGTTGATCTCTTCCGTCAGCTCATGCACGGTGAAATCTAATAGCGTTTCCCCGGGGGCACCATACAAGTAGAAATCGTATCGCAATTGGAGCACGAGCGAATCAAAAATTGCATTGTCAGGAACAATGGTGGATACAACCACCGGCCTGATTTGTGCATAGGTCTCAGCACGAACAGTTCCCAACAGTGGATCCGTATAAGCCCCCAGTTGCAGCCGGTTTGTTTGGCCTGAGAGATTTTGAGTGGACAAAGAATCCATCCACAGGACGCTGCTGGTTATAGGAATTTCTGCATAATGAACCTGAAACCGCTTCTGATTACTTTTAAATCCTAAGTAGTTGAGGTCTTCTTCGCAAGAAAATAAAAACGCAACAAGAGAGAACAGGCTGGCGGTTTTAACCCACCAGGTCCGTGTAAAGGTTATAGAACGATTCTGTGTAGTTATCGTCTTTTTCGATGGTCTCAATTTTCGTCTCTTTTAGCTTCTTAACTAAACCTTCCAGCTTTTTATTGTCCCCAGCCGTTGAAACAACATCTGAGAATTGGGCCCCCAATTTAATAAAGCCTTCATAATCTCCGGTCTTCAAGTGTCCCAACATGTTGTCTTCAATATCCATCATGCGCACTTTGCCCATCAGGTCGCCTTTAAATTTGTGTGTGAAGCTATTGTTATAGATGGTAAAGACGGTCTTCGTGTTCTTGAACAACGGATCGTTCTTATAGGTAGTTTTCAGGTACAGAGGAATGAAACTGGTGATCCAGTCATTGCAATGAACGATATCCGGAGCCCAGCCTAATTTGCGCACGGTTTCGATAACACCTTTACAGAAGAAGATGGCCCGCTCATCGTTGTCTTCATAAAAGCGGTTTTCTTTGTCGTGGAAAACGGATTTCCGGTGGAAGTAATCCTCATTATCAATAAAATATACCTGCAGTTTGGCATTGGGAATGGAGGCCACTTTAATAATCAGAGGCTTCTCTTCATCGCCAACGGCAATGTTGATTCCAGAAAGCCTCACTACTTCGTGTAACCGATTCTTTCTCTCATTTATCAAACCAAACCTCGGTACCAGAATACGAATCTCCATCCCGCGCTCTTGCATGGCCTGTGGAAGTTTTCTGACAAAGTCAGCCACTTCCGTGGTTTGCAAAAAGGGATTGATCTCGCTGGCTACATAAAGAATCCGGATCTTAGACATAGTGTGATTATTTAATTCAGATTGGAAAATCGAACCACAAAAGTACGAAATTATAACCCCTGGTTCAACTAATCTTCGGAGATAAGGCCTATATTTGCGACCCTTTAAAAAGGCCTGAAATGCACATTTTCCAGGAAATTCAGCCGCTAAAGGCTTTTTTAGAGCAAATAAGAAGGGGTTCAGAAACCATCGGTTTTGTGCCCACGATGGGCGCCCTTCACCCGGGGCATATCTCCCTCATTCAGGCTTCCCAGAAGCAAAATCAGAAGACGATTTGCAGCATTTACGTAAATCCTACCCAGTTTAACAATGCACAGGATTTAGCAAAATACCCTCGCACCCTTGAGCAGGATATCGAACTCTTGCGCCAACAAGGTTGTGATGCGGTTTTTTGCCCTACCAATGCTGAAATGTACGCGGCCGACAGCATTCTGAAGTTTGATTTTGGATACCTGAATACAGAAATGGAAGGCCGGTACCGGCCTGGCCACTTTAGCGGAGTAGCCCTGGTAGTCAGTAAGCTATTCAATATCGTTCGACCCGATGTAGCGTATTTTGGTCAAAAGGATTATCAACAATTCAAGATTATTGAACGACTCGTGAGTGAGTTGAAATTTGAGATCGCTTTGAAATGCATGCCCATTGTGCGCGAACCCGATGGATTGGCAATGTCCTCCCGCAACGCACGTTTAAGCCAGGAGAACCGAAAGAAGGCCACTCAACTTTACCAGGCTCTTTTGTTCGCAAAGGAAGGGCTCAACAAAAGCAAATCGATGGCGGACATCCGATCTCAAGTGGAAGCCCAATTCAATTCTATAGGCGGCATTAAACTGGAATACCTGGAGTTGGCAGATTCCACAAACTTATTGCCCCTTGAAAACGTTGGAGATAAATCAATTCTACTCATTGCTGCCTATGTGGGCGAAGTGCGGTTGATCGATAATTTATTGTTGACATGAGGATCGAAGTTTTAAAATCAAAAATCCACCGGGTGAAAATCACTCAGGCTGAATTGCATTATGTAGGCAGCATCACCATCGATGAAGCCTTGATGGATGCCGCTAATCTGATAGAAGGCGAAAAAGTACACGTAGTGAACATTAATAATGGCGAGCGTCTTGAGACGTACGTAATCAAAGGCGAACGCAATTCAGGAACAGTTTGCCTGAATGGTCCGGCCGCCCGCAAAGCCCAGGTAGGTGATGTGGTGATTGTAATTTCGTACGCCTCCATGGAATTGGAAGAGGCCAGGAAATATAAACCTACCCTCGTTTTCCCTGATCCGGAGAATCGATTAAGTTGAAGATAATTTAAACCGCGTGTGCATTCCAAAATAAAATCACTCGTACAATACCTCATCATGATTGCGATCATGGTCGTCTTGCTTTGGCTTTCGCTACGCGGGATTACTGTATCAGAAGGCGAGGATAAATCCACGTTTATCTGGAATACCTGGGAACGGTCGAACAAATTTTATTTATTTCTAATGGTAGCGGCCGTGATGCTGAGCCATGTAATCCGTGCAGAACGATGGAGAATGCTTTTGGAACCTACCGGTAATAAGGTATCCCTGGGCAGTAGTTTTCTCTCGCTGATGATCGGCTACCTGGTGAATATGGCCGTACCCAGAGGGGGAGAAGTTTCACGCTGCTATAACCTGTATAAATTGGAGAAAACACCCATTGAAGTTTCGTTCGGTACCGTGGTGGTGGATCGGATAGTGGATGTTATTACACTGATGTTTTTGATTGGATTGTCCTTTATTATTGAATGGACCCGGTTGAAAACTTTTATGGGTACCCTCGAATTTTCGTCTGATGCAGGATCTTCAGCAGGGTGGTGGATTCTATTGGCGGTGGTGATCTTGGCTGGATTGGTGGCAGCCATTTATTTTCTAAGAAAAAATGAAAAAGTCCGAAAGATCATGCTGGGCTTTAAAGAGGGTTTGATGGCCGTGTTTCGTTTAAAGAACAAAGGACTCTTTATCGTTTATTCTATTGCGATTTGGGCATTGTACTTTTTAATGAGTTACCTTGTAATGATTGCATTTCCGGAAACGCAACATTTAAGCATGAGTGCTGTCCTGACGTTATTTGCAATTGGAGCCATCGCTATGGCCGCACCTCTGCCCGGTGGAGCGGGTTCGTATCATACGCTGGTTCCGCTAGGTCTTGTCATGCTTTATCAGGTACCAAAAGCCGATGCCATCGCCTTTGTCTTTGTCTTTCATGCCTGGCAAACGCTGATCACGTTAATAGGCGGTATTGTATCTCTCATTATCAGTTATCTGATTGTACGATGGAAAAAAGCTCCGATAAAATCGTAACCCTGGCGGATGCGAAAGCCCAGGTGGCTGCGTGGAAAAAGGCAGGATTGAAAGTGGTGTTTACCAATGGATGTTTTGACCTGATTCACTTAGGGCATGTAGATTATCTGGAGAAAGCCCGCATGTTGGGAGACAAGCTCGTTGTGGGTTTAAATTCGGATAATTCAGTTGGCCGGTTTAAGGGCCCGGAAAGACCCTTACAGGATCAAACCTCGCGGGCCCGGGTATTGGCAGCCATGCAATTTGTTGATCGTGTGGTATTTTTTAATGAAGACACCCCCCTGGACTTGATTTCAGAATTGATTCCGGATATTTTAGTGAAGGGAAGTGACTATTTGACAGAAAATATTGTTGGCGCAGATGTTGTGCAACAGGCGGGTGGCACAGTAAAAACCATTGATTTTGTGCCAGGGTATTCAACAACACGGATCGTGGAAAAAATTAAAAAATCTTAACTATTATAAACTATGGGATTTGGGGCATTATTTATCACGGGATTCTTCATGCTGGTGGGATGGATCGTCAGCTCCCGGCTGAAAGGCAAATTCAAAAAGTATTCTGAAATTCGCCTTACAAAGGATTTAACTGGCGCTGAGATTGCGCGACTTATGCTGGCCGACAATGGGATTCAGGATGTGCAGGTAATTTCGGTGGAAGGCCAATTGACCGATCACTACAATCCCGTTAACAAGACGGTCAACCTTAGCCACGATGTATATCATGGACGAAATGCAGCCGCCACCGCGGTTGCGGCCCACGAATGTGGCCATGCCGTGCAGCATGCAAAGGCTTACAGCTGGTTACAATTTCGCTCCGCCATGGTACCAATTCAGAACATCAGCGCGAAGGTGATTAACTTCATTTTTATTGCCATGATGTTTGGTGCTTATGCGTTGGGCGGAATCTTTACCTATGATTTTGCCTTGATGATCATAATCGCGTGTTATGGGGTGTTTGCTTTATTTGCGCTCGTAACCTTACCCGTAGAATTTGATGCCAGCAAGCGGGCGCTGGCCTGGGTTGAAGCCCGGAGCATCGTTACCCGTCAGGAGCATGACATGGCAAAAGACGCTTTGAATTCAGCCGCCATGACCTATGTTGTGGCAGCCATTGGGGCCATTACCATGTTGCTCTACTATGTTATGATCTTTTTAGGACGAAGAGACTAAACACATTTTGATTTAATAGTAATTTTCGGGCCTGAGTTAACCTCAGGCCTCTTTTTTTGTTTTCAAATTGAAGCTATCTTGATGCCTTATGAATTTTGAATTATCCGAAGAGCAAACAGCCGTACAACTTGCCGCCCGTGATTTTGCCCAGAATGAATTATTGCCCGGAGTAATTGAACGTGATACTGAACAGAAGTTTCCGGTAGAGCAGGTCAGGAAGATGGGGGAATTAGGATTTATGGGCATGATGGTGGACCCTGCCTACAACGGGGGTGGCATGGATACCGTTTCGTATGCTTTGGCAATGGAGGAGATCTCCAAAGTGGATGCTTCCGCAGCCGTCTGCATGTCGGTAAACAATTCGTTGGTGTGCTGGGGCCTGGAGAAATTTGGAACAGCAGAACAAAAGGAAAAGTATTTGAAGCGACTGGCTACAGGAGAAATTATCGGTGCCTTTTGTTTATCGGAACCCGAAGCCGGTTCGGATGCAACCAGCCAGCGGACAACGGCTGAAGATAAAGGAGAGTACTACCTGTTAAACGGCACAAAAAACTGGATCACCAATGGGAAGAGTGCCAGTGTTTATCTGGTGATCGCCCAGACCGATGCCACCAAGCGTCACAAAGGAATCAATGCGTTGATCGTAGAACGAGGTATGGACGGATTTGTAGTGGGGAAGAAGGAGGATAAAATGGGGATCCGCGGATCGGATACACATTCTCTCATGTTTACTGATGTAAAAGTGCCAAAGAAAAATCGTATTGGCGATGATGGTTTTGGTTTCAGTTTTGCGATGACAACCTTAAACGGTGGCCGTATTGGTATTGCTTCTCAGGCATTGGGGATTGCTGCCGGAGCCTACGAGTTGGCGCTTAAATATTCAAAGGAGAGAAAGGCATTTGGTAAACACCTGGCCGAGCATCAGGCCATTCAGTTTAAGTTGGCGGACATGGCAACTAAAATTGATGCAGCCCGCCTGTTGGTTTGGCAAGCCGCCTATTTAAAAGATCAAAAGAAGGATTTTGTGAAAGCTGCAGCCATGGCAAAACTGTACGCCTCTCAAATTGCGCAGGAAGTAACCACAGAAGCTGTCCAAATTCATGGCGGCTATGGGTATGTGAAAGAGTTTCACGTAGAGCGGCTGATGCGCGATGCGAAAATCACCCAAATCTATGAAGGTACCACGGAGATTCAGAAAATGGTAATCTCCCGTGAACTGCTTCGTTAGGTTTGGATTACTGATCCGCCTTTATGAATTTTTGAGTGATGGTGCTGCCATCGTTTCCTACCAAACGGAGGATATACATCCCCTGAGCCCAGGCATCAACTGGATACTCGCGTTGGAGACCTTCTTCCAGCAGCTGAATGGATTCCTTCACTAGGATTCTTCCCTGGGTATTGATAATTTGAAGTTGGGCATTTGCTCCGGCTTCGCCCTGCATCCTCACGTTCAACGATCCATTGCGGATCGGATTCGGATAGACAGCGAGTGAAACTCCCTGAGTTGGTTCAATCCCGGTAACAGGTCCTTGAATGCTCAAATTATCAATAGCCCAACCCCAGCCATTCTTCTCTCCATCGGCAGTAAGCCGGAAACGAATAATCACATTATCTCCGACCGCAAATTTTCCTGACCCAGTAAGATCAATGAGACGCGACCGGTATTGACCTGGATTTCCAGTGCCGCCTGCATCAAAGGCGTTTCTCCAGGGCAATGCTGCGAGGGCCGAGTAGGGATCCAGAAAAGTCTGCCATGTCGCCCCATTGTCTTTTGATCCTTCCACTACCACCAAATCTTTCACGGAAGCTCCGGTATATTCCACAATCGCGATCTCGTCAAAAATCATGTATGGATTGCTCGAGCTAATGGTGATGGGCTTGGTCAAGGTATAGGTATAATTGGAAGTGTTGCTGGTGAGACCAAACCCATTCGGATACGGATGTGTACTTTGAATGGCTGCATTGGTAAAGCCTGAAGGTTGCGTAATGGAGAAAAAGTTTCCAACAAAGTCACCTGTGCCTGAGTTGAAGTCAGTACTATATTGAGCAATCGGTGCACCGAAGTTCACGACCGGCACCTGAAAGAATGTTCCGGCAGGCAGGGTCGTTTCATTTCCGGATTTGTCTTTTGCACGAATCCTGTACTCAATCTTATCGGTGGTTACTAACCCACCGAAAGAAATCTCCAGGGTGTATTGTTCGGTGCCGTCCACAACGGGTAAATCTTCGGTGATTATTGTTCCGTTGTTGACTTTATAATCCACCTCCAGTGCATCAATACCAGCAGCGTCAGTTACTTTCATTGGCAAGGATAACGTAGGGGACGCAAGCACAAGGTAGTCGCTGTGATTATGTAAAATCACAGGGGCTATATCATCAATTTGAATTTTCAGATTATCAATGGCCCAACCCCAACCCACTACTAATTGATCGGTCAGCAAGCGGAAGCGAATAACAATTTCATCGTTGGCTACGAAGTTTCCATTGGCCAGCATATCGATGGTACGGGTTCGGTACAAGGTAGGATCTCCGGCTGCATTCGAGTTAGGTGGGTTACCACCATCTGTACTGCTGTTGAATTTGGAAAGCCAGACCGCCTGTGCACGGGAGTCATATCCATCGACCAACGGTTTCCAGGTGCTGCCACCGTCTTTTGATCCTTCTACAATGACATAGTCCCAAAAATCATCATCTCCGAATACAGAACCCTCATCTCCTGGCTCCACCAAAACAATTTCATCAAACTTAAGAAGGGCTTCCGTTGATTTCAATTTGATCGGGATGCGTAACTGGTAGATAAAATTACTGGTAAATTCAGAACCTGTTCCCGCAGGATAAGGGTGTGTGGTGTGAATAGCACCGTTTGAAAATCCAGTCGGAGTTATGATGCTGAATTGCGTATCCCCAAAGAAATCCGCGGAAGCAGAATTAAAATCATTGGAGTACGAATCTTGGGTAGCTGCGAGGCTAACCACATTTATATCGATAAAGCCTGTGGGGGAAGGTTTTGCGGCAGTATTTTGTGCAACGGAGCTGTCCTTTGCCCGAATGCGATAGCTTATCTTATCACCATCTTGCAAAACAGGTAATGCGATTGCAACGAAGTAGGTCGAGTCGGTGTCTGTTACCAGCGTCATGGGAACAGAGGGCTGATTCACGTCATTAATTTGGTAATCAACAACGGCTTCTAAGATTCCGATGTTATCCGAGATAATGGCCTCCACTTCCAATTCGGTAGCATCGGACTGTAGAAAGGGGGGTGGTGTATGGTTGATAAACGGAGCCTGTGAATCGGGTCCGGCTTCAAAGAAGTAATAAAAGTTAAATGGCGTTTCACCATCTTCGGCAAGGATACCGGGTTTGCTGATGATTCGGTTCAGGTTGTCCTTAACGGTAATATAGTATCCGTATTCAACGGCCGAACCTGTATTGGGAATGTTGGCAGAAAATTCATTAGGATTCCCTGTGGGGGTCATGGTAAGGGTAGTGAATGTTGCTCCATCGGCCGTGTAATTCAGCTTCACTTCCCCGCTATTGTAACCATAAGCAGCACCCGTTTGGTCTTTTGTATCTGCCAGAATCGTAGCTTTTACCTCATAGGGTGTAGTAACATTTTCTGTATTTGGAAGCGGAGTATGAACAATACGTGTATGAACCCACCCTTGGTCTGCTAAAATTTTCATCGTAACCGGCCCTGGATTTTGAACAACCTCAGCCGTTCCGATTTGCGGAGTCATTAATGCATTGACAGAACCGTTATAGGTATTCTCATCCAAATGGGCAATGCTGGAGCCCGCCTGAAATGGATTGGGGGCGTAAACCAATGCCCGGTTATCGGTAGTAGAGGCTTTTGTTAGTTGAGGACTCTTAAACCAAATGCCCCCGCTGGTAAGTTGCGTCTTCAAAGCTGCGGAAGGTGGTGGAAAATTGGCTACTAAATTTTGTTCACTGGTATTTTCCAGAAAATGATCATAAATCACATGAAGGCCAGAAAATATACTGGAGATATCTCCGTTGTCACCCTCAACCGTGTATCCTCTGGTTATTCCTAATCCGTGGCCGATTTCGTGAAGTACTACCGTTACAAAATCCGTCTTTCCGGCTTGGGGAGTTCCATTCAGGTCAAAAGACCAACTGGGATAGGCACTGTTAAATTGCGCGAACACATCGGGATCTTCTGGATCATTGAATTCCTGATTGGCCATTTTTTCGGCCAAGGCTACCGGATACCAGGTAAGGATGCGCTGTGCGCCATCAAAATCGCGGATGTAGGTGCCCGGACTCGCACCCCCTAATACACCCGCTGATCCGATCGCTTGCCAAACCGCTGTAATGCGAATCGGTACGGAGCTTTCAATGAGCGAAGTCCAGATATCCACTGCTTTCTGGAAAGCGGCCTGTGCTTCCGGTGTAAATCCAATGTATGTTACCTCAAAGGTGGTGGTACTTGTCTTGGCTATTTTGTTGTCCTTCCAGTCGATGTATGCCTGAGGGGGGTCAACGACCAGGTGTTGATCGTGCGGTAAACTGTAACAAACAATATCCCGCTTCCCCTTAATTTGCTGTTGTGGTGGGAGTTGTTTATTCAATTGCCCCTCCACGCTCAAGGAAATTATCCCGCAAACAACGGCAGCCAACACCTTTTTCATAATTCAAAAAAGTTAGATCTTAAAAATAAGAAGAATTGACTTGTATTCCGAGTCCGCAGGAAGGGTAATCAAAAATGCAGAATCAAACGCTCAAATTAAATTCCGGGCCTTCAATTCCAGGTATTTATTGATTGTATTGACGGTCAGTTTTTCGGGGCTGGTTAAAATGGACTGAATGCCGTGTTTATGCAATTCTTTTACAATCAGTTTCTTTTCATAGCTGAATCGCTCGGCAATGGCTTTGTAATAAACTTCTTTTAAAGTGGTGGCCGGCTGATCGGTAAGCTGACGTAATTCTGTGTTTTCGAAAAAAATCACAACCAACAAATGGGCTTTGCCCAGGTTGATCAGATACGGTAATTGGCGGTGCAGCCCGTGAATACTTTCAAAATTGGTGAATAATAAAAGCAAGCTTCTTTGTGCGATGGTTCTTCGAATGGTTGAATGCAAAACTGAAAAATCGGTTTCGAGGTAGGCTGTTTTTTGATTGAACAGAACTTCCTGAATAGTGGCCATTTGATTATTGAGCCGGGCGGCAGGTAACAAACTCCCAATCTTATCCTGAAAGGTGATTACTCCCGCTTTATCCGATTTCTTAATAGCAATGTTTGAAATCACCAGGGTGGCATTGATCGCGTAATCCAATAAGCTCATTCCTTCAAACGGCATTTGCATCACCCTACCTTTGTCAATGAGCGAGTACACCTGTTGGCTGCGTTCGTCCTGATATTGGTTTACCATCAGCCGCGACTTGCGGGCCGTGGCTTTCCAGTTTACGGTGCGATAATCATCTCCACTTACATATTCTTTGATGAGTTCAAACTCCTGGTTATGCCCGATACGCCTGATTTTCTTTATGCCGGTTGACGTAAGCCGGTGGCTGATCGCCAGTAATTCGTACTTGCGCATTTGAATGTAGGAGGGGTACACCGGTACCACTTTGTCCGAAGAGAACCGAAACCTCCGAGCTACCAAACCGAGGCGTGTGCTTACAAGAACGTTTACAAATCCAAAGGCATATTCGCCACGTTTCACCGGCCGCAGATGATACTTGATTATATGGTGAGTGCCGGGGTTCATTTGCAAATTGAATTCAAGGTCTCTTCGTTGAAACTGATGCGGGATTTCATCAAACACCCGTAACCAGATGGGGAGGGCGTAGAAGCTTTCCAGATAAATAGAGATTTCATTTTCATCCCCATTGGAAAGTTTGTCAGCCAGCATTCGCTCGCCTCGTAATCCGCGTTTTACGCGAAACAGGAGTAACAGGTCCGTGAGAAGGACTGCTATAAGCAACAAGAATAGCATTTTTGGAATGCTATAACCTGCTCCGAGTACAAAGGTGAATATAAACAAACACACCACCCCACCGATTGCAAGAAAGAGTCTGTTTCCCAGATATAAATTGCGAATGACTTTCACTTAGCGGGGCACTTCAATTTTATTGACGATCTGCGTTACCACTTCGTCTGCATCCACACCTTCCATTTCTTTTTCAGGGCTCAGCATAATGCGGTGTCGCAAGACCGGAAGGGCAATGGTCTTGATATCCTCCGGATTCACAAAGTCACGACCATGAATCATAGCAAAGGATTTTGATCCCATTAAGATGGCCAATGAAGCCCGTGGTGATGCACCGAGGAAAACCATTGGGTTGTTGCGGGTCTCCTGGATAATTTGGGCTATGTAGGTTAGCAGATTTTTTTCTATGTGCACATGGTGAGCGAATTGCCGGAAGCCCTGTATTTGATCGGCATTTAACAGCGGGTTTACTTCTGCAAGCGGCTGAAAGCCTTTCCGATCGTGGTGGCGTGAAAGAATTTCAATTTCTTCGGTTTGCGTTGGATAGTCCACCGCAATTTTAAAGAGAAAACGATCGAGTTGTGCTTCGGGCAGACGGTAGGTTCCTTCCTGCTCAATGGGATTTTGAGTAGCCAGCACCAGGTAAGGGCTTCGCATTTTATGAGTATGGCCATCAATGGTTACCTGGCGTTCTTCCATCACTTCAAACAAGGCAGCCTGCGTTTTGGCTGGTGCACGGTTGATTTCATCGATCAGCACAATGTTTGAAAAGATGGGTCCGGCTTTAAATTCAAACTCTGATGTCTTGAGATTGTACACCGATGTGCCTAACACATCCGAAGGCATTAAATCAGGTGTGAATTGAATGCGTGAGAAATCAACAGAGATGATGCGAGAAAGTAATTTGGCAGTCAGAGTCTTCGCCACACCGGGCACACCTTCAATCAATACGTGCCCGTCTGAGAGAATGGCCGTGATCAAAAGATCAATCATGTTCTCCTGGCCCACAATGACCTTCCCGATTTCGGATTTAATTTTTCTCACCTGTTCATTTAAGGCGGTTAAGTCTACCCGGTTGTGAAATATTGGTTCTTCCATAAGGTTTGGTTATTTCTTCTGATAAAACTTTTCAATGGTTTGATTTAAGGCCAGGAGCTCCTCAGCCGTGATTTTTTCCTTGTTGGAAATGGAGTTGATTATTGAAAGCAAGGCTCTTACCGTGCTTTCAGGTACCCCTGACTTACGAGTGAGTATTAAAATAAACCCCTCATCACGATGTTGGGTATTAACCAGGTAGTTTGCACGGACATGCTCAAAGAAGAATTGGATTTTCTTTTCGGCAATATTTTTATGATCACTGCGCTGGTAATATAAATTGCCTATGGTAGCAACAAACTCCAGCGTGGTATTTTGTAAAGGTTTGATGATGGGAATAATTCGCTGCTTGCGCTTGGCTTCAAACAACATGAATAATAAGAGTGAGATAAGCGTGAGGTAGTAAGCCCAACGCAACGGCTCATTGGTGAGAATAAAGCGCAGGGGAGTGGCTGCTTCCATCCGACCAAGGTGATAGAACTCAGTCCAAACGGTTCTCTTTTTTGGCAGATAGGATAGCAAGGCCGAAGCAAATTCATGGTTTCTGGAGTTGAGCAGGTGAATGTTGGTAAATACCAACGGTGTGCAATTCACAATGATGGAACCCTTTCCCTTTTTAATCCGAATGGCAATGGGTTGATGATAATCGTTTTTTGCCAGGGTGGTAGCTGCAATGGAATCAACATCGCTGATGTAATTATTGATGTTGGCTTGTTTGTATGGGAAAAGTCGTGTGGAATCCATCACGCTCCCAACAAAATGAAGAAAGACGGAATCATTTTGTTCAAATTGATTCTCGCCTTCAAAGAAGGTGTCACTCGTGTACAATCCTAATGTATCGGCAAAAGGCCCGTAGAAATGATTGGCGGAAATGAAAATATTTCCTCCGGCTTCCGCATAGGTTAATAACATATCGGTATCCTCTCGTCCTGGTGAAAAGCTGGTGCTGAGAAGGAACAGATTTTCACCACTTTTCAGGGAGTCATTTAGTTCATAGAGTGTTTGATAGGAATTCTTAATCGGGGCACCAAAAATCTCCGGCAAAAGCTGATTAAGGGCATAGGCTCCATACGGGTTTTTATCATCATGCGAAAGGGTAATGCTCCAGTCATATTGTTTGCTTTTCATGAGCATCAGCAGGACCAGCAAGCCCAACAGTGTTCCAATGTACGTGATGTATTTCCAGTCCTTCATTGTATTTTCTCGCGCCAGAAGGAGAATGTGTTTTTTATTTTTTGATACTGCACTTCGGTTATCGCAAAGTTTCCATACCAGGCATAGTCAAAATAAAAGCTGAGTTCATTCAATCCGGTTTTGAGCTCCCCGGGTTGTAATTCGGCCACATAGTCGTGATTGGTTTTCCCCGGTGTAAAGTCGATCAGATGGTGATCCGACAAAAGCTTCAGGGCATATAGAAACACAAGCCGGGTAGCCAGGCGATATTCTTTTTTGTCGGTGGCCTCTTGTAGCAGCTTGTCAAAATCCATTTCATGAATGTTTTCATGAAATACCTGATACGGCAGTTTACCAGTGTCCGCTCCTGAATAAAACACCCGGAAGGCATTTACTTTCAGGATCATCATGATGAGGCTAATGATTGCGATCAATAAACCCGTATACATGAGAAACCGGCCCAGGTTGGAGGTCGTTGCATTTTCAAACAAGGTGGAGAAAATCCAGTTGAGCCAACGCAAAAATCGATCCCATAAAGATTCGGCTACCGTTGGGGGTTGCGTATAATTAAGCTCTTGATCCGCTTTTAAACTATCCACCCGGGCTTTGGAAAAGTTTCGATGTGTTACTTGGAGTGTATCGGCAGGCCCGGCAAAATCGGGATTATCGAGGTCCTCAATTAGCAAACTATCAAATACAAGGGAGTCCTGCGCGAGCAGACCATCATGGGCATGGACTACCGAAGGAGCCAGGAAGCAAACAAATGCTAAACAAAGGATGCGCAACTTGTCACGGATTAATAATGTTCTTCAGGCCGGGTATCCGGTTTGGATTCACCCAGGGTCTCAATTTTACTCATTAATCCTCGGGCCTCTTTTAATTCGACAAGGTTAAAGTATTGGAAGGCAATGCCGATATTAGGTAACGAGTATAAAAGCATTTGGGCCATGTAATAAAGCGTAAAGAAAACCATGGACCAGATTTTCATGGAGTCTGAAAATTCCATGGGCGATCCGGTGGATGCCGAGTGCATGGACGAAGTAAACAGAATGACGTAATAGGGAATCAGAAAAATGTAGGACGACACCCCCATGATGAGTTGCAAAATGAAAATCAATCCAAAGGTACTCCACCACTTTCCGTTGTTCACCAACTGGAAGGAGCGGATAATGGCTTCTATGAAATTCTTCTTTTCATAGGATTGAATGAAATACGTGAGAGACGCACTAAAGATGAGATAAACAATCCCGCCAACGAATAGCAACACGCCAACGAATACCAGGAATCCGGAAATGGCTCCCAAAACCACAACCGGTATCAACAGAATAATATAGGCCAGAATGAGTACCAGAAAAAATAGCAAGGTAGTACCCAGGTAGGTCCAGAAGGTAAGGCGCACCCGCTCCCACACTTCAGGTACTTCTATCTGATTGGATTTCTTTTCATCGTACAAGATTAAATAACAGTTAATGGTGGCGATGGTGACAATAAAGCTGATGAAAAGAAATACAAACATCAGAATGAATTGTAACCAGAAGTTGACCGACAAGAAATAGTCACCAAAAGCATCCGGATTGCCGGCAGCGGATTGCAACCCGGTTGATAGGGTCATCAACTCGCCCATAAAGGCACCAATCAAGAGACTACCCACCAACACCGAAGGGCCGGCAATGAATAAGATGGACTTCCCCAAGGAATTGAAGTTTTGCCGGATGAACTCGAATGTGGCGTTCATCTTTTGGCTGAAATCGCGGGCCCGCTGAAGTTCGATCGCTTTAAATTCTTCCATTGCGTTTTAACTGAATCGGATAAAGGATAAAATAGTAAATCATGAGCAGGGCAGAAGCACCAATAATGGCAGTCTTGATGCCCCAGTGCATAAAGGTATAGCGCGTAATAAACGATTCGATAAACCCAGCCAGGATAAAAAACGGAATCAGGCCCATGACAATTTTTAAACCCTTGATGGCACCGGACTTAAAAGAAGCAAGTCTTGAGTAGGTTCCAGGAAACAGCAGACTGTTGCCCATTAAAAATCCTGCTGCTGCCGCAATCACAATCGATGACAATTCAATTGTGCCATGCAACAGGATTACCGGTAGCGCCTGGCTGAGTTGACTTTCCTGATAGAAAAACATCACAAACGTTCCTACCATAAGCGCATTGTAAAATAGAAAAAGTCCGGTTCCCAACGAGAAAAATACGCCAAACACAAACACCCGAAGCGAAACCATGATGTTATTCAAGGTGATACCAACGAACATGTCCATTTCTCCACCCGAAGAGTAGACCTGGGTGGGGTTTCCGTTTTTAATATTTTCCAGGGTCATGTTCACATAACCATCTCCCAGAATCAAACGCACAAAGGTATCATCATAGGCAACAGAAACAGCTCCGATGATGCCCGCTACTACAAATAGAATAAACGCGTAAAGCAATTGTTTTTGGGCACTGTACAATACAGCAGGTAACTCAAGTTTCCAAAATAGAATAAACCTGTTTTTATCCTCCTTTTTATTCTTGTAAATCTCGCCATGAATTTTGCTGGCTAGCGAATTGAGGTATTGCGTTGTACGACTGGTTGGATATTGTGTCCGTGAGAAAGAGAGGTCATCCGTTACCTGAATGAACAGTTCCGCCAGTTTATCGGGCGAGGAGCGATCTTGATTGTTTACGACCTTCTCAAATTCTTCCCACCGGGCTTTATTGCGATTTACAAAGGATGATTCCCGCATAAAAAAAAGAAGTTGGAAGATAGGACTTACACCTTTTCCTTCCAACTTCCTGGCTTTAGAATTACTGCTATGAAATTGTTCAACTGCCTTTCGCGGCCGCTTCTACCTGATTCCACACACGCCATACATTTTTATAGCAAATTTTAGCAATATCTTCTTCTGTATAGCCGCGTTTTAAGAGAGCGTAAATCAGGTTGGGGTATTGTGAAACATCTTTCAACCCGGTGGGCAAGCTATCACCCACTCCATCGTAGTCGGAGCCAATACCTACATGATCAATGCCTGCCAATTTTACTACATGGTCGATGTGGTTGGCAACAATTTCTACATCAGCATAAAGAGAAGGATTGTTCTTACGGAAATCCTCCACAATTGGCTTGGCCAGCGAGTCGCTCTGTTTTAATCCCTTTTCGTCAAGCAAAGCCTGTAGCTTTTTACGATTGATTTCATTTCCTGCACGCACCGTTGAATCAAGAAAGGCTGAACCAAAATTGATTTGGATAACCCCCCCGTTTTTGCCCAATGCCTTGATCATATCATCATTCATGTTCCGTTGAAAATCCGGAGTAAAGGCCCGGCAACTGGAGTGAGACGCGATTACCGGAAGGGTGGTCAGCTTAATCACATCAAAAAAAGCACTGTCGGAAACATGGGAAATATCCACCATGATGCCCACACGATTCATTTCTTTAACAACTTCTTCACCAAATGGACTTAGCCCATTCCAGGTGCGGGTGGTATCATAGGATGAGTCGCAGATTTGATTGTCTTTGCCGTGCGTGAGCGTTATGTATCGAATGCCACGCTCGTGAAAGTACTTTATGTTGGCAAGATCATTTCCGATCGGGGCACCATTTTCCATACCCATGGGCAACGAGATCTTTCCCATGGCAAAATTAGCTTCCACTTCGGCCGGTGTATTTGCCATGGCAAACTTGTCCGGAATCTGCTCGGCAATTCCGCGCACCATGTTAATTAACGAGTCAGCCAGCGCTTTGCCATTATCAGGTTGCAACTGGTAGGAAGAGGGGATATAAATGGACATAAAAGGCGCATCGAGGCCGCCTTTTTTGGCGCGTTCATAATCGAAATCACCTTCGGTGGTGGCAATGGGAATGCCCATATATTCCCGCTCCACACGGAAGTTTTTCATTTTCAACCGGTAGGGCAAATCAACATGCCCATCGGTAATGATATATTGATGCGCCAGTTCATCGGCATAGGCGCGCAGTTGTTCATCGTTCATCCGGTCTACCGGTTTCTTCTCAGCACAACTAAAAATGAGCAAGCCCAGGAAGAGAATCCATATTCGCGTTTGTTTCATCGTATTAAGATCAGTTAGGTTGGGGACGAAGGTACGCATTACACTAAATCATTTACTTTTGCTTTGAACATTGGTCTATAGAAAGGAGCAGCGGTTATGCCAACCATTCAGGTACGTACAACTCAAAATGTTTTTATTCATTATCCAGTAGCCAGCGTGGGCGATCGGATTTTGGGCTATTTGATAGACCGGATTATTCTCATTGCTTTCGCAAT
This sequence comes from uncultured Ohtaekwangia sp., assembly GCA_964488465.1. Lineage (GTDB taxonomy): Bacteria > Bacteroidota > Bacteroidia > Cytophagales > Cyclobacteriaceae > ELB16-189. The sequence continues at coordinate 12,007 of CAZAUN010000005.1, read as the reverse complement.
AGCCGTGGGTACCATTTTTTACAACCTGGAGGTAAACGAGCAATGGATTTGGATTGTGGTGATTGGTATTCCTTTTATCCTTTACTCGGTACTCTTCGAAATTTTTATGAATGGCCAAACCCCGGGAAAGCGGGTGATGAACATCAAAGTGATCCGGCTTAATGGCACGCCCGCTACGGTGGGTGATTTTATTTTACGTTGGATTTTTGCGTTGATCGATTTTGGAGTATTGGGTGGCGCCATCGCGGTGATCCTGGTAGCGGCAGGTGGCAAAGGCCAACGTCTGGGCGATATCGTAGCTGGAACAACCGTAATCAAACAGGTTGAGCAAAAGGAGATTACTGCTCAGGAAGTTTTTGTTGTCGCTGAGACAAATTATGAACCCGTTTTTCGCCAAGCCATGCAACTAACAGAGCATGACATCGATTTAATTCAGCGAGCGCTGGAAGTCAATCGCGATCTGGGAAATGCGCAACCCATGCTGGCCGTAACAGAAAAAGTAAAGCGTCAATTAGGGATTCAAACCGATCTTCCACCGGTAAAATTTTTGTACACGTTGATCAAGGACTTTAATCACCTCACTTCGCGATGAACACCTTGCGGGAAATTACAACCGGCCCAGTTGGCATTGAGAATCGGCTAGGATAAACCGGAAATCTGGATTGCCTATCGGGGTAGGGTATATGATTGTAACGCACTCACGCTTGTGGCCCGAGGGAAAACACTACGAACATGGGGCGGGGCAGGATTTATCGCACGAATTGAAGGAGCGCCTCATACAGAAGAAGTTTTTGAAAAGTTTGACATGTTTGAAAACGATAACCTAGATTGATTTTTTAACTTGCACAGCATAAACGATCACGGATATGGTACTCGTTGCGGATAGTGGTGGTTCTAAGATTGACTGGCGGTTTTTGAAGAAGGATGGCACCATTGGCCAGGCGCACAGTCCGGGGTTTAATCCCTATTACCAGCCGTTGGAGCACCTCCATAAAATTGTGGAGGAGAATCTGGTGCCGCAAGTGAGCGAGCCGGTCGATAAAATCTTTTACTACGGAACAGGGGTCTCATCAGAAAAGAATCAAATTGTTATCCGCGATGCTTTCGCCCGGTATTGGCCGAAGGCGTATATCGAAATTGGATGGGATTTGCTGGCAGCTGGGCGCGCGCTCTGTGGACGGGAGCGGGGCATTGCTTGTATTTTGGGTACCGGTTCCAATTCCTGTTTGTACGATGGTGAAAAGATTATCGATAATGTTGCCAACCTGGGTTGGATTCTGGCCGATGAAGGATCGGGTACCTACATTGGCAAACAGTTTATTTTCGATTATTTCCGCAACGAAATGCCGGCCACTCTGGCCGAACAATTCAAAGCCCGGTTTCCCTTTTCTCGCGAGGAGGTTTTGGAAAAAGTTTATCAAGGTGAAAAGCCCGGTGCCTTTCTGGCCAGTTTTGCCAAATTTATTTTCCAGCATATAAAAGAACCTTACTGCTACAAGTTGGTGTACGACAGCTTTTCGGATTTCTATCAGAACAATGTGATGAAATATGAGAACTATCAAAATACCAAGGTTCATTTCACCGGCTCCATCGCTTTTTATTTCAGCGATATCCTGCGGCAGGTAGCAAACGATAAAGGAATCACCGTAAAAAATATTCTCGAAGGCCCGATTGCCGGCCTCACACTCTTCCACCAAAAAGACCTTTGATACCCTTCCCAGCCAACGTGCAATAAATTGCTAGGTAAATTTGCCCATGGTCAATTGATCCCTATTTCAACATGCATTTGATTGAGCCCTTTTCCAATTGGCTTCGGTATTACGATTCTTCCCAGGATGAGCACTCGCCTTTTTATGGCAAAACGTACAATTACGATTTGTACTCAGAAACGATTTATGGCTACTTCATCGATCCTGCCTGGGATTCTTTTGGGTCTGAAACGCTTTACCTGAAAACCTTGTATGCGGATTATCAGAAAGGCTATGTTGTACTGGAATTTATTGGCGAGTGGAATGATACCCTCCACAACGACATCATGACCTTGAAGCGCGACTTTCTGGAGATGCTGATGTACAAGGGCATTAACAAATTCATACTGATTGGTGAGAACATCCTCAACTTTCATGGATCGGATGATTTGTATTATGAAGAGTGGTTTGAGGAGGTAGAGGACGGATGGATTGCCGCTGTAAGTTTCCCCGAACATATACAACAAGAGCTAACCCGCTACCGCATTGATTGCTATATCAACATGGGAGGAACCTTACAAATTGACAACTGGCGCACCCTGCACCCCGGTAAGTTTTGCGAGTTGATTAATCAGTTGATTGTACGGAGATTGAATTAGTTTTTATGGTGCTCAATACAAAAGCGAGAGTTGTGCATGTCCCACAGGCACATCGGCTGGCACCAAAAATTTTCGTTTAGATTTTACTTCAAGGCATAGGACCCGCGTGCGTTGAAGTTTACCTTTTTTAAACCAGCGTCCGTTCAGATCAAAGACACTTCCTTCCTGTAAATCGGATAAGAGGGTGATGTTTGCCGCCCTCGGATCCTGCTTGCGCAGAGCCTGGGTGAGTGCGCTATCGGAATAAGTGGAGGCCATGGGATTCGCCATATGCCGTTCAAGTTCCGTCAGGAGTTCCGTAGGAAAAATGGAAGGAAGCATCATCGGTCTGAGTAATTCCTGAAACGTGCGTTTCCATTCCTGTCCATGCGCTTCGGCCCGGAAAGCATGCATCTGGTGCACCCGCAAGTGGGCCACTTCATGAACATAGGTTATGAGAAACTCAAGCGGATGAAGGTCGCGATTGATGGAGATGCGGGGGGTATGCCCGTGCCGGCAAGTGAAGTCGCCCGATTTGGAGATCCGTCTCTTACTCAACTGAAAGTGGAAGGGGTTTTCTTCCCAGAGCCGGACGCAATACGCAACCGATGCGGAAGGGAGGTGCTGAACTAACAAATCGCGAAACGTACCCAGATTCAAAACGATGCAAAATAAAAAAGGCTTTAGATCTCTAAAGCCTTCCCGGGAACAATCTTTACAGATTGATTACTGTGCAGCAGTTGAATCAGTGGCAGTAGAATCAACTACGGTAGCAGCTGAATCAACAACCGTCTGAACTTCAGTAGCTACAGAATCAGCAGCCGCAGCAGCTTCTTCTTTTTTAGCACCGCAAGCGACCATTGCTACTGCAAAGCCACACACGATAAGAGATGCAACAATTTTTTTCATAGTTTACAGGTTTTGAATTAGGCCGCAAAATTACACTTTCTAGGCGTTTTTTAAACCCTGGATTCCAATTATTAGAGAATTATTAGAGAAAAAGGTCTGGATTTTACCCCAATTTTCGGGTGCAATCGTTTTCTACTTATTTTTTCCGGAAAAACAGCCGGATCGGCACCCCCTCAAAGTCAAATTTTTCACGAAGTCTGTTTTCTAAAAACCGGATGTACGCTGGCTGAATGTACTGTGGCAAATTACAAAAGAAGGCAAAGGCTGGCGACTTGCCCGGAACCTGCGTGATGTACTTTATCTGAATCAGTTTACCCTTGAGGGCCGGGGGTGGATAATGTGCAATTTCCGGCAGCATTGCATCGTTGAGGGCAGAGGTGGGTATTCTTTTTGTCTTGTTATTGAATACTTCCACGGCTTTTTCCACTACCTGAAAGATCCGTTGTTTGGTGAGCACGGAGGCAAAAATCATCGGGATGTAATCGATGGGGGCCAGCTTCTCAAGCATTTCCTTTTTAAACGTATCAGCAGTCTTGGTATCCTTTTCAATCAGGTCCCATTTATTCACCATGATTACAATTCCTTTATTCTGCTTATGCGCCAACACAATGATGTTTACATCTTGTGATTCGAGTCCCCGTTCAGCATCAATCAGCACGATGCAAACATCGCTTTCCTCCAACGCCCGCAGCGAACGCAATACAGAATAAAACTCAACATCCTGAGTCACTTTCGTTTTTTTTCGGATACCGGCCGTATCAATCAGGATGAAATCGTTGCCGTACATTTTATACCGAGAGTGGATGGCATCGCGTGTCGTGCCGGCTTCATCCGTTACAATGCTTCGTTCTTTTCCCAACAACACATTGAGGAACGAAGACTTTCCAACATTGGGTCGTCCAAGAATGGCAATTTTAGGGATGCCCGCGTCCGGATCTTCCACCCCTTCTGAAGGTAATAATTTAACCAGGGCATCCAGCAGCTCGCCTGTGCCCGAACCGTTTTCGGATGAAATGGGATACACCTCACCCATGCCCAATTCATAAAACTCACTGGCTTCCGATGCTTTGTTGGGTGTATCTGCTTTGTTCGCAGCAATGAGCACCGGCTTTTTCGACATGCGGATGATCTTGGCAAACTCTTTATCATAGCCTGTTAATCCATCTTTGCAGTCCAACATAAAGATCACCACGGTACATTCATCCAGGGCCAGTTCCACCTGCCGTCTGATTTGTGATTCAAACTTGTCATCCGAACCGGTTACATACCCTCCGGTGTCGATCACGGTAAAATACTTGCCCGTCCATTCGGCATGACCATAGTGCCGGTCGCGGGTAACGCCTGGCATATCATCCATAATGGCCTGGCGCTGCTCTACCAACCGGTTAAAAAAGGTTGATTTACCCACGTTGGGCCTCCCCACAATCGCTACAATATTCGCCATTACTTGATTAATGAATTTTAAACGTGCAAAGGTGCCAAATCCTTTTCAATTCACCTCATGCATGCTTCGAGGGCTACTCGTTTGAGTACCCGAATTGTTTCAGTTTCAATTTTTGTTTTCGCCAGTTATCAGCCACTTTAACGTGCGTTTCCAGGAATACTTTTTTCCCAAAGAATTGTTCAAGCGCTTTACGGGCATCGGTGCCCACCTTTTTTAAAGAACTTCCGCCCTTGCCTATCAAAATTCCTTTTTGCGAATCGCGTTCTACATAAATGGTGGCCCGGATACGGATGATCGATTCTTCTTCTTTAAAACTTTCTATACCCACTTCGCTGCTATACGGAATTTCCTGTTCGTAATGCAGAAAGATTTTTTCGCGGATGATTTCGGAAGCAAAAAATCGTTCGCTTCGATCGGTCAATTCATCTTTTGGATAATAGCCGGGATGCTCGGGTAAGTAATTCTTGATGGTGGTGAGCAGCAGGTCCAGATTGATTCCGGTTTTGGCGGATACCGGAATAATTTCTTTAGCGGCAATCAGGTTTTTCCAATACTCGATTTTATCAGTCACTTGCGATCCTTTTGCCAGGTCAATTTTATTCATGATCAACAGAATGGGAGTACGGATATTTTTGAAGAGCTCAAACAATTTCTCATCATACTTTTCTTCCAACTCCACGATCAACAGGATCAGGTCAGCATCCTCCAGGGAAACCCGTACATACCCCATCATGGTTTCCTGAAGTTCATATTTAGGTTCCAGAATGCCCGGGGTATCCGAATACACAATTTGAAAATCATCCCCATTGAGGATGCCCATGATGCGGTGGCGGGTCGTTTGGGCTTTGGCAGTTATGATGGAAAGATTTTCCCCCACGAGTTTATTCATGAGGCTGCTCTTGCCCACGTTGGGTTTGCCAACGATGCTAACAAAACCGGATTTATGAGGCGCAGCCATGGTGTTGATCGCTACAAGATTATCCATTTCAATTGGTACCGGCAACGTCAGGGTTGGACTTCCTGTGAATAATCATGGGATTAAGCTAACAGAAGTCATTTTCTTTTCGGTGAAATTTGGGTACCTCAGGATTGAATGAAGCCGGTGTATTTGAGATGGGCCATGATTTTATTGGGGTTCCTATTGTGGGTGGATATCGCTGCCCAGGCACAACCGGATTCTGTCGCTAAGAAATCAGTAACGAAAAAAGCATTTCAGCAAGGATTGCGCCTGATTTCAACCCATTCGCAAGATACCGTGATGAACGAGGAAAGTGAACAAGCCTACTCAAAGTTTTCCGGGCGCATTATTCGCCAGATTTTTGTCGAACACATTGGATTCGAAAAGTCGATTTATGATAGTGCTAAAAAGGTGGATAAAACGATAGCCCGTATTTCCAATGCTTTGCACGTTGATACGCGTCCTAAAATTGTTCGCAAGCATTTGTTTATTCGGACGGGGGAGCCCCTCAACCCCTTTGCACTTTCAGATAACGAGCGCTTCCTTCGCGATAAGGATTTTATTCTCGATTGCCGGATTGTGGTCACTCCGGTAGAAGGTACGGATTCGGTAGACCTAACCGTCATCACACGCGATGTGTTTAGCATTGGGGGTACGTTGGGTGGATCCTTTCCATCCAAACCCCGCATCGGCATTTACGATGCAAACGTGGATGGCCGTGGGCAGCGTATTGAATTCACTTCACTGCTGGATCAGGGGCGCGTTCCAAAGTATGGTTATTCTCTGATTTATCGCAAAAGCAGTTTCATGGGAAGTCTTGCCAACCTGGAGTTAGGATACTCTCAAATTAATACCGGGGTTAGCTATGGAGACGAAAGTGAATTTGCTGTGTTGGCACGGATCAATCGTCCTTTGGTTTCACCGTACACGCGCCTTGCGGGAGGGATGGAACTCAGTCGCAATTGGTCGGAGAATGTGTATCCCAAACCGGATTCCCTCTTCTTGCGCTATCGGTATTCTATTTTTGACGGTTGGCTCGGTTACAACATGGGCATTAACAAGGAAGTAACAAATCGAAATCGTCAGTTCCTGGCGGTGCGATACATTAACGGGTACTACCTCGATCAACCTGAGCAGGAACAATACCTGGAGTTGAGACGCTATAATAACCTGTTCGGCTATTTAGCTGAGTTTACACTTTACCGACAAGACTTTTACAAAACCCGATATGTATTTGGGTTTGGGCGTACCGAAGATATTCCCTACGGATTTACGGTTGGGGTGACAGGCGGGTATGTTCGTCAGGTACATGTGGAGCGCCCATATGGTGCCGTTAAGTTTAATTACGGATTTGCTAGTAAGAAAGGCAACTTTCTACGCTTTCAATTCGAAACAGGAGCCTACTACCGCAATCAGGAGCCGGAAGATGTTGTGGTAACCACGGGAGCGACTTACTTTACCCGATTGCTACAATTCAATCGGTACAAGATGCGCGGGTTGCTATCGGCAACGTATTCACAACTCGGTAAACATCAGGTGTTGGAGTGGCTTCGTGTTGGCAAGTATGAGATAGCAGGATTAAGCACAGATAGTTTGTACGCAGATAAAAGGTTGGCTTTACATGGTGAGACTGCGCTGTATACACCCGGGTCATTGTTGGGCTTCCGGTTTGCCCCGTTTGCAGCTTTGGATGTTGCCTGGGTAGATTGTATTTCTAGTGTTCGACCCACCGATTTATTGTGGGGATACAGTGCTGGTATTCGTACCCGGAACGAAAACCTCATTTTTGGTACGATGGAAATGAAAATGACCTATATACCGGAAGATGAGTACGGAAGAAGTAAATTTGTTTTTGGGTTCCGGCAAAACCTGCGGGTAAAAAATACAGGTTCGTTTGTGAAAGCCCCTTCGTTGGTGCGGTATAATAATTAGATCATGAAAAAATTAGTACTCATTATTTTAATTGGGCTGGCTGCAATGCCTGCCTGGTCGCAAAAGAAAAAGGGCCGGATTCAGCCGGGTCGAATCTATGAACCAGGAGAAACCCTGTATGCCCCGCGCTTTGGATTCTCAGCGGTTGTGCCAACAGGCTGGGAAGGGTTGTTGCCGCGGGAAAGCGAAGTGTTTTTGTTAACCACCACCACCGCCACCTATGGTGAGATTTTTGTTTTCGGCCGGGAACAAGGCACGTTGAATATCCTGCGCGACTCCTGGCAAAAAGGAGTAGCACTGTCAGAGACCATCAACCTGAAAGCAGTGAATGCCACTATTCAGGGAGATCTGCTAACTGCGGATGTTGTGGCCACCGGGGAATTCATTAATAAAGGGTTTCAGGGATTTGCCGTGGCGCGCTGTAATCCTGCGGGGCCGTGTGTGGTTACCCTCATGGTAGCTCCACCCCAGTATTTTCAATCGGTGAAAACCACGGTAACGGATTTTATGAAGGCAAGTTCCTTTGATTCACCTAATTCATATTCACCGTATGCCGATTTCGATTGGACCGAGTTTTTGGCGAACAAAGTACTGATGAGCTACGAATCGGTACGAGGTGGGAATGCTGAAAACCGAATCCATCTATGTCAGGATGGAACCTTTCAAGCGAATATCAAGAAGACCGGGATGTTTAAAAATGAGAATGCCGACTACCGCGGGAACAGTACAGGCACCTGGTCAGTGAGCGAGAAAGGAGAACAGACAATGATCACATTTACGTTTTCTAAAAACAAACATGTGCCGCTGGAAGCACCACTATTAATAAAGGATGAAAAGATTTACAGCAACGAGGTGCGGTATTTTGTTGGCCAATCCGACCGCTGCAAGTGATCAGTGGGGGCGATAGGGTCGGGCTTTGACCACCTTGATTGCCTGACCCCTTTCTAAGGATCGCTGCGGGGAAAGGCTGTTTATCAGGGAAGTAAACTCAGGATTCAATCGATTCTGGGTTCGCTCCGACACACTTGCAAGCGTTTCATTCTCACCAGAACGAGCGATGTGCATTTCAAAAATCAAAACGCCTGCTTTTTCCTGGTCTGTTGAATTTCGGAAGCTGCAGAGTGATTGATGCATGGTGCTCCACAGGGGTTGGGTGCTAATCCCGGCCAACTGCACTACATTATTCTGAAAGTCCAGCCATATCAGTTCTACTATGCCTTCACTTTTTCCATCCGTTGATTTCATGCGGAGGATATAGCTGGGTATTGAATGAATGGTTGTATCGCGTGCATCCAGCACGGTTGTACCTTCCGCTTTTCCGGCTTTTTCTTTTGCTTCTTCGCCCAACGCATGGGGCTTCTTCTTGCCATCGGTCAACCGCAACGCTACAAGGCCATCTCCTTTGTCAGCATACGCAGCAACCACATTGGGTTTGTTGATGGGTTGCCAGGTGGAAGGGATGATCCAGGAAAAGTTGAGATCGGGTTGAATGAACAAACTATCGGAAAAAACTCCCTGTTGCGGATTGTTGCCAAAGCACAACCCATTAAACCGGCTGAGAAACTGGGATTGCGATTTTGCAATGGGGGCAGGATTTACCGGTTTGTATTTTGGAGCCGCGGATCGGATCGCGGTTTCACGGGAAGGTGTATAAGGATGATCGCTGAAGTAACTGTGTTGTTCCGCCTGGCCAGTCATCAGTTCAATTTCTTTTGACAGACGATTCAACGCATCGGCCAACGCAGCCGGGTTGTAGCCCGCACTGGCTGTCAATTGAACGCCAAACCGATCGGCTTCGGATTCATGTCCCCGGCTGTAATTGGCAATGAAGGCTTTGCTGGAAAGTTCAATCGGTGCATTGAGAATGTTGCCCAACCGGGTTCCCGTTACGGCATTAACCAGATTGCCGGGAATTTTCAACAGGTTGGGAACAATACCTTTCTTCATCTGCTTTACCGAATGGCGTTGCATAACGTGAATAATTTCATGGGCGATGATTCCGGCCAGTTCGTCTTCCGTTTGAACGATGGGTAAAATTCCCCGGGTTACATAAATATATCCGCCTGGCAAGGCAAAGGCATTGGGTTCGGGTGAATCCGCCAGGAAGAACTTAAACTCAAATGGATTTTTAGTTAACCGCGACACCAACTTTTGCCCGATGCTGCTTACCAATTGTTGGAGCGAATCATGGTGATAAAGTCCGATCTCTTGTTCTACCATCAGCGCATTTTCAGCGCCTAATTTCTTATCCAGCGAAACATCCTGCGCAATCAAGATGCCTGCCCTGAGTAAGATACCCAGTAACAAGAGTTTTTTCATGCCTGCCGTGATTGAGGAGGAAGTTATTTATCGTTATAATAAAATCCAGTGTCTTTCAATAAGCCAAAATTCAGCGAGAAATAAAATACGTTCGCATCCACTGCTGAGTACACAACACCTAAATCATCCGAGGGCTGATACCCTTCTTTGAAAAAGGGAGTCAGGTAATATTTGAATTTCAATGTGGCCCCATAGGGCAATTGAATACCGGCCATTAAACTATGATTCAGGGCAGGAACGCGGTCCGAGAACCAGATGGTGGCCTTGTCTTCCTTCTCATCATTGATGAAGATCTTTTCTTTATAATGGATGGGGAATTCCAGTTCATATCCCAAGAAAATGAACTTGTCGGAGAGGTTACCGATTTTAACTCCCAACGGAATACCGAGGTTATATGTCCTGGCTTTAATGCGAACATTGGGCACACTGGGCTCATCGTAAATAAGACCTACGTTGCGCACCGATAATCCGGTGAACAACCCAAAGTGTTCGGATTGATCGATGTTCACCCAGTTTTGGATGTTAAAAACAGGAGAGAACCGCAGCACACTGCTTTGATCACTTCCATTGCTGGTGATGTCGGCAAAGGAAAAGATGAGTTCACCGCTGGTGGTAGTATACACTTTTTTGTCTTGTGCGAAAGCAACGGTTGTCAAAAGGAATAAACAAATGAAAGGGATTGATTTCATAACGTAAAATGTATGTGAGTATATCTATTTTAATCGGAAGTTCAGACTGCCCCCCAGGTTAAATTGCCAGATGGTCGATCCGGTTGATACCCCAGCCCCGGAGCCTCCCGTTCCAAAATAAAAACCACCTCCTGCCCATTGAACAGGTGAGAACAATTGAGTGTGTAACCGGATGCTGACTTTTTCACTGGTTTGTATGCGCACCCCTAATCGGCCGCCAATCGAAAACTTGGTTGCTGTTTCGGAAGCCAACGATTCACTCGCCTCCAACCAGCCTACACCCATATTCACAGTGCCAAACCCGGCAATTTTGTCGTTTAACGGAGCATACCGGGTGCCCCCCAGCATAACGTAATTAAGTCCAACTGTACCATTATAGCGTTGCGATGACCCCAGACTATAATAGCCATCATAATAAGCATCGGTGTCCAACCGCTGATAGATCAATTCCACGGCCGTCACTTCGCTTAAACCAAACTCCAGCCCGCCTCCCCATTGGAACCCATCTTGAATTTTACCAGTACCATACTCCGTATCAAACTGGTCGGGAAATGTATAACTTTCAAAGGTTAATAGCGTAACAGTTGGCTGAGCCCAGACGGTAACGGCCGAAATGAGGATAAAGACAAATGGCAAAAGATTTTTCATAGCGCATTTTTTAGCCCCTAAAAGTAATAAATATTAAACCCCCATTCCCGAACCCCTAATATGATTTTTATCATGCGGTTTTGATTTTAAAAACCTCTATTTTCGAACCCCAAAACATATTCTTAAAAAATGAAAAAACTAGTATTCCTGGCAGCCTTGTTTATCTCAGCGGTAGCAACTGCCCAATCGAACAAAGAAGATATTGATTTCATTCAATCAATTTACGGCAAAGAGAAGAAGACCATCGTAGCGGACTTCATTAAGTTAGAAGGAGCTCAAAAAGATGCGTTCTGGAAAATTTATGATGAATACGAAGTGAAACGCAAGGAATTAGGCCAAAAGCGGGTGGCGATCCTCGAGCGTTATGCCAACAGCTACATGAACCTGGATGATGCTACAACCTCTCAAATTATCAAGGAAACCGCGGCTTTAGGTTTACAAACAGATAAGTTGATCTCTACCTACCATAAGAAATTGGAGAAAGCAGCCGGGGCAAAACCTGCCGCTCAATTCTTTCAAATTGAAGTGTATTTTTTAAGTGTAATCCGCACAGCCATTTTTGAGAGCATTCCATTTATTGGTGAGTTGAAATAGAGTTCGGTCATAATAATTAAAAAAGCCATCGATCGGGATGGCTTTTTTTATTGATTCATGCCGTAATTTCAGGGATGGTTGTTCGATGCCGAACGGTGTTACTATTTGGGTTGATGTTAAACGCATCCGTCTACGCGCAAGTACCTGATTCTACGAAGGTGGATATTATTGACGTTGTGATCGGGAGA
>CAZAUN010000004.1:49631-354933 GCA_964488465.1 uncultured Ohtaekwangia sp. | reverse complement strand
TATTATGATCTATACAGTTTACATACTCTATAGCGAATCCTGCAAAAAATTCTACTCAGGGCAAACGCAGGATTTTGATAATCGACTCATCGAACATTATTCAGGTGAAACAAAATCCCTCAAACCGTGTATCCCGTGACGGGAAATTTGGAAATCAGAATTGGCTACCCGCACTGCGGCCTTGGCTCTTGAAAGGAAAATTAAATCCAGAGGCGCATCACGATTCCTTTTAGATTTAGGAATTAACATACCCTGAACGGTATCGCGTGGCGCGTTTCGCGCCAAGATCGTCAGTTCCCCCGCGAAGCGCTGGGTGGCCACCCCGACAAAAGCCTCTCCATCATTGGAGAGGCTTTTTTATTTTGCGTTTCGTGGTTTGCATTAAAGCTTTGCCCTTGAAAGGAAAATTATATCCAGAGAAGCAGACCGAATCACTTAAGATTTACGAATGAGCATTCGATCGACTGGTATCGCGTGGCGCGTCTCAAGCCAAGATCGTCAGTTCCCCCGCGAAGCGCGGGGTGGCCACCCCGACAAAAGCCTCTCCTTAATTGGAGCGCTTTTTTATTATTAGTTTCGGGGTCTACACTCTATAGCGAATCCGTTTTGGTACTGGAGAAGGAAAATCAATTTAAGCGTGCTTGAGGTTAATTCGCTTACATATTGCTAAGTGATCTCAGAATTGCTTGGTCGGCAAGTGGTATTGTATGCCTTCCAACACACCTGTAGAAAGTGCCGCTTTAGAAAAATAGATCAACTTATTTTTCTTCAATTCGTTCATCTCCGGACTATGATTAGCCACGACAATTCCTTTTATTTTCCCTTTTAGCATATCAATATCATTGCCACTATTGCCCGCAGTAATAATTTGATCAGCTTGAATTTTCCACTTATAACTCAGATACCGCACCGCACTTCCCTTGCTGGCCCGGAAAGGCAACATGTCGAGAAACCGGTTTTCGGTCAGCAATATTTTTGCCCTCAACTTCCGGTCATCTAAAAATTTATGCAGGTTGGCCAGGTCATCCTTGCTAAACGACTTGTCAACATAGTAGCTGAGTTTGAAGCGCCATTGCGCATCGGGCTCCTGCAACCGGATGCCCGGAAATTTCATCAGCGCCTCCTGTAATTCATCCTTTTTCCATTGAAAGTCAATATGACTTTCCCAGCCGTTGTCGGGAATGAATTTATCGGTATAATAAATCTCCGACCCGGCCGAACAGATAATAATGTCGGGCATGGGCAACGCATAGTCGGTCAATGCCTGGCGGGTAAGTTCTTTGTTTCGCCCCGAAGCAATACCAAACACCACCTGATGCTTATTTTTTTCTACCCAGGCTTTCAATGCATCAAGCCCCTCCGTGTTACTACCATCCACCAGCGTTCCATCCAGATCAGAAATCACAAACAACTCCGCTTTCACAAGCCGTTTCCCATAGGCGGTCTTTGGTGCGAACCCATGTGGTCCCGCATCCTGGCGGGTAACCAACTCCTCAATAACCTGCAGGTAATTGGTGGCATGCGTATCCCACGAATACAACTGATTTGCATGCTGGATTCCCTGGGCCGAGTACCGTTCCCAAAGCGCTTGATCGGAAATTATTTTTTTCAGCGCATCCGCAATGGCCACCGGATCCTCTACATCCACCAGCAAGCCATTCTTGCAATGATGTAGAATCTCTTTCGGCCCACCCGTAGGCGAGGCGACTACCGGCAACCCACAGGCAGCAGCTTCCACCAGGGTCAAACCAAAGTTTTCTCCCGGAGTGGCATTGACAAACACACCCTTTTTTCGGGCCGCCACCCGATAGATTTCCGGTACCTCCCGGTTCGGATCATTCTTTTTGGGAATGGCCATCTTCCCATACAAATCATATTTATCCAGGAGCAACAACAAATTGGTCAGCAGTTCCTGCTCTTCCGGCAACATCTGGGTAATGTCTTTTCGTACCCCCGCAAAAATGGCCAGGTTGGCCATCGCCTGTAATTCTTTATCCTGCCCAAACGCCTGAATAATGGTTTCGAAATTTTTTCGCTTGTCCGCCCGGCCAATGGAAAGAATCAACGGCTTGCCGGGATTAAATAAAAAGCGCTCGATTTCTGAGTTGACCCGATACAACGCCTGCTCTTGCTCCAGGGTCATTTTGAAGGACGGCATATCTTGCCGATAGAACGGATAAAACAACTCGGTATTCACGCCCGGTGGAATCACTTTGAATTTTCCCCGGTCTTTGGCATCATAATACGCGTATTGCGAGTCGATCTCATGCTGCGTGCTGACAACAATCGCATCGGCCGTTTCAAGGACCTTTTCTTCTACCGCAATCCGCCTGGTCATATTGAATTTTTCGCGAATCCGTTCCACCGGGATTCCCTGACTTAAGAGCAAGGCCTGCTTGTTGCGCCCCAGCGAATGCCCCGTGGCCAGAAAGGGGATTCCAAAAACTTCACTCAACTGGCTGGCCAGGTAGTTCCCATCGGCATAATGACCGTGCACCACATCCGGAAAGTCATCCTGCCGCTCGATGAAACGAATCGTCTTATCCACAAACTCATCGAGGTAATCCCACAATTGCTCTTTTTGCCGGTACTGATTGCCGCCACACGCAATGCGAACAATGCGGGCCCGGTCATTCAACACATCGAACTCTTGCGCATAGGTAGTGGACACCCGCTTGTCAATAATCTTGCGCGTAAAAAGATCAACCCTGCGCACCTGTGGCTGATGCGAGAGCGTCTCCAACAACTCCAACACGTATTTTACCTGCCCACCCGTATCTTTATCGCGACCAATTTCTGGGTGAGGATATCGGATCAGCCCATGCGGGCTGAACAAGAGTACATAATATCCTTCCATAAGATGTCATTTCGTTAACTGATAGGATATTTGTAAAATTAGCCAATTCATCGTAAGGACAAGCAGATTAATTATTGCCTATGTATTCAGGATCCGGGTTCAGTGATTGGGAAATTGGCGACATCACCGTGATCATCCACAAGGGTGTATATCATTTGTTCCATCTCATCATACCCAACCACGATTACATTGCCCATGCCGTTTCGCACGATGGTATTTCCTGGAAGCGGGTCAACAATGCCCTGTTCGTTGGCAACCCGGGCGAGTGGGATGATGACATGTTGTGGACCATGCATGTGTGTGAAGTGAACGGCAGGTTTGAAATGTATTATACCGGCCTGCAACGCAAAGACCGGGGTGTCATTTCCAAAGTGGGCCTGGCCGTATCCGATGACCTGGTGAACTGGACAAAAGTTAAAAAAGAAAATTACCCCATTGAACCAAAAGGCGTCTACTACGAAGCCACCCATTCCAATCCGCGTAAATGGTTGAGCTTCCGCGATCCGTTTCGGGTTGTTTATAAGAACGATGTTTATCTGTTGATCTGCGCACGCAGCATATACGGTCCGGTCAGCCGGAGAGGCTGTGTGGGTGTGGTAAAAATCACCAACGATAAAGTGGAACGGCTGCCGCCATTGCTCTATCCCATGGTGTATGACGATATCGAATGCCCCTGTGTTTTTAAATTGAATGACCGGTATTACATCATCGGCTCCATCCGCGAAGACATTAAAGTGCGCTATTGGTTTGCCCCGGATTTTTTTGGTGAGTACCATTCCTTCCACGATGATGTTCTCTTGCCGCAGGGGAATTATGCCGCCCGCACCGAACAGGATGGTGACCATGTATTGCTGTTCAATTTTTTCTATGCCTACGGAAAGATTGACGCCCTGCGTGTGCTGCCGCCCCCCAAAGAACTGGGCACAGACGAAAAAGGCCGGCTTGTGTTGAAGAGCTACTACCGGTGGGATACGATGGTGACGAAGACCATCCTGCAACCGGAATTCGGCCCCCTCCAACAAGTATTTCTCAACCCCACCGTGCATTGCCAACAGGATGCCGATAAATGGTTGCTGGGCGCCCGCAGCGGCTATGAAATCTTTACCTTCAAACGACCCTCGCAAGGCTTTATCTGGGAAGGGTTGCTCACGGTAGAAGGCATGGGCAAACTGGGCCTGGTAACGGACATGGACGGAGAGGGGAACGGCTACTTCATCTCCTTCGATGTGGTAAACGGCCTGGTGCAAATCCGGGCCTGGGGATTTAATGCCCTCAACAACAAGCAAAATTTTATCTTCAATAATATTCAGTCCGGAATTTTTCCGGTCAAACGTGCCTTTATCTTCCGGCTGATCCGGCACGGCCACTACATCGAGTTGTCAATAGATGGCGCAGTAAAACTCACACTGATGGATTATACCTATGCAGGCCCCGGGCTGGGCTTGTATTCCGCCTCTTCCCAAATCTCACTCCAAAACTCAGTGCTCAAAATCTTACCCGACCCCGAAGAAGAATACGCAAGCCAGGAAGACGCCCAAAAAGTCAGCCCTGCCTTTTAGCATTTAGCTTTCAGCTTTCAACTTTTCACTCTCACCACCGCCCTCAACTCGATCAGAATCTAACATTTTCCATTATCAATTATCCATTGTCCACTCCCTCGTCTTTCCGCTTTTAGCTTTCAACTTTGAACTTTCAACTTTTAACTCTAACAAGCGCTCCCGTCAGCGAAGCAAACCCGCCCACCAGTCCCCCCACCAGCAACGTCATCACAAACGCATTCACCGGCAACAGGCGATTGATCTTCTCAGTAAGAATAGAATTCGTCAGCGCATCAATATAAAATGCCATGCCCACCCACAACACGGCCACGCCCAGAAACCCGGCCAGAAAAGAAACCGCCCCCTTGTTGCCCACCAGGTAGGCCACCGTAAACGCACCCACCGCCATCGTCCACCACGGCAAAAACGACTGCAACACAAAACAAACAAGGATGGTCCCGATCAATTGAACTCCAAACTTCATGGCGCAACAGGTTTTAAGGTAACAGTGGCAAGGGTTGATTTATACGCGGCCGGATCGGCACGAAACTGAAACTCAAAATACTTTCCTTCGGCCCAGGTGTTTAACAGATTGTTATAAAACGGACTCCCCGGGTTGCCACTCTGCCCACCAGGATACACACCCCACGCCCGCACGTCCTTCTCCAAACTCACCACCATGCGCCAGCTCGGCCCATGCCTGCGTGAGGACGCATTGACAATGTCATGGTTGCCCCCATGCTGCACGTGATAACTGAAGGCCGGCAGGCCCTGCAACAAATGCCCGATGAACGTATCCTTGTAATCCGCCCACCGCGGCTCCTTCTTTTGTTCCGCCTTCCAGGTTTCAATGGCCTCAACCCCTTTTACAAAGGCCTGCTGCACCACCTCACGGGCCGACTCCTTCTCCGAAGTCTCGAGCACATCAAAGAAGACCAGGTCCGGATGTTCTTTCAGGAGCTTGATCGTAGTATAGGTGGTCGGATAATCCAACGTCACCTTCGAATTCTTGATTTCATCCCACACCAACGGAAACAACGCATCCCACCACGCCTCATAATACGAAGCCCCCTCCGAATCCACATCGTTTTCATAATTCCAGGCCGCCAGAATTTTATAGGCACTGGCCTGCGCCTGAGTGAACTTCGTGGTGTCGAGGTAACTCAAAAAGACCGGCAGACTTTCCGCTGCCTTCAGGTTGTAGTTGTCAAACTGCAACTCCATCAGGTCGCGGGGTGTGATGTCACTCATCTCCGTCAGCAGCTTGTTGATCCTCCGGTTGCGGTAGGCTTCATAGCTGGTCGCATTGATATAATAGGGATAGGTCGAATCAGCGGGATACTGGTTGGCCGAACTCACAAACCCGCGCACCGGATTTTTATCCATCACATTGTGTTCATTCGGAATAAAGGCCTGCCACTCCGTACTCGTGCGCGTGCCATCAAGCAAATACTTGCCTTCCTCTTTTCTACGCACCGGAAACTTCCCCTGAATCCGCATGGCAATGTCTCCGCTCGTGCTGGCAAACACAAAGTTCTGGGCCGGGGACGCATAATGATCCAACGCCTCCATGTAGTCGCCATGGTTCCGGCTGCGGTTCAGCTTGTAAAACGTGATGATCTCCTCCGATGGATCATGCGCCACCCACCGCAACGCGTAATGCTTCAACTCATTGTCCTGCTGAAAGCGGTTGTCATACATCACCGGCCCGTGGTGGGTGAAGGTGATCGTATCATAGACAGGCGCACTGCCCTTCACCATAAATTTCTCCACCACCTTCCGGGCAGGTCTCCACTGGTCATCGCTCTTGTATTCGCGTAACGTGTTGTCCTTAAACTCAACCTTATACCAGTCCACCAGGTCGCGCTGGGCATTGGTTACCCCCCAGGCAATCGAATCATTAAACCCGCTGATCACCGCGGGGGCTCCCGGCAGCGAAGCGCCCATCACATTCACTCCGGGTGCCTGCAAATGAATCACATACCAGATGGACGGCAACGTGAGGTTCAGGTGTGGATCATTGCATAGGAGGGGAGCCCCGCTGTGCGTCTTGCTGCCCGCCACCGCCCAGTTGTTGCTGCCAACACCGTTGGTGGTCTTCTGCAATGGTGGCACCGACACCAGTTCATCCGGCAACGCCAGCGGCACACTGTCCAGGGTAACCGGAATAAAATTCCAGTTCCCGGCCTTGTCCACGATCGGATCACCCACCCGTTCATCGTCCGGCCACAACAGGTCAATCATTGCCTTGTCATAAATTTGCAGCGCATTGGTCAGCTCCAGGTCCTTGTCCCCGCTGTTCAGCGTCAGTGCCATGTTCTTCAGCAGCAGCCCGCACTTCAGGTTGGTCCACGGCTCAGGTTCAAAGTCCAACAGCTTGTATTCCAACGGCAGGTCTTTATACCGCAGCGATTCGATGTATTGATTAATCCCCTTCGTATAGCTGCTCACCATCGCCTGCGCCACCGGGTCCGCTTCCATCGCTTTCACGGCATTCGCGGCTGCGAACACCATCCCGCGCCTGCGCTGGGTGCGGTCATAGTCCAGGGCCGAAGCCCCCAGCAACTCCGAGATCCTGCCCGCAGCGGCATGCGTCTGCAACTCCATTTGAAACAACCGCTCGCGGGCGGTGAGGTAGCCCTGTGCCAGGTACAGGTCGTCATCGTTCTTCGCAAACACGTGGGGGATCAACAGACTGTCATAATGAATAATCACCTCTTCCTTCAACCCGCTGAGCAACAGCGTTTCATCCGGCCGCGAAGTCCCTTCTGCATTCTGCCAAAACCCGCCAAACGGATCCAGAAATTTTCCCAGAGGCGGTATGGGCGACCCAAAATTCCACCCCCGGTTCAAACCATAAATCAACACCCCCGTAATCACCAACGCCACCCCAACTTTTAATACCTTCATTCTATTTCCCTTTAACTTTCAATTTCATCCTCCGAAGCTTTTTTACCTGCCGAAGTTTTAACGAAGGCAGGAGCGTAGGAGGACTTTCAACTTTCAACTTTCTACTTTCAACTTTAACCTTTCCTATTAATCCTTAATTTTAGCCTTTTATTAACAATTTTCGCTATCCATGCCTGTAAAAGAAGTCCTCGGCAAGTACACGAAAGAGCAAATTAAGAAGGCTGCCAACATCAGGGCCCTTTTTTTTGATGTCGATGGCGTGCTCACGGATGGGGGCATTATCTATGACGACACCGGCTGCGAAACCAAGAAGTTCAACGTCAAGGACGGCTACATCATCAGCCACCTGAAGAAAGCCGGCATTATCGTGGGCATCATCACCGGCCGCGAGTCCAGGGTCGTCAGCAACCGGGCGGCCGAACTCAAGCTCGACTTCTGCCACCAGGGTATCATGGACAAACATGCCGTGTTCGAAAAGTTGGTCGAGTTCCACAAACTCAAACGCAAGCAGGTGGCCTACATTGGCGATGACATCAACGACCTGAAAACATTGCAAGCCTGCGGCCTCTCCGCCTGCCCGGCCGATGCCCCGGATTATATTAAGAACAAGGTAGACATCATCACCAAAGCCAAAGGCGGTGAAGGCGTTGCCCGCGAAATCAGCGACTTAATCTTAGCCTCCAAAGGCCTCCTCGACAAAATCCTGAAACTGTAATGTTCAATGCCTAAATGTTCAATTACCAATGTCCATTATCCATTATCCAATGTCCAATGTCTTATGTCTTGATACTTGATACTAACTACTAACTTTACGAACAACTAACAACAAGCGTCAACAACCCCACTATGTATTCCGATACTGAAATCCTAAAATATCTGGAAAAGCTCATCTGGGACACCACGAAGTCTGCGGAAGATTTACTCCGCATCTTAAAGTCCACGGAAAATAATTGGGAAAAGAAGGGCTTGTATATCAAGATGTTGAATTTTTTTTATTGGCATAAGGTTCGACACCTGGTTCCACCGGATAAAATTTCGGAATTGCTCTCCGATGATGTTATAAACGGATTATTTCCAAGACCCCTCCGGGATAAGTACCGATATGTCCGATCATTACTATAAAACTAAGCTATACCCGCTACAGGATCGGCTACTCCAGGAAATCGGCAAGACACACACGAGCTTCTATCTAACCGGGGGTACCCTATTGAGTCGATTTATTTTACATCATCGGTATTCAGCCGATCTGGATTTCTTCGTCAAAGCTGATCCCGACTTTTTGGACAAGGTGCGGAAGGCAATGGACCCGGTCTTAGAAAAATTCCCACAGGCTGAACTAAGTTCAAGCCAGGAGGCCAACGTACGGTATTTTGTTCAGGAGGAAGACCTGAAATTAAAAATTGAATTTATTAACGATGTTAAATATCGGTCGGGTCAACCAGCCCGTATTACAAATGGGATTTATGTCGATACTTGGGAGAATGTCCTCTCCAATAAAGTTACGGCACTTAGCCGAAATGCAGCGAAGGATTTTATTGATATTTTTTTTATTAGCATGAAATTCGCATTTAACTGGGAGGTTATAATTGATGACGCAAAGAAAAAGGATGCTTATATCAATGAAATAGAAGTAAGCGAACGATTGATGAACTTTGATTTATCCCTGCTGAAGGATGTAACGTTTCCGGCTGATGTTGACCAGAGCAAAATTACCAGCGAGTACTTCCAAATCCTTGCTCGCGAATCCCTCCACGGCTTTGATAATTCCCTATATGGTCGAACTTTGCACTAAAACAGATACCATTATCCAATGTCTTATGTCTTGATACTTGATACTTGATACTAGCTACTAACTACTAACTTTAAACTTTCAACTTTTAACTTTCAGCTTTAAGCTTCCCCGTGGAAATATTCAAAGACAAAGTCTCCATCACCGATAAAATCACCTTAGGGGGTGATAAAATGGTTCTCTTCGCGGGTCCCTGTGCAGCCGAGAGCTACGACATCTGCCTGGAGACCGGTACCGAAGTGAAAAAGATCTGTGCCGACCTCGGCATCGACTACGTCTTCAAAGCCTCGTTCGACAAAGCCAACCGCACCTCCTCCGGTTCCTACCGCGGTCCTTCCATCGACATGGGCCTCGAGATCCTCGCCATGGTGCGCAACGAATTGAAAGTGCCCGTGGTCACCGATGTGCACGAGTCCTACCAGTGTGCCGAAGTGGCAACAGTAGTAGACGTACTCCAGATCCCCGCTTTCCTCTGCCGTCAAACGGATCTATTGATCGCTGCCGCCAAAACCGGTAAGCCCGTAAAAGTGAAGAAGGGCCAGTTCATGGCGCCTGAGGACATGAAGTTCGCGCTCGACAAAGTGCGGGGCGAGGGCAACAAAAATGTGTTCTTAACGGAACGCGGCTCCAGCTTCGGCTACCATAACCTGGTGGTCGACATGCGGTCCCTGCCCATCATGCGCCAGTATGCACCCGTGGTCTTTGATGTCACCCACAGCATCCAGCGCCCGGGCGGCCTCGGGGGCAAAAGCGGGGGCGACCGCCAGTTTGCACCTTACCTGGCGAAGGCAGCCGCAGCAGTAGGCGTGGATGGATTCTTCATCGAAACCCACCCAAACCCCGAAAAGGCCCTGAGCGATGGCCCCAACATGGTGCCACTGAAAGAGATGCGGGCGTTTGTGTCAGCTATTAAAAAGTTTTGGGATCTGAACAAGACCTCCCTTGGATCCTAGCTACTTAGCACCGTTGCGGTGAAAAATAAAGTATCTTGCTGATTAACTATTTTTATCATTGAACTTTCAACAAGGATTTACCCTGTTCGTTGTGATCGCTCTGATCATCTCCTTATATAAGGAGTGGTTGAATCCGGCCCTTTCCTTTTTTCTTGCTGTGGTCGTGTTACTTTCTTTTGGTATACTGCAGGTAAACGATGCCCTGAAAGGGCTCTCCAATCAACAAATCATCATCATCTTTCTGTTGATGTTGATTACGGCCGGGCTCCGATCCATATTCGGAGGAAATCTGTTCGCAGGGTATTTCAAACACTCTTTATCACCTCGCAATTTTTTATGGCGTATGATGGTATTGGTTTCTTCGATTTCAGCTTTCCTGAACAATACCCCGATCGTGGCATTCATGATTCCTTACGTTAAGGAATGGGCAAAACGAAACAACCAGCCGTATTCGAAATTTTTAATTCCATTGTCGTATGCAACCATCTCGGGTGGAATGATTACGGTAATCGGAACCAGTACGAACCTCGTACTGGCCGGTCTCTTGTCTGAATTTCAGCAGCCACCCTTGCGATTTACCGACTTTTTGTTTTTAGGATTAATGGTCACTGTTGTTACCTGGACCTACTTGTATTTTTTCGGATATAAATTACTACCGGAAAATGCTCCCAAAGAATCAGAAATCCGCCAACACCTGAAAGAATACATTGTAGAAACAATTGTTTATCCCGGTTCTCCGTTGATTGGCAAAACTGTCCGGGCTGCCGGGTTGCGTAATCTGGAAGACCTCTTCCTGGTAGAAATTATTCGAAACAACCACATTATCTCCCCGGTGGCTCCCGATGAATTGCTGGAAGAGGGTGATTATCTTTTCTTCTCAGGAAATACGCAGGCGATCTTCAACCTGGTAAAAAATGAATCCGGACTAAAGATTCCCAAACAGGAAAATTTCCAGTCACTGGGACTTTTCAATTTTACAGAAGCTGTTATTCCGGCCAACTCCGACTTGATCGGAATGCAAATCAAAGAATCAGACTTTCGCAGAAAATTCAATGCCTCCATCGTTGCGCTTCACCGCGATGGCAAACGGGTGTCCGGCAAAGTGGGTGAGATGACCCTTTCAGGGGGCGACTTTCTGTTACTAATAACTGGAGAAGATGCATCCCACTTAGTAAATGAAAAGGATCTCTATGTATTGACAAACCCTCAAAAAATGCAGACTTCACAATCAACATGGATCAAGGTGATCGGCTGGTTGAGTGTGTTGGTGCTTTTAGCGGGGATTGTCGGAATAATTCCTTTATTCATTGGGTGCCTTTTTATCTTGCTCGCTTTCATCAGTACGGGAGTCTTGAACCTGCCGGAAATCAAGCGCCAGCTCGATCTCAATTTGTTGGTGATCATGGTAAGTTCCATCGCCATCGGGGTCGCCATGATCAACTCGGGCGCAGCAACATGGCTGGCCAACCAGGTACAGGGGGGGGTAGGAGCATCCGGGCTCGTCACCGTTCTCGCCATCCTTTTTTTAAGTACTACATTATTAACCGCCCTGATTGCGAATGCAGCGGCTGTTTCCATAATGTTTCCGATCGCGCTTGCCTTCACCGGACTGTATCCGGCAGCATCATCTGCCTTTTACATCGCCATTGCCTTCGCTGCATCCGGTGATTTTATGACGCCCTTTGGATATCAAACCAACCTGATGGTCTATGGCCCGGGCGGTTATCGGTTTAAAGACTACCTGCGGGTGGGCACGCCACTGACCATTATCTATGGAGTGGTCTGCATTATTTTTATTTCCTATTATTACAAACTAACATAAATCATTCATTAAGAATAAACCGATCGTCTGTGTCTGAAAATGTATTCCACCTCGCCACAAAAGTATCCCGTCTGCAACGGGAACAAAAGTTAAACCAACGGGCGCAACTAATTTGGTTCACGGGTTTGTCGGGTTCCGGCAAATCTACCTTGGCCATCAACCTGGAAGCAGCACTCGCGGATCGGGGTTTTAAAACCTACCTGCTGGACGGGGACAATATGCGCATGGGCCTCAACAAAGACCTGGGCTTTGATGAAGCCGGTCGCATTGAAAACATCCGGAGAATAGGGGAGGTGTCGAAACTATTCATCGATGCCGGCATCATCGTTCTGTCGGCTTTTATCTCGCCCTTTGCTGCCGATCGCGAAAAAGTGCGCCAGATTGTTGGCTCCGAAAATTACCTGGAGGTATATGTCGACTGCCCGCTGGCCATTTGTGAGCAACGCGATGTAAAAGGACTTTATAAGAAAGCCCGGAAAGGTGAACTCCTCAATTTTACAGGCATCGATTCACCTTACGAAGTTCCCGAGCACCCCGACATCACGATTAATACGGATCTTCTCTCATTGGATACTTCTGTGGAAAAATTGCTACAGCCGGTGCTCTCACGGATTTCATCCCGTTAATACGTAGCTGCTATTAAGGACATGGACGTTATTCAACTCTTGCAAGTAGCGAGGAGGGCCGCAGCGGCAGCCGATGCTGAAATCATGAGTGTCTATCAAGCCTCGGATTTTCAGGTTCAACTAAAAGCTGACGAGTCGCCACTCACCCTGGCCGATAAGAAATCCCATCAGGCAATTACAAAAATCCTGGCTCAAACCGGAATTCCAATCCTCAGTGAAGAAAGTCAGGCAGCATCCTATGAAGAGCGTAAGAATTGGAACTATTTATGGCTGGTCGATCCCCTCGATGGCACCAAAGAATTTATTAAGCACAATGGCGAATTTACAGTCAACATCGCCCTCATCGAAGGGCTGCAACCTTTATTGGGAGTAGTGTCATTACCAGCTTCTGGGGTGGTGTATTACGGTGGCCTAACAATAGGGGCGTATAAGTCTGATAAGAATGGAACAAGCGCCCTAAAGCCGTTTCGTGATCGGGTGAAACCACCCATCATACGAGTAGTGGCTTCCCGTTCACATCTCAATGTAGAAACTTCAGCATTTATTGAGAGTCTCGGTCCAATGGAAATAATTAATGCCGGCAGCAGCCTTAAATTTATGTGGGTAGCAGAAGGCAAGGCCGATGTGTATCCACGCTTTGGCCCCACCATGGAATGGGATACCGCAGCCCCGCATGCCATTGTCAACGCGTTGGGATATTCCGTCCACAACCCACAAACCGGCAAAGAACTTCAATACAACAAAGCAGATCTTTTAAATCCCAATTTCCTTTGTGTAGGAGTAGAGCAGGCCCTTTCTCTTTAGCGGGAAAACAATCTAACCACCCACATTCTCAAGTTTTCAAATCAAACTATTTTCAAATCAAATCATTTTCAAATCTTTTAAATATATCCCACAGTCTATCTTGCACCATGCCCTCAAAAAACTGGTTTGTATTCTACACCAAAAGCCGCCAGGAAAAGAAAGTCCGCGACCTGTTGCTCAGGCGTGGCTACGAAGTTTTCCTTCCACTTCAAAAAGTGATGCGGCAGTGGAGCGACCGCAAAAAAAAAGTGGAAGTCCCCTTGTTTAATTCCTACCTCTTCGTGCTGGACACCGAAGACAAAATCCCCCTCATCCTTCAAACCCCCGGCATCGCCTGGAACATTCGGCACAACGATAAGCCCGCCATCCTCCATGCCCGCGAACTCGAAACCATCCAACGCTTCCTCAACTCCGGTTTACTTTTGGAAAGCCAGCCGGATCAACACCTCGAAGCAGGTGACCCGGTGGTTGTTATGGACGGCCCGTTGAAAGGGATGTGGGGCCGGCTCATGAAAACCGAGGCGGGGGACAAATTTACCGTTGCGCTGGAGTCCATCGGCCAGCTCATGCTCGTGCGTCTCGATCCGGCCCTGCTCAAGAAAAGACCCTGATTTTCAGCGAAATCGAACATTTCTACGAGTAAAATTATTACTCATAGCCTTTTTTACACTATTTTTAACCTCGTGCTGGACACCCTCATTACCTCCAAGACCCGCATGCGCATGTTGCTGAAGTTTTTCACCAACAGTGCATCCTCTGCTTACCTGCGGGGCCTAGCTGAAGAGTTCGGGGAATCTACCAACGCCATCCGCCACGAACTCAACAACCTCTCCAAAGCCGGCTACCTGGTCTCCTCCGAAGACGGCCGCACCATCCGCTACCGCGCCAATACCCGGCACCCACTCTATAATGAAGTAAAAAACCTGATCCATAAATACCTTGGCATCGATAAGATCATCGAGAACATTATCTCCAAACTCGGGGACTTAAAAGCCGCCTACATCATTGGCGACTATGCGCAAGGAAAAGATACCGGCACGATAGAATTGTTATTGATCGGTGCTATTGACGAAGACTATTTAAACAAACTGGTGACGAAGGCGAAAACCCTCCTTCACCGCGATATAAAAGTTACCCACATGCTGCCGCACACCTTTCAGGAATCCTTGTATAAGGACGCGCTGCTGCTGTGGCTGGAGGATGCAGACATAAGACACAAGACATAAGACGTTAGACAGCCTTTCCAAAGGCTGTCTTGCTACTAACGTCTTGCTACTAACGTCTTGCTACTTATGTCTAAAAAAAGCTCACTGTGACTGAGGAGGCGGAGCTGTGAGGAGTTGTTAGTTCTTGGAAAGTAAAGCTTCTATTTCACCAACTATCCTATCAACTACCAACGATCCACTAATCTTGCGTACTTAATTTTAACTTTTGATTATTAAATCAGATATTGCACGAATGCCCCTTAATCAACTCCTTTTCAGATCTATTCAAGTGCTCTTCGCAGCGCTGCTACTATCTTCTTGCGTTACCAATAAGAAATACGTGTATCTGCAGAAGGGCGATGTGAATGTGAAGGATTTGCCCAAGGACAGTGTTGTACGTTCCTACGACCTATTTCAATACGAGTATAGGATTCAACCTGAGGATAATATCTCGGTCCGCTTCGAGAGTTTGACACCAGCTGAATATGATGTTTTTAGCAGGGCAGTCAACCAACAACAGGTAAATCAAAACCTGAATCAAGGTAATGCCATCCTAATTGGTGAATTGGTTGATCCGAGTGGGGAAATTGCATATCCCGTTCTTGGCAAGGTGAAGGTAGCCGGATTAACTGTGTACGAGGTGCAAGATAAGCTACAGGCAATTGCTGACAAATATCTGGAGTCACCCGTGGTAAAAGTCCGACTTATAAATTTTCGTTTTACCGTGCTTGGGGAAGCAAGAAGAGAGGGTACGGTAATACTCCCAAATAATAGAGTTAATTATATTGAAGCAATCGGTTTGGCTGGGGGTCTTAACGACCTGGCCGACAAGAAGAACGTAAAATTGATCCGCCAGGTAAATGGAAAAGCGGAAGTGCGTTACCTCAATCTTTTAGATGAGAATTTTATCAATACACCGGAGTACTTTGTTCACCAGAATGATATCCTGATTGTACCAGCTTTACGGCAGAGGCCCTACCAAACCTACTTCGGAAAAAACCTTTCTTTGGTGATTTCTTCACTCTCGTTGTTGCTCATTACCTTAACCCTCATCAGTACGCTGTAATATGCAAATGGAATGACAGATAATTTTTTTGATCAGGAATCTCAATCAGCAGCTGTCGGCTTTTCGTTGGACTATAAACGGGTCATTGCGCGTGCCATTCGGTTTTGGTATGTTTTAATCATTTTTCTGTTGGCTGCACTTGCGGTGGCATTTTATAAGAACCGGTACACACAAAAGGTATATCCTGTAAATGCTTCAATTTTAATTCGGGAAGTGCAGGAAATCAGTGGGGCTGAACTACTCTATAAGAATTCGCTGGTTGACCCGTACCGCAATTATCTGAATGAGCCTTACATCATCAGGTCGTATCCGTTAATCGAAAAGGTAGTTCGGGAACTGAACTTCCACATTAATTTTCTGGAAGAAGGGTACATTGTTACAAGCGAGGTGTATAACAATTTTCCGGTGAAAGCTCATTGGTGCGAACAGGCTCTTATAAAACCCGGTAAGTATATTTTCACCTTGCTAGATGAGCAACGCTATTCGTTAGTTGAGTTTTCAAATAAAGATGAGACGAGTAAAACCAAGATATTTAATCTGAACGATACCATACAATTTAACAATTCATCGCTTTTTATTAAGAGGGTAACAAAAGGTCCGGCAACTAATTTTTATAACAAACCCTTTGTATTGAATATCAACCATCCAACAAGTGTTGCCGCTTCCTACATCGAACGATTGGGTGTGAAATGGGCAGAAGTCGGTGCCGGCATTATCAATCTGAGTTTAACCGGTACAATTCCCCAAAAGGAAATCGATTTTCTGAATGCGCTCATTAGGAGCTATGGCGACCAGGATTTGGAACGAAAAAATGAGGCAGCCTCAAGAACGGCCGATTTCATCTCCAACCAACTATTGCAAATAAAGGACTCCCTGCGGGTAGTAGAGTTTCAGCTGGAAAAGTTTGGGAATAGCGCAAGGATTAAGGATAAGAGTATTGAGGCACAACGGTTTTTTACAAAAATTGAAGGCCTCGAAACAGAACGTGCTGCGTTGTTGATCCGTCAGAACTACTTTCAATATTTGAAGGAATATATGAGAAATGCTGGCAATACATCGGATCAGATAATTCTCCCGTCTTCCATGGGAATTTCAGATCCGATCTTGATTGAAGTTATTTCAAGTCTGATGGAAATTCAATTGCAAATGAAGATATATGCGCATCCGGATCGTATGCAAAACCCTCGCTTACAGGAATTGGTGACTCGTTCAAATGAATTGAGAAGGGATGTGGAGGAATCAGTGAAAACCCTGGAGGCAACAGATAAAATAAAAATGGACTTTCTTAACCTACAGATTGACATGGTGGAAAAAGAACTCAACTTATTACCGGTATCAGAACGGCAACTGATTTCTGTTCAGAGAAATTATGCGCTGCTCGAAAATTTATATGTATTCATGATGCAAAAACTCTCTGAAGCCAAAATTTCGGAAGCCGCCAATACCTCAGATATTGTCTTGGTTAACCCGCCTATGAGGGGTGGTGCAATCACGCCTAAACCGGCACAAAATTATAGCATTGCTGCTATCCTCGGGTTATTAATACCTATGGGCATTTTTGTTCTGTTTGAGTTGATGAACAACAAAGTGCAATCCAAGGAAGATATTGAGAAAATGACTGCCATGCCGTTTTTAGGTGGGGTGGGACATAATGGTTCCGGAAATAACCTTATCGTACGCGAACGCCCGAAGTCAGGGGTGGCCGAAAGTTTCCGGGCATTGCGCTCAAACCTCAATTACTTTACCGGTAACAAAAGTAAGCAGGTGTTTATGGTGAGTTCATCCATTAGTGGAGAAGGCAAAACATTTACCACCATTAACCTGGCTACGGTGTTTGCGCTATCCGGTAAGAAAACACTGATTGTGGGGGCAGATATGCGCAGGCCGAAAATTTTTGAAGACTTTGACCGCAGCAATGCCACCGGCCTTAGCACCTACCTTTCCAGTATGCATGAGTTTACCGAGGTGGTGCAGCAAACCGAAATTGATAACCTGTTTTTGGTAAGCGGTGGACCGGTTCCACCCAATCCGTCTGAGTTGTTGTTAACCGATAGGTTTGAAGCGTTTATTAAAAATGCCCTACAGGAATTTGAGTACATTATTATCGATACGCCCCCGCTGGCCCTGGTTACCGATGCGTTTGTGATCTCAAAATTTGTAAACCATACCGTGTTTGTGTTACGCCAAAACTATTCACCCAAAGAGTTTGTGCGCAGCATTGACGAATACTACCGCAGTGGTAAATTGAAAAATATGAGCATTATGCTTAACGACATCTACAAGTCAGGGCTCGGGTATGGGTATGGGCAAGGCTACGCCTATAGCTACAGTTATGGTTACGGGTATGGGTA
This sequence comes from uncultured Ohtaekwangia sp., assembly GCA_964488465.1. Lineage (GTDB taxonomy): Bacteria > Bacteroidota > Bacteroidia > Cytophagales > Cyclobacteriaceae > ELB16-189. Next base: position 337,012 of record CAZAUN010000004.1, on the reverse strand, counting down.
TGGAAGCCGGAAGAAACAAGGGGGCGGGTACTACGAGGATTAATCAGTGAAGTAATGAAGCCTGAAGTTACCGTTATTAAGCCAACGCCAGGCTGGCGAAGTATTAATGTCAGCGAGCTTATTCATTATCGCGACTTGTTGTGGTTTCTTACCATTCGCGGTATTAAAGCCAAGTATGCGCAATCCATATTGGGGGTTAGTTGGGCGGTCATTCAACCGCTGTTTTCAACGGTAGTATTTACAATTGTATTCGGTAACCTGGCAAAAATAGATTCCAATGGGGTGCCGTACTTTTTATTTAGTTTCTGTGCATTGGTTCCGTGGACGTTCTTTTCAGCAACGTTAACCGATTCAGCCAATAGCCTGGTGGCCAATGCCAGCATGATCAGTAAAGTATATTTTCCGCGCATGGTGTTGCCGTTATCCAGTATCTTCTCAAAGGGAATTGATTTTTTGATTGCCTTTACCTTGTTAATAATTTTTCTGTTTATATATCGCTTTACTCCTGTTTGGCAAGTAGTTCTGCTCCCCTGGTCAATTTTGGTATTGCTTATGACTTCATTGGGTATAGGTATGTTACTATCAGCTATGGCTGTGCAATACCGTGATGTAAAGCATGCCATGAACTTTGGTGTTCAGTTGCTCATGTATGCGGCACCGGTGGTTTACCCTACCTCAAATGTGCCTGATCCGTACCAACAGTGGTACGTGTTTAATCCCATGGTGGGGGTTATTGAAAGTTTCCGTTCCGTGTTTTTAGGAACCATTGATTTTCCTTATGAATGGCTGGCCTGGGGTACGCTTACCTCATCGGTGTTGTTTGTGTTTGGCCTCTTCTACTTCCGTAAAATGGAGCGGGTATTTGCGGATGTTGCGTAAAGATTTCAGATTCCAAAATCCAAGAGTCTGAAATCACTGTATCGGGCGTTTGATCGAGGTTATCTAACCAAATCTGAATTTGATGAACTTCAACGGTGTGGTTTGTCCATTAACAAGCAACTCTCGGGTTTAATGCATTATCTGAATACCAGCGACATACAAGGGAGGAAGTTTAAGGAACCAGATGCTCCATACGGAGACGAATCTGAACTTTGAAATCTGCAATCTTGAATCTGAAATCTGAAACTCGAACGTGAACGTAATTGAAGTAAAAGGACTCGGTAAAAAATACCGCATCGGCAAAGCCGAAAAGAAATCGGAAACGCTGGTGGGTAGTATTGTAAACGGATTAAAGCAGCCCCTTGAAAACCTGCGCAAGATACGTAGCCTTACCCGGTTACATGACGAAGAAGATATTGTGTGGGCCTTGCGCGATGTTTCATTTGAAGTAAAAGAAGGTGAAGTGTTGGGCATTATCGGGCATAACGGTGCAGGTAAGAGTACATTATTAAAAATACTCTCGCGCATTACTGAGCCCTCGGTGGGTGAGGTGCAGATAAAAGGACGCGTGGCCGCCTTGCTGGAAGTAGGCACCGGTTTTCATCCCGAACTGACAGGACGTGAAAATGTGTACCTAAACGGCACCATACTGGGTATGCGCAAAAAAGAAATTGACCGCAAGCTGGATGAAATAGTAGATTTTAGTGGGGTAGAGAAGTTTTTGGATACGCCCGTAAAATTTTACTCGTCTGGCATGCGTGTGCGTTTGGGTTTTTCAGTAGCGGCACATTTGGAGCCGGAAATTTTGATTATTGACGAAGTGCTGGCCGTGGGCGATGCCGAGTTTCAACGCAAGTGTTTAGGCAAAATGCAGGATGTAAGCACCAACCAGGGGCGAACAGTTTTGTTTGTGAGCCATAATCTTGCTGCTGTTGCAAGCCTATGTAGCAAAAGTATGCTATTGAAAAATGGACAATTGCTTACTGAAGGTCGTACATCAGATGTTATTGAACGGTACCAAAAATCTTCAAGTTTTAGTTTGTCAACCAATCAGGAATGGGATTTAATAAATGCTCCAGGTAATGAAATAATAAAAATAGTAAAAGTGTCCGTATCACCCCTTACAGGTAATATTTTGAATATTGATTCAGGTATCTTAATTAGTTACATAATTTTTAATCAAAGTGAAAATATAAACCTTGGAACAACACTTGAATTATCAACAAAGGATGAGGTTATTGTTTTTCATAAGGGAGTGGTTATTTCACCAAATAAGGATTCAAGAATTGGTTATTACTCGATAAATGTCGAGGTGCCTCCTTTTTTACTAAATGCTAATGTTTATAAAATTAAATTGATTTTTGGGGAGAATCAGCGTTATCTTTTATTTCAAGTCGATAATATATTAGCTTTTGAGATTGAAAATTCCAATTCGGGTATGGGTTCAAATATGAGCAAAGTACCTGGCGTAATTCGACCTGAATTAAAATGGAGTATTAAGCAATATGATTAACTAATTTATGTCTTTAATTTTTATTGGTGGTGTCCCTAGATCAGGGACCTCATTAATCCAGAAGATTTTGGATTTACATAGTAATATTTATGCGGGGCCTGAGTTTGATCACTTGTATAAGTTATGTGGTATTTATAAGGAGATGAAGGATGGTATTAAGAATGGCCGTCAATCTGTATTTTATACTGAAATTCAACTTAAAGAAGCTTTTTCGAAATTAATACTAGGATTGTTGGTAGAGTCAAATAAGAAAAAATATGGGGTTTCATACATATCGGAAAAGACACCCTCAAACGCATTGATTTTTGAACAATTAATTGAGATTTTTCCTTTAGCTAAATTCATTTTGGTTATAAGAGACCCTCGTGCAAATGTGTGGTCTTTCAAGAATGTGGCTAAGCGTGCATCTATGTTTGGAGAAATTGTGGGTATTGGCTCTAATTTAATAGATGATCTGTCTTTAATGAGGAATTACTTCAATAAAGCTCAAAGATTTGTTTCAATGCACAGCGAGTCTTGTTATGTTTTGTACTATGAAAAACTATTAAAAAATCCTCAAAAGGAGATTCAGAAGGTTTGTGATTTTATTGGTATTTCATTTGAGAGTCAAATGCTTGAACTTTCAAGGCGAGAAAGCGATGCGAGTAGATTGATTAATCTCGAGAATAGACTTGTTAAAGCTTGGGCTGAGAAGGGTATGTTAGAGAAGGATTTCGACATCGATAAGCTTGATCAATGGAAGAAAAAATTAAATCGATTAGAGATTAATTTGATTTCTAATTATTTCAGTAAATATAAATTTGAGATTCTTTCTAGCTATCAATTTAATTATAGCAGTTCCTTATGGATAAGATTTCAATATCTTTTTCGGTATTTAATGCGAAAGCTTATTACTAAAGGGTATTATTAAGTATTTCGATAAAGAATGTTAAAAGAACGTATTGTTGTTTTTGCTAAAAGAATCTTAAAATCGATTCTTAGGAGAGATAAAATTGTTCTAAGGCTGCAGAATTTAGTGAAGTATAAAAAAAATGTAACCCACTTAATTGAACAAGAGAGTTTATTCTTATCGACTGGGCCAAATAATTTAAATAGTCCAGTAAAGACGCGAGATGTAAAGGTTCCCGCTTTAAATATATATAGATTTGACGATGCATTAGTTCATTGCAATTCATCTTGCATAGTTTATAAAAATAGACTTATAAAGGAGTATCTTAAGGAGGGCGAGCGTTTTAATGAGGGTTTTATCGTGTCTCATACTAGAAGGGTGGCAAGTATTAAAAAGCTAAATGTCATTGTTATAAATGAGGGCTTTTTTTTGGCTGGTAATGGATGTTGGAATTGGTATCATTGGTTAATAGAGATACTTCCACGTGTAATCTTTTTGGATAAGGTCAAGGTTAAAACTTTATTGGTAAGCGAATGCTTGCTAGAAATACCATCAATGATGGATACATTGAGAGTTGTTGCTGGGGATGATGTTAGAATTTATTTTATGAATAAGTCTACCAATTACTTGGTTAATCGGTTTTATTATCTGAATAGTATTTCTTATATTCCTTTTAATCTTGAGCCCGGTACAAAAATCCGAATTGAAGACAGTTTTGTTAGAGGTGATATTATTAAGTGTTTGCGTGATAAACTTTTGAGATATTATTCGGATAGTTGTTCTGCAACTCCCCTTGATAAAATATTTTTATACCGCTCTAATAGTCGAGTTCCAAAAAATCAAAATGAACTTTTTTATAGGTTAGAAAAGGAAGGTTTTCGTAAGGTTGATTTTTCTGAATTAGGCATTGAACATCAAATATTTTACATGCAGCATGCTAAGATTGTAATAGGGGTGACTGGAGCTTCATTTACAAATCTCATTTTTGCTAAGCCTGGAACAAAATTTATTTGTCTTATGCAGGAAGGTCTGGAGGAGGTATCTTGTTTCTCTAATTTGGCAATTCTTTTCGGTGTTCAATTGTATTATTATTTTTATTCAAGTAATAATTCCCTTGAAATGCATTATTTAAATGACTTTAATTTAGATATTGATGAAATTGTAACTCTTTATAATAAAGTGATTGCAGAACCTGAAATTAAATCTTATGGCTTTTGAATTTGAAACAGGAAGTGCTCCACAGTTGCTTGATTTCGGAAAGGTCGGGACGAGCGCTTTAGGCTACATATCAGTAGCTGAGAAACTTCCATTTATCATTAAGCGTGTATACTGGACATACTACGCACCTCATGAAGTAATTCGGGGTCACCATGCTCATCATGAATTAAGGCAAATCATTTTTGCGGTCAGTGGTACAATTTCTTTTGAGCTTGAAAGTGTAATGGGAGAGAAACAGTCCTTTTTATTAGACAAGCCAAATATTGGACTTTATATCCCCAAGCTTTATTGGAGAACAATGGAGTTTTCGCATAATGCAGTTCTGCTTTGTCTGGCTTCCGATGAATACGATGAGCGAGATTATATTCGAAGTTATGAGGAATTTAAAAGTATAAACCGTTCATGAAGAAGATAGTAATTGCAGGTGCGGGTGGCGCTCCATCGGAAGGCGTAATTAATTCATTGGTCGGCTTGCGAAAGGATGAAGAAATTATCGGGATTGGCAGCGAACCAACCGATTTAGCTTTATCAAAAGCCTCGCGAAAGTATTTTGTTCCCTACGCAAATCATCCGACTTATAAAGATAGTTTACTGAAAATTCTCCAGTATGAAAAGCCAGATTTAATTCATTTTCAAAATGATCTTGAAATATTTCATGCCTCATTAATTAGGAAGGACATTCATTCGGCTGGTGTTAAAACCTTCATGCCTGAGCATGAAATTATTGACACTTGCGTGCATAAATTTAAAACCTATTTAAAATTGAAGTCAGCGGGTATCAAGGTGCCGGAGAATGTCATGATACACACCGAAGCTGATTTGCGAAAGGCCTTTAAAGAATTAGGTGATACTGAAGGTAAAATTTGGCTGCGGGCTTCATCCATCGGAGCTGGCGGAAAGGGTTCTTTACCTACAAATGATTTTGAATTTGCAAAACACTGGATAACCCACTTCAATGGATGGGGTGATTTTTGTGCAGCAGAAATGTTAACAGAAAAAACCGTTACCTGGTTATCTATATGGTTTGAGGGAGAACTCGTTGTTGCTCAAACCCGGAGTAGAAAGGGTTGGGTGCATGGTAACCGCACGCTTTCGGGTGTTACGGGTGTAACAAAAGTAGGACAGACATTTTCCGATTCTGTTGTAGATGATGTAGCTATAAACACAATTAAAGCGGTAGCTTCCAAACCTCATGGTATATTTGGTGTAGACATGACTTATGACTCAGTCGGTATTCCAAATCCTACTGAAATTAATATATCTCGTTTCTTCACTACTGTGTTGTTCTTTACAAAGGCAGGACTGAATATGCCTGCTATCTTTAAAGACCTTGCGCTGTATAATGTTTTTCCCAATTTGGATAAGAAGATCAATCCGTTACCTGATGGTTTGATGTGGTTACGTGGCATGGATGTTGAGCCTCGGTTAATCAAGCCTGATCAATTGGAAGAAGAGGTAATTGCTTTAACATGATACTGGTAACAGGTGCATCTGGCTTTATTGGTAAACACTTGCTTGCTGCTTTAGTTAAGCAATACGGCTCTCAGAACATTGTTGCATTGACATCCATTCCAATAAAGGAAAGCAGATATTTGCTACACAATAACTATAATTTTGATTCTGACTATTTGTTAGAGTCTGGATACGCAGCGATACATACGGTTATTCATGCGGGTGCATTTACGCCAAAAAATGCTTCTGAGATTAATCATGTTCAAGGTTGTGCCAGCAACATTATTAATACCCTGAATTTGTTGCAGTTAAATCTTCCTTCATTAAAAAAGTTTATTTTTTTAAGCACGCTAGATGTTTACAGTAGCGATGAATGTATATCTGAGTCAACACCAGTTGCACCTGTTTCCTTATATGGTCAGTCAAAATTATATTGCGAGAAAATGATTGAAGCATGGGGCTTGAATACTCAGGTATCTGTCCAAGTGCTTAGGGTAGGGCATATATATGGACCTGGTGAGGAGGCTTATCAGAAATTAATTCCGTTATTACTGCTTAAACTTTTGAAAAATCAATCGATACAAGTGCATGGTTCGGGGGAAGAAAAGAGATCATTTTTATTTATAGATGATTTAGTAAGTGCGATATGTAGAGCAGCTCAACTCGAAACCAATCCGGGAGTTATTAACCTGGTAGGAGGACGATCGATCACGGTGAAGGAGTTGGTAAACATGCTGATTAAAGTTTCGGGTAAACAAGCCACTATTGAGCACGTACCATCAGCAGGTAGTCCCCGTAATCTCGTTTTTGATAATTCGAAGATGAAACGCGAGTTAACCGAAGAAAAAGTTGATTTAGAGGCGGGACTGAGAATCGAATGGAATTATTTGAAATACCTATCCGATGAAAATCTTCTTTGATTTGGATGGAACTTTGATTGATGCAAGTGATCGACTTTATAATTTATTTCAAGCACTTGTTCCGGAATCAACATTTAGTAAAAATGAATATTGGTTATTAAAGCGGAATAAAATAAATCATTCGGAGATTCTTCATCGGGATTTTAGTTATTCAAATGATCAAGTTATCGAATTCCAAAGGAAGTGGATGGATCACATTGAACGGGCCGAGTGGATCCGCTTGGATAAACCGTTTGAGAATGTCACAAACTATCTGAAAGCATTGAAGCATATTCATGAATTGTATGTTGTGACTTCGCGTCAATATGAAGATGTAGCGGTGAATCAATTACAGTCTTATGGCTGGTCTAATCTGTTTAACGATGTACTGGTGACTCGCCAGGTAGTCAGTAAATCAGATATGATAAGGAAATTTAATGTAGTGGCAACAGATTGGATGGTCGGAGATACGGGAAAAGATATACAGGAAGGAAAACGTTTAGGATTATTAACTGCTGGGGTACTAACAGGCTTTTTGAATCGGGATCGGTTGCAGGAATATAATCCTGAAGTTATTGTGAATGCGGTTACAGATTTAACTTTTAACCTGAATTAGTCATGGATTCAATGAAAGAGAAGGTAACACAGTCAGCTAGATTCTATCAGCAATCCATTTTAAACTTTGACTACCAATTGGCTGAGTTCAATTTTGAGGCACTAAGCCCTTTTTTTAATGGAGAAACTGCACTAGAAATTGGTCCTGCATCAGGTTATATGACCAAGCTGCTGGTTAATAAATTTAATTCCATTGATCTTCTGGAACCTTCCAAGGATTTATTGGATAAGATACCCGATTACCCGAATGCAGTGAAGATATGTTCATATCTTGAGGAATACGAGCCGGAAAAAATGTACGACACGATCATTATGAGTCATGTTCTTGAACATATTGAACATCCTGTTCCTGCGTTAATGCGCATTCGATCCTGGCTTAAAGCAGATGGAGTTTTTTTGGTTTCAGTACCCAATGCCAAATCAATACACCGGATGGTTGCTGCAGAGATGGGATTGCTTGATTCAATCTATACACTAAACGCCAGAGATCACGAATTAGGTCATTACCGGGTGTATGATTTGGTTACACTAAAGGATCATCTCATTTCTGCTGGATTCACCATAAATAAAACAGGGGGAATTTTTCTAAAACCTTTATCGAATAGCCAGATTGAACAACAATGGACATCGGAGATGATTCAGGGATTTAAAAAGGTGGCTACGTATTTTCCTGAATATAGCGCAGAAATTTATGCAGTTTGCACCATATGACTGTTCCTTTTCTTTCATTTGAACACACCAATAAAGTAATCAAAGCCGAAATCCTTCAGTCGTTTGAAACTTTCTTCGATCGTGCCTGGTATATATTGGGTGATGACCTGCTGCGTTTTGAACGTGAGTACGCTGAATTTAATCAGGTATCACATGCCGTTGGTGTAAGCAATGGGTTGGATGCCTTACACCTGGCCTTGCAAACGCTCGGTGTGGGTAAGGATCATGAAGTAATTGTGCCAGCGCATACCTTTATTGCAACAGCATTGGCTGTTTCGTATGTGGGAGCCAAACCGGTTTTTGTTGAACCGGATCGGCACACCTATAACCTGGATCCCAGTAACATTGAGCGTGCGGTAACATCAAGAACAAAAGCCATTGTTCCGGTGCATTTATATGGGCAGGCGTGTGACATGGAGTCCATTATGCAGGTGGCTCGCAAGCATGGATTGTTTGTTGTGGAAGATAATGCACAAGCACAGGGAGCAATGTTTAAGGGTATACTTACCGGTAGTGCGGGGGATATTAACGCAACCAGTTTTTATCCGGGCAAGAACCTGGGGGCTTTCGGTGATGCCGGTGCCATAACCACCAATAATGCCGAATGGGCTGATACAATCCGGCAACTTAGAAATTATGGAAGCAAGGAAAAGTATCAGCATGAATTGCTTGGATACAATCAACGTCTGGATGAAATACAAGCGGGTTTTTTATCCGTAAAATTAAAATACCTGGCTGAGTGGACCGAGCAACGGAGGCAAATTGCTGATTGGTACAAACAAGCCTTGTATGGGATTGGCGATTTGATTTTACCAATCACAGCAAGGGGAGCAACCCATGTTTATCACCTATATGTTGTGCGAACAAAATTCCGGGATGCACTCCAAAAGTTTTTACGCGAAAGGGAAATCGGTACGCTTATTCATTATCCGGTGCCGCCCCATTTACAACGTGCTTACCAACACCTTGGGCATAAGGCGGGCGACTTTCCAATTGCTGAGGAAATTGCAAATACATGCCTAAGTTTACCCTTATGGCCGGGAATGGAGGAGCGACATGTTAGCACGGTAGTAAATTCAATAGAATACTTCTTTAGTACTAAATTATCAACACAAAAATAATGAGCCAACCCTTGGTGTCAATATTGGCTGTTTGTTATAATCACGAGAAGTATCTAAAGCAAACACTAGACAGTATTAGAGATCAGACCTTTAGTAATTTCGAATTATTGATCATTGATAATTGCTCAACCGATGATTCACAGTCCCTTATCCAAATTTGGTTAGATGATAATCCGCATATTAATGCTTCATTTATAAAACACCAACAACAAATTGGTTTGTGTAGGTTGCTAAATATCGCTTTATCTCAATTAACAGGGAAGTATCTTCAGATGATCTCCTGTGATGATAGACTTTTGCCTTTTAAGCTTGCTAGACATACCGCAATATTGAATGATTTAGATGAATCGTATGCTTTGGTATTTGGAGATGCCTATTTAATTGACACAAAATCTGAATTATATTATCCTAGATTTATTTCACGTGCAAATTCAAGATTACTAAGAATTCCAGAAAGTGACATGTTTGATGTTTTACTTGAAGATGGGAATTTTATTCCTGGCATGTCTTGTCTAACCCGTATTGATTATCTTAGATCAGTAGGTGGTTATGATGAAAACATATCATATGAGGACTATGATATGTGGTTGAAATTATCATTTAAGTATAAATTCAAATTTGATAGTGAGATAGCTGTACAATACAGAATTCATGAATCAAATTATGATAAGTCGTTACACTACAAAATCGAGAACTTTCCAATATGGATTAAGTATGCTAGGATTAGACCTACGTTGATTAAAAATAAATTGATTCAATCATTGAAAGCTATGTATCAATACAGGCACAGTAACACTTTAAAGTCTTATGGATTATACAAAGAAATATATGGAAGAATGTTAGGTTTTTCATTTTTTTATAACCTTCAACTTTCATTCAGTTCTTTACTTAGGTTTAATCGTCTTTTTCGGAATTTATAGTTAGTTACTTAAATCTATTTGAGGGGGAAGAATATTTTATTTGTTTCAAACAACCGCACCTTTGGTGGCAGCGAAGTACTTTGGCTTACTGTGGCGCGCGCATTGTTGGTTCGTAATTACACGTTGGCATTTTATATTTTTCAATGGCCCAATTACCCCAGGCAATTTCATGATGTACTGGCAGACAAACGGGTAACCATTTACTACCAGCATAGACCCCGGTTTTGGAAAACGGTATTAAACCGGTTTATCCATCGGTTTTACACACCCGTTCCGCCCTGGGTTTCCTTCAAACCCCGGTATGCGATCATTTCGTTAGGCAGCCATTTAAAAACATTAGGTCATCCCACACAGTTTGCGCGATTCTATGTGCCTTACGCGTTGATCTTCCAATTGGTAACCGAGAAGTCGATGGAAGCGAACCCGGTGTATGTAAATGAAATCCGTTCATCATACCAGGCCTACTTTGCTTCTGAACAAAACCGGCAGTTGTTGCAATTACAACTTGCGGCAGACTTACCTCAGGCGAAAATAATTTTCAATGCAGCACAGGTGCCCTCTACTATTCCGTTTTCATGGCCGGCTGAACAGGCTTCCATCACTTTTGCTGTGGTTTGCCGGCTAGATGTTTACCATAAAGGCCTGGATGTATTGCTACAGGTTTTGGCAAGACCAACCTGGAGGCAGCGCAACATACAGGTGAACCTGTACGGGGAGGGCGGTTCAAAAGCGTACTTGCAGGCGCTTTGCCAACACTACAAACTCCATACGGTTTTCTTTAAAGGTCATGTGGCTGATGTTACTACCATCTGGTCACAAAACACAGCCTTAATTCTTCCATCCCGCCAGGAGGGCATGTCGTTGGCATTGATTGAAGCGATGCTGTGCGGCCGTGTGTGCATCACTACCCATGTAGGAGGCGCAAAAGAATTGATTACGCATGGCGTAGAGGGCTTTGTAGCCGAAGCCGCAACGCCAGATTTGCTGGATCAGGTAATGGAAGAGGCTTGGCAAAACCAGCATCGGTTTAAGGAAATGGGTTACGCGGCATACGAAAAGGTGCGCAAGATAATTTCGAAAAAGCCGGAGGAAATTGTGCTGGAAGATGTGACCCAATTTTTTGAGCACACTATGTGATGGAACCCGGTCTTGTTTCGGTAATCATGCCCGCTTATAATGCAGCACGCTATATCGAAACAGCCATTGCATCCATACGCGCGCAAACCTATTCAGCGTTTGAATTGATCATCATTGATGATGGTTCAACCGATTCAACGCCAGCGATTATCCGCGCGGCAATGGAAACTGATCATCGGATTAAAAGCATTCGCCACGATACTTGTTTGGGATTGCCCCGCTCGCTAAATGATGGATTGCAACTAGCGCGAGGTGAATGGATAGCGCGCATGGATGGTGATGACATTTGCCTGCCAGCTCGCTTTGAAAAGCAAATTGATTTTTTCCGAAGTAATCCTGCCTTTGGTTTGGTGGGTACCCAGGGGCGCTACATAAATGACGCGGGCGAATTACAAGAACCAAGTGATTTTCCTTTGCTGCATGCCGATTGTGTACAGGCCATACTGGATGGAAACAGTCCGTTTTTTCATAGCAGTTGGATGATGACCCGTGCATGTTATGATCGTGTGGGGTACTATAATCCGTGTTTGTTTTCAGGCGAAGACAAGGATTTTTGGTTGCGAGCCTCTGAACAATTTCAGGTAGGGAATATTGATTTTCAGGGTGTTTATTATCGCGTACATGCTGAAGGATTTACTACCAAAACCATTCGTGAACGCAGGTTTTTTCGATCGTTTATCATTGATCTCTATCAACAGCGGAAGCAATCGGGTATTGATTACCTGGGATGTGCGTTGAGTAGCCGTTGGCCCTTTAGTACCATTGATGGCTTTAAGGCAGCAAGTGTTATGCGTTTTTTTCTTGCTGCAAATCGGTTAGTGGGTACGCTGGTGTTTGTTCGATTTTATTGGAATATACTAAAGGCTTTAATCGTACGTGGATCCCATCGCTATACGTGGGTGCTCGCATCTAGGTTAATGGGTTTATTTCACAGCTATATTTTTAAATCAGGCTTAAAGGTTTTGTCCCGGTAATGTGCGGTTTCTTATTTGAGTTTTCACAAAAAAGGGTTTCAACCGCAGCTGAATTCAAGCAAGTATTGAAACTTTCCGCACATCGCGGTCCGGATGACACCGGGTATTGGGATAGCGATTTGGTAAAAGCAGGCTTTAATCGCCTTTCTATTTTGGATTTGTCTCAAGCGGGTCACCAACCCATGGTCAGTCCGCAGGGCAGGTACGTACTCGTGTTTAATGGAGAAATCTACAATCACCTGGAGTTGCGTAAACAACTTTCATTTAACCAATTCAGAGGTCACAGCGATACCGAAACACTTACTGTATGTTTTGAAGCGTGGGGGGTTCGTAAAACGGTAGAAGCGTTGGATGGTATGTTTGCATTGGTCGTGTATGATCAACAAACCGGTACCACAACATTAGCCCGCGACTTTGCTGGAATTAAGCCGTTGTTTTATGGGTGGAATGGAACCACGTTGGTAGCGGCTAGCCAATACGATCAGGTGGTGATGCATCCAGCTTTTGTGCATGAACCGGTAGATGCTTCCGTATTAAAACTCTATGTGCAACAACACTTCATGCCGGCACCGTTCGGATTATATAGGCACACCTACCAGGTTAGCCCCGGTGAGTTGGTAGAGGTAACACAAAGTGGTGAGTTGAGCAAGCATCAGTATTGGTCTTTTCCCGACTGGTATCAACCCACCGTACATGAACAAATGCAAGCATTGGATACGATGCATGAGGTATTAGCTGCTTCCGTTGAAGCGGAAATGCTCAGTGACGTACCGTTGGGCGCATTTCTGAGTGGCGGAATTGATTCACCCTTGGTTTGTTATTACGCCAGCAAATTGCAGCCGGGTTTGAAAACATTTACCATCGGATCAGATAGTGCGGTGCACGATGAAAGCGAAAGCGCAGCAACGTTTGCCCGATTGTTGAACACCACGCATTATACCGAAAAAATGGTAGCCGGTAGCGCCCATCAAATCTGGAACGAGGTAATGCATAGTATGCACGAGCCCATGGCCGATTTCAGCATTATACCTACGTACCTGGTTTCAAAGCTGGCACGTAAGCACGTTACTGTTGCCCTGTCGGGCGATGGGGGAGATGAATTGTTTTTTGGGTACGAACGCTTTTGGAGTGTGGCAAAAAATATTCGCTACCAACAATGGCCCTGGTTGGTGAAAGCCGGCCTGTATAAAACGGATCAATGGATGAGCCACAATAAGCGGATTAACAGCGCGGTTTTATTTGCTTCGCAGTCAATGGCTCATCAAGGGTTGCATTCCCGTTTTCCGAAAAGTGTCGAACAGCAGATTTTTCCAACGTTACAGGCTGTTTCATTACCCGATGCGTATAACACATACACCTATCCCGTTCAGAAGTCGCTGCCGCAGTTGTTGCAACACATGCGCAAAGCTGAATTCTATGGCATGATGCAAAAGACATTGCGTAAAGTTGATCTGGCCAGTATGGGAAATTCATTGGAAGTACGGGTTCCTTTTTTGAAAAAGTCGGTGATCGAGGCCAGCCTGAAGCTGGATACTTTTTTGAGTTATGCACCCGGTAAGAAAAAGATTCTACTGAAACAATTGCTGGCGCGCGTCATCCCCGGTTCTCCGATAGATGAAGTAAAACGTGGCTTCAGTATTCCGCTTGGCAAATGGTTTCGGGAAGATCTGCAGAATGTAGTGTCCGATACGTTACAGCAACAGGATGGGTTGCATCATTTTGGGATCAATAAGGTTGGAGTAGATAAATTGCTTGCGGAACATCAACTGGGTAAAGACTACAAGTGGCCCATTTTTACACTTCTTGCATTAGCTGAATGGCGCAAACGCATAAACGCATAAAAATACTCTACACCATTCCGAATTTTGACACCGCAGGTTCGGGTAAGGCATTATTAAATATCGCCACACGTTTGGATAAGGAAGTGTTTGAGCCGCACATCCTGTGCATGCACGACCGGGGCGATTTTTTCAAGGTGGTAAAAGCAAGTGGCATACCGGTACACCTGATGGAATACACCGCACCCATGAGACCTATACATAAAGGACTTTGGCGGTGCTGGAAGATTTCACGTGCATTGAAAAAAATAAAACCTGATCTTATTCACTCGTTTCATTATGCAGCCGACTATTCGGAAGCGCTTGCGTCCCGGATGGCTGGCATCAAATGGGTGTATACCAAGAAGAATATGAGCTGGGGCGGCAGTTCCCGCAATGCGTGGAAATTACGAACGGCACTGGCGCATGGCATTATCGCGCAAAATACCGACATGCTTGAGCAGTTTTTTCCCGGTAGGCAAAATGTGATGCTGATTCCACGTGGGGTAGATGTGCAGCGTTTTGCGCCTGGACCTCGTAATGAATCATTGCGCCAACAGTATGGGGTATTGCCGAATGAGCGCATCATCATTTGCGTAGCCAACCTGGTACCGGTAAAAGGGGTTGAAATTTTAATAGAAGCCTTTGGTAAACTAGCCGCTAATTTTCCGGAATGGAAAGTGTGGATTGTGGGTGACAACCGGGCTGCGTATGGCGACCAGTTGAAAACGTTGGTTCACGAACGGGGATTAAGCACCCGTGTGATCTTTACGGGTAAGCAACCGGATGTAAAACCTTTTCTGGATCAAGCCGAAATTTTTGTGTTACCCACGCGACATGAAGGACGCATGGAAGGTTCACCGGTTTCGTTGTTGGAAGCTATGGCCAATGGAAAAGTGGTGATTGGTAGTGACGTTCCCGGAATACGGGATCAACTAAATGATTATCCTGAGTATATTTTTAAGGCAGCCGATGTTAATCATTTGTATAAAATTTTCATTTCTATTCTGGCTCAGCCAGTTGATAAACTGATGGGCTTGGGTAAGACTTTATCAGGATATGCTCAGAGTCGATTTGATATTTCAGCGGAGGTGCACAATCATGAGCAATTCTACAATAAGATTTTACATAAGAATTGATGAGCGGTCAACAATCCCTTAGGCTTGATATTATTCCCTTACGCACAACACACGTGGGTGAAGTTGGCGAAATCAATAAAGAAGCCATTTGCGTGTTCGCTGCCATCGGGTTTTTTCTGGATGAGGATACCTATTATAAAGGACAACGGGCACTTCGCCCGGGTACCACGTATGCCTTGGATGAATCGGGAAAACCAGTGGGTAATGGAAAGCCGTGGTTTACGTGGCACTATGAGCCGCGTAACCTAACGTTAGCCCAGGCAACCGATGAGTTTGCCTCGTTGTTTGAAAAAATTGTGGCTGATCAGGTGAAGGATCAGCAGGTTATTCTGCCGCTGTCGGGTGGATTGGATAGCCGTACGCAAGCAGCCACCTTAAAGCATTTGCGAAAACCGGTACATGCCTATGGGTATGCGTTTGAAGAGGGGCATGATGAAACGGAATATGGCAGGCGTATCGCCAAAGCCTGTGGATTTTCATTTGAAGACTGGACAGTTTCATCGGGTTACCTCTGGGATTGTATTGAGCAATTGGCTCGTATTAATGGTTGTTATTCAGAATTTACCCACCCACGTCAAATGGCTTTTGTTGATCGGTACACGGCATTAGGAGATGTGTTTAGTGTTGGACATTGGGGGGATGTATTGTTTGATGATATGGGTGTACCTGATGACCTGCCGGTTGAAAAACAAGTGGATGTGGTGTTAAAGAAAATTGTGAAGAAGGGGGGGCTGGAACTGGGAACCGCATTGTGGCAAGTCTGGGGATTAGCCGGAGACTTCCGCGAATATTTAACGGAACGGGTGAGGCAGTTATTGGTCGGCATTGATATACCGCATTCCGCGAATGCACGCATACGTGCGTTTAAAAGTTTGTACTGGGCTCCACGGTGGACGGCCGTAAACCTGAGCATATTTGAGTCGGTGAGGCCCATTACCGTTCCGTATTTTGATAATCGTATGTGCCAGTTTATTTGTACCGTTCCTGAAAAAATCCTGGCCAAACGGCAGATACAGATCGAATACCTGAAGCGAAGGGCACCGGAGTTGGCGCGCATACCGTGGCAGGAGCATCGCCCGTTTAATTTATATAACTACCAATGGAATCGCTTCCCTTATAATCTCCCATTTCGAGTTCTATCCAAGATGGCGAGAATGATGAGCTTTAAAAATGTCACGCAACGAAATTGGGAGCTTCAATTTTGGGGAAAGAAAAACGATGAAAATCTTAGGCTGCGTTTGTTTGACAACAGTGATTTTTCTGAATGGATTCCGCAAGAAGTAACAAGAAGATTTTATGAAGATTTTAAGCATGCTGATCCCGTTTACTTTAGTCACCCTGTAAGCATGCTATTGACACTCTCGTTATTTAGAGCATGATTACAACTATAAATAATCCAGGAGCTTTGCAACCTTATAAATTGAAAAGTTTAAAGGGGATAGCCTCTTCGAGTTGGGCCAGGTTCAAAAAAGGACAGGTAATTGCAGTAGTAAAATTTCTAATTGCGGAATCTGTTAATTTTTTGAATAGAAAGAAAATCCGGAGCAAAACTGGAAAATATTTTTGCCCGGTTTGTGGCAACTACGCTGGTGCCTTTGTTCACTTGTCAAACAGATTAAGGTTTAGCTGGAATAGTGCTTGCGGTCACTGTTCTTCTAGAGCCAGACATCGCGGCCTATTTAATGTTTATAAGGAGGCAACAGCCTGGATGACAAAGGAGAATGCTGTATTGCATTTCGCTCCTGAGCCCGCATTCTATTCTATACTGAAGGGAAAGTCATTTCAATACATCACCACTGATTTTGTTTTGGAAGATGTGGACTTGCCTAAAGAGGATGTTCAGCAGCTTACGCTGCCTGATGATAGTTATGATCTCATTTTATGCAACCATGTTCTGGAGCATGTTCCGGATGACAAGAAGTCACTCGAGGAATTATACCGAATATTAAAGCCTGGAGGAAAGCTGTTTCTTACAATCCCTGGGAATTACAAACGAAAAAAGACAATCTATTTCACACATTTAAACCATAATGGCCATTATAGAGATTATGGTAGTGACTTTGTTCAACTTTTTAGTTCAATTTTTAAAGATCATAAAGTGGTGGATCTCCACGATAAGCAACGAGGTTTAAACCTGGGGATCCGAAAGTATGAGTGGTTGTTTGTAGGTACAAAGCAAAAACGTGCATAATGCCTAAACGAAAAGTGGCATTTTTTCTGGTCCAATATCAGAAGCTAGTACGCAAAGTGCACAAAGAGCCACAAAGAATCTCAAAATGCTTTGTGAAACTTGGTGCAACTTTGAGTCCTCTGTGGAACAACTATATCTGAGGAAGTGCTATTTCTAAATGGCAGTTAATAAAAAAAGACCAGTTGTGGCTATTTACTCAGGTGATATACCATCAACCACCTTTATTGAGCGCTTGATAACCGGTCTTGCCGATGAGGGATATAAAGTAGTGTTGTTTGGAAAATACCGGGGTGATGTTCACTATGCACAACAATCCATTGTGTTGATGGGAAATGCTGCCGGGCTAAGCGGTGTGGTGCAATTTTTTATGCGATTCGTGTTGTTAGGCATACGCTGCCCATCCCGTTTCAAAGCCTTAAAAAAACACCTGGGCTTCGGACCTTTAAGTGGGAAAAAGGAATTCGTGGTTTGGCAAAAATACGTGCCGGTTTTACTGAAACTTCCTGATATCTTTCATGTTCAGTGGGCAAAAGCTGCGGAAGAGTGGCTGTTCTTAAAGCAGTTGTTTGGGGTTAAACTGGTATTGAGTCTACGCGGTACCCACATTACGGCATCACCTGTTGCCGATGAAGCATTGGCAGAGTCGTATCGAAAATCATTTCCACTTTTTGATGCATTTCATGGGGTGTCACAAACCATTGTGAAGGAGTCTTTTCAATATGGTATTGAGGAGAAACGTGCCCAGGTAATTTACAGCGGATTACCAGCGCGTGAATTACCAACACCAACTATACAAGATCATGGTCGTTTTCGACTGCTGAGCATCGGTAGATTTCATTGGATTAAAGGTTATGCTTACTTGCTGGATGCAGTAGCTGAGTTGAAAAATCGTGGTGTGAGTGTAACCTTAACATGGATTGCACCCGGACCGATGCCAGAAGAAATTATATATCAACTTCATGATCTGACCCTGGAGCAGGATGTTACGTGGTTAACAGATATGCCGCTGCATGAAGTGGAGCAGCAAATGGCTAATCATGATGCATTGATATTGCCGAGTGTGGAAGAAGGCATTGCTAATGTGGTGTTGGAAGCGATGCAAGCAGGCCTGCCTGTAATCAGCACCACTTGTGGCGGCATGGCAGAAGTAATTGAAGATGGCGTGAATGGTTTTTTAGTACCGGTTCGTAATCCCCAGGCGCTGGCCGATGCCGTACAAACGGTGCAGTTGCTTTCCCCGGAAAAACGAAAAGCGCTTGTGCAACAGGCACACCAAACAATAACAGAGCGTTTTAACTTGAAAAGGAATGTGAAGCAGTTTGGTAGTTTGTATGGACACATATGGTCATGCGCATAGGATTGGTATTACCGGCTGTTCCTGCATATTCAGAAACTTTTTTTCGGAATAAGATCAGGTTTTTAATGGAAACTTCCGGTATTGAGGTAGTTCTTTTTGCCGATCGGTTTTCAAAGCGGGAAGCTTTTGATTTGTGTCCGGTGATTTATGCGTTTCAATTTTCAGTCAACCCGGTATTGGGTATGGTGCAGCGCATTTGGTTTGCCCTCACTACATTTCTAAAACATCCTGTTCGCACCATGATGCTTTGGAAATTGAATTACCGTTCAGGTTTTTCCATAAAACGCAACCTCGCTTCACTGCTGACATCGGCTCATCTGTTTTCCAGTCAGCTTGATTGGCTTCATTTTGGTTTTGGTACCATGGCGATTGGCAGGGAGAATCTGGCTTGTGTATTAAATGCAAAACTAGCCGTAAGTTTTCGGGGATTTGATATTGCCATTTATCCCCTTAAGCACAAGAACTGCTATACCTTGTTGTGGAATAAAGTTGACAAAGTTCATGTCATCTCTGATGATTTAAAAAAAATGGTTTACGCAGCAGGCTACTCACCTGAAGGAGCATTAGAGAAGATTACGCCCGCTATTGATGTAGTTCGATTTGTGGCTGATCATCCTGAAAAAGGTAGTGTAAGGCAGTTGGTCACGACTGCCAGGTTGCATTGGAAGAAGGGATTAGAGTACTCACTCGATGCACTGGCGATACTCAAGAATTCAGGCGTTAATTTTCATTATACGATAATCGGAGAGGGGGAGGAGCGTGAGCGTTTGATGTTTGCCGTGTATCAGTTGGGATTAACAGACCGCGTTACGTTTTGTGGTCGCTTGAGTCATGAAGAAACGATTGAAAAGCTGGCTCAAGCGGATATCTATATTCAATACAGCATACAAGAAGGGTTTTGTAATGCCGTATTAGAAGCGCAGGCCATGGGCTTGTTATGCATAGTAAGCGATGCAGAAGGCCTTTCTGAAAATGTTGTGCACGAAAAAACGGGCTGGGTGGTACCAAAGCGAAGACCTGCTTTGTTGGCGGCCAAACTTTTAGAAGTGATGCGGTTAGATAAAAGGATGCAACAGGCTGTGCGTCATCAGGCTAAGGAACGTGTACGGGCTGAGTTTAATTTGGAACGGCAAAAGCATGCGTTTTATCAATTCTATTCTCAATGAATTGTTATCCTTTGCTTAATTACATGAAGTAATGTTTTTGAAATGAAGAACCTGTTGTTGAAAGTTTTTGGTCGTAAAGCATTTCAACCTTTTTTTGAAAAGCTACATTGGATTGCGTTAAAGGGAATGAACTATGGTTCCACGATTCGAGATCTATTTTAATTCAAATTATTTTTTTAGGAGGGTTTGAGGGATTATAATCTTATAATGTAAATATCCATGTATTATAAAAATTTTTTTACTCGCTTTTTCCTCCGAAAAAATTTGTTGAAACGCATACGTATGCGACTGGGCAATGAGGTGAGGAAATTTTCAAAGAATGAGTTTAATGATTTGTCTTTTTTGTACAAACTGATTGGCGAATCTCCTAAGGTGATCTTTGATTGTGGTGCAAATGTGGGGTTTGTTTCCTATCAGTTTCATAAGCACTTTCCAACAGCTGCTATACATTCATTTGAACCAAATCCAGATGTCTTCAACGTACTTAAACGAAATCTGGAAAAAGAAAAATCAAACATTTTGCCAATACATGCTGGTATTGGAAGTGAAGAGGGAACACTTACGTTCTTTAAGAATAACAATACAGGTACTTCTTCATTTCTGCAGCCGAATGATTTCCATTTGGCACACATGGCACGCAGGTATACGCAAATTTCTATTCCGGTAGTCACCATTCAATCATTTTGTCAGGAAAATGGAATAGATGCTATTGGAATTTTAAAACTGGACATTGAAGGGTTTGAGTTAAAGGCATTGGAGGGCTGCCGGAAGTTGTTGGAAAGCCAGCAAATTGATTTTCTTTTCATTGAAGTGAGCCTCGTTCCCTCGTACAGGGGGCAACCGCTTATGGAAGACGTGATGGCATATGTACGAGTGTTAGGGTATGTTCCGTATAACTTTTATGGTATTAACGAAACAATCTTTAGGGAATGTTTGATTACAAACCTATTGTTTATGTCCAGGCGAGTAGCCCAAAAAATAAATACCATCAACGGTACGCATGCGGTATACGTGCCATGATGTGATTTATATGGTGACTGTATTCATTCCAAACGATATTCAATTTTCTGTTCCGGATCGTGAATTGTTCATCCTTACACGCCCGTTCAGGACCAAGGCAGGGTGGAGGAATGATCAGGCTTGTTTTGCCCGATGGGGAATACAGGATGATTCCATTCGATGTACAGAGAAGCCCGAGGAGGCTTCAATTTTATGTGTGCCTTACTCCGTTAATCAATACGTCAAAACAGGTCATGTTCATTTGATTAAGGCGTATAGCGAGCTATGTGTGAAGTTTGGCATACAGGGCTATGCCTACATAAGTGGTGACTTTGGCATTCGCTTCCCGGAATTTGAATCGATTACGTATTTCAGGATGGGAGGCTTTCGATCACAATTAAGTGCCTGCAATCAGGGATTTCCCGTAGTCCTTTCGGATCAACTGTCGCGTATATACGGAAACGATCAGATTGTAATCAGAAGGAAGAAGCAGAAGCCGCTTATTGGATTTTGCGGACACGCTTCTCACTCAAGCAAAAAGAAATGGATGGAATTGCTAAAGGTGGCCAAAGAAAATGTAGTCCGGTTTATAGCTAATCCATTACGAAAAGACTGGGAGCCTTTTTTTGCATCAGCCTGGCAAAGGGCTAGCATACTCACGGATTTGGAAAAGGCAGATCAAGTGGCAACTAATTTTATTTATCGCGAGCACTATCGTGCCGGGGCCATCACCGAAACGGAACGGCAAAAAACAACAGTGGAGTACTACGATAACATTCGGGATTCGGACTATGTCTTGTGTTTGCGGGGTGGAGGAAATTTTTCGGTTCGCTTGTATGAAACACTTATGATGGGCAGGATACCGGTATTGGTAAATACCGATTGCCTGATGCCCTTTCCTGATCAGATTAATTGGAAGGACCATGTCGTTTGGGTTGAGTGGTGTGACAGGAAACGGATACCTGAACGCGTGTATGCATTTCATACTCAAATAACAGCTGATGAATTCATTCAACGGCAGTTGAATAATCGAAAATTATGGGAGGAGAAACTTTCTGTAAAAGGGTTATTAACAATGCTTACGCAACAACAAGGGCTTAAGCTTCATGTATAAACCTATATTCAACTTTTTAGGGTATATCTCACCGGCCTGGTACTTTAACCTGAAACCCGAAATTGATCACGGTTATTTTCCATTACCCGAACCAGTAGATGGTTTGTTAGAAAAATTTTCAATGGACCTGTCATATACTTCTCAAGAAGCGAAGGAATTGGATCTGGCCTGGCGTATGTTTCAGGCAGGTTATATCAAGCGGGGTAAGATTGAAGCAGGAAAAAATATTTGGGTTATTGGTAAGCTGCCTGTTGAGGATGAGTACCGGTTTATACGAAAGAATTTTCACCCTTTTTGGGCAATCTATATCGTAGTTGTACGCCTACTTACATTCCATAACCCGGTAGCGGAGATTCGTGCGTTTTTAAAAACAAGGAACGTAATGCGTAGCACGGAGTCTCCGATCGTTTATGCCGCGTACGAATCATTTAATAGCCTGCTCGTACAAAGCAAGCCCTTGGTAAGTGTTATTATTCCAACGCTTAATCGGTATCCCTGGCTTCATGACGTATTGAATGACCTGGAACAGCAAACGTACACGCATGTTGAGGTTATTGTAGTTGATCAGTCTGAGCCCTTTCAGTCTGAGTTTTATCAAAATCGTAAGTTGAACTTGCAGGTTTGGTATCAAGAAGAAAAAGCTTTATGGAAGGCGAGAAATGATGCCATTCGCGCAGCGAAAGGCGATTTTATTTTGCTATACGATGATGATTCACGTATTGAACCGGATTGGATTGAGGAGCATTTGAAAGCACTTGATTTCTTTAATGCGGATATTTCATCAGGCGTTTCGATCAGTGTTGTGGGGGCAAAAGTGCCTGCACATTATGCACATTTTCGTTGGAGTGATCAGTTGGACACCGGTAATGTTTTGATCAAGCGACATGTTTTTGAGCGGATTGGATTATTCGACCGTCAATTTGAAAAGCAACGCATGGGTGACGGTGAGTTTGGCTTGCGTGCTTACCTAGCGGGTTTCCGGAATATAAGCAATCCTCGCGCAAAACGAATGCACTTGAAGATTGGTGAGGGTGGGTTACGGCAAATGGGAAGTTGGGACGGTTGGCGACCAAAAAAATGGCTTGCACCAAGGCCTATTCCCAGCATTCTGTATTTGGCAAGGAAGTATTTTGGGAACCAACCAGCCAGGCGATGGATCATGGTTAACATTATTCCATCTTTGGTTCCTTATCGACTGAAATCAAAAATTGTGTGGTTACCTGTAGTATTTCTGGTAGCACTTTTGCTATCGCCAGTACTCATTTTTCAGGTATCCCTGGCTTGGATCGCTTCCACTAAAATGCTCCGGAAAGGGGCAAAAATTGATAATCTTAATTCAAAGGCTTGAGGATTCTTCACGTTATTGATACGCTTCAAATTGGCGGTGCCGAACGGGTGTTGGTTGATCTGTGTAATATTTTACACACTCACGGGCATGATGTCGCTGTGTTGATATTCACAGAGGATATGCCTTTAAGTAAATATCTAATTAGTGAAATTAACCTTATCAGTTTAAAGCGAAGAAGTAAATTGGATATTGCTTCAATTTTCAGATTAAATAGGATTTGTTCAGAGTATGATATTATTCATGTTCATTTACGATATAATTTTAGATATGTAGCACTTGTCAAGTATATGCTACGCGGTAAGTATAAACTTTTACTCCATGACCACTTTGGTGATATTGAACAAGACAAGCGAGTGCCTTTTGGTCTCAAGTTTTTTCTTAGGAGGGAAGGTGAATTTATAGGTGTTAGTCAGTCGTTGGTAGCCTGGGCGGTTGATCAAATTGGATTAGATAGATCTAAGTGTTTTTTGTTATCCAATATTGTTGTCAAGAATACATATGGAAAAAAGAAGGAGTTAAATTCTGGTCCATTGAGAATTCTGATGGTTTCAAATTTCAGACCATCTAAGAATTATGAGTTTGCAGTTTCACTATTAAAAGAAATGATTCATTCATCATTTGATTTTCAAATTTCTTGGGTAGGCCAGGTAACTGATCAAATGTATTTTCAGATAATTAAGGAAAGAATTGTGGAAGGTGGTATTGAGTCTAAAATAAAAATTATCCATGATTGTGATGATGTTCAATTACTTACTTACGATCATGATCTGGCCATTCACTGTGCGCATCTTGAAAGTGGCCCTTTAGTTTTGATAGAATATTTAGCACAAGGATTACCATTTGTTGCGTATCGAACAGGGCAAGTGGCGGATCAGCTGTCAGCATATTTACCGGAATTTTTTGTAGAAAATTATAATAAGGGTATTTGGATAGAACGCTTTCAAATGATTCGTAATCGTAATGAGGAGTGGAGGGAGATATTAAGTAAGATATATGATGAATTATATTCGCCTGAGGTATATCTTCGGAAAGTTATTGATATCTACAATAGTATTATAAGTAAGAGTAAATGAATAATGTACATAGCTATTTTAATGCAACTCAGAATTATTTAAAAAATTCTTTTGGAATTCGTATACGAGCTGAGTTAGTAAGGGATTTGGTTGGTAATCCTGAGGAAAGGAGAATCTTAGACGTAGGCTGTGGAAATGGTATGGTTTCTAAACAATTTATTAATCGAAATACAATCACTTTCCTTGATTTGTCGGAAAATATGATTGCTTTGGTTAAGCAAGGGATGTCAACCGATGAACTTGCTCAATCAAGTTTTTTTGTTGGCTCTTTTTCTGATTTTGAGGTTCATGAAAAGTACAATATAATTATTGCCATGGGTCTGTTGGCACATGTTCCTGATGTTTCTGAATGTGTAGAGTGGGTAAGTTCTGCTCTTGCCCCAAAAGGTGTGGCGCTAATTCAATTTTCGAATTATGACCATGTTTTAACAAAAAAAAGCATTAATAATTCTAAGCAGTACAGTTACTCTATAAATAAGATTCGATATAAGGATATTAAGCATATAATAGAGACTAGTGGGATGAAAGTGAAAAAGGAAGTGCAATTTTCTTTTTTATTGCCTGGTATGGGGCGATTGCCTGAATGGTTTCTTTACAGGTATTCAAAATTTATAGCAAAATCTGGTTTTTTTTCAAAGTGGGGTACTGATTTCATTTTCCTTTGTGAAAAGCATTAGATAATGAAATTGGTTATTATTTCTGATACACCTATGGTAGCGGTAACAGGAGGTGGTAATAGGGTCTTTGAGCCAACATTACGGGAAATTGAATACTTGGCCGGAATATTTGATAAGATTATCTGGTTTGGTTATCCAAGTGGTAAACGTGAGTCTTTTCTTTATAGGGCGCCAAACTCAACTAACATTGAGTTAAGAATCTTCCCCTACGCTCGTGGGGGAAGTTCAATACGTGATAAACTAAAAATTGTTCCGTATTTGCCTGCCTTGATTATTAACGTAATTAAAATACTTTTTCAGTATGAGTACATTCATACAAGAGGCCCCTCAATTCCAGCATTTATTGCAATTTTGTTTTCAAATTTCTTTCTCACAAAAAGATTTTGGCACAAATACGCGGGTAGTTGGAATCATCCCTCACCGCCTTTAGCCTACCGCCTTCAACGTAAACTTTTAAAAAAATCCAGGCATCCGGTTACGATAAATGGATTTTGGGGTGATACTAATCCGTTAATCCTTTCATTTGAAAATCCGTGTTTTTCCAGCGCAGAGTTACGTGAGGCTATGCGTCAGGAAAAGAACTTTAATGTTGAGCAGTACCATGTGATATTTGTAGGGAGGCTTGAAGAAGCAAAAGGTATTTTTCAGGTGGTTCAGGCTGCATTAACACTAGGTAAACGGTTTAACTGGTATTTGGTTGGAGAAGGGAAGGAGTATAGTAATGTATTGAAACGTGTGGAAGGTAATTCAAATATTCATGTATTAGGCGCTTTAAATCGGGAAGAGCTTAATAAGCTATATTCAAAATCGCACTTTATTGTCTTACCAAGTGCATCTGAGGGTTTTCCAAAGGTGATCTCAGAAGCATGCGGCTATGGTTGCATTCCGGTGGTTTCACCTGTTTCTTCCATTATCCAATATATTACTAATGAATTTGGTTTTGTTTTGCCAAATGATAGTTCAGAGGCCATAATTAAGGCTTTTGAATGGCTTCAAACAGATTCTGAATTAGAAAAGAAATCAGTTCTTGCTCGTTCATTTGCCTCTGCCTTTACCTATGAGCGTTATGTAGACCGAATTCGTACGGAAGTTTTTAAGTTACCTCAAGCCTAACGAATAATGGATTTTTTTCTTCGCCAGCTTCGATTTTCACTAAACTGGATTTTTGTCATTCATGTCCTTTTAGGAATAATGTTGGCCACCATTCCAGGTGTAGCGCGAATCTGGCAAATCGCAGTTCTGATAATAGGCTGTTTTGATGTTTATCAACATCGAAATCGCTCAAATCGGGCTGGCATTTATGCTGCCTATTTTGCTGGAATGGAGGTCATGGTACGGATGACCGGGCAGTCCGTATTTTGGGAATTCGGGAAATATGGTGTCGTATTACTTCTGGTGTTAGGAATTTGGGTTTCGAAACGAAAGTTTATAGGCACTTACCTGATTTATTTTCTGTTGTTTATTCCTTCAATTTTGATTGCCGGATATGTAGACTGGGCTCAAGCGCGTGATATGATTTCATTTAATCTGTCCGGTCCACTTTGTCTGGCTGTTTCAGCACTTTACTTTCATAAGCAACACGTAACAGGAAAGGAGTTAGTAGCCATTGTGCGGTCTATTGTTTTTCCGGTGTTGGTAATGTTGGTTTATCTTTTTGTTCGAACGCCCGAGTTTACTGAGATCGAATTTAACACACAATCAAATGTACTGGCGTCTGGCGGTTACGGTCCTAACCAGGTAAGTTTGATTCTTGGTATGGCCATCTTTTTTATTGCCGCATTCCAGATTTTTGGAGTTAATCTTACCGGATATAGATGGTTGGACTACTTAATTATGTTATTGTTGGCATTTAGAGCCTTGATAACATTCTCCCGGGGAGGGGTGGCCGGAGCAGCTTTGGCTTTAGCTGTCTTAATTATTATTACTATATTCTCCACCCGCTCTCAGAAAAGGATAGTGAGTATTGCTGGAAGTGTATTTCTTGTCGCAATTGGTAGTTGGTTAGTTTGGGACTATACAAACTCATTAACAAACGACACACTGGCCTATCGATACGTTGGTATAAACCCGCGTACCGGCAATACGGAAGAATATACAACAGGACGCTTATTTATTATCCAACGAGATTTAAGATTATTCTTATCGAACCCATTGCTGGGTGTAGGTCCGGGAAAGTCAACGCTTGAGACTTCGTTACTTGATGGAAGGCGAATTGCCTCCCATACCGAGTGGACTCGAATGTTAGCTGAACACGGTATATTTGGATTGATTGCTTTAGGTATACTTTTTATTGGTCCGATCGGGCATGCCTTTAAGCAATTTCCAACGAGTCGAGGGCTTTTGTTGGCCATTTATGTTCTTGCTATGTTTTCAATGTTCCACGCAGCCATGCGATTATCGATAATCAGTTTTTTATATGCGCTGGCATTAATTATTCCAACTGGTGAAAAGAATTCTATACGTAGGAAATAAGGTTTCATCCTTTGGGTTTACACCCACTGGTATTGATTTCCTTGGTGCATTGTTAATAAAACATAAGTATACGGTCTTGTTTGCCGGTGAAAAGAAAGGTAAAGTCAGCAGGCTGCTTTCAATAGTTTGGATAATAGTATCAAAGCAAAAGGAGTACGACATTATTATTGTTGACACGTATAGTTCACATGCATTTTATTTCGCTTGGGTAACTGCTTGGTTAGCTCGCCTATTGCGAAAACCATTTATTCCTGTACTGCGCGGAGGAAATCTTCCAGATAGACTTAAGCAAACACCCAGGCTGACAAAACAAGTGATCCGGTATGCCTCACGCGTGGTTTCCGTGAGTCATTATCTCCAACAGGTTTTTTCCTCCATTCGACCGATAGATTATATTCCCAATTTTATTGATATAGAGAAATTCCCTTTTAAGGAGCGAGATAGTTGGAAGTCACGTTTGTTGTGGGTTCGGTCGTTTCATCAAATCTATAATCCTGAATTAGCCGTTAAGATTATAGCGGCTTTAAAAATTGATCATCCTTCTATATTGCTGACCATGGTTGGGCCCGATAAAGATGGGTCACGTGCGCGGGTAGAACAGCTTGCAGCGCAGTTGGCTGTTTCAGGGAATGTTCGCTTATTAGGTAAACTTTCAAAAACCGAGTGGGCAGCGTTGGCTGTCAGTCACGATATATTTATCAATACAACGAATTATGATAATATGCCGGTTAGTGTGGTAGAAGCGATGGCACTTGGGTTGCCGGTAATCTCTACAAAAGTGGGAGGCACTCCTTTTTTGATTGAACATAATGTGGATGGGATTTTGGTTCCAGTAAATGATGTACAAGAATTTTGCCTGGCTATTAAACAGCTATTGAATGAACCTGCTTTTGCAACACAGCTGGCATTACGAGCACGACAAAAGGCCGAAGAATTTGATGAGGTAAGTGTTTTTAAAAAGTGGAAAGAAATTCTTGAGCATGTTTAATCGTTCCTTTTTAGAGCAAATATTAAAGTGGCAAGGCTATCCCTTAAACAAGGCATCAGAAGAATTAGCCTATGTAAGTCGACTTCAAGGTTCCTCCTTTGCTGGATGGCAAGAGGAGAAAAAATGGGAAATTTTTAAATTTCATCTGAATAATAATCCGTTTTATAAGTCCTCAATTCTCAAGAATAAGGAAGTTCAGCATTGGACGGATGTACCCGTGATGAGTAAGGCTGATTATCAGGGTAATATTCAGGATAAACTCAGTGGTCCATTTAAAAGAAGGAAAATTTATTTGGCTAATACTTCCGGCTCCTCAGGTCATCCATTTTTTTATGCGAAAGATAAATATGCACATGCCCTTACCTGGTGTTTAATCAAAGAACGGTATGCAAGTGTCGGAATTTCGCTCAATGATCTTCAAGGAAGATTCTATGGAATACCATTGGAAAAGAAAGGTTATGCGCAGGAGTCCATAAAGGATTTTCTAATGAATAGAATCCGTTTTCCTGTTTTCGATTTGTCGGATAGTAAACTAAAAGACATTCAGCATAAAATCGAAAGGAAGGGAGTGGGGTATTTGTATGGCTACACTTCTGCGGTAGTTTTGTTTGCCAGATATTTAATAAGGAATGAAATAATTTTAGGCGAGCGGTGTCCCGTGTTGAAAGCCTGTATCGTTACATCTGAAGTCTGTACACCAGAAGATATTGATTTATTGCAGCGAGGATTAGGGGTTAAGATCATTAACGAGTATGGTTCATCGGAACTAGGGATCATGGCATTTGGTAAAGATAATGGAGAATTGATCGGTTCAGATGAACTCATTTTTTTTGAGACCATTACAAATTCAAATGGCGACCAAGAGTTGTTGTGCACTTCCTTGTTTAATAAGGCTTTTCCGATAATACGGTACCGTATTGGCGATTTAGTAGATATGAAAAAAAAGGATGGAAGAACTTTCTTTAATCGGATTGAGGGTCGAACGAATGACCTGGTTCGATTACCATCTGGAAAAGTCTCTGCCGGCTTAACCTTTTATTATGTATCGCGAAGTATTCTAGAGTCTTCAGGAGTACTTAAGGAATTCATCATCAGGCAAACAGCTTTGAATCAGTTTGAATTTGATATTGTTTCTGACCGAAAGCTTTCAATACAGGAGGAAACACTTATCAGGGAAAAGACCTTTCTATATTTAGAGCCGAATCTCGAGATAAGATTCAACTATTGTAATGCGATTACTCGTCCGGCATCAGGAAAAATAAAGCACTTTTATTCTCAACTTCAATGATCAGTATTATTTGCCCGGTTTATAATGAGGAAAAGTATATTGATGCACTACTAACCTTCCTGGTATTAGCTGAGCCGGTAGAAAAGGAATTATTCTTTATTGATGGAGGCTCCACAGATAGAACAGTAGCGAAAATTCAACACTATGCTAATAATGTTAAGGGGATTTTCATCCTTCATAACCCTGATCAATACGTGCCATTTGCGTTGAACCTCGCCATACCAAAATGCTCAGGTGATGTAATTGTAAGATTAGATGCGCATTGTAAATATGCTGATGATTATTTTCTAAAGATTTTAGAAGTTTTTGAGCGTACAGGAGCAGATATTGTTGGGGGGCCAACCCGAACGGCATATCATTCGGTAATTCAGCAGGCTATCGGGTATGTTATATCAACCCCTTTTGGGGTAGGTAATAGTCGTGTACATCAATTTGAATATGAAGGAGAGACAGATTCAGTTACATTTGGAGCATGGCGCAAAGAAATCTTTAATGATACAGGGTTGTTTGATACCCGTTTAAAGCGAAATCAGGATGATGAATTTCACTACCGAGCGAAGAGTATTGGTAAGAGAATTTATCAAAGTCCCGATATAAGACTTTATTACTATCCTCGCGCTAGTTTATCCGCCTTGTTTAAGCAGTATTTACAGTATGGTTATTACAAACCACTGGTAATAAAAAAAATCAAATCTGAAATTAAATTCCGTCATTTGGCCCCATCCCTGTTTGTGGCATACTTCATATTTTTTCCTCTTCTGTTTTGGATTCATCCAACATTTGGGATACCCATGTTGCTGTATATGCTTTTGCTTTTAATTTTTTCTTTTAAGAATAATCTTTCATTACGGGGTAAGCTTGTTTGTTTGGCTACTTTTCCAATCATTCATTTTTCATATGGGTTGGGTTTTTTAAGGGGTTTATTTTTTCCGCCTAAAAATTAATATGGAAAGTCGAATGATAAACGATGTGATTGAATGGGATGTGTATAATTGGTCGCATGCGTTAACGCATTGGTCGCACACAATTTCACAACTATCTGCCTCAGAGACAAGAGTTTTGTGTTTAGGAGAGCGAAATGGTGGATTAAGTTTATGGTTTGCCTTACAGGGCTTTCAGGTGATTTGCAGTGACTTTAATGGACCGAAACAAGAGGCCAACCAGTTGCATGAGCGTTATGGCGTGGCAGACAGAATACAGTATGCTGATATTAATATTTTTAAAATTCCATTCCCTGATAACACATTTGATATCGTAGCGTGTAAATCCGTTATTGGAGGCCTGAAGCTTGATTATCGGGATAAAAGTTCGAGAACAGTTGAAAATCAAAAATTAGCGGTTGAAGAAATCAGACGAGTTTTAAAGCCAGGAGGTATATTTTGCGGTGCTGAGAATATGCGGGGGTCATGGGTGCACATGACGGCAAGAAAACTTTTGAAAGGAGACAAGATTGGTTGGCGCCATTTACGCGTTACTGAAATTTATCAACTTTTTGATGAGTTCACCAATAAAGATTTTCAGTTTTATGGTTTCTTGGGTTCATACTATCGTCATAAAATGCTAAACAAGGTATCTTCAATTATTGATAAAGTGCTTTCTACCATAATGCCACGTCAATGGCTTTACATAGCTTTTATTGTGGCAAAGAAGTGACCTTAAGCTGTTAAAGTTAAGAGTAATTTTAATTTTGTTCATTGTGAATATACCCTTTTCCCCGCCCTACATCGATGACGACATCAAGCGTGAAGTATTGGAAACACTTGATTCCGGGTGGATTACTTCTGGCCCCAGGGTTTTGGCACTGGAGAAACTGGTGGAAAAGCAAACCGGCCTTACGCATGTGGCGTGTTGTAACTCGGCCACTTCCGGTCTGATGCTGTTGCTGCATTGGTTTGGTGTAACCAGGGCCGATGAAGTAATCATCCCGGCTTATACGTATGCCGCCACAGCCCTCGTGGTTATGCACCTGGGCGCAACCCCGATCCTGGTCGATAGCGGACCTGATTTCAATCTCGATATTGAAAAGGTCAGATCCAAGATTACCAGCAAAACGAAGGCCATCATCCCGGTGGACATAGCGGGCTGGCCAGCCGATTATCAACCATTGATGGAGTTGGTCAACGACCCGAAAATAAAAGCCTTGTTTAACCCCACCTCGGATCCCCAACGGAAACTCGGCCGGATTCTGATCCTGGCCGATGCGGCCCATTCCATCGGAGCAATCTATCAGAATAAACCCATCGGTGCCTGGGGCGATTTTGCGGTCTTTTCCTTCCATGCTGTAAAAAACATCACCACGGCCGAAGGTGGGGCCATGTGCATCAACCTGCCGGCTCCGTTTGATAGCCTGGAAGTCTATCAGCAACTCAAACTCTGGTCCCTCAACGGTCAAACCAAAGATGCCCTGGCCAAGACCAACGGGGCCGGGTGGAAGTACGATATTGTTTACCCGGGCTTTAAAATGAATCTGCCCGATCTCTGTGCAGCCATCGGTTTAGCGCAACTCCGGCAATACCCCTCTAAAATCCTGCCCGAACGGAAGCGAGTATTTGAGGCATACGTATCCCGGTTTCAGTCTTACTCCTGGGCCGAGTTGCCTACGCAGGATATACCTGAAAAGAAGTCCAGCGCGCACCTGTTCGCCCTCCGCATCAAGGGCATTACCGAACCCCAGCGCGATGCGATGATTGAACACATTACCCAGACCGGTGTTTCCGTCAACGTCCATTTCCAACCCTTGCCCATCCTCACCGTCTTCCGCGACCGCGGTTATGACATTCAGGACTATCCCGTAGCCTACGACTCCTACTCCCGCGAAATCTCCCTCCCCATCTACCCCGAACTCAACACCCCCAAAATCGACTACATCGTCA
The DNA here is from genome assembly GCA_964488465.1 of uncultured Ohtaekwangia sp. Taxonomy (GTDB): domain Bacteria; phylum Bacteroidota; class Bacteroidia; order Cytophagales; family Cyclobacteriaceae; genus ELB16-189. Next base: position 304,182 of record CAZAUN010000004.1, on the reverse strand, counting down.
ACGCAGTAGTCCAGGCCTACCAATCCCTCCAGTAACCCTCTCCCAACTCCTACCTCCTAAATCCTATATCCCTTACAGCTTTCAGCTTTCAGCTTTCCGCTTTTAGCTTTTAGCTTTAAACTTTTAACTTTCAACTTTAAACTCTCATGAAGCGCTTCTTCGACCTTCTTTCCTCCGCCTTTGGGTTGCTGCTTCTTTCGCCTTTCTTCATCCTCATCGCCCTCTTCATCAAACTGGATTCAAAAGGCCCGGTATTTTACTTGCAGCCCCGGGTAGGGCAGGGCGGGCGGCAGTTTAGCCTGTTCAAGTTTCGCACCATGTATACTGGGGCTGATCGTGGCCATGCCGTTACGGTTGGCCAGCGCGATCCCCGCATCACCCGGGTCGGATTTTACTTACGGAAATTCAAACTGGATGAGTTACCCCAATTGATCAATGTGTTGGCGGGCACCATGAGCCTGGTGGGGCCCCGGCCGGAGGTAAAGAAGTTCGTGGACCTGTACACCCCGGAGCAACAACAAGTATTAACCATCAAACCTGGCATCACCGACTACGCCTCCATCGAGTTCCGGAACGAAAACGAACTGCTGGCCGGTAAACCCGATCCCATCGATTTCTACATTCGCGAAATCATGCCCGTCAAACTTGCCTTGAATTTAAAGTACCTCCAAACGCAATCCTTCTGGGGCGATCTCATCATTATCCTCCGTACTCTGGTCTCTATCTTTAAATAGCATCTCTGCTCAAGTACCTGCGGAGCCGCACTTACCTTCTATGAAATGTCATCCCGGCCTAGTGCCGGGATCCCCTTGAGGCGCGCAGAGAAGTGCTATGAAATACAACCTTTCAATCAAGTGATTCCCGTCTGCACGATCACCCTTTCCATCTTTCCCCTCTAAGCATCCAAGCTTTCCGCTTTAAGCTTTAAAGCTTTCCGCTTTCACTTTCAAAGTGAAGTAAACAAGTAATAAGAGATGAGTATACTCGAGTAAGATGAGTAAAAAATATTTTCCATTTTTCGTAACACTAATTTATTCAACTCTCGTTAATTGCACTATAATGAAATTAATGATACAACAGTATGAATCGGCTCACCATATATCCCAAAGATATCCAGCGGATCACCGGACGCAGTGATCGCTATGGCCGCATGCTGTTAAGTAAAATCAAAACTCACTTCCATAAACTCAACCACCAGTTCGTCACCATCGAAGAGTTCTGCCTCTACACCGGCCTCAAAGCCGAAGACGTCAAACGACTCCTCTAATCTTTTTCTAATCTTTTATAAAACAGGAAAGGAAGTTCAGGTTTAGCCGATTGTCCCCTGCCAACCAACAGCCCATCAATGAAAGGTCACCCCAACCTTAGTGCCTTAATCATGAATTCGTAGCCTGTCATACTGAGCCTGTCGAAGTATGACTACTCGGTATGGAAAAGAAATCTCTTTCAATCTTTCATCGTACAATTACCTTTCAGACTGCCAGGCTACCCCGCAAGCAGAAAAAGTTGGTTGGTGAAAACACCAACCAAGGGCAACAAGGAAGATATTCACAAAGAAAAAAATAGAAACAATCCAGAGCAGGGTGGGCTAGCGGGTGGTGGCGCCTGTCCGCCCTTTGGCGGAACCTGTCCGACCTTTGGCGGAAGGATCCCCCAATCAGAAGCTGGATAACGGACTTCGATTGAGGGGATTCATCGCTCGCTTTCAGCCCTTAATTCAATCTTCTCAACCGAAGAAAGTTCCTTAAATGCAATGCGGTCAAGCTAACCGCTCTGAATTGTTTCAATTTATTTTAGGCGGGTTGATCGGATTGCTCCCTAATTTGGAGTTCCGTATACGCACGCACGATGAAAAGTCATCCCGGCCTTAGTGCCGGGATCCCCATAAGATCAGCAGCAGCGCGCAATGAAATACTAACCTTCTGTCAATTGATTCCTGTCTGTACCAACTCCGTTCCATCTTTACAGCTTTTTTACTCGCCAAAGTTTTTTTTAATCAGCAAAGCCTTGGCGTAGTTAATAGCATAGGCGGGCCGCTTTTTAGCTTTCCGCTTAAAAAACGTAAACCCGATCCAGAGCAGGGTAAGGTCGTGGGTGGGGGCGCCTGTCCGCCCTTTGGCGGTAATTTTTTGGATTGAACTGAAGGCAGGTAATGGGTCTCTTGGCCAGGCCAGCCCTATGATGGGTTCTCGACCACATTCATTTTGAATTGAATTCTCTTTAAGCTTTTAAGCTTTATGCTTTAAACTTTAAACTTTAAACTTTTAACTAAAAAGAAAGTCACCCCCCAATACCAACCTCTTATTTTTTCTTTTCTGGATATCCTCCGTAGATAAGTTGGATTGAGCAGGTGACTTTGCATTACCCCTTCATCGTTAAGCGCCATCCACACCTACCAATGCCAGGGCATTGAACGCTCCGTTTCGCAACGGATAGTACGTTCCATTCACCTCCTGGGAGAATACGATCCCTAAGGCGAGGAACAACGGGTGGGTACTGTTCGGAAAAAGGTTGACCGTCAATACCTGGGTGGCAGTTGGAACCGTGTCGATCTTTTGGTCGCCACTGTCGGTCGTGCCACTGATATGGGTCCCCTCTCCGAAATCAATTGCTGCACCTCCGGCTACAAATTTGAAATGGGTTGCGCCTTGTGGTACGGCAATCAGATTGGCAGCAGTAAACTCCGGAATGGTGATGGTTAACACCCCGGTAGCCCGGTTGATGGTCCAACTGTACGGTGCGAACAGGGTTTGATCCAGTCGCCCGATGTCATTGAACTCAAAACCGGCCAAAAGTTCTATGTCCCCGTCAATCACATTCCGCTCACCGCGGAGGTTGATCGTGTCGGCTTGAACGACCTTCATCATTTGTTGGGAGAGCCGGTTCGCCATCCGGTTATCTGCCACGTTCATGATGAGCGGTCGAAACGCAGTCTTGAGCACTTTTGTAGCGCTCATAGCGCCTCTGAATTCAGCCAGGTTTTCGCGGGTCCGTGCATAGGTCGGATCGTTTTTGATCCGCTCTCCGCTGACAGAACTTTTCTTCCGCATGAGATACCCGTCTTGTGTCCGATAGAAGGAAATTCCATCCATCTGACCCGTTACTTTAATTACCCCATCTTGTCTTGCCATAAAATTTAATTGTTGTTTAAAATTGTTCAACCCTGTTCTCAGGCCGGTTGATTCGCCTTGCTGATCAGCTATAGACAAGAACGCCTTCACCGTACAATAGATACAGTGCTGTGCCGTTTGATCCTGCTCTTTCCAACCAATCTGTTTTTGTTTATTAATTCCAGAACAGGACAACTATTCCGTTCTTTCCACCCTTCCGGTTTCCGCCATACACAACTAGAAAATGATCAGTCTTTACAATGGAGTCATGTGCACAAAGCCTGGCAAGAGTTTGGAAGTTTAAAGCTTTCAACTTTAACTTTCAATTTCATCCTCCGAAGCTTTTTTACCTGCCGAAGTTTTAACGAAGGCAGGAGCGCAGGAGGACTTTTAACTTTTCTAGCCGGCTTCCCAGGGGCTTCTCTACCCCTTCTCTATACCTTCTCTATACCTTCTCTACCCATACCATAGCCCTGAGGTATCTTTCTCGAAAGTGGATTCACCTGGATGGGCTAATTCACATGCGATCTATGAAATGTCAGCCCGGCCTTAGTACCGGGATCCCCTTGAAGATGGCAGCAAAGCCACTATGAAATGTAATCTCTAGGATTCCTGCCTGGATTCTTCGCTCCATTTGGGACTCATGGAGGCACATATGTTTCTGATATTTGTTATTTTTAACAATAAAAGGAATTATGTATGCGATTTCTTGAGTTTAAAGCCCATTTTGAGCCATTCAGGGTCTTTTCAACTCGGGATATCCTGAAATGGGATGCTGATTTCGATACCCGCAGATTGGTGGAATGGCAGGACAAAAACTATGTCACTAAACTCATTAACCGATGGTACTTGTTTGCAGATGAACCGGTAGATGAGAAATTGTTGTACTTAATTGCAAACCGGATTTATGCTCCTTCTTATGTGTCGTTGGAATCAGCGTTGGCCTACTACCGACTGATACCGGAAGGGGTTTACACAGTCACCTCGGCAACTACGTTACCTACAAAATCGTTTGAAACGATCGTTGGCCGTTTTAGTTATCGCCATCTTCGTCCGGCACTCTTTTTCGGTTATCGATTGGCAACGGTAAGAGGTCAGCAAATAAAAATCGCAGAACCTGAAAAGGTGATTCTGGACTACTTATATCTGAACAGTTCTTTGGAAAGCCGAACAGACATGGAATCTATGAGAATCAACAAAGCAGGTTTTGTGCAACAAGCTCAAGTGAGCAGGATGATGCATTATCTTTCACTTTTTAAAAGTAAATCGTTGGAAAATAGGGTAGAATGTTTTCTTGAAATGATAGGCCATGCTTAATGTAAATGAGTTGTTACCCTATTACGATAAGTCGCTGCATGGCTATCGTGAATTTATTTTGCGCGAGTACCTCCAATGTAAAATTTTACAGATTATTTTCAATGTACCCGAATATTCCGAAAAGCTATCTTTTTTGGGTGGAACCTGTCTTCGGATTGTTCATGGCAATACGCGTTTTTCAGAAGATATTGATTTTGATAACCTGCGATTAACTGAACCGAAATTCCAAACCCTTTCCACGTTGATTCAAAAGGAACTAATGCGTGAGGGATATGAGGTTGAGGTGAAAACAGTAATTAAGGGTGCCTTTCATTGCTATATCCGATTTCCAGGATTACTATTTCAGGAATCCCTAAGTGGATATCATGAGCAGAAGATTCTTATTCAACTGGATACGGAACCTCAGCATTTTGAGTTTGTACCGCAGCTATTTATACTGAATAAGTTTGATGTTTTTACGGAGATTCCTGTAACGCCTCCGGATATCTTATTGGCACAGAAGTTTTATGCGGCAATTAACCGAAAGCGATCAAAGGGCAGGGATTTTTTTGATATAATTTTTTTACTGGCGCGAAACAGTAAACCCAATTACGAGTACTTGCAAGTCAAGTTGGGAATCAATAACCCAGCAGCCCTAAAGGATCGGATACTGGAGACATGTGCAAAGATTGACATGCGAGCTATGGCAAGGGATGTGGCCCCTTTTCTTTTCCACCCAAGTGATGCAAAGAAAATTGAATTATTTGAGTCATACATAAAGCAAGTTGAACTATAGAATGGCAGAACAAGAATCTACCGGTGCATACCCTACATATGCATAAATCGTCTATGAGAAGTCATCCTGGCCTAAGTGCCGGGATCCCTTGAAGTCACAACAAGGAGGCAATAAAGTACTACGCTACTCCAACACTGATTTCCTGATAACCGCCTTCGATTGAGGGGATTCTTCCAGCCAAAAGGCGGGCAGCTCGAGTACCCTAATTACTTCATTCCTCAAAACCGAAGCGGATTGTTTCAAATCAATACAGCCTCGCTAGCCGCTCTGAATTGGTTCAATTTATTTTGAGGTGATGATAGGGTAGCCCCCTCGTTTGGATGTCCGTATACGCTAGTACGATGAAATGTCATCCCGGCCTTAGTGCCGGGATCCCTATAAGGTCAGCAGCACGCGCGCTATGAAATACTACCCATCAATCAATTGATTCTCGGACCGTACTAACCCCGTTTCCATCCTTACAGCTTTTTTACCCGCCAAAGCTTTTAATCAATGAAGCCTTGGCGTAGTTGATAGCCAAGGCGGGCCGCTTTTAGCTTTCCGCTTAAAAAACGTAAACCCAATCCAGAGTAGGGTAGGGTCGTGGGTGAAGGATCCCCCAATCAGAAGCGGGATAACGTTCTTCGGCCGAGGGGATTCTTCGCTCGCTTCCAGCCCTTACCTCAATCTTCCAAACCGAAGTAGGTTCCTTCAATGCAATGCGGTCTAGCTATCCGCTCTGAATTGTTTCAATTTATTTTAGGGCGGGGTTGATGGAATTGCCCTCCTTTGGAAGCTCTTACGAATTTTCTTCTATGAAATGTCATCCCGGCCTTAGTGCCGGGATCCCCATGAGGTCAGCAGCAGTGCGCTATGAAATACTACCCTTCAATCAATTGATTCTCGGACCATACTAACCCCGTTTCCATCCTTACAGCTTTTTTACCCGCCAAAGCTTTTTTAATCATCGAAGCCTTGGCGTAGTTGATAGCGAAGGCGGGCCGCTTTTAGCTTTCCGCTTAAAAAACATAAACCCAATCCAGAGCAGGGTAGGGTTGTGGGTGGTAAAGAAATCTCTTTCAATCTTTCATCTTACAATTACCTTTCAGACTACCAGGCTACCCCGCAAGCAGTAAAAATCGGTTGGTTGGTGAAAACACCAACCAAGGGCAACAAAATAAAACAGGAGAGGAAGTTCAGGTTTAGCCGATTGTCCCCTGCCAACCAACAGCCCATCAATGAAAGGTCACCCCAACCTTAGTGCCTTAATCATGAATTCGTAGCCTGTCATACTGAGTCTACCTGTCGGCAGACAGCCTGTCGAAGTATGACTACTCGGTATGGAAAAAGAAATCTCCTTCAATTTTTCATCGTACAATTACCTTTCAGTCTGCCAGGCTACCCCGCAAGCAGTAAAAATCGGTTGGTTGGTGAAAACACCAACCAAGGGCAACAAGGAAGATATTCATAAAGAAAAAAATAGAAACAATCCAGAGCAGGGTGGGCTAGCGTGTAGTGGCGAAGGATCCCCCAATCAGAAGCGGGATAACGTTCTTCGACCGTGGGGATTCATCACTCACTTTCGGCCCTTACTTCAATTCTTCCCAACCGAAGTAGGTTCCTTCAAAGCAATGCGGTCTAGCTATCCGCTCTGAATTGTTTCAATTTATTTTGGGCGGGTTGATAGGATTGCTCCCTAATTTGGAGTTTCGTATACGCACGCACTATGAAATGTCATCCCGGCCTTAGTGCCGGGATCCCCGTGAGGTCGGCAGCAGAGCACTATGAAATGCTATCTTCCATCAAGAGAATCCCGACCACACTAACACCGTTTCCATCTTAACAGCTTTCAGCTTTAGACTTTAAGCTTTCAACCTTGAACTTTAGACTTTCAACTCCATGTATGAAATCCCAGCAATATTTAAAAATTACCCCGGTATAGAAATTAATAAATCGGGAAATCACCTTCACTTTTTCTTAGACCGCATATGGAGTACGAATCTGAATTTTTGAATCCATCGAAATTTCCTCTCTCCGCTTGACTTACAGAAATCCGAATCCATAGAATAAATCCTAAAAAGTCCTACGTAAGAACACCCTCCGATTTTGAAAAATTGACTCCGGTTCAGGGGTTATCATTGTATACATTCTTTCAGATCAAAAAAACCGCCAGATTGATAATGAAAAGAACTGTATTGCTGCTGCTTTTCACACTGCCCGCCATGGTTTCTTACTCGCAGAGTTTTTTTGCCCAGCCGCAGGAGTGGATGGTCTCCGCAGTCACGGACGGTTCTAACAAAAAATCCATCCGTCCAAGCACCTTCGTATCCAATAAAGAAACCATTACCTGGAAGCAAACCGGTCTCACCACGGAATACAAAATTCGATCGGTGGAAGGGGCCTGGGGGGATCTGCAAAAACCAGGATCAATCACGTTAATGACAGAAGATAGCGATGGAAAAGTGGTGTTGAAATTTTCAAAGCGCAATTCCCGGATCACCATTCATATGCAGGTGCTGCCCGAAGGTCTGGAATACGTGTTTGAAGTGGCTCAACGAAAACCTGTTTCAGAATGAGGCAAATCGTTTTCATCGGCCTCCTGTTAACTTCAACCCTAACCGGGTGGAGTCAATTCTCCGGACCCAATCCCGCAACCGCAGGTCAGACCTATACCTACTCGTTCGACAATGGAAATTTCTACACCCGCGCGCGGTGGGTAATTCAGGAAGGTTCGCTTGTTTCGAACTGGGCTTCGGGCACCACCTACTTTGTTTCGGTAACCTGGAATGCCGGCTGTGGCACCATCGGCACACTCACGTTCATGCAAGGGTCAACCAGTACCATTGGAGTATACAACGTTACTGTCTCCCCATCGGCACCCCCGGTACCGATTGCAACATTTTCGATTTCACAAGGATGTCAATCAACCACCATCACCTGGTCAGGGTCTCCACCTGGTGGCATAGGTTGGTATTGGCAAGATCGGAGCGATGGTACAGACCTTACCTATTCTTCGCCATCGTATTCAGTAACTACTTCTAAAAGTTATTACCTACGGGCCTACTCTTGCGGAGTTTGGAGTAATGCCCAAACGATAACACACGTGGTTGTTATTAATCCGGGCCCACCATCTGCTTCTGCCGGAACGCTCTGTGGTTCGGGTTATGTAAACTTTTCAGCGTGGCCCGGATCACAGTCCGATCAGATTCAATGGTTCACAACGCCAACCGGAGGGTCACCCTTCGCTTCCGGGTCCTCAATCAATCCATGGCTCAATAGTTCGACTACCTACTATGCCGGATCTTACAATTCCAGCATCGGATGTTCAAGTGCGATAAGAACCGCAGTAACAGGAGTGGTTAATGGTATACCGGCAACTCCGACAATCGGTGTTACCGGCCCAACCTCCACCTGCGAAGGAAGTTACACCACGACCATCCTCACCAGCAACGCTTCTTCCGGCATTCAATGGTATAAAGACGGCAGCCCCATCAGTGGTGCCACGAGTCAGAATTACTATGTTCCATTAGCCGCTTCCAGCACCGGTTCGTATTCCGTCATCCAGTCCGCATCAGGCTGCACCTCTGCCTATTCAAACTCAATCGCTATCTCTATCGGACAATTGCCACCAGGCGGAGCCTATATTTCCCCGCAGTCATTTTCACTCTGCGGCAGTAATTCCGTTACGGTACCTGTTTATAATTCTCGGGTAGGAGCAAACTACCGGTTGCAAAGTGATGCCGGAGCCGTCTCCGATCCCGTGGCTGGAAATGGTGGCACATTGTCCATCACAAGTTATACCATCACTTCCAGTCGCTCTTTTGTCGTGCAGGCTGTGAACCCGGTGGGCGGCTGCGCCAGTTCACTGGCGGGTGAATTCACGGTTACGGTCAATACCGTTCCACCAACACCCGTCATAGAAACTCCGGGAACCATTGCCGTTTGTGAAGCGAGCGCCACCATCCGCTTAACCAGTTCAGCTGCTTCCGGTAATCAATGGTACTTCAATGGAAGTCCGATCAGTGGCGCCACCAGCCATCTGCTCGACATCACCCGAACTCCGGCCAACAGCGGCAACTATACCGTGATGCAAACCAGTGCCGGCTGCAACTCGGCCATGTCGGCACCCAAGCCGGTAACCATCTATGCAAACCCGTGGACGTCACCAACGGTAAGCCCTGCCACAACCAATCTTTGTGGCAGCGGTATTGCCACCGTAACCATTACCGGTAGTCAATCCGGAGTGAATTATCAACTCTTCAATGGGAGCACCGCCCTCAGTTCAACCGTGTCGGGCGGAGGTACCATCAACCTGGCAACGTCAACACTTTCAGCAAGTACAACCATCACCGTACGTGCCACCGATGCCAGCAGCGGTTGCTTCGTTACCCTTTCGGGGACAGCTTCCGCTACGGTTAATCCGATTCCCTTCACACCAACTGTCACGCATGGCTCGCGATGCGGAACCGGGACCGTAAACCTCAGCGCTACGTCCGGCACCCATGGAAATAATATCCGCTGGTACACCGCGAGTACCGGGGGTACATTATTGGCAACATCCACAAGTTATACCACCGGTAGCCTGACGTCTACCACCAACTATTGGGCTGCCTCGTACAATACAACCACCGGGTGTGAAAGCCCGACACGCGCCCTCGTAACAGCCACCGTCAACAGCGTGCCGGCAAATCCGGGGTACGGTGGTCAAATCAGGTTCGGTACCGGTCCGCTTACATTAACGGGCACCGGTACACCGGCAGGGGGAAATTATAAATGGTATAACGGTGCAGGTACCTATCAGATCACAGCACTTACCTATCCGGTTCCTTCTGTGTCAGCAAGTGTAAACAACTACATGTACTTGCGGGCAGTCAGTTCAGCAGGGTGCGAAAGTGCATCAGTGGCAATTAATGTGGTGGTGTATCCGGTTCCCGTAGTGAGCGCTCCTCAAAATTATGTCGTGAAAGAAACTCCGGTAACGCTCGATGCCGGAGCCGGGTATGATACGTACACCTGGCGGAATTCTTCCAATACCGTGGTCGGTACAATCCGCACCTTAACAACAGCCATTCCTTCAACCTACACCGTCACCGTAACGAAGACTGGGGCAACGGGAGTATCAAACCCATTTATACTCAGTGGTTCTCAATTTACGGGCATGAACAAGAATTACGTGGTCACCAATACCACGCAGATACCGGGTATTACGGATCCCACGCTGGTGCAATCCCTGTCTGCCGAAAAGGTAGCACAACAGGTGGCCTACTTCGATGGACTCGGCCGGCCGTCTCAAACCGTTTCCACGCAAGCCTCGGTTAACAAGTCCGACCTGATCGCACCCGTGGTATACGATGACTTTGGTCGCGAAGCAAAAAAATACCTGCCCGTGGTTTCCGGAAATACCGGGCGCTATCAGGAGAGCTTGATCGATGCAGCCGGAAATTACCTCGTGAATACCTACAACAATGCGGCTGATAAAATTGCCGATGATTCCCGGCCTTTCAGCGAGACGGTCTTTGAACCTTCACCACTAAACCGGCCGGATAAAGACTATGGTGCCGGACTCGCCTGGTCCTCCGCGGCAGGAGGCAACAACAAACCCATCCAACATGCTTACCTGATCAATAAACACAGTACCGGGGTAAGCCCTACGGAAGAGAAAATTATTGCGTGGATCGTGAATGGAGTCGGCATGCCAGTTCGGGCAACTGCTTTCAGCGGGTACATCGCCACCGGTGGCTACTATGCGAGCGGTCAATTGAGTATCAAAAGTACCAAAGATGAATCCGGCAATGAAGTGCGCGAGTACACCGACAAACTGGGTAGGGTTGTGCTGAAAAAAGTACAGGCCACTGCTGCCGGTGCAACCAGTCTCAATGACGTGATTGGGATTACACCGGGCTGGGCACTCACGTATTATGTGTATGATGACCTGGGCAACCTACGCTACGTGTTTCCGCCCGAGCTGAGTAAGATCCTGCACACCAATGCCGATACATATGTAATCACCACCACCACCGATCTGGATCCCTGGGCATTCCAATACCGCTATGACGAACGCAAGCGGATGAGTGAAAAGAAAGTGCCGGGAGCCGGTTGGGTGTACATGGTTTACGACAAGCGCGACCGCCTGGTACTGACCCAGGATGCCAACCAGCGGTCAGGGACACCTAATACGATCAAGTACTGGACATTTACTAAATATGATGAATTGAACCGTCCCATTTTAACAGGTATTAAGGACACTACCATCTCAACGGCCACCGAGCACATGACACAAGCTCAGATGCAAGCGGTTGTGAATGCGCATTTCGCCAAAGCCTCAGCCCGTTGGGGCGAGAGTTATGTGGGCAATGTAGCCGGCAATGTACATGGCTATACCAACCGTGCTTACCCGGTGCGAACAGGAAACACAGCTTCGGAAGTGGACCCGAATAAATACCTTACCGCTACTTACTACGATCGTTATGACTTTAGAAGTCTCTGGTATGACAACTACACCTACCTCAACGAAAACCTGAGTGAAACAGCAAACGGAATTACGTACCAACAACCGGCTGTTGAAAACCTCCAGGTCGTAGGGCAGGTGACGGGCACAAAAACCAAAGTGCTGGATGGCGGAGTGACGGGGGGGTATACCTGGATGAAATCCATTACTTATTATGATGATAAGTACAGAGTTGTTCAATCGCTCAGCGATAACTACAAGGGTGGTACCGATCGGGTTACGAATGTATTTGATTTTGTTGGGAAGGTATTGGAATCAAAAGTAACACATGTTGAATCGGATGTTCAATGGCAGAGATTTGTATCCACATCAATTGCTGGTAACAAGGTAATTCGAACAAGCGGTGGTTCCAGTTGGAATGCAGGAGCATCATCCGTCCAACAACTTACCGCTGGTCAATCGGGATTTATCGAATTCATAGCTACAGAAACGAATACATATCGAATGATCGGTTTTTCAGATATCGATTCGGATGCGAACTATACAACAATTGATTATGCATGGTATTTGAATATGGGCACTCTGGTTATTTATGAGAGTGGTACCTCACGCATAAGTCTCGGTGCATATCTACCAGGTGATATTTTTAAAATTGAGCGAAATGGAACTTCGATAAGGTATTATCACAATAACGTCCTCAGGTATACTTCAACAGTTCCGTCTTCAACAGCATTGATGGCCGATGTCTCTATTTATTCAGCGGGTGCAACCCTTGGCGCAGTGCGCTCCTCTTTCAGCACCACCACCAAAACCAGTACTCGCAGATTTGAATACGATCATGCCGGAAGATTAATAAAGACATTCCACTCAATGGGAACATCCCCAGCATGGGCTAATTCGGCTGGAATATCTTTTGTTGGAGATAACATTATTAAAACGGAGACATCAACCGGGTGGAACGCAGGAGCCTATTCTGTCACCGGGTTGGAACCCAATACAAATGGTTGGGTTGAATTCAGAGCCAATCAAACAAACAAGGCCATCCTGGTAGGATTTGCTCAAACCGACCAGGGAACAAACAATAATGCAATGGATTACGCAGCACATCCGGATTTAGATGGAACCTATTACGCCTTTCATAACGGTACTTTTTATGGTCCATTTGGAAATTATTCGGTGAATGATGTCTTTAAAGTGGAACGAAGGGAGGGTGTAATTTTTTATAAGCGGAATGATCAAACGTATTATTCGGCTTCAGCAAACAATACCATTCCTTTGAAGATTGACCTGTCAATTCATGGATCTGGCGGCTCTATCAGCGGCTTGAGTTTGGTTTCAACCGGTGAAATCCTCCTCACCCTCAACGAATACAACGAATTGGGTCAACTTGTGGATAAAAAACTTCACAGCACGGTAAGTACCGGCAGCAACGCCAAACAGAGTGTTGACTACCGCTACAACATCCGCGGGTGGCTCGTGTCAATGAACAATGCGCAATTAGTCAATGATGGCCAGTTGACCAACGATGATACCAACGATTTGTTTGGCATGAACCTGGCCTACAACACCACCGACCCCGGGTTAGGCAGCACGCCTTTGTACAACGGCAACATCAGCGCCATCACGTGGAGCAATCACCTCGCCACCGGCCCCATCAAACAAAATGGCTACGCCTACACGTATGACCCGCTCAACCGCATCAAAACATCTTCCTTCAAGGAGAAGACTACCACGTGGGCAACCGCTGCGAATAGCGCTTTCTCAGAGACGGGGTTCAACTACGACCTCAACGGCAACATCACCACCCTCTTGCGAAACGACAAGCGGACGTCCGGCTGGATGGATAACCTGGCGTACACGTATTCAGGCAACCAACTCCTGCAGGTAACCGACACTGGCGATGACTTTGCCGGCTTCATTGACGGACAACCGGGACCCGGCAACGACTACAAATATGACGACAACGGTAATATGACCCACGACCTTAATAAGGGTATTGGGACGTCATTAACAGATGCTGCCAACAGGATCACGTACAACTACCTTAACCTGCCCGAAACCGTTACCAAAGGCAACAACAGCATCCGGTACATTTACGATGCTGCGGGTCGTAAGTTGGCGCAGGTAACTACCTTTGGCGGTCAGCAAAAGCAGGTAGACTACTCCGGAGAATTTCAGTATGAGAATGATCAGGTTCAGTTCATCAGTCATGAGGAGGGCCGCATCGCGATGGCCGCCAACAAAACCATCTTCACCCATGCAGGGGATGGGCTCACCAACATCACCGCAGCTACCGCTACGTTGGCAACGGTAACCCAAAACAATCAAACGTACATACGGGCCACAGCCAACGGAACCACGGCCAGACAGGGGATGTTCCCGATAGGCGGTACGATGGCCGTGCAAGCAGGCGAACAATACCGCATCCGCGCCAAAGGTTATCGTACTGGCGCCAACGCAGTTTTCCTGAACATCCGCACCAATGGCACCGACCTGAACTGGCCGGGTGGGGCCTTGGCCACCGGAGCCGTGGCCGAAGCGTTTACTGAACAGATAATTACCATCCCTACAGGGCACACTGCCCTGCAGGCCGGAGTGGTATGGAATACCGTAACCGCAGGAGAACAGTTTTTCTTAAATGAATTTGAGATTACGAAACTTACTGTCAACACTACACCCGAATACCAATACCACCTCAAAGACCACCTCGGCAATGTGCGGCTCACCTTCACCACGAAGGACGAAACCGAAACCAACACCGCCACGCTGGAACCGGCCAATGCCAACACGGAGCGCGGTCAGTTTCTCCGGTATGATAATGCGAAACTGGTAAACACGAGTTTATTCGATCGCACTAACGGCAGTGCCCCCACCACGACCACCGGCTATGCCCAGCGGTTGAACGGTTCAGCAAACGAAAAGTATGGTCTCGCCAAATCCCTGAGTGTGATGCCGGGCGATGTGATCAATGCCGAAGTCTTTGCCAAGTATGTGGACCCCAACACCAGCAACTGGACAGCCGCGCTCACCACACTCATGAGTCAGATCACCGCCAATACGGCCGGGGTGGTGGTGGACGGGGTGCAGTACACCCAAAGCACGGCCAGCTTCCCGGCTGGGTTTGCCGGCCTACAGGGCACCACCGACAATGGCGCCCCGCGCGCCTACCTCAACTGGCTGGTGTTCGACCGCAACTATGTATTTATTACCGGTGGCTTCAAGCAGATAACCACGGCCGCCCGCGAAACCGGCACCGATGTCCCGCATGAACGCATCTTCAACACCAGCCCCATCACCATTACCCAGCCCGGCTATGTGTATATTTACCTGAGCAACGAAAGCCTCACCCCCGTGGAAGTCTACTTCGATGACCTAAAAGTAACCCACACCAAATCCCCCGTCATCCAACAGGATGATTACTATCCTTTCGGGTTGACGTTTAATTCATATCAACGTGAGAATTCTGTTAAGAATAAGAAGTTGTACAATGATGGTGCAAAGCGAGAAGATGCTTTGGATTTAAATGTTGACGGAACTTTGTTTAGAACTTATGATCCGGCAAATTGCCGTTGGTGGCAAGTTGACCCAAAGGTTGATAACATTTATGATTGGTCACCTTACAACTACAGTTTTAATAATCCAGTTCGGTATAACGATCCTAAAGGAGATTGCCCTCCAGGCGTCCCTTGTGTTAATCCTTTGCAAAACATGCAAATAAGAGAAAATAGGGCAAGTAATTTGGGTCCAGGACAGGTAAGAACAAACCCAGATGGTAGCTCCCGTCCTCATCACGGCCATGATCTTTACGCTGCAACAGGCACCCAGGTTAGTTCGGCAATGGCTGGGACAGTTGTAAGTGCTACTAATGCAGGTAATAATGGTTACGGAAATACAGTTGTGGTTAAAACTAACATTCATCCTGAGGCACAAGCAGGTTTTGTTGGCCCCATTGGTCCAAATGGGCCTCAAGAACAAAATATTTACACTCAATACAGTCACCTAGAGACAATGAGTGTTAATGCAGGTGAGGTAGTAACTATGGGACAGAACATAGGCACAACTGGTATAACTGGAAATGCCTCGACAATGTCAGGAACAGATGAACACTTGCATATTCAAGTGGGGACAGCAATGAATGCTGCTAATATAAGTGTGGCAAATAACTCCACTGTTAGTCCAAATTTAGTTTATAATAACGTAAGCTTTCAGTCAGCAGACACCACTACACCACAGAACACAACGAGCGTAGTTAAAACAGTAACTAATGCGAATGGAACACAGACAAGGATATATCAACAAGTTGATAATACTGGTGCAAATGGTAATTCACTCTTACTCAATGAAGTGCTGGTTACGGGTACTCGGGGTAATTAGTACTTTTCTAATTTTAGGGAGCCAGACTTCCAATGCACAACAGACTGTAGAATCGTTCGTTGTGGATGGATATACTTTTAGTCAAGATAGGAAGGAACTTACTAAAGTTGTTGATGAGTGCAGCGATTACCTGAATCGGATTACTGTAAAATCAGGCAGCAAGACAATCTTTGTGCAGAAAATTTGCGGTGAGGATATCAATGATGTTCGGTTTATTCATAAAGGATATTTGACAGTGTTGGAGCATTACTCTTCTTCAGTAGGGTGGTTTGAGTACATAGTTTTTGACTTATGTAAACATCGTATAATTACGACAAAACGAATTGAGGAAGGTCAGGGTATATTTGAATGGAAAGAGTTCATCACACTAGATGAAGCATTTAAGAAGAAGTTTGTTGAGAAGGTTACTAGTTTTTAGAGAAATATCAATTTTTACTACACATCCATTTTCCTTCCCAGCGGAGTCTCCCGTTTCGGGGACTCCGCGTAGGGTGAAAGACAGTAAGTGATAGTTATAAGTGGTAAGAATAGATGAACGTAAAAGAAGCAAACCCACAGTGGGCACAAAACGTAAGATAACGGAATCAGAGGGTATCCATTTCATGACCATCACGTGTCATGAATTGTTGCCTCCTTCCCAGCGGAGTCTCCGGGAGCGATTGAATGAGTGAGAGCAGGGACTCCGCGCAGAGTGAAAGATCATAAATGGTTAATAACACTTAGTAAATGAAAGCAATACAAGTAAACTCACAGTGAGCATAAAACGTAAGATAACGGAATCAGAAGGTATCTATTTCATAACCATCACGTGTTATGAGTGGTTACCCTTAATTGAACTCACCAACGGGTATGATGTTGTATACAAGTGGTTTGATTACTTAAAGCAACAAGGTCATTATATAACAGGGTATGTAATCATGCCCAATCACTTGCATGCATTGATCGCCTTCGCGCAAAGCGATAAATCGATTAATTCAATAGTGGGAGATGGAAAGCGTTTTATGGCGTATGAGATCGTAAAAAGGCTGAAGGCTAACACGCAAGTTGATGTGCTTCACAAACTGACGGAAGCAGTCAGTAGCCGCGAGAGTAGGCGGGGTAAACTGCATGAAGTGTTTCAACCATCCTTTGATTGGAAGGAGTGTCGAAGCACTAAGTTCATCAACCAAAAGCTAGGGTACATGCATGATAATCCATGCCAGGGAAAGTGGAACCTGGTGGATAATCCGGTTGAGTATGAGCATAGCTCAGCTCATTTTTATCTTACCGGAGAGCAAGGAGTTTTTGAAGTATTTCCTTGTGGACAGTTGGAAGACGTTGATTTATCAAATGCAATAGTAGATGAATAAGTTTGTAATACGCGGAGTCCCCGAGGCGGGAGACTCCGCTTGGAAATAAGTTGTAGTAACAATTATATATGACTAAGTAGTAAAATCATCAACTAAACCAAATGCAGTTATGAAACCACTGCTAACTACTTTGCTTGCACTGAGCCTGCACACAATCTACGCGCAAAACCTGAATGTGCTCAACGCACCGGTGCCCCCTTCCCCGCTGCGTACGCAATCACCAAGGTGGCTGATCTGCCGGTAAGCTATTATACCGGCACCGCAGATATTTCCATTCCTTTGTTTCAACTCAGCGGTCGGGATCTTAATCTGCCCATTACCCTCACGTACAATGCCAACGGGTTTAAAGTGAATGAAACTCCCGGTTGGGTAGGGTATGGCTGGTCACTTTCTATTTCGGGTGCCATCAGCCGAACCATCCAGGATGCCCCTGATAATTTCGCCTTTGGTTATTATCGGGATGCTATGGATAATTATTACACGGCTTCCGGTAAACCCAAACTGAATGAATGTACCGGAGTAACCGGATTCAACTCCTCTGCCTTCATATTTTATCAGCTTCTTAATTCAGGCGCAAATGGACAGCCAACATTTTATGATACCGAGCCTGATTTGTATTCGTACGCACTTCCGGGAGGCGGTTCAGGCAAATTTGTTCTTGACCGGAACGGCCGGGTGCGGGCATTACCAAAAACCCGAACGAAAATCGAACTGATTACAACGGGAGGCGGCATTGATGACTTCGAGTTTGCCGTGTATGATGAGGCCGGCACACTTTATCAGTTTAGTGCTTCGGAGCGGATTCAATCCGTCATTCAGTCAACCAATTTTCAGATGAATGGCCAGTCGCGATTGGGCGAGATGCAACCAAAGAATTCATGGTATGTGAGTCAGATACGTTCTGGCTCAGCCCGCGAAACAATTTCATTTGCCTACGTGCCCGAGACCACTAGTTATCGCACGCCCGATCATGAATCGAAAGGCTTTCTGGTGGTTCCTCCAAATATTTCAGACCCGGTTGGTCCCGACTATGCCAATACAGATTACACTAATCATAGCAACAATACAGTAAGTGGCCAACGATTGAGCAGCATAACCTTCAGAGGGTATACTGTCAATTTTATTGCTGAGAACACTGACCGGCTTGATCTCACAGGAGGACATCGTCTCAAGCAAGTGGTGGTGCTTCATAATTCTGATACTATCAAGAATTTTAAGTTCTTTCACTCCTACTTTACTTCTATTGCGGGTAATGCCGAGTACCTGCGTTTAGATAGTCTTGTAGAATTTGGAAAAGGTGGCGTTCGGATGCCTGCTCATAAATTCAGTTATTATGAGGCGCTTACCAAACCAACAAAGAACTCGTACAGCATCGATCATTGGGGATATTTTAATGGTGCTAATAATTCTACGCTATTACCCCGGTATTTCAAGCCCAATTTGCAGCAGTTTTATAACTATGATTATTTTATAAATTTTAAAGGTGCCAATCGTAATCCTGCATTTGACTATACACAATATGGCATGTTGCAGCAGATCAACTATCCAACCGGTGGGGCAGTTAAAGTAGAGTACGAGCCTAATACCTACTCCAGATTTGGTACAGAATATGAACAGATTGAAAACTCACGCGCTGTATTCATTAATCCCAGTCAATCGGGAAATTCGCAGGAAGGTCTGTTCTATGTAGATGACGAATTTTTTACGCTCACACAAGATACAACGTATTTATGGGTTGATGCCATATCAACTTGTGAAGCGCCAGGTGGTGGACTTCCGGCAGATTGTGGTATCATAATTACAGGTACAAATGTGTCTTATAGTCAGCAGTTAATAAATGGATCAACGGCTGCCTTATACAAGCTTTTCCCGGGTACCTATAGATTGAGGGCCACAATTTCCATTTATCGCGCAGATGTCATTGGTGCCACCATAAAGTGGTACACTAAGGGAAGTCAGATTGTGAATAAGACAGGGCCAGGCCTTCGTGTAAAAAGTATTCAACAATTTGAAAATCCCGCAGGCACAGCGACAACTGTAAGGAAGTTTAAATATGAGTTGACGCCTGGCGTATCAAGTGGGCTGTTGCATGATGTACTTCGGTATGACTATGATTATAAAGGTGTAAATAATTCAGTGGGAGGAACAACGGTGCCTACTTGTGAGAATAATTATTACGAGTATAGATTAAGAGTTTTGGAGTCAGGCTCGCTCAATTCTTTTGTAAACCAAACTGCTCTTCTTGGTTACGATAAGGTTGAGGAGATTGTGGTATCTTCCCCGAGTGACACTCAAGCACCGGTTGGAAGAACTATCTATGAATTTTATAATGAATTCAATAATTGGGGTTTCATTTCGCCTATTGAAGGTAGCTTAAATTTGCCGATCACAGTATATCCGGGCCTTACTGGCAAGGCTAAAAATCAGAAAGTATTTCGTCAGGATAATGTGCTTCTCAGTGCAGTTGACTATACGTATACGATTAGTCAAATTGATTCAATTGTCGGGTGGCAAGCTGCACCGGCAAAATTCGAAAACTGTGGTTATTGCAATTTTGCATTCAGACAATATTGGTTTTTGAGCTATGCGGTTGAATCTGCAACATCCGTAACTAATACCTATCAGCCGGGTGGCTCCACATTAACGGAATCGAAGACAATGAACTATGTCTTCAGGAATGGTCTAACCGACAGGGATTCGTATTATGTAATCCGCAAGATGGATACCCAAAAATCAGATGGCTATTTGATAAGTCAAGAGTTAAGGTATGCATTTGACTTTACTGATCCAGTGGGCTCAACGGTGCTGGCTAATATGTTATCGCGAAATAAGTTAGAGCCTGTACTAAGTCTTACACGAAATACGAAAGATGGAAATGTGCTTCAAGGCAGGCTTTTAAATTATGAGGTTGATAATTTTGATGGCTCAATCAGGATGAAAAGATATTATGATCTCGAAGAACCTGCGCCTTTGAGTTACACTACTGCTTCAACTATCTCTAATATAAACTCCCCACCAATAGTTTATAAATTAAAGGCAACTTACCAATATGATAATGCTGGTAATCTCAGCGCCATTCAAAAGACGGATGACCTTACGCTATCATTTTTGTGGTCAAATTCCACAACCCCTGAATTGATTGCCGAGGGCGTCAATACCCAACCTGGCCAATTTTATTTTGAGGGGTATGAGTATGGAGGTGGAACTTCCGATTCTCAAGCCCGGTCAGGCAGGTTCAGCCGGTCAAGCAACTTCACATTTACGCCACCGGCTGGAATAATGGTGCAGGCAAATAGTAAGCTATCGTATTGGTATTGGAGCAATTCAAAATGGAATTATAAGGAGGTTGCTTATTCTGGAGGTTCATTGTTGATTCAGGACGGTACAAAAATCGATGACCTGCGCATCACACCTCCAGCCGCCCAGATAACCTCTTACACCTATCTGACAGGAATCGGTGTAACAAGTGTCACGGATAAAGCACAAGCAGTTCAGCGATATGAGTATGATGAGTTTAATCGCCTTCGCACCGTGCGCGATGAGAGTGGTAATATTCTGAAAACAATGGCTTACAATTTTAAGAAATGATCAGCTATGTATTTCAAACTTTTTCAGCCATGATGACGCGTTGTTCCTTCCTGATTTTTATCTTGATTATCATTAAATACTAAGGAATGGATAAGATTTACAGACTACAGTTTCACTGCTCGAGACTCAGCTCCAAAAGAAACTGGCTGGTCGGGTACTTTCATTTTGACAACCCTGTTAAGTTAGCTTTATCTGTTGTTCTATTCGCCTGCCTTGCCACCATGTACCAGGAGGCACAGGCTCAATTCACTTTCGATATGTCTCGAAAAGTCGATGGAGAGGGCTCTCCGGAAGATTTGGCAATCGGAGACTTTGATAACAATGGTTTCAAGGACATGGCTTACATTACTTCCACGGAGGGTAAGTTGCATGTACTCTACAACAATGGAACTTACGTATATACCAACTCTTCGACAGACGCGGGTGGAGTAAACTATGATTATCGACTGGTGTCCGCTGATTTTAATGAAGATGGTAAGAGTGACCTTGCGATCGTGAACAGAAATAGTCCTGTCAGTGAACGACTGATCATCTTGATTTCAACCGGCACGTCCTTTACCAAGTCCAATTTCAGTATTCCAGGCCCGACTGATATTTACACAATATCAACGGATGATTTTGACAACGATGGACACGCTGACGTGGTAGTACCGAATATTGGACAAGGACTTACCTGGTACAAGGGCAATGGACTGGGTGGTTTTTCACAACAAACTGACAACAACGTAATTGGTGGAAGTAGCTTTGTTGTTGCCGATTTCAATAACGACTCTAAAAACGACTTTGCTATCGGGCGGGGTCAGCAAATGGATATTTATCTTTCTTCAAGCACAACCTTTGCTAAAACCACTGTCAACCTTGGAACTACTCCGATATATATAATTACATCAGACCTTAACAACGACAACAATACGGATATCGTTGGTTCATTTTCTTCGAGTGGTACAGTGTACATTGCTGGAATGACAAATAACGGGTCTGGCGGGTTTTCGAACCCGGTCCTGATTCCATCTTCTACATCCGCCTCCTCTCGTCTGGCGAGTGCAGATTATAATGATGATGGTCTCCAAGACCTGGCAATAGCCACCTACAATGGCACCGGCCCTGCAATTCTGTTAAACACGGGAGGTGCATTTATCAAAGATCCATTTTCTGATGAACGTGTAAATGATGTTCTGAACCTCACATTTGTGGATTTAGACAACAACGGAGGCCCCGAGTTAGTATGCCTTTCGGGGTTCCCGAGCCTGTCAGTTGTCAAAAGAGTAAATGACAGCTTTGAACTGGTGCACAAAGAAATACTTGGAAACAGCCCGCTCCGTGGATTAGCACGCGATGTAGATCATGATGGTAATATAGATCTGGTTAATGCATCAATCTCAAATGGTGCAGCCACAATAAAGCGTGGCAAGGGCAATCTGACATTCGAAAGTAATACGTATCTTCTGGGGGCAGGGTATAGGGTTGAGTATGTAGAAGCAGCTGATTTTAACTCCGATGGTTTTGATGACATACTCTTTATGGATCTCTATCTTTCCGGCATATCCAAGGTCAAACTTTCCCTTACCGACAACCAGGGACACCATCAGACACCATTCGAAGTCAGTCAGGCATCAGGCATAGTGGTAGCAGGTGACTTCAACCTGGATGGCAAACAGGATTTTTTTTGTTGGAATGGTGTCTTCTTCGGAAACGGGGATGGTTCCTTTAATCACCAGGCTATGTCACTGGGGGTGTATCCGTATTATGCCAAAATAGCAAATCTGAATGCGGATGGCGCCCCAGACCTTGTGATTGGTGACGCTGTCGATGCGTGGACCTTGCTGAACTCCGGTAATGGTAATTTTGCAGATCCCGTTAAACTTGCGAGTACCAAGCGAGTAGCAAGGCTTGAGGTCGGTCATTACGATACCGATAACCTTACTGATATCTTCACTATATCTGATAACAATACTTTTTCTGTATTCCAAAATACGGGTGTTGGCGTATTTCAGGAATTTGTTTTTTCGGTGCAACAACCCCTCACTATTTCCAGCGACTATTTGTTTACGGTGGCCGATTTTAATCAGGACGGCCGGGGAGACGTTGCGATTCGTGTCAACCGGAATAATGTGGGAATTTATGTTCCTAAAATTGCAATCTATGTACAGAGGCAGAATAATACATACAAACTGAAAACGGAGCTGCTTGCCCAGTCGGATGGGCAACAGGATATCACCTCAGCAGACTTGAACAACGATGGAAGCCCGGACCTCATTGGGTTCTCAGTCATTCATGGTATTGAGGTCTATCCGGGATTCTTCATTGCCGAACCCACCAGCCAGGCGGGGCCAATTACCGTCTTAGACCGCACAGACATATCGGCTAAGCTGGGATTTGGAAAGGGGGCTGGCGATGGGAGAATCGTATTGCTGAGGAAAAATACTTTTCCTGCTGAACTCCCGGAAGACGATGCATTCTATTCCGCCAACAATCAATTCGGCCAGGGAGCGAATATTGGAAACAGCAATTTCGTTGTTTTGAGAGGTGACCAAACGGAAGTAACCATTACCGGATTACAAGCGGGTACAGAGTATGTTGCCACCGTTTTCGAGTACCGCGATGATCTGGCAAGGTTAATTAACAATTACTTGACTTCTTCCTATCCTGCTATTGCCTTTAAAACAAAAAGCACCCAAACCATTTCCTTTTCAGCTTTAACCTCTAAAACAGAAGGGGATCCTTCATTTCTTGTAACCGCACAAGCTTCATCAGGACTGCCGGTTGAGTTTAGTTCGTCAAACACGAATGTTGTGTTGAGCCAAGGTCAGGTCATCATAGTGGGACCTGGTCCGGTTACGATAACTGCCACCCAGGGTGGCAACGAAGAATATATGCCTGCCCCAGCTGTAAGCCAGTCATTTTGTGTGAATCCCGCTCAGCCGGTTATTACTTTAACATCGTCCGGAACCCAAATAATTCTTACCTCGAGCAGCAGTTCGAACAACCAATGGATACTAAATGGCTTGCCGATACCCGGAGCGATTAATCCATCTTACGTTGCAGAATCCGGTGGCACCTATACCGTCCTAGTAAATTATGGTGGCTGTAGCGCGATGTCTGATATAGTTACCGGGATAGAGGAAATGGCGAGAATGGTTGTGTCGCCAATCCCAGCGTCTGGCATAATTATCCTTCATGGGATTGAAGTACGCGTGGTAAAATTGACTTCTTCACAAGGGGCACAATTTCAATTATCGGCAGAGGCACATGCCGGTGAAAGCCGGGTTGATGTATCCAATATATCAGCGGGTCTTTATTTTTTATCAGCAGGTAATGAGGTATACACCAAGGTACTGATCAGTCGATAACCTTTCATATTTTAAAATGAAAGGCCACTTGGTAAAGAGGAGTCGAGGTTGTTTCATTCAGTAAATGATACATTATCCTCTCTGAATTGCATTCAATAGTATTTCGGACTCAGTTCGTAACTAATAAATCAAATAAGCGTTTGGTCGGTAACAACACTGACCTATGGTCAAGAGAATAAATCTCAATCTAGAGCTGGACTGGATATGCAATTGAAGCTGCTATTCCGCCATCTGGCGGAACCTGTCCGACTTTTGGCGGAAGGTCCCCCAATCAGAAACCGGAATAACAGGTTTCGGATGAGGGGATTCTTCGCTCTTATTGGCATTCTTTCTAAAGTCTCTAAAACCAAAGACAATTGTTTCAAAACCAATTTGGATTTGCGATCCGCTCTGAATTAATTCAATTTATTTTATAGGTACTGTTCACTAGAAAAAACAGAAAACAATCCAGAGCAGCGTAGGGCTGAGCACAAGCAGCGAAGGATCCCCCAATCGGATGCCGGATAATATACTTTGGCCAAGGGGATTCTTCGCTCAAGCAATCTGCTCTCTTCAATCCTTCAAGCCGCGAGAGATTATTTCAAAAAGCAATGCTTTCTAGCTGGCCGCTCTGAATTGCTCTCAGTTTTTTATTGTGCTCCTTTACTGAGAAAATAAATACACAATCCAGAGCTGGGCAGGATAGTGGGTGGGAGCAGCCTGCCCGCCCACTGGCGGGAAGGATCCCTCAATAGTAACCTATATAACGATTTCGGATAAGGGGATTCTTCGCTCGCTTTCAGCCCTTTCATCAATCCTCCAAATCGAAAGAGATTGTTTCAAAGACAATTTAGGCCCGCTAGCCGCTCTGAATTGGTTTCAATAATAGGGTGCTACATTTCCCTTTCACATCTTTCCCCCATTGAACTTTAAGCTTTAAGCTTTAAACTTTAAGCTTTAAACTTTAAGCTTTGCGCTACCTTTGCTGCCATGTACCGTACTTTAGGCAAATACATTTTTGACTATTCACTACTCTTGATTTTTGGACTTCCAGCATTAGTGATGTTCACAAGCATCCTGCTCGGCTACCTCGTCCAGGGCCAATTCCCCATCCTGTTTTCACAACCACGAATCGGCAAAAACGGCAAGCCCTTCATCATGCTCAAGTTCCGCACCCTCTCACCCGATACATCCAAATCGTTATCAGCTCGCAGATTTGCCTGGGGCAACTTCCTTCGAATAACAAACCTCGATGAGTTGCCGCAACTCTGGAATGTGCTGAAAGGCGAGATGTCCATCATCGGTCCGCGCCCGTTGCCGCTGGAATACCAACCCTTGTTTTCGCCTGAGCAAAACAAACGGCATGAAGTCCGGCCCGGCATCACCGGCCTCGCCCAGATCTCCGGCAAGAACAACCTGCCCTGGTCCGAAAAATTTAAGCATGACCTGGACTACATCCACCGCTGCTCCCTCCGGCTTGACCTAACAATCTTGTTCAAAACATTGCTACTAGCCCTCTCCCTAAAACAAGACACCTCCCTCAACGAAGAAAAGTTTTCCGGATAACACCAACACCAGCTTTTAGCCTTAAAGCTTTTAGCTTTCCGTTTTATAATCTTTAAACTCTTAACTTTTTTACCCGCCATAGCTGTCTAACTAGCCGGAGTTTTTATATCTGCCGGAGTTTTAGCGTAGGAATAAACGAAGCCAGGAGCGAAGGCGGGAAACTTTTAGCTTTCCTGTTTAAGCTTTTAGCTTTTAGCTTTTAAGCTTTTAGCTTTTTAACTTTCCCCTTTTACAAGCATGCGTATAAACGACATTGCAATCATAGGCGCAGGCGGCCTCGGAAAAGAAGTAGCCGTCCTGATCCACCAGATCAACCAGCAGCAACTAACCTGGAACCTGGTGGGCTTCTATGATGATGGTCTCCCCAAAGGAAAAAAACTGGCCGGGCAATTGGTGTTGGGTCCGATCGCAGAGCTGAATACAATCGATTACCCACTAGCAGTGGTGGTAGCCATGGGCGATCCCCAAACCAAAGCCACGGTGCTCTCAAAAATTTCAAACCCACGCCTCTCATTTCCGGCACTAATTCACCCGGCCGCAACGCTCGGGCTTAATATCAACGTGGGTGCCGGCTCCATCATCACTGCGGGCTGTCATCTTACTGTGGACATCACACTCGGTCGTCACGTGCTGATCAATCTCAACTCCACTATCGGGCACGATGTCACGATCGGAGATTATTCTTCCATCATGCCGGGTGTTCATCTGTCGGGTCACGTGCACCTGGGCAACGAAGTGTTACTGGGTAGCGGGGCTTCAGTGTTGCAAAGCATCACGATTGGCGATCAGGCGCGCGTAGGGGCAGGGGCAATTGTCCTGCACGATGTTCCTTCAGCAACCACCGTAGTGGGTGTACCTGCTAAACCCAAAGCGCAATGAAGTCCCTGCCTCCGGCCCTGCGCTTCTTATTGATCTTTGTAGTCCTCTACCTGGTACTCAACGGCCTATACGGCCTCTGGATAGAAGGGTGGTACCCGCAAGCCGACCCCGCCACGCGGTGGGTGGGTCAGCAGACTGCCGCTTGTCTCCGCTGGGGTGGGTATCACCTTGAATTGGTTCCGGTTTCCGATAAGCCCTTAATCGGTTTTGTGAATAATAACGATACGGTCATTAATCTCTTTGAGGGCTGCAACGGTTTAAACGTGATGATCGTTTTCATCTCCTTTGTCATCGCCTTCGGTGGGCCCGTACGGAAGATGATCCCATTTATTCTCGGTGGACTTTTATTGATTCATGGCTTGAACCTGGTGCGCGTGGGTTTTCTCTTCTGGCTAGCCGAGACCGATAGTACCTGGTTTTATTATTTTCATAAATATCTCTTTACGGCATTTCTGTATGCCTTTGTTTTTGTAGCATGGTGGATCTGGATCAGATGGCATGACTAATCACCTTACCTGGAAAGCATGGCTTATTTTGTCAGGCTGTGGCCTCGGCTTATTGCTCATCTATCTGTCGCAGCAATGGAGCTACGCGGCTGCCCTTGGTATCGATGCAGGCCCCAACGTCACCTTTGCCTTCAACCGCACGGTACGCTTGCTTGTTAACGATGGTCTCTGCCTGCTCGTGTTCCGTATTTTATTTTCGCACCGCCCCACTTATCTCCGCTGGGCATGGAAATTGTTTTTGATAGAAATCTTGGTGATCCTCCCCGTTTACCTGGTGGTAAAGTTGATGCTGGAAGGTCCCACCGAAATTTCTACACCCTGGCTGTCCACCATCCACCGCATGATCGTCAACCCGTTGCTGATGGGAATTCTACTGGCCGCATGTTACATTCAGGAGTTGAAAACCAAACCCCGTGTATAAAGTACCGCTGTCATACAACCCGATCGATGCCGAGGGCCTACTTAACGTATTGAAGCAATATGAAGGTCGTCACCATGAACAGATTATTCTCGACTTCGAAGCGCTGACGGCTTCACGGCTGTTAAATTATCAAACCGTAGCGGTTACATCCGGTACGGCCGCCTTGCATCTGGCGTTAATGGCCCTGGGAATTAAATCCGGAGACCACGTGGCCGTCCCCACGTTTAGCTATGTGGCTTCGGTTAATCCCGTGCTGTATCAGCAAGCCATTCCGGTGTGGATCGATGCGGAAGAAACTACCTGGAACCTTGACCCGGAATTACTGGAGCATGCCTTGAAAAAATCGACCGGCACCAAACGGATCAAGGCCATCATTGTGGTGCACAACTACGGGGTGCCGGCCGACATGGACCGGATTATGAAATTGGCCCGTGCGTACGAAGTACCGGTGATCGAAGACGCAGCCGAAGCCTGGGGCGCCACCCTGCAGGGCAAACCCAGCGGAACGGTAGGCGATATAGGAGTGTTCTCATTCAATAACAACAAAACGGTAACAGCTCTCGGGGGCGGCATGGTAGTAACCAAAAGTAAGCGGTTGGCAGCGCGAATCAGGTATTTGGCAACCCAGGCCCGGCTGCCGAAACCATATTATGAATTCACGGAGGTCGGCTATAACTACCGGATAAGTCCTTTAATGGCAGCTTATGGGCTAACCCAGGTAAAACAGGACAAAATGTTGGTTCAAATTCGCCAACAGATATTCTCTGAATATACCCGGGCCATTTCAGGAGTTCAGGGGGTTACTTGGGCCCGACCTTTACCCGGGCACTCAGCAAGTTGGTGGTTATCCGCATTTCAGCTTAAATCTCGGATTCTCTGGAAACAGATTGTTAAAGTAGCTGACGTTCAGAGCATTGAAGTCAGAAGAGGCTGGAATCCATTGCACAAAATGGCCCATTTAAAGTATTATTCGCGATACTTGAATGGCGTGTCAGAACAGCTATTTAAAGAGGTAATTTGCTTTCCTACCTCAAAATTCTGCCCAACCTTACTTAATCCTCTAAGGAAAACTGAAGCGGATTAAGCATTCATGCATCTAAATTTTTGGTTACTTTTTGATTTCTAAGCTTATCAAATGCGTGAAAGATTAGGCTCATAATCGCATTTTTTTGATATTTTTACATCTTAAACCTAAGAGTATGTTCTCTCGGAAGTGGTTATTGGCTCTTTTGTTATTTTCCCCTCTTTATGCGCTGAGTCAAGTAAGTTCGGTTCAGGATGGCGATTGGGATGACCCGAATACCTGGGATTGTGCCTGTGTACCTGATTTTAATAATGGTGACATTTCCGTTATTCATAACGTTGATATTCCGGCAGCATTTTCAGTTCAGGTAGCAAACCTTTTTATTGGAGATGGGAGTAGCGGAAATCTAGTTGTAGATGGTGACTTGACTGTTGCTGGTGGTACCATTTTTGTAACGGAAGATTTTAGTTCAGTTCCGATTTTTGTTGTTGGTTCAAGTGGATCGTTGACTATTAATACCACTGGAATCTTGGATTTAAGTAGCGGCTTAATATTTACACCATGTGAAATCTATGGTGACGTATTCAACTCAGGGTCAATTCAAAACGCTGACCCTTCATTGCTTTTTTTCCAGTCCAATTCAGCTTACTACCACCGGTTTACGACCGGAGGAGACATCCCACTTGCAACCTATGATCAACAATCTTTGGTTGAGATAAACGATTTAAGTTCGGCATCACCCGCAGCTCCGAATAATTTAAATCAAACGTTTGGTGATTTTACCTGGAATTGTCCTACAATGGGCACCACTACTACGTTTCATTTAGGCGGCCAATTACAAAGTGTAGCTGGGGATCTGGTATTTCAGACATCCAATAGCAGATCGATTCGTCTTAATTCTGGAGGTGCAGTTACAAACTTGAGCGTAGGTGGAAATCTGGACAACAGGGGAGTCGCCCTAATTATTGCGAACAATAATACAGGGTCCGCTGTCATTGATATTACCGGTGATTTACTGATGAGTCAGGCGGGAAGTCCCATCCCATCGATTACAATGGCCGTTGGGTCATCAGCAAGCGTTCAGATTAATCTTGCAGGAAATTTCTCACGCACAGCGGGTACCTTTAATAAAGGCACTTCTTCGGGCACTGCAACTTTGCAATTCAATGGCCCGATTGCTACTACACGAACGTATTCATGGACGGGTACTGGCAATATTACATCAGCCATTCAATATATAATTTCAAGCAATAGTGTTCTGGATGTAGGAACTTCTATATTAAGTGGTAGCGGATCTTTAACAGTAAACGGTACGTTGAGATTAGGATCATTACATACTTCAGGAGCCTTGCAAAATACGACTACAATTGACGCTGATTGCGGTAATGTGACAACCACAACTCGAACTTTTAATTCAGGCAGCACTCTGGTATATGCGGGCAGTGGCCCTCAGTTTTTAGGGAACGGTCACCCCAGCGCCTCAAATATTACTACCCAAATCATTAATGCTTCAGGAGTAACACTCGCCTCAGATGTTTCGTTTGGTGGGAATTTAACCCTTACAACTGGTAATCTGTCAATAGGTACATTCACATTAACATTGAATGGCTCCTTTACACCAAATTCGAATTCCTTGAATGTGGTAGCAGGCTCAAGTATTGCAATTGGTGGCTCAGGTGCGTTTGGCACATTGATACTTTCCGGTTCTTCTACCATAAATAACCTCACTCTTAATCGTGTTTCTTCCGGCACAGTAACATTAGGGTCTAATCTGGGAATTACTGGCACCTTTACGCAGACTCAGGGAAATGTGATCTTAAACGGGCGGACATTAACACTCAGTGGTCCATATGTGAGAACCAATGGCAGTTTTGCAATTGATGCTGCTTCGGGGTTGGTTATTGATGGCGCAGGGGCACTTCCTTCTCAGGTTGCCTTCGCAGCTCCCCAACAAATTAATACATTAACGTTGGATCGCTCAGCGGAAATACTTGCTACCAGCTCCAGTTTTACAGTCACCAATTTGAATTTATTGTCGGGTACGTTTAACAACACCGGTACCATCACCATGGCAACCGGAGGTGTGCTCACCCGCACCGAGGGGAGTTTAATCAATAATACTCCGCAGGCACAAACCACGTACGATGTCGTGTACGATATTTCATCGGATATCACCACCGGATCCGAATTACCGTTGGCCTCAGGGCTGCGGAACCTTACCAAAGATGGTGCTGCCACCCTTAACTTTGATCAATCAGTGATCTTATCGGGTAACCTGACGATCACAAATGGTATATTTAATCTGGCTGGCAATGATATTGAGTTAGCTGGGAATCTGATTGCTAATTCCGCATCACAGTTCGCTGGTTCCGATATTATTTTTGCAGGCACCAGTTCGATTAGTGGCTCGGCAGCCCTTAATCTGGAAAATGTAACGATTGCCAATAGTGCTTCTGTTACACTCTCAAAGAATCTTGGGGTAACGGGGAATTTCCAGAACAATGGTAGCTTCAATGCAAACACCCAAACAGTTACTTTTTCGGGTACCTCCACGATTTCAGGTTCAAGCACCACAACATTTGCAGGCGTAACTATTTCAGGTACATTAACCGCACCAGCATCTCCTGGATCTTTTGCTGTCTCCGGGAACTGGACAAACAACGGCACCTTCAATAATAACAATAGTTCGATTACATTCAACGGCTCAACAATAATTGCTGGATCAAATCAATCAAACTTTTTCAATGTTACGATTTCAGGGACATTGACGGCACCGACTGGCACCTTGGGTATAGCCGGAAATCTAACAAATAGTGGTACCTTCAACAGCAATAGTGGGACAGTACTTTTTAATGGTACAATTAACCCTCAAACAGTTTCAGGCTCTGCCATCACATTCAATAACATTACAGTAAGTAACCCTATTACTCCAGGTCTTCAGATTACCAACGCCTCCCGCTTAAATGGAACGTTAACATTAAACACGGGTGCTTTCATGGATGCCGATGGCCCCAGCGGAACCGGAATTTTCATCGTGAGCTCGACTTCTCAAACGGTAGGCGGTCGTATTGCAACCTTGCCCAATCCAACCAACCTGACCGGTCAGGTCACGATTGAACGCTATGTCCATGGTAAAACGGGGGGTGACTACCGTTACCTTTCCATGCCAATTACAACCAACGCCAATCTGAGCATCTGGCGCAATTCCATCCATGTGACCGGTAATTTTAGCGATCGGAGCACGAATGCCGACAATGCCAACATTGTCGATTCGGGAAATACAAACCCCTCGGTCAATAGCTTTAACAGTACGACCCAAGCCTTTACACCCATCAACGGAACCGGGGGCTTGACTTCTGCAACAATCCTGAGCAGCCGAATCGGATACAGCGCCTACGACTTTAACGATGGTCCGGTAACAGTTTCCTATCGCGGAGTACCCGAACGCGGCAATGTGCCAATCACCATCTCTAATTCAAATGGTAATTTTAACCTCGTGCCCAATCCATATCCATCGCCCTTGGATTGGGACAATGTGGTCAAAACCAATGTGAATAATGCCATGTACCTGCGGGTGGATAATAATGTATTCTCATCGTATGTAGGCGGGGTTGCTACCAACGCACCATTCATAGGTTGGTCAGGTGAGATCAGTACCGGTCAATCTTTTTGGGTGGTCTCCAATGGTGGCGGCACAACCTTTACCTTGCGCGAAGCAGATAAGACCGGAAACAACAACTACTTCCTGCGAACCAAGTCACCGGAAGATTATTTCCGGATTTCCTTGAATGCGGTATCGGGCCGCAGCGATGAAATTGTGATCCGGTTTGCCGACAATGCCTCGGATGAATATGATGTTGAATGGGATGCATTCAAATTGAAAAACGATCAATTGAAAAACCCGACCACATTTGAAACCCGGCCATCATTTAACTTATCCTCCTACGTAACGAATCCGATGGAAGAATATGCCATCAACTCGGTGGCAAAGCTAACCGGTGAGAAAATCATCAACCTGAATGTAGCCGATGTGGAACCGGGTGAATACGTACTGAAGTTCTCGGATCTTTCGATGTTGACCTCTGGTTACCGGGTGGTTTTGGTTGACCTCTATGGAAGAAAGGAAACCGATATCACCGATGGATCTGAGTATGCATTTCAGATTACAGAGGAAGAACAGAGTATTGGCATGGGTCGGTTTTATCTCCGGATCAATGGCGAACAAGCCAAAGACTTCCCTCCGTACTTGACAGAAATACAAGTCTATCCAAACCCGACTACCGACTATGTTTACATTGAATTGTCAGAAGTGGAACGCGATAACCTTAAGTCGATTACACTGTTAAATGCGATGGGGGCAAGCTTGAGTCAGGAAAATTATGATTCCACCATCCGTCCTTCCGGTAAACAGGTGCTTGACTTACGGGAAAAACCTGCCGGCCTATACCTGATTGCAATTCAATTGGGCGAAGAGAAAAAAGTAATCCGGGTCCTAAAGAGATAGCAGGTATGAGAAAGTATTTGGTAGTGTTATTTCTGATAAGTGCGAATGTGCTGCTAGCACAACCCGGTGACCCTGGCGGTGGGGGCAACCCAACCGTACCTATTTCAGGCATTGAATTGCTCATCGGTATGGGGGCAGCATATGGTATTACCCGAAAATGGCTCCGCAAAGAACAACCAAAAGACTGATCGTCTCCCTCCGCAACCTGCGGATACTTCCTCGTTGGGTCATTATTTTGATTGACTCTACAATCATTTTCTTTTCAGCCTTATTAGGCTATTTGCTTCGTTTTAACTTTTCCACCTCCGATTTAATCCAACAAGAATACGGCCAGGGATTGGTCATCTACACGGCTTGTGCTGTTTTAGCGATCTTGCTGACGGGAAGCTATAAGGGCATCATTCGCTACACCGGTATTCAGGATGGCGTGCGCATCTTCTTCATGCTGTTGACAAATGGATTACTGGTGATAGCCGCCAATGCTTTTTCGTTTTACCGCATCGGCCATTTTCTGATTCCGTTCTCCGTGGTGATCATTAGCCTGATCACTTCCTTTTTGTTCTTGTTTAATTACCGGTTGCTGGTAAAATACATTTTCTCGTATTACCGCAATGCGTTAATCAAGAAGGCGCGCGTTCTCATCTTCGGGGCGGGGCAAACAGGCATCATCACCCGCCACGTCATCGACTCTACCCCCAACATGCAGATTGCCGGCTTTCTCGAAGACGATCAGAACAAAATCGGCAAGGTGGTGGACGGTACCAAGATCTATGACGCCCGCAGGGAAAACCTGGACTATTTTCTGGACGAACTGAACATTGACGAATTGATCATCACGGTCCGCGACATCTCCCTCGAGCGCAAGAACGAATTGGTCGATGCCTGCCTGCGCAACAAAGTAAAAGTCCGCACGGTGCCGCCTGTGGAGAAGTGGGTGGGCGGGGAGCTGAGCTTAAATCAGATCCGCGAAATCAAGATCGAAGAGCTGCTGGGCCGCGAGGCCATCCAGCTCAACAACCAGAGTGTAGACCACGACTTGCGCGGCAAACGGGTGTGCATCACGGGGGCAGCCGGCTCCATTGGCAGCGAGTTGGTTCGGCAGGTCATCCGCCACAACCCCGAACGCATCATCCTCATCGACCAGGCCGAATCGCCCCTCTATGAAATTGAACGCGAGATCAAAGCAACCAGTGCCGTGAAGGTGCTGGCCTACCTGGCCGACATTACCAACCGCCCGCGTATCTCCGCCATATTTGCAGACAACAAACCTGAAATCCTTTACCACGCAGCCGCCTACAAGCACGTTCCTCTCATGGAAGGCAATCCGGGCGAGGCCATTCATTGCAACATCCTCGGTACAAAAAACCTGGCCGATCTGGCGGTGGACTACAACGTCCGCAAGTTCGTCATGATCTCCACCGACAAGGCCGTCAACCCCACCAACGTAATGGGCTGCTCCAAGCGCATTGCCGAAGTGTATGTGCAGGCCTTGAACGTGCACAATCAGGAAAAGGGCAAGTACACCACCGCCTTCGTCACCACGCGCTTTGGCAACGTACTGGGCTCCAACGGCTCGGTGATTCCCTTGTTTAAAAAACAGATTGAATTGGGTGGCCCCGTTACGGTTACCCATCCGGAGGTAACGCGGTTCTTCATGACCATTCCCGAAGCGTGTCAGTTGGTGCTCGAAGCCGGTACCATGGGCAAAGGCGGGGAGGTATTTGTGTTTGATATGGGCAGTCCGATCAAAATAGTGGACCTCGCCCGCAAGATGATCTCCCTGTCGGGATTACAACCCGAAAAGGATATTGAAATTGTGTACACGGGCCTGCGGGAAGGGGAGAAGTTGTACGAAGAGTTGTTGAACAACTCCGAAGATACGCTGCCCACGCACCACGAAAAAATCCTGATCGGTAAGGTGGAACCGTACGCCTACGAAGAGATCAACAAGTACATCGAATTATTCTATGATTTCGTCCACGACCGCAACGAGTTGAAGATGGTCGCCCTCATGAAAGAGTTGATCCCCGAATTCCGTAGCAACTACTCCCGCTACGAAATCCTCGACAAATCCTGATTTCAAGTCGCAATCAAAACGAATACTTGATTTCTAACGCAAGTACTTCAAATCCGCGCTGGATTGTCTTTAATTAGTTTCCAAGGAAATACATTAAGCTTTAAAACTTAAAGCTTTCAACTTTGAACTTTCTACTTCTCCACTATCGCCTCCGATTAACTCCTCCCTTCTTATTATACCGGTAGAAGGAACTCCGCTTCTGACTATATATTCTCCCACTGTTATTGCCACCGAGATCCCAAGGCAGATAATACTCCGCCTTGACGTTCAACAGAAAATAGCCATCGAGATTATCAGGATTACCTCGTTTGGTTCCAGGGGCTGCAGCAGCGTAGCCGAGTTCCGGTCTGCGGTCAGATAACGCAGCGGCAACGGGATCACTAAACGCAGCAGGTCCTAAATGGACAGTACTCACATCATCAATATAGTCGGTAAAGGTTTTTCTATACCCGCCCTCGATCGCAATATTTAAATTAGGTCCGGCTTTGAACCGGGCACCCAGCCCATAGGGGAGTACCAATCCAATCCGGCTGTAATCAGCACCTTCGGTATTGAGGGGTTGAAGGGCATAGGTCTGTCCATTATAATCCGTTTTTGGATTAAAGTACATGAATCCAAAACCACCAAAGGCATAGATATTAAAGTAAGGCCTGCGATAATAGCGGTTGCCATTTGGGAAAAGACTGATGGCCCCGGTAAACCCTAATTCAATATTATTTGATTTGAAGGATAAGTTGCGCTTAACTCGACTGCCGTCATCAGCCTTTGAATCGGTTCCTTCCAAGGTGAACCAAGTTGCTTCCGCTCGTGCACTAATCCGGGGTGTAAAATACATTTGTAGCCCTACATTGATATTAGGTTTGGCATCGATGTAATCCCCGGGATTGGCAAGCTCTCCAAAATAGGTAGAAGTACCGGTGCCGGCAACGAGTATCATGGACCGGTTCTTGCGGATGGCATAAAAACTCTGCCCCAAAGCCGTGCCAGCAGTGGCGGTGAGAACAACGAAAACAAGCCATTTCCTCATCAGCAGTCCTTTAAACCTCTAATTTATGCTTTTTACCCCAAATAGGAAACCTTATGCCAGCACCTCTTTGATTTTTTGAGCGGCATCCTTCAACAGGATGGCCGAGTACACTTTTAAACCTGATTCTTGTATGATTTTAGCGCCCTCCTCCGCATTGGTGCCCTGCAACCGTACGATAATCGGAACCGGGATGTTACCGACTTTCTTATACGCTTCTACCACCCCGTTCGCCACCCGATCGCACCGCACAATGCCCCCGAAGATGTTGATCAGAATCGCTTTCACGTTCGGGTCTTTCAGAATAATCCGGAATCCCGCCTCCACGGTCTCGGCATTGGCGCCTCCGCCCACATCCAGGAAGTTGGCTGGCTCACCTCCGGAGAGTTTGATAATATCCATTGTGGCCATCGCCAATCCGGCCCCGTTCACCATGCACCCCACATTGCCGTCCAGCTTCACATAGTTCAAGCCCGATTTCCCGGCTTCCACCTCCAACGGGTCCTCCTCCGAAATATCTCGCAATTCTTCCAGGTCCTTGTGACGGTACAACGCATTGTCGTCCAGGTTCACCTTGCCATCCACCGCCAGAATTTTATTATCGGAAGTTTTCAGCACGGGGTTGATCTCAAACATGGACGCATCCAACCCCATATAGGCCGAATATAAAGAGTTGATAAACTTCACCATCTCCTTAAACGCATTGCCTTCCAGGCCCAACGCAAACGCCACCTTCCGTGCCTGAAACGGCTGCAACCCGATGGCGGGATCCACCCATTCTTTTACGATCTTCTCCGGATGCGTGGCCGCCACCTCTTCAATGTTCATCCCGCCCTCGGTGCTGGCCATAATCACCGGCCGGCTCGTGGCCCGGTCCAGCAAAATGCTCATGTAATATTCCTTCGGCTCGCTCTCGCCCGGATAGTAAACATCTTCGGCAATCAGCACTTTGTTTACTTTCTTCCCGGCCGGCCCCGTCTGGATGGTCACCAACGTGCCCCCCAGGATGGCCTTCGATTTCTCAAACACTTCGTCCGCACTCTTCGCCAGCACCACACCCTTCGAACCGGTCTCTTGCACCGTCCCTTTACCCCGCCCACCGGCATGAATCTGCGACTTCACCACGAACCACTTCGACCCTGTCTCGGCACCCAACTGCTTCGCGGCAGCCACAGCCTTGTCGGGCGTGTCGGCAACAATGCCGCGCTGTACGGCTACACCGAATTTTTTTAGAATGTCTTTAGCCTGATATTCGTGGATGTTCATACAATTAGTTTTGGAGGCAAGCTACTTTTTTTAAACCTTTAATTCAAGAAGTAAAAACCATGCTGCGCGCAGAAGGATTGACAAAATCATACGGGGCACTCAATGTGCTGAAAGGGGTGGACCTCGAAATCCGCAAAGGGGAAGTGGTCGCCATTGTGGGCGCCTCCGGAGCCGGCAAGAGTACCTTGCTCCACATCCTCGGCACCCTCGATAAACCCGATGCCGGTAAGGTGGAACTCAAGGGCCGCGATGTGTTTAGTCAAACCTCAAAATCGCTGGCCGATTTCCGCAACCAGAACCTCGGCTTCGTGTTTCAGTTTCACAACCTGTTGCCCGAATTCTCTGCCCTCGAAAATGTGATGATCCCCGGCTGGATTGCAAAGAAGGATACTGCCCAAGTGAAAGCCCGCGCCAACCAATTACTATCGTCCTTGGGCCTTGAACCCCGGGCCGACCACAAGCCATCCGAACTTTCGGGCGGGGAACAACAACGCGTGGCCGTAGCCCGCGCCCTCATCAACGAACCCGCCCTGATCTTTGCCGATGAGCCCAGCGGCAACCTCGACTCCAACAACGCCCGCGACCTGCACCAACTCTTCTTCAAACTGCGCGATGAATTCAATCAGACCTTTGTCATCGTTACCCACAACCAGGAATTTGCCGCCATGACCGACCGCAAACTCGAAATCAAAGACGGTCGTATGCAGGGAAATGTATGATCAATTATTCGATGCTCAATTGGCCAATTCTAACGAAGATGTCATGCCTATCTATGAAATGACCTTTACTACGAAGTGTCATCCCGGGCGAGTATTGATATGTGTTAAAGTAGATTGTTCTTCAAACGAGCCCCGGGATCCCCTTATGGTCAGCAGAGCAGCATCAATAAAATGCAAATGCCTTCGTATACAGCCTAGAAAATCGCACAACATTGACAATTGAAAATTGATCATTGGTCATCGATCATTGCACATTGATCATCGTCACTTCCTCCTCCACTTCCACACACCCCTTCTCATTGATGCTGGTAAGCACGACCTTTTTTGTTTCATTGATCAGCAACGGATCGTAGTGGGCCGCCACCCGGATATAATTTTCCGTAAACCCATGCATCTTCCCATCCTCTACATCATTTTCAAACAACACGGTAAACGACCGGTTCAGATTCTTTTCATAGAAGGCCCTCCGCTTTTTATCCGAAAGGATGTGCAACATCCGCGAACGCTCATTCCGCTCCCGCATGGATACTGCTCCGGGTAATGTACTCGCTACGGTATTCGCACGCTCGGAATACGTGAACACATGCAGGTACGAAATGTCTAATTCATTCAGGAACTGATACGTTTCTAAAAAGTGCTCGTGCGTTTCACCGGGAAAGCCCACAATCACATCCACCCCAATACAACAATGCGGCATCACCGCCTTGATTTTCTCCACGCGGCTGGCATACAACTCGCGCTGATAGCGCCTGCGCATGAGTTTCAGGATGGCATTCGAGCCCGACTGCAAGGGAATATGAAAGTGGGGAACAAACCGCTTCGATTGACTCACAAAGTCAATGATTTCATCAGAAAGTAAATTAGGCTCAATCGAAGAAATCCGGAACCGCTCAACTGCCACAGCATCCAACGCTTTTATTAAGTCGATGAAGCGTTCGTGGCGAATGCCTTGCCTCAAACCAAAGTCTCCGGTGTTCACACCGGTCAGCACAATCTCTTTCACACCGGCTGCAGCAATTTCATTCGCCTGGGCAACCAGATTGGCGATCGTATCACTGCGGCTCGACCCGCGGGCCAATGGAATCGTGCAAAACGTACACGAATAATCACACCCATCCTGTACCTTCAGAAACGTGCGGGTGCGATCGTGCAGGGAATACGAAGTATTAAACGTATCAACCGCCTCAATCTCAGAAGCATAGACGGTAGGTGTCGGTGGCCTTACAAACCCGTCCAGCAATTCCACCAGCCGGAACTTCTCCGCGGCACCCAGCACGGCATCCACACCCGGAATTTCAGAAATTTCTTTGGGCTTGAGTTGCGCATAACACCCGATGATGGCCACATAGGCCTCCGGGGAAATGGCCCGTGCCTCTTTCACCACCTTGCGGCATTTCTTGTCGGCATTTTCGGTAACGGAGCAGGTATTAATAATGAAAATGTCCGGCCGGTCCGTAAACTCCACCTTCTGATACCCGTGCTCCTCAAACTTCCGCGAAATCGTAGACGTCTCCGAGTAGTTGAGCTTGCAGCCCAGCGTATAAAAAGCAACTTTTTTCATGCCGAACCGCAAAGATAATTAAATCACACCTGACTTGGGAATCGGCTTCAGCCCGCGATCTCCTTCGAAAGTTGCACGATCTTCTGATCCAATTCCTGATCAATTCGTTCGAATTCCTTTTTCGAGGGCAGCTTCGTATGCACACTGATATAAAACTTGATCTTCGGCTCCGTACCGGAGGGCCGCACCGAAATTTTGCTGCCATCGGCTGTATAAAACTGCAGCACATCCGAGGCCGGAAGTTGAATCGGGGTTTCTTTTCCGGTAATCAGGTCTTTTTCAATCCGACTCTTATAATCCAACATGCGCACGGTCTTTTGTCCACCGAGCGTGAGCGGTGGTTGTGTTCTGAATTTTTCCATCATGCGCTTGATCTCCTGCTCACCTTCCGCCCCTTTGCGCACCAGGTTCACCAAGCCCTCTTTATAAAATCCGAAGTCGATGTACATCTGAATCAGCCAGTCGTATAAGGTCGCGCCTTCATCTTTGGCCGAGGCAGCCAGTGCCGCAAAGAACGCACAGGCCGACACCGCATCTTTGTCGCGCACAAAGTCGCCCACCATGTACCCGTAACTTTCCTCCCCGGCCGCAATAAACTTCTGCTTTCCCTCCAGTTGCCCCATCAGTTCGGCAATGTATTTAAAGCCGGTAAGGGTATTGTAACAGGCAATGCCCAGCGTACTGGCAATCGTGTCAACCAGTTCGCTGGTAACGATGGTCTTCGCAATATACCCGGTCTTTCGGTCCGCCTCCGGCAGGTTCTTCATAATGAACCACATCATCAGACTAAACGCCTGGTTGCCATTCAGCAGAAAGAACGCACCCTGATCATCGCGGATACCAATGCCCACACGATCGGTATCCGGATCCGTGGCCATCACCAGTTCCGCCTGTACTGCCGTGGCCAGCTTCAACGCGAGCTCCATGGCCGATTGCTCTTCGGGATTGGGCGAGTGCACCGTTGGGAAATCGCCATCAGG
The DNA here is from genome assembly GCA_964488465.1 of uncultured Ohtaekwangia sp. Classification (GTDB taxonomy): domain Bacteria; phylum Bacteroidota; class Bacteroidia; order Cytophagales; family Cyclobacteriaceae; genus ELB16-189. The sequence goes on along the minus strand of CAZAUN010000004.1, from coordinate 263,386 downwards.
CGTCTGTTGTTCTTTCACCACCATCAGGTTCCGGAATCCCAACCGCTTCAAACATTCCGGCACCATGGTAATACCTGCCCCGTGCAGACTTGAATACACGAGTGGGATGTTCGCTTGTCGTTGAATGCTATCCTTCTTCGGAATTAATTTTTCTACCTCGCGGTAATAGGCATCTTCTACTTCGTTTCCGATGCGATGAATGCGTGTGGCATCTGCGGTAAACCGGATGTTTTCAAATCCGCCAATGGAGTTCACTTCCTTGATTACGTTCTTGTCGTGGGGTGGCACCAACTGAGCACCATCCGACCAATAGGCTTTATACCCATTGTACTCTTTCGGATTGTGCGAAGCGGTAATCACCACGCCCGAATGACAGTTCAAATACCGGATGGCAAATGACAATAACGGGGTGGGCCGCAATTCCGGAAAGAGATACACCGTAATCCCGTTGTCGGAAAAGACATCGGCTGTAATCTGTGCAAAGTCCTGGCTGTTATTGCGACAGTCATACGCAATGGCCACCCGGATTTCTCCGGCCACTGATTTTTTCAAATAGTTCGCGAGCCCCTGCGTAGCGGCACCAACCGTATACCGGTTCATGCAATTCGAACCCACGCCCATGATGCCTCGCAAGCCCCCGGTGCCAAATTCAAGGTCTTTGTAAAAACTGTCGATTAACCCTTTTGGGTTTGAATGATTCAGGAGTTGTTGGATGCCTGCCTTCGTGGCCGCATCCATCGCAGCACTGTTCAGCCAGGTCTGTGCCCGGTGTGTCGATTCGGTAAGTAAGTCCATGGTTAAGTTCTCAGTAGTATCGAAGATCACAAATTTCCGCGCAGCCCTTGCTCCAACTCAATGGCTTCAAACAAGGCCTTGAAGTTTCCTTTTCCAAACGACTTGGCGCCATTGCGCTCAATGATTTCAAAGAAGAGGGTAGGGCGATCTTGTACCGGCTTGGTAAAGATCTGCAACAGATACCCTTCTTCATCGCGGTCAATTAAAATGTTCAGCTTCTTCAGCGCCTGCAGGTCTTCGTTGATGTGCCCTACGCGATCCAGCACATCATCGTAATACACATCCGGCACCCGCAAAAACTCAACACCCCGCTGCCGCAATTCGCTCACGGTGTGAATAATATCATCGGTGGCAATGGCAATATGTTGCACCCCGGCACCGTGATAAAAGTCCAGGTACTCCTCAATCTGCGATTTCTTTTTTCCTTTGGCCGGCTCGTTAATCGGAAACTTGATGTAGCCATTGCCATTCGACACGACTTTCGACATGAGCGCACTGTACTCGGTGGAGATGTCTTTGTCATCGAATGTGATTAGCAACTTAAACCCCATCACCTGCTCATAAAAATTCACCCACCGGTTCATCTGACCCAACTCCACATTGCCTACACAATGATCAACATACTTCAACCCGATGGGCGTCACCTTCAAGGAACTGGAAACAGGTTTATATCCGGGCAAGAATGGACCGCTATAGCGGCTTCGTTCCACGAACGTATGCAGCGTATCGCCATAGGTTTTGATGGACGAAACAGTCACTTCTCCAAATTCATCGGTAAGTGTTTTGGGCGGGGATGCCGGTTCTGCTCCGCGCACTGTAGTCTCCTGAAAACTGCGCGTGGCATCGTCCACCCACAAGGCCAGCACCTTCACGCCATCGCCATGGGTGCGCACATGATCGGCAATCTCGCTGTCAGGTTGCATACTGGTGGTGAGCACAAACCGGATTTTCTCCTGTTGCAATACGTACGAAGCGCGGTCGCGCACACCGGTCTCCGGGCCTGCATACGCCACCAACTGAAATCCCATGCAATGCTGATAAAACAAGGCTGCCTGCTTGGCATTGCCCACATAAAATTCAATGTGGTCGGTGCCGTTGATGGGTAGAAAATCCGGATTCATGGTGCCGCGTGTTTGTGACTTCAAAATTAATCATTCCACCAGTTTTAATTTACCCCCCATTTCTATAATCTTGATAAAAAATTGACGTCATGAACGTGAAGGAACTCGATAAGGCCATTCAGGAAATTGCGATCCGCAGAAATGCGTTGAGTAAGATCGACTACAACAATCCCAAATACGATGACCTGGAAGAAGAACTTCACGACCTCGAAGACTCCCTGCACGTAAAATTTGGGGAGTACCTGGAAGAAGTACTGCAGGATGTGCACGACAAATATTGCCCCGATACCGATGTGCTCTTTCCCATTGCTTACCTGGCCAAGACCTATGCGATCAACGACAAGAATGAATTTACGGTTGCCGGCAACGAAGGTGTGTTTGTAGAAGTGGACTCCATCCCTGGAAAGGATACGAAACTCGTCATCGTTCCCAACCCGCTGCGGGTAATTTTAAACGTTGGCAAAGATCAACAGCAGGTAGTCTGGACGGCTAAGTAATCAATACCCGAGTTTCGCACGCACCCGGGCCAACACCGCCCGGGCGATGGCGGTTGCTTTTTTCTCGCCTTGTTCCAGTTTCTTTTCAAGCGCGGGAAGATTACTCATATAATAATTGAAGGCCTCGCGCTCCTTGGCATATTTCTGAAGAATCAATTCATACAACGCCTGTTTGGCATGGCCATACCCGAAGTTTCCCGCCAGGTAGTTCTGTCTCAACGCAGCAGTTTGTTCAGCCGTGGCCAGGAGTTTATAAATCGAAAACACCGTGTCGGTATCCGGATTTTTAGGCGCCTCCATGGGCGTGCTGTCCGTAACAATGGACATAATTTGCTTGCGCAATTCCTTTTCCGGTAAAAAGATGTCGATGATGTTGCCATACGACTTGCTCATCTTCTGGCCATCCGTGCCGGGTATGGTCATCACCGCCTCTTCAATCTTCGCCTCCGGAATCACAAACGTATCCCCATAAAGGGTATTGAACGAACTGGCAATATCGCGCGCCATCTCCAGGTGTTGCCGCTGGTCTTTACCTACCGGCACAAAGTTGGCATCGTATAAAATGATGTCGGCCGTCATCAGCACGGGATACGTAAACAAACCGGCATTCACATCCGCAAGCCGGTCCGCCTTGTCTTTAAACGAGTGCGCATTGGCCAGCATTGGAAACGGAGTTAAGCAACTCAGGTACCAGGTCAACTCACACACTTCCGGAATGCGGCTTTGCCGGTACAATAAATTCTTCTCCACATCAAACCCAAAAGCCAGCCAGGCCGCGGCAACCGCCTGCACATTGGCTACCCGTTGCTTCGCATCTTTGATGGAGGTAAGCGAATGCAGGTCGGCAATGAAAAAGAAAGACTCATTACCCGGTTGCTGTGATAATTTGATAGCCGGCAGGATGGCCCCCAGCAAATTGCCCAGGTGGGGCCGGCCACTGCTTTGAATTCCCGTTAAAATACGCGCCATAGTGGATGCAAATAAAATGAAGTATTGCCAATTGCCAGCACAGCGCATCAGAAAGTTCAGCGGGTCGTTCAGGATGTGATGCACAACTGCTAGTTTTGCACCATGAGACGGATTGCATTGGGGTTGTTGTTATTGATAGTTTCAAAGGGCAATGCACAGCTGGTGGAGCCCATTTTATTCAAAGAGAAAATCCACGACTTTGGTGAGATTGTGGAAGCGGCCGGACCTGCCGAACATGAATTTACATTTACCAACACCAGCACCCGGCCCGTGAAGATCCTTTCCGTGCAGGCTTCTTGCGGCTGTACTACACCCGGCTGGAGTAAAGACCTGATCGCACCGGGTCAGTCCGGGTTTATCAAGGCCAGCTTTGATCCGAAAGGCCGCCCGGGCTATTTTAACAAAACCCTATCGGTTACCACCGACTTCGACCGAAACCCCATCGTCCTGCAAATCAAAGGGTCGGTGGTGGATAAACTGTCGGGTGGCGCGGTACTCTCAGCATCGAATGGTCATCTCCGCTTCAGGAACAATTCCTTCAACCTGGGAAAAATCTATGTAAACAAAGTCGGGGAACCGAAAGAGTTTGCCGTACAGAATGCCGGTACGGAAGAAATAAAGTTTACAAAAGTCGAAGCTCCGGAGTATCTAAAAGTAACCACACCGGAATCATTAAAGGCAGGCGAAACAGGAACATTCAGAATTGCTTACAATACCAAAGCCCGAATTCAATATGGTTTCTTGTCCGACCGAATAGAAGTAGTAACGACCGATACAGAGAATCCGGTGAAATCATTTTCTGTGTATGCTACGGCCGAAGAGTTTTTCCCCACCTTAAGTCCGGAGGAGTTAGCAAAAGCCCCTGCATTGTTGGTCGATTCCTATGCGGTTGATTTTGCCCGCGTAAAACAAGGAACCCAGGTGCAAAAAGTAAGTCTACTTACCAACCGCGGTAAACAAAATCTGGAATTGCGCTATGTGCAAAGCAATTGCTCCTGCCTGACAGCCACCCCTGAAAAGAACACATTAAAACCGGGGGAGTCAATCAAATTGCAATGGACTTTGGCAACAGCCGGCCGGATCGGAACGCAAAACAAAGCGATCACCATTTATAGCAACGATCCGCGCAATCCGGTTCAACGGATTACGATCAGTGGATTCATCGAAAGTCAATAAGCTCTCGGGCAATCTTGGCAGCGGCATGGCCATCGCCATACAATCCGGATCGCATCGCAACCGGCTGTTGGTAATGTTGCTGAAAGAGGGCAAAAATTTTAGTTGGATCCGCCCCCGCCAGGTCATTGGCACCGGCTTTCACTAACTCGACCCATTCGGTTTGGTCGCGCAGCGTGATGCAAAACTTCCCGAAGAAATACGCTTCCTTCTGCAACCCACCACTATCCGTTAACACCAGGCTGCAACCTTGTAACAACGCAAGCATGTCGAAATACCCAACCGGATCGATCACCTGCGCCTCCAGTTGAATTTGATGGCTGGCAAGAAATGCTTTGGTGCGCGGGTGTAAGGGCAATACAATCTTCACGTGCCGGTTAATCGCATTCAAGGCAGAACAGATGGCGCGGAGCCGAACTGGATCATTGGTGTTCTCTGCACGGTGTAGAGTGGCCAGTAAAAAGGGAGCCTTCACGTTTTCTTTACCCAACACGGTAGCGTGCGTATCAATTCTCGACCGGTAATACTCCACGGCATCAAACATCACATCGCCCGATAACACAATTCGGCTTCCAAACGTGCGAAACCCCTCCGCATCCAGATTATCAACAGCCGTTGAGGTGGGACAGAATAAGAGCGTACTAATCCGGTCGGTCAGGATCCGGTTCACTTCTTCCGGCATCTTCATTTCAAAGCTGCGCAACCCGGCCTCCACATGGGCCACAGGAATATGCAACTTGACAGCCGCCAACGCTCCGGCCAACGTTGAATTGGTATCGCCATACACCAACACCCAGTCTGGTTTTTCGTTCATCAACACGGCTTCAATTTTCTCCAGCATCCGGCCCGTCATGGCTCCGTGATGGAGACCACTGATTTCCAGGTTGTACTGGGGCGTAGGAATTTCCATCTCATCAAAAAACACCTGACTCATATTATGGTCAAAGTGCTGCCCTGTATGAACGAGTACTTCCTCAATCCCTGCGGAGTTGAATGCCCTGGATACAGGAGCCGCCTTAATAAATTGAGGGCGGGCACCTAGAACGGTAACTACCTTCATGCTACGAGAAAGCCGGGATGCCGGTAATGCTATGACCCAATATCAACAGGTGGATGTCATGGGTGCCTTCATACGTTACAACCGATTCAAGATTCATCATGTGGCGCATGATGGGATATTCTCCGGTTATGCCCATACCGCCATGAATCTGTCGCGCTTCCCGCGCGATTTCCAGGGCCACATGAACATTGTTGCGCTTGGCCAGCGAGATCTGGGCGGTGGTGGCCTTGCCTTCATTCATTAACACACCCAGGCGCCAATTAAGCAATTGTGCTTTGGTGATTTCAGTAAGCATCTCGGCCAGTTTCTTCTGCACCAATTGAAACGAACCAATGGGTTTACCAAATTGGATCCGCTCGAGCGCATACCTGCGGGCAGAATCATAACAATCCATGGCGGCCCCGATAGCACCCCAGGCAATTCCGTACCGGGCCGAATCCAGACACATCATCGGGGCACCCAACCCGTTTTTACCGGGAAGCAGATTCTCTTTAGGAACCTTTACGTTATCAAAAACCAACTCTCCGGTGGCACTGGCGCGCAACGACCACTTGCCGTGCGTCTCCGGAGTGGTAAACCCCGGCATGCCACGCTCTACAATCAACCCGTGAATGCGACCAGCCTCGTTCTTCGCCCACACTACGGCCACATCCGCCTTTGGTGAATTGGAAATCCACATCTTCGCACCGTTCAAAAGATAATGATCGCCTTGATCTTTAAAGTGGGTCACCATACCGCTGGGGTTGGAACCGTGATCGGGCTCCGTCAGCCCAAAACAACCGAGCCATTCACCGCTGGCCAACTTGGGCAGGTATTTCTTTCGTTGCGCTTCGGATCCAAACTTGTAAATCGGATACATCACCAACGAGCCTTGAACGGAAGCTGTGGAGCGCATGCCCGAATCCCCGCGCTCAATTTCCTGCATCAAAATTCCATAGGCGATATAATCCATTCCTCCACCACCGTAATCCTGAGGGATCGTAGGACCAAAGGCTCCGATCTCACCAAACTTTTTTACGATCGCGTAGGGAAAGTGCGCCCGCTGGGCCCAATCTTCAATGTACGGGGAGATCTCTTTCTTCACGAATTCGCGAATGGAACTGCGGATAAGTTTATGTTCTTCCGTGAGCAAGTCGTCAATCCCATAAAAATCAGGATGATCATACACGTCTTGCTTTAATGATTTCTTTGCGGGTGCCTCAGCGGTAGGATGAGATGCCATAAATAGTTTGGTTATTCTCGTGAATGGGGTCAAATTTACATAAGAATAACAACTCTATGGACAATTCTTCCCTCGATCCGGCTTTAACTGAACAATTGAAGAAGTTGCAGCAAAAGTATGCGGTAATGGGGCAAGACTTGTCGTCCTACCTCGATGGACTTTTGTATTCCGATTACCTCACCTATTGGGATTACATCCACCTCGACACCCTGCTGAGTTTACAAAATCCAAAGACGCGCTTTCCGGATGAAAAAGTGTTTATCATATACCACCAGATCACCGAATTGTATTTCAACCTGATTCTCTGGGAACTGGAGCAACTGGCGGAACGGGAAAAGTTGGACGAGAACTTCTTCGCAACCCGACTGGAGCGCATCAACCGGTATTTCGAAATGCTGGTCGATTCCTTTACGGTCATGGTGGAGGGAATGGAGAAGGATCAGTTTCTTAAGTTCCGGATGTCGCTTTTACCCGCCTCCGGATTTCAGTCGGCCCAATACCGGCTTATTGAAATCTGCAGCACCGACCTGGTAAACCTGGTGCACATGGAGTTCCGCGAATCGCTCCTGGAATACAGTGACATCGAACAACAGGTGGAACACCTCTACTGGCGCAGCGGGGCTACTGAACTTGCCTCCGGTAAGAAGACGCTCACGCTGCAACAATTTGAGGAGAAGTACATGAAACTGTTTAAGGAGACCGGAATGAAATACCGGAATAAAAATCTTCGGAAACTATACCAGACCAACTTCCCCAACTCCGAGCGTATCAAATCATCCTTAAAAACCCTGGATCAACTAGCCAATGTGCTGTGGCCCTTAGCGCACTTAAAATCGGCAGGCCGGTATCTCCACCGTGATCCCGATGACATCAAAGCCACGGGGGGTACCAACTGGCAAAAATACTTGCCCCCAAGGTTTCAGAAGATCATGTTTTTCCCGGAATTGTGGACCGACCCGGAAAAGCAGGACTGGGGCAAAGCCGGTGTGCTCAAAGCCTTGGACGTCTGATCATTAGGTTGGATTTTTGTACCTTGTCGTGTTTTTACATCATGAAAAACTTCCTGATCGGTGTCTGCTTGCTCTCGCCTTTGTCGCTCCTGGCACAAGGCGTGATGCGCCATACCTATCATGATTCGGAAAAGAAAAACCTGAAAGAAGAATACCAGGTAAAGGACACGGTCCAGAATATTCTGCACGGCCGCTACATCTCCTACTTTCTCAATGGAAACATCGAGTCGAAGGGGCAGTTTGTTAACAACGAAACCTCCGGGGTATGGGAGTTTTACTATGAAACTGGCAATATTAAAATGCGCGGGATTCTCCGGCAGAACTCAAACTACGGCTTGTGGGAGTACTTCTATGAAAACGGGCAGAAAAGCATGGAGGGCACCATCAACAACAAACTGCGCGAAGGCGTTTGGAAACTCTACTACGAAAGTGGCAAGTTGAAAGAGACCGGAGAATACAACAACAACAAACGCAACGGACTGTGGAAGACATTTTTTGAAGACGGCACCTTGCGCGGAGAAATTGAATACACCGATGATCACGGTCGCTACATCGAATACTATCACTCCGGCAAAGTATTGGCCGAAGGTCCCAAATCCGGTGCCCGCAACGTAGGGCATTGGCGCTACTATGCCGAAACCGGAACCCTGGAGAGCGAAGGGGAGTTTATGGGTGGCAAGAAAAACGGAGGGTGGAAAAATTATTACCCTTCCGGGAAAGTAGCCGCGGAAGGTCTGTATGAAAATGATGAGCCCACCGGCCCCTGGAAATATTATTTTGAAGATGGCACCATCAGTGCCCAGGGCGAGTATGTGGGGGGAACGAAGAATGGATACTGGAGTACCCATGGGACAGGGGGTAAATTAATTAGCGAAGTCACTTACCAATTGGGAAGTGGTGAATACCGCGAGTATTACCCCAGTGGCAAATTGAAATTGAAAGGCCTTATCCAGAATGGAAAAAGTCAGGGCCTGTGGAATTACTATTACGAAGATGGCAAGCTGGAAGGGGAGTGTGAATTTGTTGAAGGCAAAGGAAACTACACCGGCTATTATCCTTCTGGCTCGCTGCAGACTAAAGGTCGCATCGAAGATGATTTACGGGTGGGCACCTGGGAACTGTATGAAGAGGATGGAAAATTGACGGGGTACTATAAACCGATTTATGAAAACAATAAACTCGCGAACCAGATCAACGCGCTGGCAACAGTTCAACGCCAGGCAGCCCCGCAAGGTCGCAGGGGATTTAGCTATTTCAACCCCCGCTATTCTGAATACCGCGGAGTGATTATTCAAGGCAACCCGGCCTTCAGCTTTATCGGCTTCATGCCCTTTGGAATTGAATTCTACAACGAAGAACGCCTGGGACATGAATTTGAGTTTGAAGCGATCCGAAAACCGTTTTACACAGCCGATTCTGATGTGCCCTTGGACGAAGTCTTCGACCGGGGGTATGCCATTGCCGTCAAACAGAAATTTTATAATCCGATGAAGACCGGCATGTGGTACTTCGCTCATGAAGCCCGCTTCACCAACCTGAGTCATTTTGCGAACATCGATTTTCCATTGGCACCCGGAAATACCTTGACGGTAAGTTCATCCGAGCAACGGGCAGAGTATGGCATCCTGCTGGGCAGTCGCCTGATGCAGCGCAATGATGGCGATGGCTTTACCATCGATGCATTCATTGGGTATGCCATTGGCTACCGCATGTACGATGTCGAGCCAAGCTATGAAACTGTGTTTAGTTCGGTCAATCAGGATAAGTTTTCTCAAACTTTCCGCTTCGGATTGAATTTTGGCTATTCATTTTCGTTTGATGGTCGCAGGTAGTGAATTCGCTTCCACAGACTATCTTTACAAGCCAATTGAAAGGATAACTACCTTTCCCCATGAAACGAACAGCCGAAGTACAACTAAGCCCACAAGAGGCTTTTGATGAAGAACAGTTCAAACCCGCACTGTATAAGTCGTTGGGATTGAAGGACGATGGAAGTTTGTTCATCACTCCACTCAAACGCTCGGTCGATGCCCGGGGGAAAAAGATCTGGGTAAAAATTCAGGTGGAGATCACACCGGCTGAAGAACGCAAAGATCACATCACCTTTCGAAAAGAATATCCGGACGTGCGCTCGGCCGAATCCGCCATCATCATCGGAGCCGGTCCGGCAGGTCTCTTTGCGGCCCTCCGGCTGATTGAACTGGGAATTAAACCCATTGTGTTGGAGCGGGGCAAAGATGTGCAAGCCCGCAGGCGCGACATTGCGGCCATCAATAAGGCGCACGTAGTCAATCCCGAATCAAATTATTGCTTTGGCGAAGGGGGAGCCGGTACCTATTCGGATGGCAAGTTGTATACCCGGTCGAAGAAACGGGGTGACGTTCGGAGAATTTTGGAAATTCTGGTAGCCCATGGCGCGCAGGAGGATATCCTATTTGATGCGCATCCACACATTGGAACGAACAAGTTACCCAAGCTGGTAACGGAGCTCCGGCAGTCCATCGTACAGGCTGGCGGTGAGGTTCATTTCAATATCCGTGTGGTGGATCTCCTGGGCACCCAAAATGAAATTAAAGGAGTGGTTACCGAAGCTGGCCACCGGCTCGAAGCTAAGGCGGTGATTCTGGCGACCGGTCATTCAGCCCGCGACATTTTTCAACTGTTGCATAAAAAGAGAGTTATGCTGGATGCCAAACCCTTTGCCCTGGGCGTACGGGTAGAACACCAGCAAAATCTGATCGACCAGATTCAATATCATTGCGCGGTGGAGCGGGGCCCTTACCTTCCGGCTTCATCATACGCCCTCGTCCATCAGGCTTCATACAAGGGTAAGGAGCGGGGCGTGTTTTCTTTCTGCATGTGTCCGGGTGGATTTATTGTACCGGCCGCTACGGCTCCGGGCGAAATTGTTGTAAATGGAATGAGTCCTTCCCGTAGAGATTCACGGTTTGCGAATTCTGGTATCGTGGTAGCGGTGGAGGAAATGGATTATAAAAAATATGAACAGCATGGTCCGCTGGCCGGGATGTTTTTTCAGGCCGAAATTGAACAACGGGCGTGTGAACTGAGCGGGGGAACGCAAACCGCACCAGCCCAGCGATTGATGGATTTTGTTTCAGACAAAGTATCGGCTTCCTTACTCGAAACTTCCTACCAACCGGGTATCCGATCGGTGTCGCTCGATGCCGTGCTCCCGAAATTTGTGAGTGCGAGTTTGCGTCAGGGTTTTAATAGCTTTGGAAAAAAAATGAAGGGCTACCTGACTAACGAAGCACAGATAGTAGGCGTGGAGAGCAGAACCTCCTCACCCGTTCGAATTCCGCGCGACAAGGAAACGCTGGAGCATGTGCAGATGAAAGGTCTTTTTCCGTGTGGCGAAGGGGCAGGGTATGCCGGAGGCATTGTTTCGGCCGCGATGGATGGCGAACGTTGCGCGGAAGCGTTGGTAAAAAAATATTTTGTTCGATGAGTAAGAAAACCGTCATCATCGGGGCAACCCCCAATCCTTCTCGTTACGCATACCTCGCGGCCGGCATGCTGAAGGAATACAAACACAACATTGTACCCGTGGGAATTAAAAAGGGCGAAGTGTTCGGCAACCCCATTTTATCAATTGCCGATCGGCCCGAAATCACAGACGTGGATACCGTAACCTTGTACATCGGACCGCACCATCAGCCCGAACTCTATCAGTATATCCTCAGCTTAAAACCAAAACGCGTGATATTCAACCCAGGCACTGAAAATCCTGAGTTTGAAGAACTGTTGGAGAAAAGCGGAACGGAAGCGATGGAAGCCTGTACCCTGGTGCTGCTGCGCTCAGGACAGTATTGAATTATTCTTTCGGGTAGGCAGCAATTGCACCCACACAGGCAATCCGCCATTTACCATCTTTCCCCTTTTCCAGAATCCGGATCTGAGAAGTCTCATCGCGGTCAATGTCATCCTTCACATGCTGTGTGTATCGCACAAAGGCACCATTGCCATATACCCGGATTTGGACCCAGTTACGATTAATTTTTACCTCGCCCTTTTGTTTGGCCACATCGATACTCCGGCTGGAAACCTGGGTCTTAAAATATTCATCAAAAGACTTGTTGATCGCATCCCACCCTTCAATAAAACTGGTGCCCGTGGAGTCGGAATAGGACCAATACGAATACGGTGCATGCAGCCAGGTGTCTTCCCAGTCTTTGCGATTTACCGTATGAAAAGCGTACGTTTCTTTTTCAATCACCGCTTTTATTGCGGCAACATCCTTGGAATCCTGAGCGGATACCGTGGCCATAACCAATGAAAATAACCCGGTAAAAAATAGGCTGGTAGCTTTCATAAGTAAAAGGGATTAGGACTAAAAGATACCAAACTTTCAGAAAAAGTTACATACTGTTAATGGAATTTTAATCAGTTTTTGGCGGCTGCCTTCATGCAGACAATCTTCCAGGCGCCATCCTTTTTTTCAAGGACCCGCACCTGCGAAGTGAGTTGCGTGTCAAAATCGTCAACTACCTTTTGATTAAAGCGGACGAAGGCCCCGGTTTCATACACGCGGATTTCGATCCAGTCGTTGGTGATTTCCCCGAGCGATGGTTTTGAGTTTTTAAAGTAATCGGCAAAGGACTGGTTCATGGTGCTCCAGCTCTCCAACACGCGACTGGTTTCGTTATCAGAATAGGCCCAAAATGCATAGGGCACCTGAAGCCAGGTGGCAGCCCAGCTTTTATAATCCACGTTCATGTACGAGGAGGTTTCCCGGGCAATAACAGCTTTAATTTGTTCGGCATCGGATTGGCCATAGGTTAGCGCAGGTCCGCTGCCGGCCAACAGGGTTAATAAAACAACATACTGGAACTGAAATTTCACGGGTTCAGGAAGATTTTCAAAGGTACGTGTAGTCGTGGAATAAAGTCCTAAAAAGTGATATAAATCATAAGGCGGTAAAGGGCTAATTGTTAGCTTCGGGAATTAAACTTACCCACTATGCTTACGGATGAAAAATTGATTTCACTGAAATCACTGCTCGTTAAACCGGGAAAAAATATCAAGCTGAAAGACTTTGATACGGAGTACAAAGGGAAGCTGCTCAACAAAGAAGATTCAGAACTGCTGTTGGAAAATGGCCGAAAGCACCTGGCCGAAGTGCAAGACGAACTGTATGCACACAACCGATACAGCGTATTGATTATTTTTCAAGCCATGGATGCAGCCGGCAAGGATGGGGCCGTGAAACACATCATGTCCGGATTTAATCCATTAGGGGTTAAGGTGTACAGTTTTAAAGCCCCGAACTCGGCCGAACTGGACCACGACTATTTCTGGCGTCACCAGTTGGCATTACCGGCTCGTGGAGAAATAGCGATTCATAATCGCTCGCATTATGAAAATGTGTTGGCCACCCGGGTTCATCCGGAGTGGATTTTAAACGAACATATTCCGGGAGTCGAATCCGTTAAGAAAATTGATGATAAGTTTTGGGAGCAGCGCTATAAGCAAATTCGAAGGTTCGAAAAGAACCTGGCTGATAATGGTACCATCATCCTGAAATTCTTCCTGCACGTTTCCAGGAAGGAACAAAAGAAGCGCTTCCTGGAAAGAATTGATGACCCCAGCAAAAACTGGAAGTTTTCGTTGTCGGATTTGAAAGAGCGTGCCTTTTGGGATGATTATCAACGGGCCTATGAAAAGGCCTTAAGTGCCACCTCTACGGACTACGCTCCCTGGTTTGTAATCCCTGCCGATGACAAGTGGTTTTCACGACTCGCCATAGCAGCCATCATCACCCGGCAGTTTGCCAAGTTGGAAATCAAATACCCTACGGTTAGCCAGGCCCAGAAAGAAGAGCTCCAAAAGGCCAAGCTTCAATTGATGAGCGAAAAGGATAACGGAAAGAAGGGGAAGGAAAAATCGAAAAAGAAGAAGGCCTAAGGTACCGGGCCTTCATCTACATGCACGATTACTTCTTTACTGCGTAGCAATCCGGCCAGTTCAGTAAGGTAGAGCCGGGTGGGGTCGTCCCACGGGTTGTTGATCATCACCAGCAGTTTCAGGCGGGGCAGGTCTGTAATTCCGGAAGGCATCTCGGCAAATTGATTTCCGGAGATATCAAGGCTCTCTAGATTCGTTAACCTTGGTAAATTATTAGGGAATTGACTTAACTGGTTATTATTTACACGCAATACTCTCAGCTTTTGGAGTGAAAAAAGGGTTGGGGGAAGTTCCACCAATCGGTTATTGGAAAGATAAAGTTCCTCCAGGTTGGGCAACGTTGAAACCGCCTCAGACAAACTGATTAACCGGTTGTTGGATAAATAAAGGACCTCCAAGCGTTTGAGGTTCGCGATCCGGTCATCAACCCGTTCAATTTGGTTATAGTACAGGTCAATTTCCCGAAGGGCCGGCAGCGCGTAGATTCCTTCGGGGATGGATGTGAGCTTATTCCGGTAAAAGGAGAGCTCCTCAAGCTTCTTTAATTCTGCAATGGCGGGACTTACCGTAACGATCATATTCCCGGTAAGAGTAAGCCGTTTTAAGTGGGGTAAATTCCTAATGGCTTCCGGCAGGTGCTCAATCTCATTTCCTTGTAGCTCCAGTTTCTCAAGGCTGGGAATGAATTCAATTTTACCGGCTTTCAATGTGATCCGATTACTGCCAAGTCTCAACTCCTTCAGTTGTTTATTACTTTCCAGGCCTCTTGGAAATTCCTCGAGCCCACAGGTAGCCAGATCAAGTGTTTCAAGGGTCTCAAGCTTTTTGAACGAGCGAGGCAGCGCATTGTCTTGGTTCATTCTCACCACTACCGTCTTAACACTTTTGCTCTTTGATAATTTCAATGGGCGGGTCGGGGTATTGTTGAGTACATGAATGGTCTTAAGGGAAGGCAATTGCTTCAATTTATTGAGTCTTTTCATCCGGGTGTTGACGACTTCCAGCGTTTCGAGGTTTTTGCATTGAAGGATAGCGGCCGGTAACCGTTTGGCTGGTCGATTGGAAAGCGTCAATTTTTTAACCCGATTAAAATCAGAAATGAATTCTAAACTATCATAGGGGAAGTAATCGCGCGACCCATGAAATACTTTCTTCCGGCCGGTTATTTTAAGTTCCATTTGCCTCAATTCACGCATGATGCTATCCACCTCTTCCGGCTGGGCTTTGGAGGTAAAAGCAAGTCGCAGGGACTGCTGTAGGCGTGCGTACCGGATGGAATCTGAAGCCATATGAAAGACCGGAATTTCAGCGATGCTATAACCTTGTTGCCCCCAGCAGAGAGTTCCAATCAGTAAAGTGCTAACCAGGGCCAGAACTGCCTTCATAGTCGAGAGTTTATACACTAAAACTAAGTATTTAGTTATTGATTCCAAAGAGCGTCTTACAACGTCCGTAATGCCGGGCAAAAATACTTGGGGTTTTTCCTAAAAAAATGCGGTAAACGCTAGTAAAAACGTTATTTTTGACGGTTTATTAAAAGCCCAAATGAGCGTAGAAAGAGCAACCAAGGAAACCAATTATTCAGCTAGTAATATTCAGGTTTTAGAAGGTCTGGAAGCCGTGCGGAAAAGACCCGCCATGTACATCGGAGATATCGGGGTAAAAGGCCTGCATCACCTGATCTGGGAGGTGGTGGACAACTCCATTGACGAGGCCCTGGCCGGTTACTGCGATGAGATCAATGTAACGATCAACGAGGACAATTCCGTAACCGTGGAAGACAATGGCCGAGGCATTCCTACCGACATGCACGAGAAGGAAAAACGTTCTGCGTTGGAGGTGGTGATGACCGTACTCCATGCCGGAGGAAAATTCGATAAGGATACTTACAAGGTTTCCGGAGGGTTACATGGCGTGGGCGTCTCCTGCGTAAATGCATTGTCATCCGTATTGAAGGCAACCGTCTATCGGGAAGGGAAGATTTTTGAACAAGAATACCATCGTGGCGTACCGCAATATCCGGTTCGCATGGTTGGCAATTCCGACCGCAGAGGAACCACCGTTCTTTTTAAGCCCGATGCAGACGTGTTTACATTAACTACCGAATACAATTACGAAACAGTAGCTACCCGTTTGCGAGAGTTAGCATTCCTGAATCCGGGCATTAAACTTAACCTCAAGGACCAGCGCGATAAAGATGAAAACGGGGTGGCGAAAAGTACTTCTTTTTTATCTGTTGGCGGGTTGCGCGAATTCGTTGAATACCTGGACTCCACCCGTGAGAAACTGATTCAAACTCCGATCTACATCGAGAATACCAAAAGTGAGATACCGGTACAAGTGGCATTAGGCTATAATACTTCCTACAGCGAAAACCTGGTCTCGTATGTGAATAATATCAACACCCACGAGGGCGGAACGCACGTGGCTGGATTCAGACGGGCCTTAACACGGACTCTGAAAGGCTATGCCGATAAGTCGGGCCTCTTGGAAAAAGCCAAAGTGGAAATCAGTGGCGATGATTTTAGAGAAGGTCTTACGGCCGTGATCTCCGTGAAAGTGGCCGAACCCCAGTTTGAAGGGCAAACGAAAACCAAACTCGGAAACTCAGAAGCCATGGGCGCGGTGGATATCGCGGTGGGTGAAGTGTTACAAAACTTCCTCGAGGAGAATCCCAGGGAAGCAAAGCTAATAGTGAGCAAGGTAATACTGGCGGCACAGGCCCGGATCGCAGCCCGCAAGGCACGCGAAATGGTGCAGCGTAAAAACGTGCTTTCCGGAACCGGACTTCCAGGCAAGCTGGCCGATTGTGCCAGTTCAGATCCCGGCATTTGCGAATTGTATTTGGTGGAGGGCGATTCGGCCGGTGGGTCAGCCAAGCAAGGGCGCGACCGGAACTTCCAGGCCATTCTTCCGTTACGCGGAAAAATTCTCAATGTGGAAAAGGCGCAGGAGCATAAGATTTATGAAAATGAAGAGATCAAGAATATGATCACCGCGCTGGGGGTTTCGTTTGGCACACAGGAGGATAACAAAGCGCTTAACCTATCGAAGTTACGGTATCATAAAATAATTATTATGACGGATGCCGATGTAGACGGAAGTCACATCCGAACCTTAATTTTAACATTCTTTTTTCGCTACATGCGCGAGTTAATAGAACAAGGCTATGTATACATTGCATTACCACCGCTCTACTTATTGAAGAAAGGCCGCGAAGAGCGTTACTGCTGGACGGAAGAAGAGCGGGATGCCATCATTAAAGAACTTAGCAAAGGGGGTAATGAAGATAGTGTAGGCGTGCAGCGGTACAAGGGATTAGGAGAAATGAATCCCGAACAATTGTGGGCAACCACGATGGACCCAGCCAGACGCACCTTGAAGCAGGTGACGATTGAATCTGCAGCGGAGGCCGATCACTTGTTCTCCATGCTGATGGGAGATGAAGTAGCCCCCCGCAGGGAGTTTATTGAAAAGAATGCCAAATATGCCCGAATCGACATTTAAGGGTTGATTACTATGATCGAAAGTGCGGGAGTGAAGCCACTGGAGTTGGCGAATAAGCATATACAGGAGAGTAATTACATCAGTCGCGATTTAAGCTGGCTGAAATTCAATTATCGTGTTCTGGATCAAGCCAAGCACATCGATCGCAGCATTTTTGAACGACTTAAGTTTCTGGCCATTACCGCTTCCAACCTTGATGAGTTTTGTACCATTCGACTCGGGAGTCTGTACAATTACATCGACTACGGCAAAGAACGGTATGATTACAGCGGCCTTCGCGAAACCCCGTTCCGTCAGATTCTTCTGGCGGAGACACAGAAGTTCGTCCGCGATCAAAACGAATACTACATCCGCAAGCTGAAGCCAAAATTTGAGAAAAATGGATTCAGAATTGTCAACTGCGATGCCTTGCCGGTGGAGGACTGCTCGCGTGTAGATCAGTACTTTCAACGGACGATCTATCCGATGCTAACCCCCATGTTGTTCGATAGTTATCACACCTTTCCGGTGCTGAAATACAACCGGATTTTGTTTGGGGTGATCACCAAAGCCCCGCATGACCTGAATAATCAACAGCGTTTTTCTTTTATTCAGGTTCCCAGTAACATACCCCGGTTTTTTGAAATCAAAAATGCTGACGAATCAATTTCCTTTATCCCCATCGAGGATATCATTCGCAGAAACATGCAACATCTCTTTAGAAACATTGAGATCGAAGCCATTAACCTGTTCCGCATCAATCGCAACGGTGATTTTACCCTGGAGGAGAGTGAGGATATTGAATCCAATTTCCTGGAGGAATTGAAGAAGAAATTACAAACACGCAGAACGGGTCGTGTGGTGCGGATAGACATTGAAGAAAATCCTGATCCGAGCCTGATCAGGATGCTCAAAATACAATGGGACCTGGACGATGCGAATATCTTCCAGATTCCAAAAGCGGGTATGATCGACTTTACAGGCATTAATCAGATCATCAATCATCGCGATTTTAAGGACAAGCGCTTGCATCCGCGGCCTCCCGTAAAGCCACTTTCTTTTCCGGAACAAGGCGAAAGTGATTTATTCGATATCTTGAAGCAACGGGATATCCTTTTGCACCACCCCTATAACTCGATGGAACCCGTTCTGGAGTTGTTGGAAAAAGCGGCTGATGATCCTCTGGTACTATCGATTAAGATCACCATCTACCGGTTATCAAAGGAATCCCGTGTCAGTGCTGCCCTGTTACGCGCGGCTGAGAACGGGAAACATGTGTCTGTTCTCTTTGAAGTAAAAGCCCGCTTTGATGAAGAAAATAATTTGCGCGAAGCTCAACGACTTCAGAAGGCGGGCTGCTTTGTGATTTACGGTGTCAGCAGTTTGAAAACCCATACCAAACTGTTGTTGATTGTACGCAATGAGCCGGATCGGGTGTACCGCTATGTTCATTTATCGAGTGGAAACTACAATGAGATAACCTCTCAATTCTATACCGATATTGGTTTATTAAGTACGAATGAAGCGTATGCCAATGATGTGTCCGACTTTTTTAATGTTATCACGGGCCATTCGCAACCGGCTGCCTATCGGAATCTGATCACCTCCCCGCGCGACATGCGCATTCAGTTGTGCAACCTGATCAGACGTGAGGCGGAAAATGCCCGTCAGGGGATACCGGCTGGCATTGTCATCAAACTGAATTCGCTGCAGGACAGGGAGTTTATTGATACACTTTATGAGGCTTCTCAGGCGGGAGTACCCATTAAGTTAAGCATTCGGGGCATGTGCTGTTTGCGACCAGGGCGTAAAGGCCTTAGCGACAACATCGAGGTGATTTCCATAGTAGGAGATTACCTCGAACACTCCCGCATCTACTATTTCCATAATGCCGGGAACCCCAAAGTGTACATTGGCAGTGCCGATGCGATGGTGCGCAGTTTTGATCGAAGAATAGAATCGCTGTTTTTGTTGGAACAAGATATGCTCCGCAAACAGGTGATGAACATCCTCCGGTATAACCTGAAGGATAACGTAAATGCCTACACGATGCGCGAAGATGGAACCTATGTGATCAAAGAACAGAATGGAGAACCGTTGTTTAACGTGCACCGCGAGTTTTATGAGGTTACCCGGGAGACCATCATGGATGTGAATCTCTTTTAGAACTTCCTGGGAATGATCTGAGTCTTACTTCCTTTGCTTTGATCCTCTTTGTTTACAAACTCAATTTTGGATTGACGACTATTCCGCTCGAATAGGTGTAACATCATCCCATCCTTAAGCCCCACTTCAGGAACAAACATGTATTTGGCCTTTGCCCATTCCATAACCCGCATATAAATGGTACTGGCCGGCAGGATTACATCGGCTCGGTCGGGGTTCATCTGAAGTTTATAAATCCGCTCTTCAATGGAATGTTCAGAGATCATCTCTTTCACCTCGGCCATTTTCTTCAGCGACATGAGCCGGTGTGGTTTGAGCTTCGCGAGCTCATAAATTTTACTGATGTTTCCACCTGTACCAACAGCCGTCACTTTGCCCATGTTAGGCTTAATGTTTTCACGAACCCAATGCTCCATGTCACTCCATACCACTGGCAGGTCATGGTTCTCCAGAATTCGCACGGATCCAACTTTGAACGATCGGGTCTTCATCTTTTTTCCACCGAAGTAAACATTCAACTCGGTGCTACCGCCACCCACATCAATGTGTAAATAGGTTTGACTGCCCAGGTAAGAGCGGATGGCTGAGTTAATCAATTCAGCTTCCCGTTGTCCTTCAATAATTTCAATGTTCAGCCCCAATTCTTTGCGTACTTCATCAGCCAGCGCCATACCATTTTCTGATTCACGCATGGCCGAAGTAGCGCACAACATGTAATCATCCACTTCGTAGAGTTCCAGCAAGAGTTTAAAGGCTTCCATCAGCTTTTTAAACTTGGCTACACTCTTTTCGCTGATGCGATTGGTGGTAAACACATCGTGACCCAAACGCAAGGGGAAACGAACGTATTCCATCTTCTTAAACAAAACCTGGTCCTTGCTTTCCAACACCGAAGAAACTTGAAATCGGATGGCATTGGAACCTATGTCGATGGCAGCTAGTTTCAAAGAGAGTAGTACTTAGTAACAGCCCAAAATTAAGGGTTCCTGATTTTATTATTATTACCTAATTGTGTTTCTTTGCACCGCTTATCCAGAAAGACTGAGGGACCGGGCCCGATGATGTCTTAGCAACCTTGCCAACAACTTGGTGCTAATTCCCTTCCTGATCAATTTCAATCGGATTAGGAGAAGATAAGCAGCCCCCAACGGCTCTTTCTGGATAAAAAGTTAAAACGCAGAAAGAGTGAAATTACAAGACATCTTAACCAAGCGAATTTTAGTGTTGGATGGTGCTATGGGCACCATGATTCAGCGCCATCCCTTGACGGAAGCCGACTTCCGAGGTGAGCGATTCAAGGACCATCCTTACCCGTTGAAGGGGAACAATGACTTGTTATCGCTTACCAGACCCGATATCATTAAAGATATTCATCGCCAGTACCTCGAAGCCGGGGCGGATATCCTGGAAACCAATACCTTCAGCAGCACTTCCATTGCCCAGGCGGATTATCACCTGGAGTCTGCGGTCTATGATCTCAATTATCAATCGGCAATAATTGCCCGGGAAGTAGCAGATGAGTTTACAAAAAGAGACCCCTCCAAGCCTCGGTTCGTAGCGGGGTCGATCGGGCCCACTACTAAACTGGCCTCGATGTCACCGGATGTCAACAACCCCGGGTTCAGAGCCATCACCTTTGATGAGCTTGCAGCAGCCTTTAAAGAGCAGGCTCGCGGATTGATCGATGGCGGAGTCGATGTTCTGTTATTGGAAACCGTTACGGACACACTGAATGTGAAGGCTGCATTGTTTGCCATCCAGGAATTGTTTGATGAGATTGGAAAGAAAATACCGATCATGGTTTCGGGAACAATAACCGATGCGAGCGGTCGAATTCTTTCAGGCCAAACCACAGAAGCATTTCTGATCTCGGTGGCTCATGTGCCCTTGTTAAGCATTGGGTTGAATTGTGCACTGGGCGCTTCGGCCCTTCGGCCTTATTTACAGGTGCTAAATGAAAAGGCACCCTTCTTTGTGAGTGCACACCCGAATGCTGGTTTGCCCAATGAATTTGGAAAGTATGATCAAACACCAGAGGAGATGGCAAGTCAGGTGGAAGAATATTTGAAGGAGGGCTTGGTAAATGTTGTCGGTGGCTGTTGTGGCTCAACGCCCGATCACATTCGGTTAATTGCACAAGCCGCAAGCAAATACGCACCCCGTAAATTAGAAGTTGAACATGTCTAAATTTCTTCAACTCAGCGGCCATGAAGCCGTAGTCATCTCACCCAATTCCAACTTTGTTAACATCGGTGAGCGTACCAACGTTACTGGTTCAACCAAATTCCTGAAACTCATCAAAGAAGATAAATTTGATGAAGCGCTGGAAGTTGCCCTGGATCAGGTACGGGGTGGGGCGCAAGTCATTGACGTAAACATGGACGAAGGCATGTTGGACTCTAAAGCAGCCATGGTCAGGTTTTTAAACCTGATGGCCTCGGAGCCCGAGATTGCCCAATTACCTGTCATGATTGATTCCTCCAAGTGGGAAGTTATTGAAGCCGGATTAAAATGCTTGCAGGGGAAAGGGATTGTTAATTCCATAAGCTTAAAGGGAGGTGAAGATGAATTCAGGCGTCAAGCTAAGTTGGTTAAGCGTTACGGGGCAGCTGCCGTGGTTATGGCGTTTGACGAACAAGGCCAGGCCGATACCTACCAACGCAGAATTGATATCTGTAAACGAGCGTACGACATTTTAGTTAACGAAGTAAAGTTTCCTCCGCAGGACATCATCTTCGATCCCAATATTTTCCCGGTAGCAACGGGTATTGAAGAGCACCGGAATTATGCATTGGATTTTTTTAAAGCTGCTCAATGGATTCGCGAGCATCTTCCACATGCTCATGTTAGCGGGGGGGTGAGCAATGTTTCCTTTAGTTTCAGGGGAAATCAAAAGGTACGGGAGGCCATGCACTCGGTCTTCTTGTACCATGCTATTCGCCACGGTATGGACATGGGCATTGTCAATCCAGCCATGCTGGAAGTATACGATGAAATTCCAAAAGATTTATTGGAACGGGTGGAGGATGTGCTGTTGAACAGACGCGATGATGCTACCGAGCGGTTACTGGAATTTGCAGAGACCGTAAAAGGCGCTGCCCGCAAAAAGGAAACGGATGATGAATGGCGAAAGGGAACCGTTGAAGAACGGATTACCCATTCCCTCGTGAAAGGCATCATCGATTTTATTGAAGCAGACACCGAAGAAGCACGACTGAAGTATGGCCGGCCGTTACACGTTATCGAAGGCCCATTGATGGCCGGAATGAATGTGGTGGGAGATTTATTCGGGGCAGGTAAAATGTTTTTGCCGCAAGTGGTGAAGAGTGCCCGGGTAATGAAAAAATCGGTGGCCTACCTAACCCCTTTTCTGGAAGAAGAAAAACGCGCCACCGGTAATGCCGGACAGGCTGCCGCCAGGATTTTACTGGCAACGGTAAAAGGCGATGTACACGACATCGGAAAGAATATTGTAGGCGTGGTACTTGCGTGCAACAACTATGAAGTGATTGACCTGGGAGTAATGGTACCCGCTGAAAAGATTCTGGAGGCTGCCAAACGCGAAAAGGTAGACGTAATCGGACTTAGCGGGTTAATCACACCGTCTCTGGACGAGATGGTGCATGTGGCTAAAGAAATGGAGCATGATAAGATGGATCTTCCGTTGTTGATTGGGGGAGCCACCACTTCGCGCATCCACACCGCAGTCAAAATCGATCCGGTCTATTCGGGCCCGGTGGTGCATGTACTGGATGCTTCGCGTTCGGTGCCCGTGGCCAGCGAGCTCATCAATCCGTTATCGCGCACAGCGTTCCAAGCGAAAGTAAAAGCAGAGTACAGTGCCATGCGCAAGGACCATGAGGGGCGGCAGCAATTGAAGAACTATATTACCTTATCTGATGCAAGGAACAATCCCGTAAAAATCGATTGGGCACAAGTCCATAGTACCAAACCAAGTTTTATTGGAAGACGGGAGTTGGTGGCCTTTCCGTTGGCGGAATTACGGAAGTATATTGATTGGACTCCCTTCTTCCAAACCTGGATGCTGGCCGGCCGGTATCCCGGCATCTTTCAGGATGAGGTAGTAGGGAAAGAGGCAAAAAAATTATTTGATGATGCCAACCAGATGTTGGATGAAATAATCGCAGCCCGGAGCTTGCAAGCCAATGGAGTGATCGCATTTTACCCGGCTGTCAGAAAGGGCGATGATGTTCAATTAACATTACCGGACGGCCAAACATCTACCTTCCATTTCCTGCGTCAGCAGAACAAGAAGGCGAAAGACCTACCAAATTTCTGCCTGGCTGATTTTATTTCGCCCGATGCGAACCAGGATTACCTGGGAATGTTTGCCGTTACCACCGGCTTGGGTCTTGAGAAATTAGTGGCGCGACACAAATCCAATCACGATGATTACGCGGAGATCATGGCGAAAGCGCTGGCCGATCGGTTGGCGGAAGCGTTTGCCGAATGTCTGCATGAGAAAGTTCGAAAAGAGCTTTGGGGGTATGCTAAAGCCGAGCAGCTAACAACAGAACAACTGATTGCCGAGGAATATGAAGGTATTCGTCCGGCCCCGGGCTATCCCGCGTGCCCGGATCATACGGAAAAGAAACTGTTGTTTGAATTGCTTCAGGCCAACCGGGTTGGCATTACCCTTACCGAATCGTATGCCATGTATCCGGGTGCAGCGGTTAGCGGATTCTACTTTTCTAACCCGGCCAGCAAATATTTTGGATTGGGTAAAATTGAAAAGGATCAGGTGATGGATTACTCTCAACGCAAGGGGATGAGCCTGCAGGAAGTGGAGAAGTGGTTAGCACCCAACTTGAGTTATAACATTTAATTATTGAGAATGAAAGTAGTTGATCATTTAAAGAATGCACAAGGAAAAACACTCTTTACAATTGAGATCCTGCCTCCGCTCAAAGGGGAGAATATTAAGAATCTGTTTGATAACATGGATCCGTTAATGGAGTTTAAGCCCCCGTTCATTGATGTAACGTATCACCGGGAAGAGTATGTGTACCGGAAGAAGGAAGGTGGGCTGTTGGAAAAAATTTCAACCCGGAAGCGCCCGGGCACGGTGGGCATTTGTGCGGCTATTCAAAATCATTACAAGGTAGACACAGTTCCTCACATTATCTGTGGAGGATTCAATAAAGAAGAAACTGAGAATGCGTTGATTGACTTGCACTTTTTGGGTGTAGATAATGTACTTGTATTGCAGGGAGATGCCATAAAAAGTGAATCAAAATTTGTACCGGAACCAGACGGACATCGCTTTGCATCCGAGCTATTGGATCAGGTGGTTAAAATGAACAAAGGCCTTTACCTGGATGAAGAGCTGGAGTTGGCCTCGCCTACGAACTTTTGTATTGGGGTAGCCGGGTATCCGGAGAAACACTTTAACGCCCCCAACCTGAAAACGGACTTAAAGTATTTGAAATTGAAAGTCGACATGGGAGCGGAGTACATCGTTACCCAAATGTTTTTTGACAACCAAAAGTATTTTGATTTTGTTGACAAGTGCCGGGAAGCTGGTATTACCGTTCCCATTATTCCCGGAATAAAGCCATTAACCGGAAGAGCTCAATTGACAGTGCTCCCGAAAACATTTCACATCGACATTCCGGAGGAATTAGCCGATGAAGGAGAGAAGTGTAAGGATAATGCATCCGTAAAGGAACTTGGAATACGGTGGGCAATACAACAATCGAAAGAGTTAATCAGGAAAGGAGTCCCTACACTTCATTTTTATTCGATGGGTAAATCCGATCCAATCTATCGGATTGCAAAAGAATTGTTTTAAATGAAAAAAGGGGCCTTAAGCCCCTTCTTCTTTTGTACGATGAAGGATCATGGAATCGGCAAGGCTGTCGCACTGTATTTGCTCAGGTCGGTGAGCGGTACACTGGAAGCAAAGCGCGCATTGATCGCTTCGATGAAGATCCTGGATAAGAAAGCATACCCACGGCTGTTGGGATGAACACCATCTTCCGAATAAATTCCGGTAGGGGGATTGATGTTAGGGGTAATGGTTACCCCATTATACACGGCCGCTTTATTCGTCACCAGGGTATTGAGGGCACCGTTGATATCTGCCAAGGCTAATCGGGTTGGGTTCGCATCGACTACCGCCCGAATCGAGGAATTAAACGAAGCTCTGGCATCATTGATGGCCGTAATTTCAGATGGGATTAACACATATTGATCGGCCAGCGGAACTGTAAGTCCGTTAATTAAACTGGGGTTTCCACCCACCACAGTACCCAGAACACTTCCGGTTGCTAAGGGCAATACATCAGTCGGGGTAGTTTGACGAACCTTCTGGTAAGGAGCCAACTGAGCGCGCTGAGTTGCGTTAATTGCTCCAGCTCCCAACAAAGCATCGAAACCAGGTCCCAAATCCAACAAGGTCTCATCTGAAATCAGAGCTTTATTATTGCCGGTGATATACGTAACCTTACGTGCATCTAATTCAGCCGCTGTACCAAAAGCACCTGCAAAAGCTGGATTTTTTAACCCATCGAGTGCGGCATTATATCCGGCAAATCCAGCATTGAGTTGTGTGGAGGTCGCAGCATCTAACGGGATAGCATTGTAGGTAACCGAAGTAAAATGTGGCATCACGAAGATATCGGGAAAATTACCAACCACCCCTTTCAGGTTCGCATTGGAACCGAGCAAGGCACCAATGGCCGCTCCGTACTGACCGGTAAACGCAGCACCTGAAGTAAGGGGAGCCTTTGTGGGATCACCACCAAAGGCAGCATGGAGAAAGAAATCATCCAGGCCCAACCAGAATAAGAAGAAACTTCCTCCGGCAGCAGCTGCATCTCCTATGATAGTAGAAGTGCCTGTACCAGGATAGGCTAGTCTTCCATAAAAGGGACTAAAACGGGGATCTACGCCTGCGCCAGCCCACGCTCCGGTTTCTGGAATTAAGGCTTGCCCCAGCACGATAGCCGGTATACCAAAATTATTTAGGTTCGTCTTTCCACCAGAGAAAATAAATGCAGGGTTAGCCGCAGGATTAGGTACAGCTTCCAGATTTCCCGGGGCGTAAGCCTGTGGGGTCGGACGCGGTGTTGCACCTTGGAGTAAAAGTCTTCCTAATACAGGTTTGGTTGGATCAGAAAGGAAGGGTTGTGTTATAAATAAGTTCCAACCTAGCGTAGCATTGATGCTCGGTTGATTGAACGCTCCGCCACCCACACCGCTAATCGCAAACTGTGCAGCCATGATGGCAGGCAATGAATTATTCTGTCCCTCCGTAAAAAGGGCACCCGCTTGAACACCGGCAACAAATGAATTTCCAATGGCGATGAATTTTGAAAAGTTAGCATTGCCAGGGGCTCCGGTTATTGGCGGGGGTTCTTCAATAACAGGTGGTTCTAATTCAATGACCTCTTGCTCGCAACCAAGGCTGATGAGCAGCGCCAGGGGAAGTATGTATAGAAACTTAAACGTTTTCATAGCTATCTTTTTTAAATCTTATTTTAAAAACTCATCGAACGTGATGGAGATATAATACATCTGTCCAACAAAAGGGGCTCCGAGGTTTGTACGATAATCACCCCCGCCCAGGTTGGTTGCACCCACTTTCAACATGGAACGCAAGGCTGAAAGTTTGTAGTTGATTTGTGCGTCCAGCACGCCAAACTCCGGGACATTCCAAACCCCGTAAGTAGATTCCCACAGGAACCCTTCCTGCCAGCGGAAGTTGATGTTGAAGCCAAAGTTGTTGAACAGCTTGCGGTTGCCAATACCAATGTTATACTTGTTCTCGGGTGTATTGAACCCAGCGCGGAAATCCGGGTCTTCCGAATCTTCGAAGGTAGCATAACTGTAACTTCCGTTGATGGAGAAGTTGCGGGGTAAAGAATACGTAAATCCAATGCCAGCACCATACGAGTTTACATTCTCCAAGCTATTATTGTACAAACTATACAAACTACCCGGTACTACAGGGTTGTTTTGGTGGGTAGTAGGTGATTTCAACGCAACAATCTGACCTCCGATAAAATCAGTATAGCTCGTATAGTAGGCATTTAAATCAATCAATAGTTTTTGAGCGAAAACACCCTTGTAGCCAATTTCATAGGACTTAAGCCGTTCGGGTTGCACATAAGGGATATCGGCTGTAACCAGTAAACTCGCATTACCTCCGGTAGGAGTACCGTCTGCAGCAAGAGCACCACCTGAGCCACGGTAGGCTAAGTAAGATTCGTAAGTCCATGCACCACCATTATGTACTCCATAGCGTGATGCGTTGGCTTCCGTACTGCCAAGTAAGGTACCACTGGATGAAGGAAAGTAGATAAACTGTGCTTGCGTATCCGGATTCCGGAAACCGGTTTGGAAAGAGGCCCGGAGGTTATGATTTTCTGAAACCGTGTACACGGCAGAAATGCGGGGCGTAACCTGGCCATCAAAGTTTTCATTTTTATCATACCGCAAAGAAGCGGTTACCTTCAAGGCATCCGCAAACGTTTTGGCGATTTGTGCATAGCCTCCGAATTCATTAATACCAATGCGTTCAAAATTAACACCATCATCCGGTGCTTCGTTGAAAACGGTCCCATCCGAGAATAAATCATACCGTCTGAAATTTCCACCGATCTGAATTTCAGCAAAGTCAATTTCATTCATGAAATTATAATTGAATTCGGCATGATACAGTCTTGAGTTATCAACAAAACTCGCTCCGGGAGGCGTGCGCTGAAAGAGCGAAGAACGAACATCTTCGATCAAATCCGTAAAAGCTTGTGTACCAACAGCTGGTCGGTCGCGATCAGCATATGCGCGGGCTGCCGCGTGTGCTGCTGTAGGATTACCAGCTGGTACGCCTGGAATATATCCCTGCAACGCAAGTACATACCGTTGAGCATATTCAGGAGCCCATTTAGCTGCCGTTGGGCTATACCGTTCATTGGCAAAACCACCTAAGGCTGACATATTCCATGAATCACCATCTTTTGTTTCCGTGCGGTAGGCACGAACAAAGAAATTATCAGATTTCAATTCCAGCTTATGAAATTGTTGTGTGAAATCACGCAAGGCATACTTTTCGGTCCCTTGGTAGATGGAACTTCCGCCTCCAAAACGGTAGTTATAGGAGAGCTCCATTTTATCGGTTATACGATAATGCAACGCTCCATCGGCTTTAATGCTCTTCGCATCCTGATTATCCAGGATATCCTCTTCCTTGAACCCGGTTCTTCTTAAATCGAGCGTTCCGAAGGTTCCCCCAATTGGCACCGGAATGGGGGTCTCATCACCATACAGGTTCAAGCCATCAAAGTTGGGATTGCCACTTAAGTCGGTTGTTGATTCGGGCAAATTTCTATCCGTGCTGTAGTCGTTGCTGGTCCAGTCGGTGGCTTGCATCAGCGAGAAATTCACTTTGAAAGCAAATTTATTATTGAACGCTTTAGCGTACCGCAGCGCATATTGAGTATACGGATTTGAACCGCCTGCATCAGAGTCGGTCATACCCACTTTCACTTGTGCACTCAAGCCCTGGTATTCGAACGGACTTTTGCTTTTCATGAGGATGATTCCATTAAAGGCATTCGGTCCGTAAAGGGCTGAGGCTGCCCCAGGCAAAAGTTCAACGCTTTCTGTATCTAATTCGCCAATACCGATAATGTTACCGGTTGGGAAATTCAAAAGGGGCGCTTGCGTATCCATGCCATCCACCTGTTGAACAAACCTCACATTGGCAATGGTGGCAAAACCCCGGGTGTTGATCGAAGTTAAATTCAAACTGCCGCTGTTCACCTGAACTCCTTTAATGTTGGCAAGAGCATCGTAAAAGTCGGGGGTGGCCGATTGTTTGATGGCCAACAAATCCATTTTCTCGATGGTAACCGGAGATTTCAGGATGCTTTCTTCAACACGGGAAGCCGACACAACCACTTCTTGACCGAGAAGTGTCTGTTCTTCCAGGCTAATGTCTAAACCCGTTGTGTTAGCATCTTTCACCTCAACCTCCTGAGTAGCAAACCCGATGAAGGAAAACACCAAGGTAAAAGGGGGCTCCTGATTCACCTTTAGGCTGTATTCACCGCTGGTGTTCGAGATCGTTCCTATCACGCGCCCTTTCACCACAATGTTAACACCGGCCAGAGGTTCTCCGGTGGTTCCATCTTTTACCGTACCCGAAACGGAGGTTTGGGCCATGAGTGTTGCTGCCCCGCAGAGCCAAAAGAGCGCGAGGAGTAACGCCTTTCTGTAGAATTTATTCATAAGAATTATGGGTTTAATCCTTAAATCTACAAGAAAAGGGCTAATTACAAACGTTTGTGTAACGTCTTTTTTGATTTTGGGAGAGCTTTCGAACCCTGATCCGGGGGGCGAAAGCATAAGCTGGTTTTTTGTGCTCATGCGAATAATGTATTTGATTGGTAGACGAAAGTAGGGGCTACCTTTCGTCTGGGGTTTTCGATCTTCACTACCAGCCAATTACAGTTTTGTGACCCTCAATAATTGCAAGGTCCGGACCTCATTTTGTTACGGAATTTTGCAAAAGCCCGGTCGTAAAATACCATAATTTACTAACGCGGCAGCAATACAGCTTCTAGCACCCACGGAGTCACCACCTACGGAACCAACCTATCGTTGTTCTTGCCTTACCTGGGCAACAAGCCGATCGCATAAGGAGGTAATCTCGTTCGCCATGCGTTCATCGCCCGTTGAACTTAAGACACTTTGAGCAATGCCACCCAGACATTCGATGTAAAATCGTTTCATTTCATCTACCGGCATGTCTTTCGTCCATAAGTCAATACGCATCGTATTTTTTTGTTGGCTATCCCACAACGATACCGATATGGATTTTGTATCATCCGGAGTGTCGGCCGGCTTGTCGGTTGCATTCCAGGTAATGCGTTCGGGAATATTATTGGAATCCAGTTCTACTGAAAATTCTATTGTCGATTTTTTCATTTTGTCTTTTTTGTATCTAAAACACCATCTCGGGGACTTCTCCTTCTATAATCAGCTTACCTGCTGTTGCCTTTTGGATTTCCGTTACAGTAACGCCCGGGGCGCGCTCCAGTAATTTAAATCCTCCTTCGGGTAATACATCCAACACCGCCAGGTCACTCACAATTTTTTTTACACATCGAATACCCGTAATCGGCAGTGTGCATTGCTTCAATAATTTGGAAGCACCTTCTTTACTGCAATGTTGCATGGCAACAATAATATGTTTTGCCGATGCAACCAGATCCATGGCTCCGCCCATCCCTTTTACCATTTTGCCAGGTACTTTCCAATTGGCAATATCCCCGTTTTCTGATACCTCCATGGCCCCCAAGATGGTAAGATCTACATGGCCCCCACGGATCATCGCAAAACTTTCTGCCGAGCTGAATAAAGCTGACCCGGGCATCATGGTAATGGTTTGTTTCCCGGCATTGATCAAATCCGGATCCACTTCCTGTTCGGTCGGGAAAGGACCAATACCCAACAATCCATTCTCTGACTGCAGTACAACGTTTAGCGAGGTGGGAATATAATTAGCCACCAAAGTAGGAATTCCGATCCCGAGATTGATGTACATCCCATCCCTTACCTCTTTGGCGATTCTTTTCGCGATTCCGGTTTTATCCAACATAGCTATTTAGAAAGAGTGCGTTGTTCAATTCGTTTCTCATAGTTTGTTCCCTGAAAAATACGCTGTACATAAATGCCAGGGGTATGAATATGATTCGGATCCAAATTACCGACCGGCACCAATTCTTCAACTTCGGCAATCGTTATCTTCCCGGCTGTCGCCATCATGGGATTAAAATTTCGGGCGGTGCCCCGGTATACCAGGTTGCCGGTTGTGTCGCCTTTCCAGGCTTTTACAATAGAAAAATCGGCCCGTAACCAGGCTTCGAGTAAATATTTTTTACCATCAAACTCCCGCACCTCTTTTCCAGAGGCCACTTCCGTGCCTACACCAGCTGGAGTAAAAAATGCCGGAATACCAGCACCGCCTGCTCGTACCCGTTCAGCTAGGGTACCTTGCGGTATTAATTCCACTTCTAGTTCTCCGGATAAGAGCTGACGCTCAAACTCTGCATTTTCCCCAACATAGGAGGAGATCATCTTTTTTACCTGACGGGTTTTGAGGAGCAGGCCAATGCCGAAATCATCAACACCTGCATTGTTGGAAATACAGGTGAGTCCTTTAATCCCTTTTTTCAACAAGGCTTGAATACAATTTTCGGGTATGCCGCACAAGCCGAACCCACCCAACATGAGCACAGCATTATCCCCAATATCATGTACGGCCTCCTCAGCCCCGGATACAACTTTATTAATCATACCGTTAAATGTTCAATCAAATTTCAATCTCCTGATTTCAAAAACCAAAATCTCCTATTGCGATAGGGATTTCAGGGCTTGTAAGGCAGTTGCTTTATCGTGTTCCAATTGTCGTTTTAACGATTCAAGATCTTCAAATTTTGAATCACTTCGCAACAATTTATGAAAGGACACCTGAATTGTTTCCCCATAAATATCTTTATCAAAATCGAAGATATTTACTTCGATCGACCTTCTGGAACCATCCACCGTGGGTCGGTTACCAATATAAAGCATCCCTCCATACTCGGTATGACCATACAGGACGGTTACCGCATAGATGCCTTCAGACGGTACTAACTTGTCATTGGAATCCAAATCGATGTTGGCTGTTGGAAATCCTAATACACGCCCCAGTTTATCGCCCTTAATAATACGACCGGAGAGCTGGTAGGGACGGCCCAAAAAGTGATTAGCTGTGTCGATGTCACCGATCTCCAATGCTTTCCGGATTTTTGTGGAGCTCACACCTACATGATCAACATCCTGGCGAGGAATCTCTTCCACCTCAAAACCGTAGGTGGGTCCATTTAGTTTAAGTTGCTCAAAGCTTCCTTCGCGATTTTTTCCAAACCGATGGTCGTACCCAATAACCAGTTTTTTTGTTCCCATCGTCTCTACCAGAATTTGTGTGATGAATTCCATCGAAGAGATCTGTGAGAATTCTTTTGTAAAGGGTATCCGCAAAAGGTGTTGAACACCGTGCTTGCGCAGCAGTTCAGCTTTCTCTTCAAACGTATTCAAGAGTTTCAAAGCCGGTTCTTCGGGCCGCAGAATCAGGCGGGGATGTGGCCAGAAGGTGATCACCACGGATTCGCCACCATGTTTGGAAGCAATTTCACCGACCCGTTGTAAAATCTTTTGATGCCCAAGGTGCACCCCATCGAATGTGCCACTGGTAACCACACCATAGGAGAGTCTGGTAAAATCTTCCAGCGAATGATAGATCTTCATGGCAGTTCCGGATTAATGTCATCAAGGGTAAGGGCTTGCTCCAGTTTGAAGTCACCGATCCGGGTTCGGCAAAGTTCGCTGAGATAGGCACCAACTCCTAATTCATTTCCAAAATCGCGCGCCAAACTGCGGATGTAGGTTCCTTTGGAGCAAACGATTCTGAATGTGATGGTTGGTTTTTGCACTTCCGTGATTTCAAAAGTGGATACAACTACTTCACGGGGTTTTAATTCGACCTCTTTACCTTTTCGCGCAAAAGCATAAGCCCGCTTGCCGTCAATTTTTATGGCCGAGTGGAGGGGTGGCACTTGCTGAATGGTCCCTTGAAATTTTTTGGCAGCCGTTATCAAATCACTTTCTGAAAGATGTTCAATGCTTACCGGTTCGGTGACCGGTGTCTCCAGATCATGTGAGGGAGTTGTTTGACCAAGGATTAGCTTTCCGGTGTATTCTTTCTCTTGAGCCTGGTAACCATCAATCTGTTTTGTCATCTTTCCGGTGCAGATCACCAAAAGCCCGGTAGCGAGCGGATCCAACGTGCCTGCATGTCCTATTTTCTTAATCTTCAGTTTTTTGCGGAGCTTATTCACCACATCAAACGAGGTCCACCCCAAAGGTTTGTTCAGCAACAATACCTGATCGAGGTAGTTATTCATACCACCTGCAGGTCAATGCCCAGCCAATACAAAACAAGAAGTACTAATCCCAGTGTAATCCGATAGTAGCCAAATACCCGGAAGCCGTGACCGGTAAGGTAGGCGATGAATGACTTGATCGCCAGAATAGCTACAACAAATGCAGCCACATTACCAAAGACTAGCACCATGATTTGATCAGAAACAACTGAATTTCCTTGTTGATAAAACTGCAAGAGTTTATAAGCCGTTGCTGCCAACATGGTAGGTACCGCTAAAAAAAATGAAAATTCAGCAGCTGTTTTTTTGGTGAGCTTTTGGGTAAGGCCGCCAATGATGGTGGCGGCAGAACGGGAAACTCCGGGGATCATGGCAATCGTTTGAAACAAGCCGATCACCAAGGAAGTTTTGTAAGTTACTTCTGTTTGGCCATGCTCTTCCGATTCCTTAAAGAGGTTATCAATAAAGAGAAATATCACGCCCCCCACAATTAACATCACGGCAACCACCTCGACCCGTTCCAGCAGGGCGTCAATTTGATCACTGAGCAGAAAACCTAGCAGCATGGCAGGAAGAAAAGCTACCATCAGTTTAAAATAGAAATCGAAGGACTGAAAGAATCGCTTCCAGTAAAGAATGATAACCGAGACAATGGC
Organism: uncultured Ohtaekwangia sp.; assembly: GCA_964488465.1. Taxonomy (GTDB): domain Bacteria; phylum Bacteroidota; class Bacteroidia; order Cytophagales; family Cyclobacteriaceae; genus ELB16-189. Next base: position 229,354 of record CAZAUN010000004.1, on the reverse strand, counting down.
TCCCAACTGAATCGATACAGTAAAGGTTTTTGTAAAGGGATCGGTTTCAATGCCAAGGAGGGAAGATGCGATGATCATGTGGCCTGTTGAGGATACCGGCAAAAACTCAGTAAGGCCTTCTACTACGGCAAGCACGAGCGCTTCGAAGTACGTCATGCGGGGTAATTACTTCTTTTCTTTAGGCGTATAGAGTATGGCAAAGATTTCAGTAATAAATCCTCCCAGCACGATGATCGGACTCAGGGTAAGACCTAAAAAACCAAAGCCATAGGGTTCCGTGTCCATGGCCATCACGGTGAAGCCCACGGCTAACAAGATTACGCCAAGCACCATCAATTGATAATTTCTTTTTCCAAAAGCAAGTTTGCTCATATTAGTAAAGTTCGTCTAATGATAATTTTAAGTACTTACTGACTGCCCGGTAGGTGCTTGTGATTGCTACCATCATACCCAGCACCAGAAGGAATGTCAGTAACAATAAAAGTCGATTATTATTTTGAATCAATTTTAGATCTTCGATGCGTTGTGTTGCGAAACTAATGAGACCGATTAACAGAAGGCTTGACAAGATGCCGGCCAGCAGCCCATGGAACCCGGCCCGGTAAATAAATGGACGTTGAATGAACCAGCTTTTTGCTCCTACCAATTGCATACTACGGATCAGAAAACGCTGTGAAAATAATGCCAGCCGCAGCGTGTTGTTAATCAACAAAACAATAACCACTAACAAAAGAACGACCAGGCCCATTAGGATTAATCCAATCTTCGTCACATTCCGATTGATGGAGTCAATTACATTTTCAACATAATACACTTGAAAAATGCCGCTGATTTGCTCTAGTTCTGTCTTTATTTTTTTCAGGCTTTCAGAATCGTGGTACCCTTCGTTAATCCTAACCAGATAGGCATCTCGTAAAGGATTTTCACCTAAAAATTGCTTGAAGTCTTCTCCGGTTTCCAAAATAAACTGTTTTGCCGCATCTTCCTTGGAGATGAACTGAATGGCATTTTTGTCTTTGCTGACATAGGCTTTTACGGCCAGTCCTTTTTCAATTTGTGATCGTTGGGCTTCAGTGATTTGATTTTTTAAATACACCTGTATCTTCACATTCTCCCGCACGATACGTTCCAACTCCTTTGAGTAAATCACCAGGGCACCAAAAACTCCAATCACAAACAGGGCTAGGGTGATGCTCAGTACGACACTGATGTAGGGGTATGATCCCAGCTTCTTCTTTCTGACTTTAAATTTCTTATCGCCCTCCATACTAATCAGCAAAGATAAGCTGATTTTCCAGTTATTTTAATGGCCAGCGCACAAAACGAAAGAGCCCCAAGGGGAGCTCTTTGTTGTATTTTTCTGACAATCGCAAGGGCCTATTTCGACCGGTATTCTTTTAACAATTGGATTAAGGCTTTGTCCGTTACTACTTGAAGCGGGGTAACCTCTGTTTTGGTTTCATCCAGGCGATAATAGTTCTGTTTATAGTAAAGAAACAGGGAATGTATTTCGCCATTTATTTCGATAATTTCAAATAATGACTTATCAAAATCCCCAAACAGAACCACTTTCTCATTTACAAACTGATAATGAAAGCCGTATTTCTTGTTCGTTGAGTCAATGTCCACATCCACCTTGGAAGGAGAGATGGCTGGCTTGGCAGTTTGTTCGGTTCCCTTGCTAGGAGTACTTTCACTAAGATCGGCCGAAGGGTCAATCACGTCAATGGTTGGCTTAGCAACCTGGGTTTTTGACGGAGCCGGCTCTTCTGATTTTACTGCTTCTTGTTTCTTTGACTCTGGCTTAACCTCTTCTTTTATGATGATGGATTCTTCAGTCTGTTTTGGGGCGGACTCTATTTGTTCGGTTTTCTGATCTTCTGCATTCTTTATTGAGTCCTCCACAGAGGTTGAAATCTTGGGCAGCGGTTGCTCGTTATTTCGATAATAGAAATAAGCTGCAGAAACAAGGACGGCCGTACCGATCAGGCCTGCAGCAATACGCAGGGGCGTTAGTTGAATGGAGGATCCACCAACCGGAACTTTGTTAAGCATGGCCTTCAGTTCGGCAATCCGTGCTTGTTTCAGGCCTTCGATAATTTGGCTCTGAAATTCCACATCTGCTTTTAAAGCAGGATCGGATTGCAGTTGCTGCTCAAAGGTTTTGCGATCGGCTTCGCTCAACCGGTTGCTCAGATAGTCGTCAATTAATTCAAAATTACTCATTCCTGTTAGTCTAAAAAGTCATGTTCAGAATACTGGGCTTTCACCAACTCATCCAATTTTTGTTTGCACTTATATTTTTTTGTCTTGGCAGTGTCGGTGTTAGCGAATCCAAGTTTCTCCGCTATTTCCTGCATCGACATCTCGTCAAAGTAATAATACATTAAAACCTTCCTACAAGTTTCACCCAGTTGATCCAAACACCGGGCAATGATCTTTTCTCGTTCCGGGCTGTCCATATCCATGGATTGGGCAGCATCTTTTTCCTCGTTCGACAGCCTCTTTTTACGATCCAACTCCTTTCTCCACAGGTTTTGGCAAATGCTGTAGATATAGGTGCTCATTTTGGCCGTCATCACCAGGTTCCCCGACCTGGCCTTTTGCCAGAATACGACCAAGGCATCCTGGTAAACATCCCGCGCCTCATCCTCCGTACCACTATTGGTGATTACCAGCTTGGTCATCATCCGATAGTATTTTTTGTAGATCAACTCCAGAGCCTTTTCGTCACCTTGTTGGATCCGATCGAAAATCTCCTTTTCGTCCATCTGCGCGTTCGATTTGAATACCCTTAAAGCCACAATTGGTAACCGTTAGTATATGATAAGTGGAGTTTATGCGGGTTTAATGTCGCTATTTTTCCGTTCAGATGTTACCCTTACTGCCCAGGTACCCAGGTTTGGGTTCGGAAGAAGGGCCCCCAGTATCCCCGAAGCATTAGATTGTTTCCTTCGAGCCAGATTTTGCACTTATAAATTTTGCCATTGTTGGGATCCAGAATAGTTCCTTCTGAATACTCACTCCCTGACTTTTTCATGTCCCTTAAAATTTCCATGCCGATGATTTTTTTCATGTACCGGCCGTCTTCAGGGTCACATTCTTCACACACCGGATCCTGGTCTTCCTCGGGGCCCCTAAACAGCTTGATTATTTTCCCAGAGAATACACCATTCTTTTCAGTTATTTCGACAATGGATTTGGGCTTATTGGTTTCATCATCGATGGTTTTCCACTTTCCAACAATCTTCTCTTGTGCAAACGCCAAACAGCCAGCGAACAACCCAATAAGTGTCAACGTGTATTTCATACGCATTCGTTTAAGATACTAAAATAAAAAAAAGAGCGGTGATTAGGGCACCGCTCTTTTTTTGCTTCTCTATAAATAAAACTACTTTATCTCCGCAGTTGGCTTCACAGAAGAAACGACAACTTCGGTTTTGACTGTTGGATCTTTCACCTGTGCAGTCGGATTGTCTTTTTGTACCAGGAAGGGGGCAATTACCAAGGCCACCACCGACATAAGTTTCAACAAGATGTTTAAGGATGGACCCGAGGTATCCTTGAAAGGATCACCTACGGTATCACCCACCACTGCCGCCTTGTGCGGATCTGATTTCTTGTAATACATCTTGCCGTTGATCTCAACGCCTTCCTCAAAGCTCTTCTTGGCGTTGTCCCAGGCACCCCCTGCATTGGATTGGAAGATCGCCATCAATACCCCCGAAACCGTAACGCCCGCGAGCATACCACCCAACGCCTCAACCCCAAATCCGGGAAGGAAGGCAATCACAACCGGTACCACTACCGCCATCAAGCCGGGTAGAACCATTTCGCGGATGGCGGCTTTGGTCGAGATTTCAACACACTTGCCATATTCTGCTTTACCATCTGCGTCATGGAACGTTTTTTGATCCTCGGTCGACCATTCACTCATTTCTTTTTCGCCATTCTTTTTCATAACTGCCAAAGCAGCTTTCAAAGCAGGGATGTCGCTAAACTGTCTTCTGACTTCTTCAATCATGGACATGGCTGCGCGGCCAACCGCCCCCATGGCGAGCGCAGAGAAAACAAAGGGCAGCATACCTCCGATAAACAACCCAGCCATAACATTTGCTTTAGATACGTCAATGGTTTTCAAATTGGCTGTGGTCATGAAGGCCCCAAATAAGGCAAGGGCAGTAAGCGCGGCTGAGGCGATGGCAAATCCTTTACCAATAGCAGCCGTGGTGTTCCCTACAGCATCCAACTTATCCGTGCGGGAACGAACTTCCTTCGGCAACTCTGACATTTCAGCTACGCCACCGGCATTATCAGAAATAGGTCCATAGGCGTCAACCGCCAATTGAATTCCCAGATTCGATAACATACCTACTGCTGCAATAGCAATACCGTACAGTCCGCCAAAGTGAAACGCTCCAATGATGGATAAGGCAATAATGATGATGGGCCACATGGTTGACATCATGCCAACACCTAAACCCGCAATGATATTGGTAGCTGCGCCCGTTGACGATTGTCGTACAATGGAAAGAACGGGTTTTTTACCCATGCCGGTATAGTATTCGGTAATCAATCCAATAACGACTCCAGCTACAAGGCCAATTACAGTGGCCAGGAAAATTCCTGTTGATGTATATTCTTTGGTTGTACCGTACAAAGGATCACTATAGGTCCAGGAGCCAGGGAGCATCGCTTTAATAATGAACCAAGAGGCTACAATCATGATTAATGATGAAACGATCTCTCCGGTATTAAGTGCGGTTTGAGGATTACCACCTTCCTTCACACGAACAAAGAAGGTTCCCAGGAAGGACATGATGATGCCAACGCCTGCCAGGGCAAGGGGTAATAAAATCGGGGATAAGCCATTGCCAAATGCTTCATTTGCAAATTCAGGTAATGTAAAAAAGGCAGCGCCCAACACCATGGTACCTATTATCGAGCCAACATACGATTCAAAGAGGTCAGCACCCATACCGGCAACATCCCCAACATTATCCCCAACGTTATCGGCAATGGTGGCCGGGTTCAAAGGGTGGTCTTCCGGAATACCGGCTTCAACTTTTCCTACCAGGTCAGCGCCCACATCGGCAGCCTTGGTATAAATACCGCCTCCAACCCGGGCGAACAAAGCGATGGAAGAAGCACCGAATGAAAATCCGGTTAGCACGGTGATCACCTGATTGATATCCGTGAACATATTTCTATATACAATGAACAGGGTACTAAGTCCTAACACACCCAAGCCAACCACTCCCATCCCCATCACGGAACCTCCGGTAAACGCTACTTCAAGAGCTTTTCCTAGACTGGTGCGGGCCGCATTGGTGGTGCGCACATTGGCCTTCGTGGCAACGCGCATTCCAATAAATCCGGCTAAGGCCGAGCAAAAGGCTCCTAACACAAAAGAGAGACCCACCAAGGGTGAGGAGGTTTCACTGCTGGCAGTAAAGGCCAATAATAAGGCAACACAAATCACAAAGATGCTGAGGATTTTATACTCGGCTTTCAGGAAAGCCATAGCGCCTTCAGCAATGTGACTGGCAATCTTTTTCATTTTTTCGGTACCAGCATCTTGCTTGGATACCCAGGCACTTTTCCAGATTACGTAGATGAGCCCCAACACACCAAAGAGGGGTAAGGCGTAAAGTAAATTTTGCATAGAGAGAGTTAGATTTAGTAAACAACCCGGCCAAAACTCAGAGGCAGGGGCTTTAAAAAGCACCGCAAAGATAGAAGAAGGCCTAAATAATTAAAATATGAGGAAATACGGCCAGATCAAACAGAAAATAGCTGTTTCAGGGCATTCCAAAGGCGTTTTCGGGCAGCCTCATTGGCTTGTAAGATGGTCAGATCTTCAGCGGCTACCAACGCCAGATTGTGTGTTTGAATTAGCTCATAATAAGACAGGCCGGCCGGCAATGCTCCAAAATAAATTACCCGCTCTGGCTTAACGGGTAACGTAGCCAGATTAAGCTCCGGTTGGTAGTGTATCTGCACCTTCTCCAGAGATAGTTTAAGGGCTGTCAGGATTTTTGAGAGCAGTTCTTTTTCAGTTTCAGAAATTTCCGACCAGGTTTTTGTTATTACCACGGTGGGTAATGATTTAATCTGGTAGAGTTCTTCACTGAAAATAATCTGATCCAATTCGGTCATTCTTTCTCTTTGATATTAAAGATGGATTTCAACTCATTGGCTTCGGTAGGGTTCATCCTTCCGGCCAGGATCAAACGAAGTTGCCTTCTACGTAAGGCACCTTTATACAATTCAATTTCTTCGGGTGTTTCGGGTACAATTTCGGGGATGGCCACCGGTTGTCCATTTTTATCTACGGCAACGAACGTGAAGTAAGCAGAGTTGCTATCGATCTTCCTGCCTTCAGGAATATTTTCCGCATCCACATCAATCCTGATTTCAACCGAGGAGTTGAAGGCCCGTGTGGCGCGTGCCCGTAACGTAACCACATCCCCCAAGCGAATAGGTGAGCGAAAAGAGATGTTGTCAACAGAGGCAGTGACTACAATACTTTCGCAATGCTTTTGTCCGGCAATGGCGGAAACAATATCCATCCAATGCATCAACCGCCCTCCCATCAAGTTATTCAGCGTGTTAGTATCGTTCGGCAACACCAATTCAGTCATGCTTACAAACGACTCGCGAGGATGCTTTTGCTTACGCTTCATGGTGGCTACTTACTGTTAGTTTGTTAACAGGTGCAGCAAAAATCATAAAAATATTTTGCAATACCCGAACCCTATGTGCTTCTTGCGTGAAATAATCGTTGATCGTGTATTTCTGTAACACTCATCTTCTGTACCCGGCCTCAATTTCAATTGAGACAACCGTTACAACCACGATTACGGGGTAGCTCCCGACATATTTCCACTTTCTCATAACATACTAGTACTTAATTCCAAAATCAAAATCTGAAGTGATTTCAGACGTTTATTATGAAAGTTTTAAAATTTGGTGGTTCATCGGTAGGGAAATCGGAACGCATACGTTCGGTCATTGAAATTATAAAGCCCGGTCTCAAGGAAGGTAAAATGGCCGTTGTATTCTCTGCCTTCGGTGGGGTAACCGATGCACTCATTACGATGAGCGCCCTGGCGTTGGCGGGTAACAGTGAATACAAGACCCACTTGCAAGCCCTGGAAACCAGACATCTGGATGCTGTGCGTGACTTAATCGGGATTCAGAAGCAAAGTGGAGTAATCGCGCAGGTTAAGTTCATGATCAATGAGCTGGAAGATGTGTTGCATGGCGTATTTCTTGTAAAGGAGCGAACTCTGCGAACCCTTGATTACATCATGAGTTTTGGTGAGCGATTATCGGCATTCATTATTGCTGAGGCAATAAAAGATCAGGGAATGGCAGCAGAATTTCTGGATGCCCGCCTGGTAGTTCGGACGGATAATCATTTCGGGAATGCCCGGATTGACTTTCAAACAACCAACCGATTGATTCGTGAATACTTTGATGCTCATGGAGAGTTGCAAGTGATTACGGGCTTTATCGGATCATCCTCGTCTGGAGAAACGACCACCATTGGTCGGAGTGGTTCCGATTATACCGCAGCGATTTTTGCGGGAGCCCTGAAGGCATCTACATTGGAAATCTGGACCGATGTGGACGGCATGATGACAGCCGATCCCCGCAAGGTAAAGAAAGCATTTACGGTACAAGAAATGACCTATGAGGAGGCCATGGAGCTTTCTCATTTTGGGGCAAAAGTAATTTTTCCGGCTACCATGCAACCAGCCATGGTGAATCACATTCCAATCTGGATCAAGAATACATTCAACCCAACCTTTGCGGGCACCGTGATCAGCAATCAATCCAATGGCCGTGACCTGATCATTAAGGGAATTTCTTCGATGGATAAGATTAGTCTGCTGAGCGTGCAGGGCAGTGGGTTGGTTGGCGTGGTAGGTGTTTCCATGCGCTTGTTTGGCACACTGGCCAAAGAAAACATTAGCGTGATTTTAATCAGTCAGGCATCCTCCGAGCACTCCATTTGCTTTGCCATCGAAGGTGGCAAATCGAACCAGGCGAAGCACGCCATCGAAAAGGAATTTCAATATGAAATCCGGAGTCATGAAATGGATGAGGTGAAAGTAGAGGAAAATCTATCCATTGTAGCAATTGTAGGAGAGAACATGAAACATAACCCAGGCACGAGCGGCCGGATGTTCAGTGCTCTGGGAAAAAGTGGGATTAATATTAACGCCATTGCACAGGGCTCATCTGAACTCAATATTTCGGCTGTAATCCATCAACAGGATATTTCCAAAGCATTGAATGTATTGCACGAGGCGTTCTTCCTGTCGGATCGTAAGGTGTTAAATGTGTTTCTTGTAGGGACGGGGCTGATTGGGAAGTCATTATTAGCCATGATTCAGAAACAATACAATCAGTTGGCCAGGCAGAACCATATTGAGGTACATGTGGTGGGGATTGCCAACAGCAAAAAGATGTTGTTTAATGAGGATGGGTTAAGTCTGGAAAGCGCTGTTACTCAAATGCTGCATCTGGGAGAGGACATGAACCTGAATACCTTTATGGGGACCATGATGAGCATGAACCTGTCCAACAGTATTTTCGTAGACTGCACATCCAGCACAGAGGTAACTGATCATTACGAAGCCATCCTTTCTTCTAACATCTCGATTGTAACACCTAACAAAAAGGCGAATTCAGGGTCAATGCAGAAGTACCAAACGCTTAAGCAGGCTGCCCAAAAGAGAGGTGTAAAGTTTTTGTATGAAACCAATGTGGGTGCCGGACTTCCTGTCATTAACACACTTAATGACTTACTGATCAGCGGGGATGCAGTGATTGGAATTGAAGCGGTACTAAGCGGAACGTTGAACTACATCTTCAGCACCTTTCAGCCAGACGATCGATTTAGTGAGGTAGTTAAAACGGCAAAAGCAAAGGGCTATACCGAGCCCGATCCCCGCGATGATCTTAACGGCATGGATGTGGCCCGAAAAATTCTGATTCTTTCGCGAGAAGCAGGATTGTCTTTGGAGTTGGGAGATATCCAGGTTGAAAATTTAGTGCCCGAGGATTGCCGGGGCGAGTTGACGGTGGATGCATTCTTTTCAAAATTGGAGAAGCATAATGCCTATTTTGAGAAATTGGCGATGGAAGCAGCTTCACGCAATGAAAAATTGCGGTATATGGCGGTTTTGCAAGAAGGGAAAACGAGTATTCGTTTAGGATCGGTCAATGCACAACATCCATTTTACTCTCTTTCAGGAAGTGATAATATTATTTTATTAACCACGGAGCGTTATAACGAGCGTCCTATGGTTATTCGGGGCCCTGGAGCAGGAGCAGAAGTAACAGCCGCTGGTGTTTTTGCGGATATAATCCGGATTGGTAACTATGCAAACAACTAACCTTCCATGAACTCAGTAAAAGCCTTTGCTCCGGCCACGGTTGCCAATGTCTGCTGCGGGTTTGATATACTGGGTTTTGCGGTGGATCATCCTGGTGATGAGGTATGCATAACCTTGCGGAAGGATGAATTGATTCAACTAGTATCAATTACGGGGGACGGTGGAAAGCTCCCGCGCGAGGCTGCGAAAAATACAGCCAGTGTTGCTGTCGCATCCTTCCTGCGCTCCTTAGGGTTAAAACAAGGCGTTGATATTGAGTTGAGTAAAAACCTGCCGTTAGGAAGTGGCATGGGATCGAGTGCAGCCAGTGGAGTGGCAGCTTTGGTTGCAATAAATGAGCTGATGGGTAATCCGCTTACACGGGAGCAATTGGTGCCGCACGCCATGGAAGCGGAACGAGTTGCCTGCGGGTCGGCCCATGCCGATAACGTGGCGCCTTCGTTATTGGGTGGTTTTGTGCTGGTCAGGGATTATTCCCCGCTTGATGTAATCCGGATTGATGCTACGGAAAAAATGTACTGTACCCTTGTTCATCCTCATCTTGAACTGAAGACAGAAGATTCACGGAAAGTATTGCGGCAATCGATTTCATTAAAGGATACCATCACGCAAAGTGGAAATATTGCAGGCCTGATGATTGGGTTAATGAAACCAGACTATGCGTTGATTGGTCGATCCTTAAAAGATGTGATTGCAGAGCCCATCCGTGCTGCCTTCATTCCCGGGTTTGATAAAATGCGTACCGTAGCCCTCGAGTCGGGTGCCTTGGGATTTGGAATTTCGGGTTCTGGCCCAACCGTTTTTGCCTTGAGTGAATCGCTCCCCATCGCTACACGAGTTGGTGAAGCAATTCAACAGGAATTCGAAAGGCGGGAGCTAACAGCCGATGTGTATGTATCAAAAATTAATCAACGCGGGGCCTATATTACCGAGCGCTCATGAAGTATTATAGTACCAACAACCGAGATCGAAAAGTAAGTTTACGCGAGGCTGTAATCCAGGGGTTGGCTCCGGACAATGGGTTGTACATGCCCGAGTATATTCCGGTTTTACCGGATTTTTTTATCAACGCTTTAGCTGACTTAACACTGGGACAAATTGGGTTTGAAGTGGCAGTAAGGTTTGTCCATGATGATGTACCGGAGAATGAGCTGCGGAAAATAATTGAGCACACAATTCAATTTGATGCACCGTTGGTGGCGATTGAGGAAAATGTTTACTGCCAGGAATTATTTCATGGACCTACCCTGGCCTTTAAAGATTTTGGTGCCCGGTTTCTAGCCGGCTTACTCGGATATTTTGCTCAACAAGAAAACAGAACAATAACCATTTTAGTAGCCACATCAGGTGATACGGGCAGTGCAGTTGCTAATGCGTTCTTAAACGTACCCGGTACGCGTGTGGTAGTCTTATATCCAGCCGGCAAAGTGAGTGAGGTACAGGAAAAACAATTCACCACCTTGGGTAAAAACATTACCGCACTGGAAGTGACAGGTACCTTTGATGATTGTCAGCGGTTGGTGAAAGCCGCTTTTATGGATGCAGAACTTAAGAAATCCTTGTTCCTTACTTCCGCCAATTCCATCAACATCGCGCGGTTGATTCCTCAATCATTCTATTACTTCTATGCGTATGCACAACTTGCAAAAACCAGGCAGCAATTGGTGGTGTCTGTACCCAGCGGCAATTTTGGGAATCTGACAGCGGGATTAATTGCCAAAAGGATGGGACTGCCAATTGCAAAATTTGTTGCGGCCACCAATGTCAATGCTGTTGTTCCTGAATTTTTGAAGTCCGGTGTGTTTCTGCCACGCACCTCAAAACAAACGATTAGCAATGCAATGGATGTTGGCAACCCCAGTAATTTTGTGCGAATGCTCGATTTGTACAATCAGGATTCAAAGATGCTATCGAATGATGTAGCAGGATATTCATTTACCGATGCGGAGACGAAAGGGGTGATGAAATCAGTTTTTGAGAAGAGCCAGTATGTCCTCGATCCACATGGAGCCGTGGGATACCTTGGTTTGAAAACGTTTCTTCAAACGCATCCCGAATACGCGGGAGTATTTCTGGAGACGGCACATCCTGCCAAGTTTATGGAGGTAGTGGAAGAGGCTATTCACACCAAACCCGAACTGCCTGAACGATTGAACAAGTTTCTTGCAGGTAAGAAAAATTCCATTCCTGTCTCTGCTAAGTTTGAAGAATTAAAATCATTGCTTCCATCCTTGCTCACCTAAGAGGGGTACAAAGGCAAAGAATTCAAATTCTTCTTGCATGAGTTTACCATTTAGTTTGGTGATGCGCAGCATCTTTTGACGTTCGCGATCCCCCACAGGGATAATCAGAATTCCACCTTCCGCCAGTTGATCGGTAAGCGCGGTGGGCACTACAGGCGCTCCGGCAGTTACAATAATTTTATCATACGGGGCTTTCGCAGGAATTCCTTTGGATCCATCTCCGTAAAAAAAGAAGGGTTGGTAGCCCAAGAGGGGAAGAAATTCCCGGGTGCGCTCGAAAAGTTTTTTATTATATTCAATAGTATACACCTTGGCCCCCATTTCAACCAAAATCGCAGCCTGGTAGCCGGATCCGGTCCCAATTTCAAGCACCTTATCGCCAGGCGTTATTTTTAGCTTTTCGGTCTGAAAGGCTACTGTAAAAGGCTGTGAAATCGTCTGCCCTTCCCCAATTGGAAAAGCCTTGTCCTCGTAGGCATGAACAAGCAGAGCATCATCAAAAAATGCATGGCGAGGCACTTTTCCAATGGCGCTTAAAACCCCCTCGTCTAAAATGCCCTTTTCACGGAGTTTTTTGACCAGTTTATTGCGCAATCCGCGCTGTTTGTAGTTGTCCTCAATCATCTATAAAAACGCCATTTTGACACTAAAAAAGCCATTTTTGACAGGTAAACAAAGTTTTGGAAAATGTTTAGGAAAATTGAAACTCATGCCCCTACTTTACGGTTCTCTAAAGCACAGTAAATTCTATTTTGCCATAGCGTTAAACTGTGTTACAACCTGACCCTGACAGTAGGAGTGGCGAACCCACCCACTACTGCAAGGGCGGGTTAAAATTCCACCCCTAATTTTAAAATCCTATCAAAATAAACGGTGCCCAATAATAGGGAGCTGCATAGGTATCCTGTTCGATCATTTTCAATTTCGCTTCTCTTAATCCGGTGGTAAATGTACTGCCTTGATTCTGTAGCAGGATTTGATAAAAACGGGTCATGAATTCTGCGGTGGATTCATCGGCAACGCTCCAAAATGAGACAATAAGATTTTTTGCCCCGGCATACACCAACGCCCGCGACAAACCGATTACGCCTTCGCCTTTGGAAATCTTCCCTAGACCGGTTTGACAAGCAGAAAGTGTAACCAGATTTGCATTCAAATGGAGGTTATAGATCTCACCAGAATATAGGTTGCCGTCTTCGGCTTCCGAATCATTCTGCAAAAAGATGCGCGACAATTCCGGATTATCTTCATCAACTATACCGTGCGTGGCGAAATGAATCAGGGTGAAATTTTTCAGGTCCTCCTCTTTAACTATGGTTTCGTTTGCTTGTTTGCTGATCAGCACATCACAGGTAATATTTTTAGTTTGAAGTAGTTTTGCGATTTCATTTACTTCCAGTTCAGTGCCTGGTAAATTATTCAGGTTGTCTTTCTCGGGGAAAGAGATTGGAGCCAGCAGCCGCGCAGAAGTAATTTGAAGGGGCTCCTTTGAGATTTTCTTTTGAAGCAATAAACCAGCTGAAAACTCATAGCGGATGCTGTATTCTTTAATCAGATAGGGCAGGTTTTTGAATGAGGTTGATTGCGCATCGCTAACTGCTTTTGTCAACAGGGCTTCAAAGGGAATAACACTCATTCTGCCGGCCGGAAGGATCACCAGGTTATTAATGTCGGTGGGCAATCCCTTGGGAATAAACAACCGGTAGAGACTTCTGCTGGTCGGGATAAAGGTGTTTAACGATGAAAAATATAGGCTGTTCCGATAGCCGCTCAAGAGCTTGTCATATTCTGCCGGTATTGCCTGATCTTTAATGTCAAAACTTTTTCTGGTAATGGTATACGTATACAACCGGTGGGAGCCCGCTTCATTCTCGTCTATAAAATAAGAAAGGAGGGCAGTATGTTCATCCAGCAATTCCTGAATTTGTTTAACCGATGGCAAGGAAGAGTTGAATTTCAGATTAAAGTAATCGGGAAATTTTTCCTCTAATTGTTTTGTGAATTCCACATAACTTTGATTTAAATGAAAAGCGGTTTCGCGCAGATACTTTTCTTCCTCTTCGGAAGGCTTTTGTGCGAGTTTTTGATTGACCATGGCCATCGCTGCTTTCAGGCTCTTTTCTTCCTCCAGTAAGTCGGCAGGGATATTGGCGAACGATTTCGCATTCGCATCGGAAATAGCTTCTTGTAATACGGCAGACTTACTTTTTTCAGCAAAATAGAAGGAAAGCTCGCGATAGGAATACCGATTTGTGAAGGACACTTCGCTGAGTAAATGAGAAATTCTAACTCCATCGGCATAAATTTCAGAAGCAATGTTACCCAATGAAATTTTATCCGCCTCATTGGTGGTTTGTTGGCGCAACCGGTCAATCAAGGAATCGCAAACCTGTAACGCAGTAAGTCCTAACGTAAGGTCCGATAGCTTCAAGGTTTTACCCAAATGCCTTGCTTCGAGCGTTTCGGCTTTGGACATCAGGGAATAGAGCAATTGCGTGCCACTGTAAAAGTTCTTGCCGGTAGGATGAATGGCAATATCCAGGGAATTGAAATCGCTGACATTGGCTATGAGGGACTGCTGATAAGAATTTAAAGCCGCCTCATACTGATTTTGAGATTGATAAACATCGCCAATAACCATATGCATAAAGGCAACATCCGGATGTTTCTTGCCATAAACGGTTTCATACATGAGCAACGCTTTATCATAATATTCCTTCCCTGTGGTCAGGTTGCCCATCTTTGAATAGGTTTCGCCCAGGTACCGCAGTACAAAGGCTTTGGAGGGATTGGGTTGTGGGGATCGCTTCTCCCAGATTTTCAAGGCGGTCTCAAAATAATTAACGGCATCACCATACAGCGCTAATGCCAGGTACACAACACCTAGATTGGTATTGGCAATTGCAAATTTGGGATGATCTTCGCCATGCAATTTAGCATACAGTGCAGTTGCTTTCTCATAATTATCCAACGCTTTATCCAGATCCAACCGGCTATAGATTAGGCCCAAATCGTTGTAAGAAGCGGCAATCAATTCATGCATTTCGGGCAGGTGATCGTTGCGAATAGAAAGTGCCATTAATTGCTGTTCCTCGGCTTGCACATATTTTCCAGTGTTTAAATAGACCAGTCCCAGATATGTAAATGCTTGAGCGGCTTCTAACGCAGCCCCAGCTTGTTGCAAGGCAATGGAGGCGGGCAACAGGATTTCAAGGGCCAGGTCATTTCTTCCTTGATTTAAATAAAGGAACCCCATATTTGCTTTTGTGATGGAAGTGAACGGCTCATTGAGCGAGGACGACTTGATTTGTGCAAGGATTTGCTGAAGTAAGGCATTGGCTTCATCAAATTTCCCTTGCCGGATGAGGGCTTCTGACTTTTTATTTCCAATCAATACCGCCACCTGTACCTCTTTTGAGGTGGATTGATCGGCTAACAGAACGGCTTCCTCATACCGGGAGTCGAAGAGGAGTTCATCCAGTTTTTGAAGAATTTCATTTTCATTCTTGGTGGATTGCGAAAATGCGGCCAGGAATGTCAGCGTAAGGAATAAGGTTAAATAGAGCGGCCTCATCTCTTAAAACCGGTAGAAGTAACTTACCGTTGTCACAAATACCCGGGAGAGTCCATCTGGGTTTGAATCGCGTTGCGTTATCTTTTTACCCATGAGAACTTTCATACCGGATCGAACATTAAAATTATATCCCCCTGTAGCTATGCCGGTAAGTGCTAACCCACGCGCCCCAACAGGTTTTACTTCAACATCGTTTAAGGTAATTCGATCGTTTGTAATTCTATAAATGGGCAATAGGCCAAGAGAGAAATTGAATCGTGCAAATCTAAAATTTCGTTCAACCCGCAACATCACATCAATACCACGTTTTAATTGATTGGCTTGACTGTATGTTTCGATGTAACTCGGATCCGGATAATCAGGATAATCGTTCCAATCGAATGAGTTGTTATTGTTATGAATAACTGGTATCTGAATTCCGGTGGCGAGCAACCATTGTCTGTTAATAAAGGACAGTCCGGTGATAAAATCATAAGTACCCAGGCTGGTTTGATAATACATGGGCAGTGGTTCACCCGGAAACTTATCTGATTCTTTAGAAGCCGCGTTGGTTGGAATCTTAGCGCCCACCGACCAATTCACATCAAATTGTTCTGAAGTTTTAATGGATCGGGTGTAGCAGAAAGAGAGGTCGGATATACCTTCCGCTTCACCCAAATTTCCTTTCCGCACCACCATGTAGGGCAACTTTACCTGAAAAGATGAACGTTGTGTAAGCCCAAAATTGAGATCAGCGGTTGCTACATAAATTACCGGAGTCGTGGTGGTGGTGCCCCGATAGAAGCTTACTTCCATGGAGCGCAGTTTTAGCTGCATCTTCTTATTGAAGGGCTGATCTGGCTTGAGTGCGCCCATCGTGCAAAAGCCGGCATCACTGCAACCCTGCGCTGTTGATTCAAGCCAGGTCAGGGAGATCAATAGTCCAAGAAGCAGTCGTTTCATTGTCGTGCTTGCTAAGGTATGAATGCTGGTTACATTATCAAAAGTAAACCTTCTACAAATAAAAAAGCCCGTGCTGCAGCACAGGCTTCAAATGAGATAGCACTTTATTACATTCCCAATGATTGATTTTCAATGGATGCAAGTTCAATAATCTTCTCGTATTCAGCAGGATTGAGGTCATTGAAGAAGTAATGTACTGGGTTGGCGTGAATTCCATTCACGAACACTTCATAATGCAAGTGAGGGGCAGTGGAGAGCCCCGTGTCGCCAACATACCCAATCAAATCACCACGTTTAACTTTCTGTCCTTGCCTTACGGCAAATCCATGCATGTGGGCATAGCGGGTTCGGTAGCCGAAACCATGATCAATCTCCAGCATTTTACCATACCCACTAAAGCTAACATGAACTTTATCGATCACGCCATCAGCAGTTGCATAGATAGGTGTTCCGATGGCCGCAGCAAAGTCAATACCGGTATGCAGTTTCTTCACTTTGTAGATCGGATGAATGCGCAGACCGTACCCGGACGCCAGGGCGATTAATTGTTTGTTGGCTACCGGTTGAATAGCTGGAATCGCGGCAAATAATTTCTCTTTGCTTTCCGCTAACTCAACTACGTCATCTTGTGACTTTGACTCGATATAAATTTTTCTGCGGAGGTTATCCACACTTTCGGTCAACTTGACGATCAGTTCTTCATGAATAATATTTTTATTCCGGATGTCTTCATACCGATCCAGGCCGCCCACTCCGGCTTCGCGAATACTCTTGTCGATGGGTTCGGCACCGAGAACAACCCGGTAAATATTATCATCGCGGTATTCCATGTTGGAAAGCTGCTTATGAAGTTTTTCAACTTCTGCCTGCAGATTTTCGTAATAGAATTCCAATTCCTTGACTTCATTCCGAAGGATTAATTCTTTTGGAGATTCGAAATAGGAACTGTATAAAATTAACAACCCTACCGCCATGGCCACGGTGAGTGAGAGAATCCCGAGTGTATTCAGGATGATGTCCCCCGTGGTGGTTTTAATCCGCTCGTACTTACAAGTCTCCGTGTCGTAGTAATACTTTATTCTTGCCATACGCGTTTATTCATTTCCCGGGCCGAAAAACTGTGATTATTTCGGGCCTGCAATCGATATAGGGGCCATTTAAAAGGTCAATACAGTACGGAATGGCCGGAAATACAGCATCCAAACACTGTCGGATGGCTTTTGGTTTCCCCGGCAAATTTACGATTAAAGTTTGATTTCGGATTCCGGCTGTCTGTCGCGATAAAATTGCGGTAGGAACATATTTCAAACTTTCCTGGCGCATAAGTTCCCCAAAGCCGGGCATCATTTTCGTGCAAACGGCTTCCGTGGCTTCCGGGGTTACATCACGTAAGGCGGGCCCGGTTCCACCACAGGTGATGATCAAGCAACACTTTTTAACATCCACCATCTCAATTAACGTGTGTTCAATGAGCGGCTGCTCATCGGGAATTACAGCATATTCTTTTTGCCAATCACTGATCAGATATTCCTGAAGAGTGCTGACAATGGCTTTGCCAGGCACATCTTCGTAAATGCCTTTACTGGCGCGGTCTGATACATTGATGATGCCGATGCGGATAGGGTTCTTGACTTCCATATTAAGCCGTTACCGACTTCCCGAGCTTTACCTTAAGATCTTTGGCTCGACCTTTTTTAAAGACCTGGCGACCCTTGTTGATTCCTTTTCTCAGTTCTTTTTGCTTTTCCACCGGAAGAGCAAGGATATCGGCACACTCCTGCGAGCAACACCCGTGGTAGTGAGCAGCACAACTGTCGCATTGAATGAAGAGCAAATGGCAACCATCGTTTTTACAGTTCGTATGCGTATCGCAAGGCTTTCCACATTGATGGCATTCACTGATAATGTCTTCAGAAATCCGTTCACCCAGCCGCTCATCAAACACGAAGTTTTTTCCGATGAATTTGTTTTCCAGATTCTCAGCTTTTACTTCTTGTGCGTATTTGATGATTCCTCCGTTGAGTTGGAAGACGTTCTTAAATCCAATGTGCTTAAACCAGGCGCTTGCTTTTTCGCAACGAATGCCACCGGTGCAATACATCAATAAGTTTTTATCTTTTTGATTGCCAAGAAGCTCTTGTACATAGGTAAGTTCTTCCCGAAACGTATCCACATCCGGACAAATGGCATTTTTGAAGTGACCCACTTCACTTTCATAATGATTTCGCATGTCCACCACAAGGGTATTGGGATCATCGGCCAACGCATTGAATTCTTTCGCATTGACATGAACTCCGCAATTGGTGACATCGAAGGTGCTATCATTCAATCCATCGGCTACAATCTTTTTACGCACCAGAATTTTTAGTTTAAAAAAGGATTTGCCGTTATCATCCACAGCAAGGTTTAGTCGCACTCCATCCAGAAACGGAATACGATATAATTCGGCTTTAAAATCCTGAAATCGTTCGGTGGGTACACTGATCTGGGCATTGATTCCTTCGTGGGCAACATAAATTCTACCCCAAACCTGAAGTTGATCAAATCGGAGGTATAGTTCATCCCGGAAGGCACCGGGGTCAGCGAGTTGATGGTACTTGTAAAATGAGATCGTGGTGCGGGTTTGTACGCTATTGCGTAACCGCTCTTTGAGCTCTTTTCCGTTAATACGATTATAGAGGGCCATCGTGCAAAATTGACCTGCAAAGGTAACGAAAATATGCGAAAATAGTCCGCCTAACCGTATCTACCCCAATCACTTAGAGGCTGGCTTTAGCTCTCCTTTCAATAGCTTGTTGTAATCCGCACACGATAAGACTCCTTCATGATTACAGAAACCACAGGTCTTGTACGTATCCCCAATGTAGCCGCGCTTTATTATTACGGTAGTACCATTACAAACCGGGCAAGTCACTTTGCCCGTGGGGCCACAGTCCAGGTCAAAGTCTTTTGAAAGAACCTGCGTGGTTTGTTTGCTTTCTTCCAAGCGTTCTTTCAGCAGTTCTGCTTCCGCTACATTTTTTAAACGAATCGCTTCTTCCGAAAATTGACCAGAAGTACCCTTGAGTTGAATATACTTGTTCAGCCAGTCGACACTTTGTTTGTGCTTGGCGAGATAGAACGAATTTTTTCCGATGTAAAAAGTGAGGGTAGAAGGAACACTGCGTACCGATTGTAGGATCGCTATTATTTTTTTATCAGCGGCTTCATATTCTTGATTGTCGATAAGGGTGGCGATCGAATCAATTTGCCGGTCGATGCTGCGTTGTTTGTCAGCCTGGCGTTGGAGCTCAAGTTCGCGAAGCTTTTCTTGTTCCGTCTGAGCATATGCGCTGCAAGAGGCGAACACCAAAACCAACACTATACCAATTCCTTTAAATATGCTTCCCATGCATTATTGTAGATAATCCTCCTTTGATAGTTGCAACCACTCGAGTGCCGCATTGCTGAAAATGTCTTCTTTTACCGATTCTGGTAAATTCATTTCATCAATAAATTTCCCGATTTCCAAGTCGCCTAACGGAAACGGATAATCGGATCCCAACATGACACGCTTGCTTCCTTGAAGTTTCAAAACATAGTCAAGCATCAGCGGATCATGGGTCACACTGTCTACCCAAAACTTACCAATATACGCACGCGGGTTTACATTGTTGTCGATCGCTACCAGGTCCGGCCGACATTCAAAGCCGTGTTCAATCCGGCCTATGGTTGGCAGGAAAGAACCCCCGGCATGCGCAAACATGACCCGCAAGTTTGGCAATCTTTCAAAAATCCCGCCAAAGATCATTGAGCACATGGCCCGCGATGTCTCGGCTGGCATACCCACCAGCCAGGGTAGCCAATAGCGTTGCATTTTCTTTTCACCCATCATGTTCCATGGGTGTACCATCACCGCAAGGTTCAATTTTTCGCACGCCTGGAAGATCGGGTAAAACCGCTCTTCATTTAAATTGTCATCATTGATGTTCGAGCCTATCTGGATACCGTGCAAACCAATTTTTTTAATCCGCTCTAACTCCTTAACCGATAATTCAGTGTCTTGCATAGGCACCGTACCTAGGCCGATGTATTGTTTGGGATACTTATCTACTAGTTTGGCAAGATGGTCGTTTAGAAATTTGGAAAGATCAAGACAGTCCAGGGGTTGGGCCCAATACGAAAACATGACGGGGATAGTACATACCACCTGTACCTGCGTATGAAATTGTTCGTACTCTTCTATTCGGATTTCCGGGTCCCAGCAATTCTCTTTTATCTCCCGGAAGAACTGATTGCCGCGCATCATTTTAGCGAACCCCTTTTTGTGATGTTGCAGGTAAATGAAATCGCCATACCCGAACTTCTCACTCCAGTTGGGCATTTTTTTAGGAAGGATGTGTGTGTGGGCGTCAATCTTGAGCATGCGGCTTGACCAATCCGGCAAAGGTAGCGATTTTAGGCAAAGACATCGGGATGAATTTGTTTCTACCGCCCCTTTAAAAGTTGATGATGATGTTCGATGTGGTAGACCGAAAAGAATAACATTTCACGCAAGGTAAGTTTGCCGAGTAAGGGGTGGGGTAGCAGGTAGTTATCCAATTGATCCTCTTGCCAGGAATTCAATCGGGTTACCATTTTAGTTTCTTCTTTTTTCAGTTCATTGATTTTGTTACTACGTTCATTCCAACCGACTGGCGGGGGGATGAACCTTCCCGAAGCGCGGCCACCGGCTGCTAATTTTTGTTTGTACCGATCCACCAATTCAACATAGGTCCGGGGTTTGCGATTGGGTTTTCCAAAAAGTAATCTCAAAAGGAATCCCGGCAATAGCAGGGCCAAGGAAACGGGTGCCAAACTGCGGATTAAATGTTCCAGGTTTTGTCCGCTTGACCACTTCCCATTCGGGGTATCCGTAAATTGAGATGGTGATTGGGCCTCGATGAAATGAATAAATTCGGTTGTGTTGGTGGTGAGTTTACCACGAATAAAATTTCTGTCTTCCTCCATTTAACTTGAGAAAGAACGACAAAGTTGAAAAATGTCTGACCTCATCATTCCGATTATAAACTCCAGCCTTTTCGGTATTCTCGTTTTACAAATTGGTTGGCTTCATCAAAGTTGGTGATTTTCATATTCTTGGCATCCCACAGTAATTTCTTTCTGCCTGGAAAATTATAACCATTGCGCATGTTGTAGCTACGAATTGCCAGATTGCCCATTAGCACGGCTTCTGTGAAAGGTCCGGCAAACTCAAATGGCGAACTTACTTGCATGTTGCCGTATCCGGCAAGACAGGCATCTACCCATTGTATGTAGTGTCCTTCTTCTGCCCCGGGTACACGGGGTAAAGTGGGCGCAGGTAATGTTACTTCCTTCATGCGAGTGCTGGGTAGTAACAAGGGTGGTCGTTCATAATTACCGATCAATTTGCCTTTGGTGCCTTCGAAGATGTAGCCATTGCCACCGTCACCCATCATTTCATCGGGTAACATTTCTTCGGGGCGTTTGGGTACCAGGCCACCGTCCATCCAGGTGAAGTTGATGTTTCCCTTGCCATCGGTGCGAGGAAACTTCAAGTGAATGATCGAAGATGCTGGACAGCTATCCGGGTAATCGGCCAATTTGAAGAAGTCAGCCCAGGCAGTGGTCGCACTGCATTCAACTTCTGACGGATAATCAATGGGTAAAATCCGGAATGCTGCATCCATTATATGGCACGCCATATCACCTAAGGCACCGGTACCAAAATTCCACCATCCTCGCCAATTGAAAGGATGGTAAGCCGGATTGTATTCCACTTCCTTCACCGGGCCTAACCATAAATCCCAGTCGAGTTCTTTCGGCAACGCATGTTTTCCTGTGGGGGTGGCAATTCCCTGCGGCCATACGGGGCGGTTTGTCCAGCAATGTACAGTATGCACTTCGCCTATCAATCCGGCATCCACCCACTCTTTTGCAACACGAACATGGTCAGCAGACGCATATTGATTACCCATTTGGGTGACCACCTTATACTTTTTTGCTGCTTCCGTTAGCATGCGGGCCTCATAGATGTCGTGTGTTAATGGTTTTTGTACATACACATGCTTTCCCCGTTGCATGGCGGCCATCGCAGCAACCGCGTGGGTATGATCGGCTGTTGAAACAGAAACGGCATCGATGTCCTTCGCTTCCTTATCCAGCAGCACCCGAAAGTCTTTATAATATTTAGCCTTTGGAAAATTCTTCTTCGACTCGATTGCTTGGCGATCGTCTACATCGCAGAGAAAGGAAATTTTCGCTTTTGGATTTTTTGCAAACCCGGTCAGGTCGCTGGTGCCCTTACCACCCACACCAATGCCGGCAATGTAGAGTGTATCGCTGGGTGCAATATACCCGGGTCCACCGAGTACAAAGCGCGGTACTATCGATACAGCAGCGGCACTTAAAGCAGCTTTTTTAATAAAGTGTCTTCTGGAAATCATCAATTCAGGATAGTAAAATTTAAAATATTACAGACTATAGCCTTCGCGGTAAGTTCGTTTTACAAATTGATTGGCATCATCAAAGTTGGTGATCTTCATGTTGGGCCCATCCCACAGCAACTTGATGTACCTTCCCGGATAGTCAAATTGATCAGGTCTGCCGTTGGGTCTTGGTTTGCGGATGTCAAAACTACGCAATGCCAGGTTGCCCATGAGAATACTTTCGGTTAATGGCCCCGCAATTTCAAAATCAGAACTTAATTCCATCTTTCCATACCCCGTAATACAGGCATCTACCCACTGAACGTAGTGACCAGGTTCTGAGCCGCCTTCCACGCGCTTGTATTTCTGAGGTACCGAAACTTCTTTCGTTTTTGTGGTGGGCAACAATTGAGGATTGATACCATAGGTACCACACATCATTTTGCCTTTCGTGCCAATCATGTAGACTCCGTTTCCGCCATCACCAAAAACTTCATTGGGTCCTAATTCGTCCGGCCTTTCCGGTTGAATACCACCATCCATCCAATGGAATTTAATATCGGGCTTTCCATTCTTTCCGGGGAATTTAAGGGTAATGTGAGAGGAGGGGGGGCAACTTTCCGGGAAGTAACCGCGCCTGAATTCATCAACATAAACACTGCCTACGCTGCATTCTACTTCAGAAGGATAGCCTAATCCCAAGGTACGGAATGCAGGCTCGATAATATGACAAGCCATGTCGCCCAGGGCACCGGTACCATAATCCCACCAGCCGCGCCAGTTGAAGGGCACGAGTTTTTCAACATAATCTTTGCTCGGGGCAGTTCCTAACCAAAGGTCCCAATCCAGTTCCTTTGGTACTTCTGCTTTTTTATCAGACCATGGAATTCCTTGAGGCCAAACAGGTCGGTTGGTCCAGCAGTAAACGGTATGAACATCTCCAATAATACCAGCATCATACCAATCGCGCATTTGTCGCACACCATCACCGGAAGCACCCTGGTTCCCCATTTGAGTAACAACCTTATACTTCTTGGCTGCCTCCGTTAGCATACGGGCTTCATAAATGTCGTGCGTCAGCGGCTTTTGAACATAAACATGTTTTCCAAGTTTCATGGCCGCCATGGCTTGCACGGCATGCATGTGGTCAGGGGTTGAAACGGTTACCGCATCGATATTTTTATACTCCGCTTCGATCATCTTCCGGTAATCTTTGTAATACTTGGCTTCGGGGAAACGTTTCACCGAAGTGGCTGCCCTGCGATCATCCACATCGCATAAAATAGATACTGTTGCTTTCGGATTTTTCGTGATGCTGGCAAGGTCGCTTTCGCCTTTGCCCCCTACACCAATACCGGCAATGTATAATTTGTCACTGGGAGCGATATAGCCCTTGCCCAACACATGACGAGGAACTATGGTAACAGCGGCAGCCGCCAGGCCTGCGGTTTTGATAAATGATCTTCGGGTAGTCATAATAATTTGATTTCAGTATTAATGTTGTCTAACAATTGTTGATTACGAATCGAATTTGACGCTTTCCGTAAGGGTACGTTCATCATACTTAAGTCCATACTGGTCGAGTACCTCTTGCGGAACTCCATCCCATTGGTTAGGCCGGTTGCCCTGATAGCCCAGGTCTTTGATTCCAATTTCGCTGGTGAAAAATCCACAGGCAGTCAGATCGCGCATCAGATTGAAGAAGGCAACCCCTTGTTGCATTTCTGGCTTCGCTTTTTGTGGGAAAGCAATTTCATCAATGACTTCAATTTGTTGGGTACCCGTGCAGGAAGCAAAGTCAGCATTAAACCGCTTCATACACTGCACGTCCAACCATTTTAAACCACCCCGTAGCGGTGTTTGGTGGCGCGGCATGTCCTTGACAATAAATTCGATGAACTCAGGAACCTTGGCATCGCTGGCGGATCCGGACACATCGTCTTTTGGAATGATGATATCTACCAGAATGCGAATGGTTTTCATTTCGTGATCATCGAAGAATGTTTCGCTGAGCAACTTTTCCTCCCGCACTAATTCAGCAGGAGTTCGATCGATGGTAAAAGTTGGAACGGTTGGTATATCTTTCGGTGTTTCGCACGACTGCTGCAACAAGGTTGTTGCACCTAACGATCCAACTGCGAGTGTCTTTAAGTACTTTCTTCTATCCATATCGTTTTTGGTTTTTAATTGTTGCTTGTTGGAATGCTTGGTCTTTTGATAGCGAACAAACAGCAATCAATTAAATATTCTGCTTTTTTAGTTCATCAATAATATACTCACTTGCCCGCATCGATAATGCCAGGATTGTCCAGGTTGGATTTTTGTCCGCTTGTGAAACAAACGGTCCGCCATCCACCACGAATAAATTTTTACAATCGTGTGCCTGGTTGTTTTTATTTACCACCGACTTCTTAGGATCATTGCCCATGCGGGTGGTTCCAACTTCATGAATAATTCGACCCGGGGCGGCTAACCCATAGTTTTCTTCTGCGGTACTTTTGCCCCAGGTAACCACACCCCCCATGGTATCAATGATCTCTGCAAACGTTTCTTTCATGTGTTTTGCTTGCTTGATTTCATAATCACTCCATTGATAATGAAATCGGAGGACAGGAATTCCAAATTTATCCACCACGGTAGGGTCGATCTCACAATAATTATCTTCCCGGGCAATGGCTTCACCACGCCCCGACATGCCAAAGGTGGCCCCATAGAAATAACGATAATCATCCTTAAGGGCGGCACCATAACCGCCACCCCGTTTCTGGCCATCGCGGCCGGCATACTGACTATTGGTTCCCTGCATTCCAAAACCAAATCCATACCCCGGCATTCCCATACCGCCATAATATTCGATGTGATAGCCACGTGGGAATTCCAGTTTTTTATTGTCAAGCCACCAGGGTGAATAAACATGCATGCCTCCGACACCATCTTCATTGTAGCGCTTGCGACCTACCAGGTGTGGCAATATGCCACCCATATCAGTTCCCGTACTATCGTGAAGGTATTTACCAACCACTCCACTGGAGTTCGCAAGACCATTAGGACTGTGCGATGATTTTGAATTCAACAACAATCGGGCTGATTCGCAGGCACTGGCAGCCAGTACCACTACTTTAGCATGAACGGTGTATTCTTGTTTATCATCCTTATTGACGAATGAAACTCCCGTTGCAATTCCTTCAGCGTTGGTTAAAACTTCGCGGGCCATCGCATTTGGGATCACATCTACGTTGCCCGTATTTAAAGCTGGCTTAACCAGCACGGATGACGAGGAGAAATCACCATACACCGTGCAACCACGGTTACACTGTGCGCAATAAAAGCAGGCACCGCGCTCTTTATTAATAGGTTTTGTAAGTATTGATAAGCGGGATGGAATGACCGGAATGTTTAATTGCTTTCCGGCTTGCTGAATGTAGAGTTCGTGTAGCCTGGGCTTGGGAGGTGGAAGGAATATGCCATCAGGCTCATTATAAATACCTTCTTTCGAACCGAAGATCCCGATTAACTGATCTATCTTATCGTAGTAGGGAGAAACATCGTCATAGCCAATGGGCCAATCGTCACCAAGGCCATCGATGCTCTTGCGTTTAAAATCGTTCGGTCCGAAGCGTAAGGATATACGACCCCAATGATTGGTTCTTCCGCCCACCATGCGCGACCGAAACCAATCGAACTGGGTACCATTTTTACGGGTATACGGCTCGCCCTCTAACTCCCAACCGCCATAGGCAGCATCGAAGTCTCCAAAATGCCGGTACGGAGTGCTTGCACCTCTGCGAGGCGACTCCCAGGGCCATTTCAGCTGAGTTACATTTTTAGCGGGATCATAAAGCGGTCCAGCTTCCAGCAAGACAACTTTTACACCTGCATTGGCAAGTACATAGGCTGCCATGCCACCTCCGGCACCTGAACCAACAATGCATACATCGTAATCTTTGGGAGTCTTTTTGATCTGGAAGTCAGGCATACTTTTCCTTCTAAGAAAAAGTAAGATGGGCCAAAGGTTTTAAAATTCAAAGCTGAGTTTTGTGGTCGGTTATTTCAGCTCCTTGAATTTCAGTTTTTACGTTGATCATGCTTGGTTGGTACCGGGTCATACCCGCTGGTTCCCCATGGGTGGCACCGAGAAATTCTTTTTGCACCTAACCACATTCCTTTTAAGACCCCCCATTCCTGAATGGCCTCGATGGTATACTGCGAACAGGAAGGAGCGTGCCGGCAATGTGCCCCCAATAGAGGAGAAAGGGTGGCTTGATAGATACGGATGGGGAAGATGAAAATTTTTTTCAGGATCATGGCAATCTTGGATTTAACCGGTTGCTGACGAAAATAGTTCTTACTAATTATTTAATATTGAATAGGATTTCCGCAAGACATAAATCACCGGTTATGAGAATATTACTGCTCTTTATTTTTTCTGTTTTCTGTTCATTTCTTGCAATCGGTCAGCCTGTAGGCATATTTGATGGACATCTGGACATAGGAAAGCCGAAGAATCCGGGCAATACAACGTTTAGTACAACCACTCAAGAGTTTCACCTGACGGGGAGTGGCTACAATATCTGGTTTGGCCGCGATGAATTTCACTATACCTATAAGAAAATTTCGGGAGATTTTATTGCAACCGCTAATTTTCAATTTGTAGGAAAGGGAACGGATCCACACCGGAAGATCGGTTGGATGGTGCGAGGATCGCTGGAGGAAGACGCACCACACATGAGTGCTACGCTGCATGGTGATGGACTTACGGTCATGCAATGGCGGCAGTTAAAGGGAGCCCATATGCGCGATCCGGAAGATGAAATCCGATTTTCAAAGAAACATGTCCAGATCATTCAATTGGAACGAGTGGGAGGAACATACATCATGCGGGTTGCCCAGGTGGGAGAGCCCTTGCAAGAGGTGGGTCGACTATCACTGAAAACCTTGCCGGATTCTCTGATGCTAGGATTGTTTATTTCAGCACATAATGAAAATGTAATCGAAGAAGCGATAGTATGGAATGTGCGGATCGATAAACCGGTTGCGGAAACATATAATCCATACAATCAGGGCTTTTTAGGAAGCCGCCTGGAGGTAATGAACGTATTGGATGGGAAAAGAAAGATAATTCTGGAGTCTCCCGGTCGATTTGAAGCTCCGAACTGGATGCCGGACGGAAAAGAGTTACTGATCAATGAGGAGGGTTCATTATTCAAAGTGTCAATCGCCAATGGAGCAAAAGAAAAACTGAACACTGGAATAGCGAATCGCAATAATAATGATCATGTTATTTCCTTTGACGGCAAGATGCTGGCGATCAGTCATCATCGTGAGGGGCTGGCAGGGGGCGGATCCACCGTTTATGTATTGCCCCTCAGTGGAGGAGAGCCTTCGCTGGTTACCGAGAAAACGCCTTCGTATCTGCACGGTTGGTCACCTTCCGGTAAAGAGGTGGTTTTTGTTGGGCAGCGGGATGGCACCTACTATGATATCTACAAAATCAGTGTAAAGGGGGGTGCAGAAATCAAACTAACAGCCAATGATGGCTACCATGTGGATGGGTGCGAATACTCTCCGGACGGGAAGTACATTTACTATAACTCCAGCCAGAGCGGTACGATGCAGCTATGGCGGATGAAACCAGATGGTTCTGAAAAAGAACAACTCACCTTTGATGAATACAATGATTGGTTTCCCCACATCTCCCCCGATAGTAAATGGATTGCATTCATTTCGTTTCCAACAACCATTAATCCCAACGACCATCCCTCATACAAGCGGGTGATGTTGCGGTTGATGCCCGCGCAAGGTGGTCCACCACGAGTGATTGCTTATTTGTATGGAGGGCAGGGCACCATAAACGTTCCGTCCTGGTCTCCTGATAGCAAGTCGATTGCTTTTGTTAGCAATTCTGAGAAAGTGGCTAAGAAATAGCTATTCAATTGAATAGGTCATTTCACCGTCTTTGCCATCGTTAATCTGAATCCCGATCTTCTTTAAGTCGTCCCGAATTTTATCGGACAAAGCAAAGTTCTTATCGATGCGTGCTTTTTTTCTTAAAGTGATTAACAAATCCAGGGTTCCCCTCAGCACTTCATCGTTTTGTTCTTTTTCTTCCTGTAAGCCCAGGACTTGTTCAATAAATCCGATATAGGTTTGTTTGAAGAAATCAAATACCGGCTGATCAATTTCTGAGAGATTAATATTTCCAGACTTAAGATCATTGATCCGGGCCGACATCTCGAAAAGGACGGCTAGAGTCTTTGCCGTATTGAAATCATCGCTCATGGTGAGGTAACATGCTTCGCTTAAGCGCTTAAATTCAACACTGAGTTCTGGCGTGGGCTTTCCGGAAGGAATGGAATCCATTTTCTTTATCAGGCTAAAAGCATTCATCAGCTTTTTGTATCCTTTTTCCGCGGCTTGCAAAGCTTCATTCGAGAAATCGAGCGTGCTGGAGTAGTGCGATTGCAGCATAAAAAAACGAACAGCCATCGGTCCGTAACCCTTTTCAAGCAAGGGGTGCGTTCCTGAAAAAAGTTCTCGTGGTAGAAAGGAATTCCCGAGCGATTTACTCATTTTCTGGCCGTTCACGGTTAACATATTGGAGTGCAACCAATAATTAACTGGGCGTTTTCCTGTTGCTCCGGTGCCTTGAGCAATCTCACATTCATGATGTGGAAACTTCAAATCCATTCCACCCCCGTGAATGTCGAAGGTCTCACCAAGGTATTTGGTGCTCATCACGGTACACTCAATATGCCATCCTGGAAATCCATCCCCCCAGGGTGACGGCCACCGCATGATGTGATAGGGGGAAGCCTTTTTCCAAAGTGCAAAATCGATCTTCTCCCGTTTTTCATCCTGATTGTCGAGGTCACGACCACTTTCCATCAACTCCTCAATATTGCGACCCGAAAGAATGCCGTAATGATGCTCCTGGTTGTACTTCCGTACATTGAAGTAGACAGAACCATTCGATTCATAAGCGAGCCCTTTTTCCAAGAGCTTTTTAGTGATTTCAACTTGTTCAACAATGTGGCCGGTGGCACTGGGTTCAATACTGGGCGGCAAAATGTTGAATTGCCGCATGACTTCGTGAAACCCTTCGGTATAGTGTTTAACCACTTCCATCGGTTCGAGCTGTTCAAGTCGGGCTTTCTTGGCGATTTTGTCTTCCCCTTCATCCGCATCATTTTCCAGGTGTCCCACATCGGTTATGTTTCGAACGTACCGAACTTTGTACCCCAGAAACCGGAAGTACCGGGAAACAATATCAAACGTAAGGAAGGTACGTACGTTGCCGAGGTGTACATCATTATACACGGTGGGTCCACATACATACATGCCAATAAACCCAGGGGTAACTGATTTAAATACTTCTTTGTTTCCGGAAAGAGAATTTGTTAAGGAGACCGGGTATTGATCAAATAGATTCATAACAAGTTTAAGTCGCGAAAATACGACTAAAACTCAAACCAAAATGCCCGCTTGATTGCTCGGATGGGATAAATAGGAGGCTACATTTTGGGCAGTAATAATTTCAAGTGGAAAAAGATGTTGTGTAGGAACAGTTTTGTTGAATAACAAGCAGTTGGCTAGGCTTTGAATCCCCAGTTTCGCCTGACGCATAGGATTTTGATTGATCAGAAAATCGATGGTACCCGTTTCCAGGCATTCAAGATTGGCTTTGATCAAATCGTATCCCACTACCCGAATTTCCGGATTGATTTTTTTTACAAAGGGAGCTACAGCATACACTTTTGACGTGCTGACGAACACGCCACGCAGGTTGTCAATATTCAACACAAGATTCAATTCCTTCAAAAAGGCTGTCGTATTCGCATTCTTCAATTCATAGGAGAATACCTTACTGAGCGGGTCTTTTTTTTTGAGGTGCTCTCGAAAGCCACTCTCCTTTTCACGCAAGTGAACAGAGTTCGATAAATCTTCATCCACATGAAGCACCGCAAAGCCAGCAGGCAAGATCTGTCCAAGGCTTAGTAAGTCGGCAGCCAGCCTCCCGCTTTGAATCAGGTCTTGGCCAATAAAGGAGAGGGGATTGGCTTCGGCAATCCTGGTATTGAACAAGATGTAAGGAATTTTGACTTCGCTGAGTCGTTTGAAGAAAGGCAGCGAGGCATAATAGAAGAGGGGAGCGATAAGCACCCCATCGGGGTACGAGTGGAAAACTTTTAAAGCAGCCTCCTGAAATGACTCCTTGCTTGCCGGATTGTAGAACGCAGATTCAATGACAACCTGAATTCCAAATTGCGCAAGCTGCATTTCACCGGCAACAATTCCATCCTGCGATTGCTTCCAAAATGGATCCTGGTCAGGATTGGGAGTCAACGTTGCGATTCGATAAGTTCGGTTTTGACCAAGGGTTTTGGCTAGCAGGTTGGGACGATAGTTAATCTCTTTGAGTACTTTATTCACCTTCTCGGCTGCCGCTTTCGATACTCTTCCCCGTTTGTGCAATACCCGATCCACGGTTCCTTCCGAAACGCCCGCTAAGAGTGCGATTATCCTTAATCCGAATATTCTTTTGTGGCATATTTTGGCAGTATTTTCGGCCTCCCTGTTATTGGGGTAGAAGACCGAAGATACGAAATAATGAAACATCCATGTGGGCGCCCACATTTTGTGCTGTGTGCGGACACATAAATAGATGTCGCTAATGGTCGTTAGGACTATAAGAACCCCTTCAAACGGTCGCGCTACCGTTACCGGAATCGATTGCACAATCGATTGTAAAATTATTTTTCGTATATTTTGGTGTTAAAGTGATTCATAACTTTTATTTTGTTTCCGGTTTATAGTCCATAGGATGTTCTGTAAGCCCATTCGAGAACCTAATTATATTTTTTTACCCTAAACAATTAACCCAATTTAAATGACCATGGAAAAACTTTACAGCAAAGCGAAGCGTGTGATGCTTCTCTTCCTGTGGATGGCCGGTTCCTATACCGCGCTGGCACAGGACAGAGTAGTGACGGGAACCGTTCGAGACGAAAGCGGTTCGGCAATGCCAGGCGTTAACGTGATCGTTAGCGGTACCTCAACGGGTACTGTAACGGACGTGTCTGGTAAGTTTTCGATCTCGGTAGGATCGGGAGCGAGACTCTTATTTTCGTTCATCGGCTATACCTCGCAGGAAGTGGAGGTTGGCACAAACACGGTCATCGATGTAAGCATGAAAGTTGATGTAACCGAACTTTCGGAAATTGTTGTAACAGGGTATGCCGCTCAGGAGAAAAAAGATTTGACCGGCTCCGTTGGAACGGTTAAGATCGATGAATTAGTGCAGATTCCCAGCAGTAACATCACGAACCAGCTGCAAGGCCGGGTTGCCGGGGTTACGATTTCGGGAGATGGTCGTCCGGGTAATCCTGCGAAAGTAAGGATTCGTGGATTTGGTTCGTTCCAGAATAACGATCCGCTTTATGTGGTGGACGGTGTTCCGACTCAGGATATTTCGAACCTGAACCCGAACGATGTTGAATCCATGGCAGTATTGAAAGATGCTGGAGCAGCTTCCATTTATGGATCGCGGGCTTCGAATGGGGTAATTGTGATTACGACCAAAGCTGGTACGCGCAGTGGAGTGAAGGTTAATTATGATATGTATGTGGGAACTCAAAACCCGGGCGATAAGCCAGATTTCCTCTTAAATACGCAAGAATATGCTGATCTTCAGTGGTTGGTGTACGCCAATGACGGAACGAGCGAAACGCACCCTGTCTATGGTCCTTCCTCTGCTGCTTCTCCTTCATTACCGAGCTGGGCGCAAGATACGGACTGGTATAAGACCATTACCCAGAATGCTTTGATCATGAATCATGACATATCTCTTTCTGGTGGAAATGAGAATGCCAAGTTTTACGCAGGCGTAAACTATTTCAATCAGGAAGGTATAGTTATTACCAACTTCGCAAAACGTTATTCAGCTCGAATTAACTCTGAATTCAAAATTAAAGATCGGATCACGATTGGTGAAAACCTGACTGTGACCGGCCGTAATGGACTTCAAGTTGCTGGTAACGGAGCCGAAGGTAGCCCAGTAGCCCGCGCTATGGGTGCACAACCTATTATACCTTCACGGATTACCGAAACGATTGTTGGGACTGCACGCACCTTTGTTCCTGGGGAATATGGTGGTACAGGTATCGCACCGCGTTTGGGTAACTTACCCAATCCATTGGCTGATTTGGAGCGGGATCAGGATGACCGCGCTCAAGATATACGGTTATTGGGTAGTATGTATCTGGATGCAAAACTGATTGAAGGATTGAATTTCCGTACCACCTTTGGCGGTACTTATCAGAACGGATACAACACTAACTGGCAAGGTTCTACGTACGAGCGTGCTGAAAACATTGCAACTGCCAGTTATAACGAAAATGCATATTATAACAGCGACTGGGTGTGGACAAACACATTAACCTTTAACAAGACGTTTGATGCACACAAAATTCTTGCTGTAGCCGGATATGAAGCCGTTAAATACGGAATTGGACGCGGTGTTAGTGCGACTCGCGCAGGATACTTTTCGGATGCCTTTGCGTTCCGTACGGTGAGCAATGGTGCTCAGATTCAAGGTGCTACTTCGTCTTATAATACACCACGCCAGCTAGTATCTCAATTTTTAAGAGCAGACTATGGGTTTAAAGACAAATATTTGTTAAGCGCAACAGTTCGCAGAGATGGGGCCTCTGTATTTGGTGAAGACACAAAATACGGAACATTCCCTTCGTTCTCTGCAGGTTGGCGGATTAGCGAAGAATCGTTTTTGGCAGGTGTGGATCTGATCTCCGATTTAAAGATTCGTGGTGGTTATGGAACCATGGGTAACCAATTACCTGTATCCCCCCAGAATCAATACTTCCTGTTTGGAGGTTCTGTAAGTGATGCGAACTACGACTTAAACGGTGCAGGATCTTCTTCCCTGCAAGGGTTTAGACCATCACAAATTGGTAATCCTAATGCTAAATGGGAAACCAACGTTACTACCAACGTAGGTTTTGATGCCGGTTTGTTGGACAATAAACTACAAATCAATTTCGACTGGTATCAGAAGTCAACGCAGGACTTGCTGTTTAACCCAGCCCGCCCTGCCGTGGATGGTGCTGCAACACCACCTTTTGTGAACATTGGTGAGATGAAGAATACTGGTATTGATATTCAAATTGCTTACAAGCAGATTGTTTCCAATGACCTATCCTTCGATGCAACTTTCACATTAACATCCTACAATAATGAGATTATTAAGATTACGGATGATGTGAAGTTTTTTGATCCAGGATCCATTTCCCGTATCGGTACATTTACCCGCAACATGGTTGGCCGCTCGATTTCCGAATTCTTTGGTTACAATGTGATTGGGTTATTCCAGACGAGTGCTGAAGTTTCAGGTGCCCCTACTCAGGATGGTGCTGAAGCGGGCTTTTTCCGGTATGAAAACGTAGATGCTTCAAATAATGCAATTGATCCGAATGACAGAACCTTTATTGGTAACCCAAATCCCGACTTTACCTATGGTTTAAATTTGGGTGCTAATTATAAGGGTTTTGATCTTTCTGTGTTTTTCTATGGCTCGGTTGGGAATGAAATCTTCAACTACAATAAGTGGTGGTTAGATTTCTGGCCTTCTTTCCAGAACCAGAAGAGCACCGATTTGCTATACAGAAGCTGGACACCTACCCGTACGGATACCAACGTTCCGAAGGCTTCCAACAAGTCAAACTTCTCCACCAACACACAGTCTGTTAGCTACTACGTGGAAAACGGAACCTTCTTACGGTTGAGAAACTTACAAATCGGGTATACAATCCCTCGTTCAGCCATCAGCAAGATCGGATTGAGCAATGCTCGCATTTATGTACAGGGTGTAAATCTCTTCACGATTTCTGATTATAGTGGTCCGGATCCGGATATCAATACTCTGGGTGATACTCAGTTTGGTATTGACTACGGCTCAATTCCGGTTGTGAAGCAATACCTGGTGGGTCTTAATATTGGATTTTAATGGAAGCTTTAAAGAAAATTAAAATGAAAAGAATAAATCTAAAGGTAGGATTGGTATTTGCAGGGATGCTCGCCTTTACAAATTCCTGCAAGGAGGATTTTCTTACTGTAAATCCAAATGGCGCCTTGAGTGCGCAAGTGTTGGCAACCTCGAAGGGTGTTGATGCTTTATTGATAGGCGCGTATTCCATGTTGGACGGTGTTGCGAGTAACGGCTTCGGCTGGGAAGCAGCCTCTTCAAACTGGGTATTCGGTAGTATCCGAGGTCTGGAGGCCAATAAAGGTACAGATGCCGGTGACCAGCCGGATATCAATCCGATTCAAACCTATGCGGAAGCCTCCACTAACCCGTACTTGAATGTTAAGTGGCGTTCTATCTATGATGGAATCGCCCGTACAAACTCCGCACTTGTTGTATTGGCCGAAGCTGAGGCAGCTGCAGCAGTATCAGCTGCAGAAGCCGATTCGTTCAGAAAACAAGCGCGCACGTTACGGGGCTACTTCCATTTGGAGGCGCTCCGTTTGTGGGGCAAGGCTGATGGAACCGGGGTTCCGTATGTGGATGAGACTACGAATACGGCAGAAGTAACCAATGACGTTGATATCCGGGCTCAGGTAATTGCTGACTTAGATGCAGGAACAACGTTACCGGATAATATGACCCAGATTGGACGCTTTAATGGTACCGTTGCGAAAGTATTGAAAGCTAAAGCCATGATGCAATTGCAACAAGATTATGCCGGTGCCAAAACTATTTTGTCAGGCATTATTGGTGGAAGTGTTGCTCCCGCTGCAGGTACAGCCTGGTCGGGTGGCAGGAAGCCCAATAATGCGACGATCGGGTTGGATCCTAATTATGGAAATATATTCGATGCAGCAAGTCGTAACACGAGCTTGGAGACTATCTACACAATCCAATATTCTGTGAATGATGGATCCGGTGGATGGAATGCAGGTTGGGGTGAGGTGTTGAACTTTCCTTACAAGAGTGGAGCTAGCCCTGGCGGTTGCTGCGGATTCTTTCAACCTTCGCACGATTTCGTAAATTCTTTCCGCACGGCAGGTGGTTTGCCATTGTTAACCAACACGTACAACGATGCAGGCAATGCCTTGGTGGATGATCAGGGGTTAACTCCGGCCCAGCCCTTTACACCGGATTTGGGTCCTAATTTGGATCCACGTTTGGATTGGAGTGTTGGCCGCAGAGGTATTCAATACCTGGATTGGGGTCCAGTAACTGGTTCTGATTGGGTTCGCGATCAATCCTATGCCGGTCCCTACTCACCCAAAAAGCAGGTTTATAAGAAAGCTCAGGAAGGTCAATTAACCGAGGTCGGTAACTGGACATCCGGGTATACCGTAAATGGTTATCGTTTGATCCGCGCAGCCGATGTCGTGCTCTTGTTAGCGGAATGTCAAATTGAAACGGGTGAAATCGCAAATGGTATGGCTAACATCGATGTGATCAGAGCTCGTGCTGCTGGTTCAGCGAAAGCAGATCCTGCCGTTACATACACGATTAACACCTATGGTGGGTCCATTACAGCACTTGCCGATGCTCGCCTGGCTTTGCGCTTTGAGCGTAAGTTGGAATTAGGTATGGAGGGACACCGGTACTTCGACTTGAATCGTTGGGGTATTACGGTAACCGAGCTTAATCGCATCCTTACCTATGAAAAAACAAGACGCTCATCGTTGTATAGAACAACTACGGTTGGACCTGAAGATGTTAATTATCCGATTCCGCAACAACAGATCGACCTTATGGGCGGTCGGTTGAAGCAAAATCGATAAGGGATAATTCTTGATAATCAGAAGCCGCTATAAACCATAGCGGCTTCTTTTTTTTACATGCCTGTTATTTAATAACATTGTACTCGATTTGATCTGGTCCAATGAAAATTTTCTTACCCTATACGCTCGCACTATTCAGTATACTTACTATCATTTCGTGCAGTAAGCCTCCCCGGTTCGAATTGCTTTCCAGTGAAGAAACCGGGATTACATTTCGTAACGATGTCCTGGAAAAGGACACGTTTAACATCATGCGGAATGAGTATATGTATAACGGAGGGGGTGTAGGCATTGGCGATTTAAACAACGATGGTTTGCAGGATATCATTTTCACGGGCAACAAAGTAAAATCTCAAATATTCTTAAACCAAGGAGGTTTTTCATTCAAAGATATCACCACAAGCTTTGAAGGCCTTTCCGCAGATCAATGGCTCAGTGGCGTCTGTATCGTTGACATCAATGCGGATGGATTGAATGATGTTTACTTTACTTCTACGATGAGTCCGGATAGCAGCTTAAGAAAAAATCAGCTTTGGATCAATCAGGGAATCAATGAAGGAATACCTTCCTTCAAAGAAATGGCTGAGACGTATGGAATAGCTGACATGGGTCATTCCATGCACGCTGCTTTCTTTGATTATGACCTGGATGGAGATCTGGATTTATACGTATTGAATAATATCATCAACAAGGCGGTTCCTACCAATTATCGGGTAAAAATTTCCGATGGCACTGCGGTAAACAACGATCACTTTTATATAAACCTAGGGAACGGAAAATTTAGGGAAGCCACCATCGAGACGGGAATTGTTTATGAAGGGTATGGGTTAGGAATAGCCGTTGGAGATGTAAATAAAGATGGCTATCCTGATTTATACATCTCAAACGATTACATCGCCAATGACTTACTGTACATCAATCAAAGGAATGGAACTTTTAAGAACGAGGCTAAAAATTATATTTCCTATCAATCCCGATTCTCTATGGGAAATGATATGGCGGACATGAATAATGATGGTTTGCTTGATATCATTACCATGGACATGATGCCCGAGCAATACTTCCGGAAAAAGCAAACGATTAATGGAAACAGTTACTACGTTTATGTGAATAATGAAAAGTACAATTATGAGCCACAGTTTGTAAGGAATATGTTGCACATTCATAATGGATTTGTTGACTCCACCATGTTACCCTATAGCGAAGTAGCTCAACTGGCAGGGGTGTACCAGACAGAGTGGAGTTGGTCACCGTTATTTGCTGACTTTGATAATGATGGAGATAAAGATTTGTTTGTCACCAATGGGTTTCCCAAAGATCTTACGGATAAGGATTTCACCAACTATAAAGCTCAGGTGTATGGATCTGTTGCCGATGATGAGCACATGCTCCAGCGAATACCCATTGTAAAGGTTACCAATTATGCCTTTGAGAATACCGGCAAGTTGAAATTTGTAGATCAAACTAATTTGTGGGGCATGAATCTGCCCTCTTTTTCCAACGGTGCTTCTTTTGTTGATCTTGATAACGATGGTGATTTGGATTATGTGACAAACAATATTAATGATCCAGCATTTGTTTATCGAAACAACACAATTGGTGCGCTGCGCGAACGGAATTACTTTCTACGATTGGACTTAAAAGGGGAGACCCCTAATTTGGCAGCGATTGGTGCAAAGGTTGAAGTGTGGCAATCAGGGGCAATGCAATATGCAGAGAAACATTTATCACGAGGATATATTTCCTCTGTTGAACCAATTCTTCATTTCGGGTTAGGAGATCAAAATACAGTGGATTCAGTCAAAGTTACCTGGCCCCTTGGAGAAAAAATAACCGTGCTAAGGAATGTAAAGGCGAATCAAGTGCTAACACTGTTGGAGAAAGATGCAATTACAAAGCCACTGACTTCTTTTGTTGCAAAGTCGTTTTGGTTTGAAAGCGCAGACAGTGTACTGAGTTTCAAACATAATGAGAAGGATTACATTGATTTCTTTCAGGGACAAAGCCTCATCCCTCACAAGTTTTCTCAGATCGGTCCTATCATGGCGAAAGGTGATCTGGATGGTGATGGCCAGGAAGACATATTAATCGGTGCCACAATCGACCAGCCTACGACTTTCTTTAAGCGGCAGGGATCAAGTTTTCGGAAAGAAGAGCTTGCTGGCCTTACGGGTGTTAAACGAGGACAGGAAGCTACCATTGTAATTCTTGATGTCGATAAGGATAACGATCAGGATGTCATTATAGCTACCGGAGGCTACATGCTGGAAGATGAGAAACTGTATAAGCATTTTCTTTATAGAAATGGGCGCGGGAGCTTTGTTAGAGAAGAACTGCCCATACCGGCTTTTCCGGCTTCAGTAATAAGATCAGCTGATTATGACAAGGACGGAGATGAAGATATTTTCATTGGTTGCCGTGTGAAGAAGTGGAGTTTCCCTACATCACTGAATTCTTATGTTTTGGTCAATAACAATGGCTCCTATCACGTTCAGGAAGAGTTACGTTTTAACATAGGGATGGTTACCGATGCACTATGGAGCGATTTTGATAACGATGGTTGGAAGGATTTAATAATTACACGCGAATGGAATTCGATTACGATTTTAAGAAGCCTTACAGGAAAGGGATTTGAAGAAGTTACTTCAAAAGAATTAGAATCGAAGCATGGACTTTGGTTTAGCCTGGCTGTTGGTGACTTTGATTCTGATGGTGATGATGATTATATAGCTGGTAATCTAGGTTGGAATCACCGGTTTGTCATCAGCGATCAATATCCCATGAAGGTATATGCCATTGATTTAGATAAGAACGGTTTTATAGACCCAGTTTCAACCTGCTACTGGAAAGATGAGCGTGGTGTTATGCAGGAGTATCCGGTAAATTATCTGGATGAATTGGCTTCACAATCTCCGTTCTTCAGAAAGATGTTTACCAGTTACACTAAATTTAGTTACACCACGGCAAAGGAGATTATCAATCCCGATACGATTTCTTCTAAAAATACATTTTATGTAAATACTACATCCAGCTATCTTCTCTGGAACGAGGGGGGTAGCTTCCGCTGGCAAGAGCTACCTGTCGAAGCTCAGGTGGCACCCCTTAGGCATATGTTGGTTCGGGATTTCAATGGCGACAAGCAGCTTGATGTCTTATTAACCGGGAACGATCACACTTACGATGTTTCAACGGGATACTACAATGCAAACAAGGGTGTAATCCTTACCGGAACGGGCAAGGCAACATTCGATGTAGTTGCACCGGCCCGAAGCGGAATTCTATTGGACGGGCAAGTTGAGTCGTTATTATACATCGAAGGGGAACAGGATTACCTAATCGGAGGAATGAATAGAAAAGATGTTGTCGTCTACAAAGTATTGAAATAGCCTGTTCATTCTGCGTACAGATTGTTCTTTAAGATCAATACATTCACGGGATGGTTTTTCCATTCATCGGATAGCACCTTTGGTACTTTGGTGTTAAAATTAAGAGCTCCCAAAAAAATATCAAGATCATGGTCATTGTCAATGTCACCAACATCCATAACAATCCATCTGCCCTTGGGTGTTTCCGGCAGAATGTTGGGGGTATACTGATTGTTTTTGTTTTCGTAATAGACAAAATTTCTTCTTGCGTCCCCGTTAAAATCCGGGAAATAGGCGATGGCCACAATGTCTAAATCGCCATCCTGGTCAAAGTCGCGCGCGATGGCTTTGGAAGCTCCATGAAGGGGTGCGAACCAGAATTCCTCAAACTTCCAATCAACAGTTTGCCGATATATCCGGATTCCATGGT
Source organism: uncultured Ohtaekwangia sp. (assembly GCA_964488465.1). Classification (GTDB taxonomy): domain Bacteria; phylum Bacteroidota; class Bacteroidia; order Cytophagales; family Cyclobacteriaceae; genus ELB16-189. Next base: position 189,150 of record CAZAUN010000004.1, on the reverse strand, counting down.
ACGGTTTAAGAATTTGTGAGTAATCAGAGTTGTCGCCATTCGCATAGAGTATATCCAGCTTTCCATCCTTGTCAAAGTCAACGACTTCGAAATGGGTGGAACCATAGACGGATGGAAATCGCAGCAGAACTTTCGATTGAAACTGAAAGTTGCCTTGGTTTATAAATAAGGTTAGTTGCTCATCGCCCTGTGTGAAAAGTGCTATAATATCGGGTAATGAGTCATGATTAACATCTTTAACGACTGTCATTCGTGCACCCGGTAAAGCGGAAAGCAGGTGCCGTTTGAACCGGTCACCCTCCTGACTTTCATAGACACTTAAGTCACCTGTGTAGTTGCCAAAAGAAGAGATAATGAAATCCTTTCGCGAATCGTTATTCAAATCCGTCAATTCAATGTATACCGGCCTTTTAAGAGAATCGATAATGGGATGGGTTTCCAGTCCACTCCAGGAGATAACCTCGCCTTTTTCCTGGTCATTTGGATCCATGATTCCCATTAATGCCAGGTAATTGGAAGCAGCTGAAAATTCAATTGCCGAGGGAGGGCTGGCGAGCGATATTTCGGTAGTTTTATTCAGGTTTTTATCTAAGACGATCAATTTTGAATTCCGGGTACCATAAACAAGTTGTTTCCGGAGTGAATCAAATTTGATCAAGGTTACCAGGGGCTCATCATCCGAAGGATTGTGATAGGCAGTCCACGTAAATTGCATGGTAAGCTCTTCATAACTGGATTCCGGAATTGAGGGTAATGTGTCGGGGGATTTAGTTTGGTAGTAGTTGACAATCTGTGCCCATTCCTCTTCACTAACCATACGCTCTTTGGGCAAGGTGCCGATTACGGTGAGTAAATCTTGCTGGGGTACATAGGCAAGCCCGTCCATTAGATCAACCAATCCCATTCGAAAGGCCATGTTGGGCAGTACCTGAGTTAGCCAAATATCTTTCGGTAATAAGTCGGGTTCCGGAAAGAGGTGGCAACTACTACAGGTATTTTTTACAAGTTGTTCAACGCTGGCTTCTTCTGTCTTACAGGAATGAAAAAGTAAGGACAAAATGAATATAAACGTTGAAAGATTGCTCTGAGCGGTACGGGATTTAATGTGCAAACCAGTTATCTTTAAATGGATTGAATTATCAAACATACAATTATTAACCGTTTTAAAAATGACAAGTTCAAGATCATCAAGAAGAAACTTTATCCGAAAACTGGCCGGTACAACCTTGGCCGCGACAGCTGCACCCAGTATCCTGGCGGGGACTAAACCACAATCAAATTTTCTTGAGGCACCTGTTTACGAGAGGCATAAATTCGCTCCCAATGACCAGGTAAATGTAGCCATCATTGGGATGGGCATTATGGGATTTAATAATGCATTCTGGACGTTGCAGGTTCCGGGAGTAAAATTAGTGGCGGTCTGCGATTTATACACGGGCCGGCTGGAACGTGCCCGGGAGAAGTATGGTAAAGATCTGTTTGTAACAAAGAATTATAAGGAAATTCTGGATCGCAACGATGTGGATGCAGTGATTGTGGCAACCTCCGATCACTGGCATGATCGTATTTGCATCGAAGCCATGAATAAGGGTAAGCATGTTTATTGTGAGAAGCCAATGGTTCACCGGTTGGATGAAGGGGCGGAAGTGATTGCTACTCAAAAGAAGACCGGAAAGGTTCTCATCGTTGGCAGTCAACGGGTAAGTTCAATTATAACTCAAAAAACCAAAGAAATATTTGAATCTAAAACAATTGGTGATCTGGTACTTGTCGAAACCTGGATGGATCGCCACAGTGCGAACGGAGCCTGGCAGTATTCTATTCCAACCGATGCGAATGCCGGAACGGTGGATTGGGATAATTTTATTGGGGATGCACCCAAGCGGGCTTATGATCCGGTTCGATTCTTCCGGTGGCGTAATTATCAGGATTATGGCACAGGCGTGGCAGGGGACCTCTTTGTCCACTTGTTTTCAGCGCTGCATGCGGTAACAAGTTCTCATGGACCAACCCGGATTTTAGCAACGGGGGGCCTGCGGTATTGGAACGATGGTCGTGATGTGCCCGATGTAATTCTGGGAATGTATGACTATCCACAAACGGCACAACATGCAGCATTCAACTTGCAAATGAGGGTCAATTTTGTAGATGGAAGTGAAAAGGGAGAGGGGCTTCGGTTAATCGGTACAGATGGGGTTATTGATATGGGTTGGAGTTCTGTGAAGGTAATGCATCACAAATTGAATAAAGAACCTGGCTATGGTGGATGGGACTCCTTTGATACCTTTTCGGAAGCTCAACAAAAGGAATACGAAAAGTGGTATAAAGCCAAATATCCCAAGAAGACTCCCGGCATCATTGAATCCGATCTTGAGTTCAAGGCACCCCGCGAGTACAGTGCCAATCTTGATCATCATGTGAATTTTTATAAGGGAATTCGGGAAAAGGCGGTTATCGTTGAGGACGCGTTGTTCGGAATGCGTGCAGCTGGACCAGCTCTAGCGACTAACAAGAGTTATTACGATAAAGCTATTGTAAACTGGAATCCCGGAACCGCACAGCTTGGTTGATAATCAGGTGTAATCCTACTAAAAAATAGGCACCCGTTTCTGGGCGCCTATTTTTTTACTGTTGATTATTGTTTCACCAGGCTCATTGCAACGGAAGGATACCAGGTGTTTCCATCGGCTGAAAATTCGCCTTTCTCTACCCAGGTTCGTTCGGTTTCAGAGAGCGTAATGGTATACCTGATTTTGCCACGATTGGCAGGCAGATCAAATCCCCATTCAAATTGATTTGTTCCAAGTATCTTAAAGTAGGCATCTGTTTGGTATCCTTCATGGGTGTAGGATTTCATACCCAGTTGTTGTGTGATGGGATTGTACGATATCAAAGCATACGCATGAAAATTCTTTTTTTGGGAAACGGGATCTTTCCCGATGCCCTCAATCTTTATCAACAGACTATCAAGTTCCCAGGATATCTTCTCTTCCTGATTGACAACCAGGGTAGTGCCACCGCGCTGTTGAATGGTGGCAGTTCCTTTCCAACTCCCAATGAGGTAGCTTAATGGGGCAAGTTGTTTTTTGTTACTAGCAGGATTGGGGGCTTGTCCTTGTGACTTAGCAGTAAATAAAAAAAGCGTCAGGCAAACGATGATTGTTTTCATAGTGATTTGGTTAAGTGAGTTTTAGTTTGATTATATCGGACTAGCCAGTGTCTTGATACCGACCGGAAGACAATCATGGCACTGATCATGACCAAGGCTGTAGCGAGACCTACTGCCGGGCCAAAAGAAATTCCGGGAATCCGGACGATTACTTCGGATGCAAAAGCTGCATACAGGCCGATTACAGAATAATACATGAATGAGAAGTGTTGGATAAGCCAATTCGATTTCCGCAACATGACAGGTAGCATCCCAGCCACTAGCGTGGCCAAACTTACAAGCGCAGCTACATGGAAGGGTCCGAATTTACCAAACAGTCCATAGAGTCCAAAGGCCGTTCCATTTACGATCAACATCAGGAGTGCATAGCTATATCCAATCGATTTATGGAGTTGAGTTCCTTTCGCCATGCATAAAACTATTGTACCGGAAATAAGACTAAGCATGGATGCGATAACATGGATCAAACCGATTGGGCTATGAATAAGTGTATGCATGTTTTATGGATTGTTAGAAATCATTGAAGTATAAATCCGATCACGAGACTGAGCTGAAGGCCACTGAAGGAATCGGATACTGTGGTCGTTAATCCGGGTGCAGACCAATCATTATTTGAAGCGAAACCCCGGTTGTAAGTTCCTTTTATTGCTACATACTGTTGACCGGGTAAATCGTGTTCGATTGTTAGGGCAGTATGCAGAAAAGTATCTCCAATTGATACCCGACTTGCATTGGGTTGGTTACTCATCAAATCGCCAATGGAGGTTGTTATCGGTCGAATAGCGCTCACGCTATTACCACCCCAACCCACTCCCATACTCGGTATAAGCCGCCACGAATTACTTCCGATTTTATAGCCCGCATAAAAGTATCCCCACCCTCCATTCGTTTCTGTGGAAGTACTTTCTCTTTTTCCTGTGCCCGAAAAGTAATATCCTTCGCCACCAATACGCAAACGTTTATACTGACCAAACCCACCGGTTCCGAACCCAATCGCCATGGGTACTTCATGGAACCCTGCTTGTGTTAATACACTATTCAAATTGGTGAACGAAAATGCTTGAATGCCCGGAGCAACATAAAGGGAGCCGGTAGTATGTTGACCTTGCGCAAGCGTAACGGTTATACTGAAGACGAGAGAAAGGAGGATTGATTTCATAATAAACAAGTTTATATTGTAAACTAAATGGATAAAAAAATCATGTTTTGATATAATCCTTTAATGAATTCACATACTCTTCAAATGACTTAATGCCTTTTTTTGTTATGCGGCAAGTCGTTAATGGTTTTTTGCCTTTAAAGGATTTTTCAATGGTAATATATCCGGCCTCTGAAAGTTTATCCAGTTGTACACTCAGGTTCCCTGCAGTTGAATTTGTTTTTTCCCTAAGCCAGGTAAAGTCGGCTGATTCAACACTAATTAACAGGGACATAACCCCGAGCCGGAGTTGAGAGTGAAGCAATGGATCCAGATCCTTCAGCATAACTATTCAGACCGCTTTAAGAGGTAGCCAGGTATGATATAACCAATGGTAACTGCCATTGCTGCTAATAAAAATTGAGTTTCGTAATTGGAAAGGAAGCACAATGCTCCAAATATCCAAAAGGCGATACCACCAAACATCAAGGGTTTAAACTTGAGCAACGCCCCTGAAATAAATGTAGGAACCGCACAGAGGGTAATAATGACCGGATTCAATTGCCAACCGATTTGCTTTCCAAAAATCCAGAAGATAAAGCACGTGGCACCAAAGCCCATCCATACCCATTTATAGATGATATCGAGATGGGTGGAGACCGTTGCCTCACGGCCTTGCCGAATGCCATAGATGATGGAAGCGATAGCGGCAACAATGGTAATTAGAAACATCTGATACGGATTGGATACCTCGGTAAATTTCAATAGTACATAAACACCCAGGTTGGCAATCACAATGGTCCAGCCCCACAGCAGAAAGTAAAAGCTGTTCTTCTGCATGTTCCCCTTGGCTTGTTGAATCATGGACGTAATTACATCCAGACTTTCCTTGGGTGTAAACTCATTTTGCGTACTCATAGTAGATTCTTTTTAATTAAGAAATAATGAAGAAATCCAAAGGTCAACAAGATACCACCCGTTATGAAGGCCGGAACAGAGAATTGAACAGGATAGAAAATACTAAAGGCAGTTCCCACCGAAACCAGGAGCAAGGAAAGCAAGCCGAAAGTGGGCATCTTATACCCGAAGATGAATGGAAGGTAGTGTGCTCCAACTAAAATCGTAAAAGACGAAAAGAAGAGATTGATATCATTTTTGCAGATCAGGTAGATTAAAGGATAGCTGAAAGGGATGGTGAAGGCGAGCAAGGTAAAGAGTTGCGGAAATTTGTTGTCTTTGCTGAGGGTAGAAGGTACCCGCATAAATTTCCGGATCAATTCACCTCCCGGAAAAATGAACATGCCAGCAACAAGAAAGAAGATGATTGCCTGGGATTTTGTAGCATAAACACCCATCGTTCCTGCTACTAGCCAGATGAGGGCTGTGAAGAGGGTATGTGGAAATGCACCCAGATAAGTATTTCGCATTTCCTCAGAGAAAGTTAGAGGTGTTGTAGTTAAGTTGCTCATACCGGCTTTAACGAATCAAATGTAAAATAGTTTACATTATAAACCAAAAATATTAAAATGACCAAATTTGCCGCTCAAAAGGCCCTTTTTTCACTCTTCCAACATTTCTTGAATCGGAGAAGGTATTAGTTATCTTGCACTTACCTAATCCTGATTCTATGAAGAAATACTTATTCGTTAGTGTCCTTTGCTCGTCCTTTCTTGTTTCGACAGCGCAAACCGAGATTCAAAAAGTGGAAAAGTTAAAAGCAGAGGCTGCTGCTGAAGTGGAGCGGAATGCTGTTCTGGGGCAACAAATCAATGACATGTTGTTCAGCTATGCAGAATTGGGCTTTCAAGAGTTTGAGACATTCAATTACCTAACTTCCTTACTGGAGAAGAATGGTTTTAAAGTACAGAAGGGTGTAGCAGGTGTACCCACTGCCTGGATTGCTACCTGGGGTACAGGTAAACCAGTGATTGCCCTGGGCTCGGATGTAGATTGTATCCCCAAAGCATCGCAAAAGCCAGGGGTGGCTTATTCCGATCCCATCGTAGCCGGAGCACCCGGGCATGGGGAGGGTCATAACTCGGGACAAGCCTTAAACATTATTTCGGCTCTTGCGATCAAGAAAATCATGGAGCGCGAGAAAATTCAAGGCACCATCATGCTATGGCCTGGTGTTGCCGAAGAATTGGTAGGTACAAAAGCCTATTATGTTCGTGCCGGATATTTTAAGGATGTCGATGCCTGCATCTTTACACACGTGGCAAACAATCTAGCCGTGGGGTATGGCGATGCGGGTCAAAATGGTTTGGTATCGGTTCGTTTTACTTTTGAAGGCGCAGCAGCCCATGCCGCTGGTGCACCATGGCGCGGACGGAGTGCGCTTGATGCAGTTGAATTGATGAATATTGGGTGGAACTACAGACGTGAGCATCTCGAACTCACACAACGGTCGCACTACGTAATTTCGGATGGAGGCGATCAGCCCAATGTTGTTCCCTCCAAAGCATCTGTTTGGTATTATTTCCGGGAGCGTACCTACCCGAATATCAAGAAACTTTTCGATATCGGAGTGAAGATAGCAGAAGGTGCAGCGACCATGACGGACACAAAATTTACCTATGAAATATTGGGCTCTGCCTGGCCCGGCCACTTTAATAAGCCCATTGCCGAGGCCATGTATCAGAATATAAAAATGGTAGGTCTGCCACAATGGTCAGCAGAAGATCAATTATTAGCAAAAGCCACGCAACTTGAAATGAAGGCACCCAAGGTAGAAGGCCTGGCAGTAAAACTAGACACGATTGGATTGCCGAGCCCCACAGGGTCGGTGAATGTAATGGGGCGCCAGTTAATGTCGATGGGAGGTGGCTCGGATGATATTGCGGATATCAGTTGGTCGTTACCAACAGTTGTATTGCGATACCCATCCAACATTCCCGGCCTGCCTGGCCACCATTGGAGCAATGCGATTTCCATGGCTACTCCGATAGCACACAAAGGCATCGTTTATGGTGCCAAAGCTGAAGTAATGACCATCCTGGATATGTTGCTGAAACCAGAAATTCTGAAAAATGCCTGGGAATATTATCGTACCGAACAAACGAAAGATTTACAATACACACCCTTGATCGGTGAAAAGGATAGCCCCGCTATTACTTTGAATAAGAAGATTATGGAAGAATATGCTCCCAAGCTAAAACCATTTTATTACAATCCAGTAAAATATAAAACCTATCTAGATCAACTGGGGATTGTTTATCCAACTGTAAGACCTGATCAGAAGGCTGAAATTGAAAAATTAACGGAGAAGAAGTAATTCGATTTAGACTCATGTTCACTGGTATTATTGAAGCGCTAGGCAACGTGGTGGAAGTAACAAAAGACCGGACCAATGCAACATTTTGTTTGGAAAGTCCGATCAGTGCTGAGTTGAAAATTGACCAAAGCCTATCACACAACGGAGTCTGTTTGACCATTGTAAAGGTGGATAGAAACCGCCATTGGGTCACGGCTGTGGAGGAGACGCTAATCAAATCCAATTTAGGATTGCTAAAAATCGGAGATGAAGTTAATCTTGAGCGCAGCATGATTGCCAATGGGCGCTTCGATGGGCACGTGGTTCAGGGGCACGTTGACCAGACCGCAATTTGCAGTTCGGTTCAGGATAGGAATGGCAGTTGGCTATTTAGTTTTGAATACGATCCGGTACCAGGCAACGTTACCGTTGAGAAAGGTTCAATCTCCGTGAATGGCGTAAGCCTAACGTGCTTCAAGAGCCAGGTGGGAAGTTTTTCCGTGGCTATTATTCCCTATACGTATGATCATACAAATTTCCACCAGATTAAGCCGGGTACTCGGGTTAATCTTGAGTTTGATATTATTGGAAAATACGTAAAACGCCTATTGGATAAATAAGAGTACCGACTCAATTACCCGGCAACACCTGTTTGGGATTCTTTGAATACCGGTTCCGTAAATAACGAGCCATCCTGAATCCAATCCACCCACAAATCATTCCTACAAAGCCACCCACGGCAATGTCTCCCGGGTAGTGAACTCCTAAGTAAATTCTGGTATAGGTCATAAGGGCTGCCCAAAGAAAAATGAATCCAATCCAGGCATAGGTGGATCGTAACGTAAGCCAAACAAAAAGCGCAACCCCAAATGTGTTCGCAGCATGACCCGATGAGAATCCATACAGCCCTCCGCGATACCCATCAACATGATGTAACAATCCAACTAATGCAGGATCTTGCGAAGGTCTCAGTCGGGCAAAGTAGGGCTTCATCAGGGTAGATGTAATCTGATCGGCTAACAAAATTGTGAGGGCGGCTCCAATTAATATAAACCATGCCTCCTGCTTAAAATTCCGAAACATTAGATAAATAAGCACGGCATAGAGTGGAAGCCAGAAAAAGGTCTTGGTGATTAAGATCATGACCGGGTCCAACCACGGGGTGTGAAAACTATTTAGAAAAAGAAGGAGTTCTTTGTCCCATTCCAATAACTGATCCATCATGCACTTCTAAGATTAATTCTTCACACCCAAAATCGTACAGACTTTAGGCTAGATTTAATTGCCGCAAATTTACTCATAATTGATTGAATTGACTGAGTTCGATAAGGTTCAGTCATTGATTCCTTGACCAGAATTGATAACTTCGGGTTTCTGGCTTTATTCTCTATGGAAAAATATGATTTGGTTGTCATCGGTGCCGGCCCTTCCGGATACGCAGCTGCGATGCGGGCCATGGATTTTAAAAAGAAAACCCTGCTGATTGAGAAAAACAAGGTAGGGGGAGCGGGCGTAACCAATGGCGCCCTTTCTTCAAAAACCTGGTGGGAACTTTCCCGTGAGGCCTCTGCATTTCGCAAGAGTTTGAAACGATACAATATTCAAGCTCCCTCCATAAGTTTTCGCGAAATTCAAAGTGAAGTTCGAAAGGCAGTCCAGGAACGTAAAAGCTTGCTGGAAGAACACATGCTTCAGTTGAATTTGTCCAATTATGCCAACCTGTTGAGTTATAAAACAGGCCATGCGAAATTGCTTTCGCAACATGAGATTGAGATCACGCAGGGAGCAAATCGTCAAGTCGTCTATGCCGAAAATATCGTTTTAGCTACGGGCAGCCGTCCGAGATATTTACCCGAACTGCCGATTGATGAACGAGTTGTTTTAACCAGTGAAGGAATCGAGGATTTGGAAGACTTTCCAGAAAGTATGGTAATTGTTGGAGCGGGGGTAATTGGTTGCGAATATGCTACTATTTTTAGCGGGTTTGGTCGTACCAAGGTACACCTGATTGATAAGGGCGACCGGATTCTGCCCTTTGAAGATGAAGATGTGGTCAGGATTGTTGAGCGGAATATGGAAAACAACGGTGTTCTTATTCATCGCAATTCCCGCCTTGTATCAATGAAGATTGTTAATGGGCGTGTGGAGTATGAATTGGAATATACCGATGGAAGTCGCGATACTTTTAATGTCGAAAAAGCATTGGTTTCGGTAGGTCGTGTTGCCAATATTGAAGACTTATGGGATGACAAGGTGGGGATCAATATTACCAAACGCGGTATTGACAATAATGATACGCAAACGAACGTCTCTAATATTTATGCGGTTGGTGATTTAACAGCCGACATTTCTCTGGTGAATGTGGGTGAGCTGGAAGGACGGTATGCGGTGGAAAAGATGTTCGGACACCCGGACCGGAAACTGGTGTATGAAAACATCAGTACCATTATGTTTTTAAATCCGGAAGTAGCGGGTGTAGGGATGAACGAAATTCAGGCCCGGGAACAAGGAATTAACTATAAGGTAGTAACCCTTGAATACAGCACGATTTCGCGGGCTATTGCCAAGCGAAATACGCAGGGATTTATAAAATTATTAGTCACTTGTGATGATCATATGAAAATTCTGGGCATGAAGGTGGTAGGCAATCATGCCAGCAGTGCCATTCAAGCTGTTGCAGTGTTAATTTCGATGGATAAAGGCATCGAAGAATTAGCCGAATGTGTTCACCCACACCCGAGCATCACGGAAGGAATTCAGGAATGTGTGCGCATGTTAATGGGAAAGTCACTCTTCAAACCGGTTGCATTAAAAGGGCGGCTTTCATGCAGATCATTTCAACATGGGGTGTATCAGGATATTGTTTTTTAAATAGTGATCTTTGATGTAAACAGGAGGCGTATGAAAAAGCTTGCAATTTTTGGACTGCTGCTGACGGTTGTTATGGGATGCTCCATGGAGAAACTGTATCAGATGAAGCAAAACAGAAAGGTGTATCCCTATGAGCAGGTGAGCTTTCATGATGTGGTGAAGCGTTATATGAGCAAAGATTATTCCAGTGTCGGCTCCATCGAAGGAATTTATTCAGTCTCCGTTGTAATTGAAAAGAAGGGAAAGGGGCTTTTATCTCCTGTTGAAAAGAATAAGATAATGACCCGAAAAGAGAATTATACCACCGTGGCCATAATTCGTGATGGTACAGATCCTAATCGTGAGTACATAGAAATACCCCTGGATAAGGAACACCTCCCTTCGTATTCAATACGAGGTGAATTTACCCGTATGACCGATTCTAATATAATGGTATATAAGCACCTTGAATCGAAAGGTGAATATTCTACGTATACATTTACCTATGATCAAGCCCGGGATATGCTGGAGGGTGTTCGAAAGGAAAATTCAGGACAAGCGGAATTTACCTACCAACTAACCTACATCAAATTACATCCCAAAAAGGAAGCGGTTACCAGCAATCGACCTTAATACGTCACCAGGATTTCATTAAGATTCTTGCGTTCCAGTTTAGGAACATACGTCTCCTTGTTTGGATATCCAACGGGTATCAGAAGGAAAGGTCTTTCATTTTCCGGTCGACCAAGGAGAGAAGTCAGAAAATTCATTGGATTAGGGGTGTGCGTCAGGGCTACCAGGCCGGCATGGTGGATGGCGGTTAGTAATAATCCACATGCCAGGCCAACGGATTCATTTACATAGTAGTTGTTCTTCTTTTTTCCGTCAGGCGCCAGATCATATACTTTTTTGAATACCACAATCAGATAAGGAGCCACTTCAAGAAACGGTTTTCGCCAATCCGTTTGCAAGGGTTTTAAATCATTAAGCCATTCTGTACTCATTCGGTTCTCATAACTTTCTTTCTCTTCTTTTTCAGCAGCAATCCGGATTTCGCGTTTCAAGTGGGCATTGGAAACAACACAGAATATCCAGGGTTGCTTGTGGGCACCGGAGGGAGAGGTAGATGCCGCCAGCAATAAATTCTCAATTACTGGAAAAGGTATAGGTCGGTCTGAGAAGTCGCGTACAGTTCTGCGCTGGTTAAGCCAATGGTAATATTCTGAACTCCGTTTTAGCATTTCTTCATCGCTGTAGGTTGGATGATTGTACGGAATAAAGGGATATCCATCAATGATCCGTGTTTCAGTATTCGTCATAGCGGGGTTGCTTCGGATGTTCGAAAATACGAAGTCTGGCAGTGGAAAATGGTAAGCTGGATGACGATTTATTTAATGTGCAGAGTCACTTTCGGTGCCGGGCCTTTAAAACGTTAATCACATCCTGCAATTCATGACCTTTAACTGCCAACAAGACCAGATAGTGATACATCAAATCGGCAGCTTCGCTTAAAAATAATTCACGGTTATTGTCTTTCGCCTCAATCACAAGTTCTACCGCTTCTTCCCCAATTTTTTGAGCAACCTTATTAATTCCTGAATCGATGAGTTTATTGGTATACGAGCCTGCCTTTGGATTCTGTTTTCTTTCCTGAATGATTTTTTCAAGAAACTCCAGTCCAGATGATTCGTTCACTTCATCAAAGCAGGTGTCCGTTCCGGTATGGCAGACAGGTCCCGTTGGGTTGACTTTAAATAACAGCGTATCCTGGTCGCAATCCAGCTTTACCTCCAGGAGGGACAGAAAATTCCCGGATGTTTCGCCCTTGGTCCAAAGACGTTGTTTGCTTCGGCTGTAAAAAGTGAGTCTTTTTTCTGAAAGGGTTTTATCCAGAGCTTCGCGATTCATATACCCTAACATTAGCACACAGTTTGATTGGGAGTCCTGGACAATACAGGGTACCAATCCATTTGATTTTTCGAAGTTTATTTTGTTGGGATCGATCATAATTCAAATACGGATGGGAACCCCGCTGTTTTTTAAGTACAATTTTAATTCAGGAATTGATAGCTCACCAAAATGAAACAAAGAAGCAGCCAGGGCAGCATCAGCTTTGCCAAGAAGAAAGGCTTCCAGAAAATGTTGTCGGTTGCCGGCACCACCGGAAGCAATTACCGGAATTTGCAGCAATTCATTAAGCTTCGCTAATGGGTCAATTGCAAACCCCTGCCTTGTTCCATCATGGTCCATACTCGTAAAGAGAATTTCACCAGCACCCCGGTCGGCACCTTCTCGTGCCCAACTGAAAAGCTTCTTATCGGCTGGTTTGCTACCGCCATGTGTATGTACCATCCACTGGTTATGGATTTTACGCGCGTCAATGGCCAATACTACGAATTGAGAACCGAATGCTTTAGCGAGTTCATCGATCAAGATTGGATTTTTTACAGCCGCTGTATTGATGCTTACTTTATCAGCACCCGCTTCCAGCAAAGGGGCTACATCCTCAATACTGCTTATTCCACCTCCAACGGTAAATGGTATGTTTACATGAGCTGCGATCTCTTTCACTAGATTGACAAAAGTCTTACGGTTTTCATTGGTTGCTGCTATATCAAGAAATACCAATTCGTCCGCACCCTGCTGCGCATACGAGGCACCCAACTCTACAGGATCACCGGCATCGCGGATATTAACAAAGTTGATTCCCTTCACCGTGCGTCCGTCCTTTATATCAAGGCAAGGGATAATTCGTTTGGTAAGCACGGCTAGAATTTTAAGAATTTTGAAAGGCCTTCAATTCTTCGAGCTTGATCTTACCTTCATAAATTGCCTTTCCGATTATGACGCCATAGACCCTCGCGTACTTCAATTCCCGCAGATCATCCATAGAACTTACTCCACCACTGGCAACGATCTTCACGGTAGGGTAGCGGTTTACAAGTTTTTTATAAAGACCAAGATTAGGACCCTTCATTGTGCCGTCCGTTCCAATATCTGTACAGGTAAGAAATTCTAACCCTTGCTTTTCAAATTGATCCACCAGATCAAACAACCGGAACTCTGTTTCTTCCAACCAACCATTGATAGAAACATGTTCACCTTTAACATCAGCACTTAGCACAAAATTTTCAGGACCATACTTTTTGAGCCAGTCGGAGAACTTCTCCGGTTCCTTTACGGCCAGGCTTCCAATGTTAATCTGGTGAACGCCCAGATCCAGTAATTGCTCAACTTCCGCTTCGGTTTTAACACCACCTCCAAAGTCAACACTTAAGGCTGTACGCTCCTGAATTTCCCGGATAACATCCCAATTCACAACTTTGCCTTTTTTTGCACCGTCCAGATCGACTAAATGCAGGCAATCCAGATCTGCATCCTGAAATTCGAGGGCAACTTCTACCGGATCCTCCCGGTAAACCTTTTTCCTTTTAAAATCTCCCTGGGTAAGGCGAACACATTTGCCATCAATAATATCAATCGCTGGAATGATCCTCATTCTGTCAAAAATTTGGTGCGATTTACGACTTATTTAAAAAGCTTAACAGTATTTTTTCTCCAATTGTAGCCGATTTCTCCGGGTGGAACTGTACCGCATAGAAATTATCCTTTTTCAGGGCCGAACTGAAGGGAATGATATATTCTGTTACGGCAGCCGTATACGGGTTTACCGGTACATAGTAACTGTGCACAAAATAGACATACCCATCGTCCACGCTTGGATCCAGCCAATTTTTGGTTAAGGCCAAAGAATTCCACCCCATATGGGGTACTTTCTCTTTATGTTCAGGTTTGAAAAGCTTAACGGGTTCTTCAAAAATTCCCAGACAGGTCGTATTATTTTCCTCAGAATATGCACACATCAGTTGCATGCCCAGGCAAATACCCAAAACCGGTTGCTTTAGTTCTTTTATCACTTTATCCAGTTTCCGGTCGCGAAGGTAAGCCATTGTTGAGCTTGCTTCTCCAACACCGGGGAAAATGACTTTATCAGCACGCTGAATCTCTTCATGCGTATCGGTAATTGTAAAGTCAATACCCAAACGCTCTAACGCAAAAGCAACGGATCGGATGTTACCAGCATTATATTTTATAACAGCAATCACGGGGTTCTCATTAAGAATTTGGGAGATTCATCTTATAGTGTGCCTTTGGTACTGGGCAATTGGTCGTTGTATGGATCTTTTCGTACTGCCATTTTAATTGCCTTTGCAAAAGCTTTGAAAATTGCCTCAATCTTGTGATGTTCATTTGTGCCTTCTGCTTTGATATTCAGATTGCATTTCGAGGCATCGGAAAATGATTTAAAGAAATGTATAAACATTTCCGTGGGCATGTCTCCAATCTTTTCGCGTTTAAATTCTGCTTCCCAAACTAACCATGGACGGCCTCCAAAGTCGATGGCCACCTGGGCGAGGCAATCATCCATGGGTAAACAAAAGCCATACCGCTCTATGCCTCGCTTGTCGCCAAGGGCTTTCAGAAAAGCTTCTCCCAGCGCCAGGGCCGTATCTTCAATGGTATGATGCTCATCAATATGCAGATCGCCTTTTACCTGAATAGAGAGGTCTATCAGGCCATGCCGGGCCAATTGATCCAACATGTGATCAAAAAAAGGCAATCCTGTATTAATGACTGACTTACCAGAGCCTTCCAAATCAACCGAAATCCTGATATTAGTTTCTTTGGTGGTTCGTTGAACCGTGGCCTGGCGCGCAGGTAATACGGCTTTATAAATATCTTTCCAGTTGTCAGTAATAAGCCGACAATAGACATCAAGCCCCTTTTCACTTACCGCATCCCGCAGACTTCCATCATTTAACAGAATAGCCGAGGCCCCAAGATTTTTGGCAAGCTCTACGTCAGTTATCCGGTCTCCAATCACGATGGAGTTTTTTAAATCGTAATCGCCACTAAAATATTCGGTCAACATACCGGTGCCGGGTTTACGAGTTGGCTTATTTTCATGCGGTAACGATCGGTCAACATGAATAGCTTTGAAATGTATTCCTTCCCCGGCCAAGGTGTCGAGAATCATATTTTGAACCGGCCAAAAAGTATCTTCCGGGAAGCTGGCAGTACCAAGCCCGTCCTGGTTGGTTACCATCACAAACTCATAATCCGTTTCCCGGGCAATTTTTCCCAACCAGGTAAATACTCCTGGAATAAACTTCAGTTCATCCAGATTATCAATTTGCGGATCTTCCTTGGGTTCAACAATCAATGTACCATCCCGGTCTATGAATAATACTTTCTTCATAACTTTTTAAGCTCTTCAATCAATCTTTGATTTTCAACCGGAGTCCCTACCGTAATCCGCAAGCAATTATCACATAAGATTACATTCGAGCGGTCGCGAACTATAATGCCTCGATTCACAAGCTCCTGATAAATGTATTTTGCGTTCGTAACCTGTACAAGTAAAAAATTTGCATCGGATCGAAATACTTTCTTTACCAGGTTGATTCCAGCAAGGGCGGAGGCCAGCTTTTTACGTTCTTCGATGATTTCAATTACTCGGGTATTCTTTGCCGATTCATGATTCAATGCATCTTCTGCTACCTGCTGCGAAAGAATTGAAATGTTATAGGGCGGTTTGATCTTATTTAGGATGGCAATAATTTCGTTACTCGCAAAGCACATTCCGATCCGAATGGCAGCCAATCCCCAGGCTTTCGAAAGCGTTTGTAGGATGACCAGGTTCGGAAATTCTTTTAAGTATGGCACAAACCCTTTCGAACCGGTAAAATCGACATAAGCTTCATCCACTACTACAATTCCAGAAAATTCCCTCAAGATACTAAATACCTTTTCTTCTGATAGCAAGTTACCGGATGGATTGTTTGGACTGCAAAGGAAAATCAGTTTTGTTTTACTATCCCACGAATTTCTCAGGGAAGCTACATCCAGATCAAAATCTTCAGTAAGCCGGATGGATTTAATGGAAACATTATTGATTTCTGAACTTACCGTATACATTCCATACGTTGGCTGTGGAATCAATATGTTGTCAACTCCGGGTTCGCAAAATGCCCTAATCAATAAATCAATAGGCTCATCGCTGCCATTGCCTAAAAAAATTTGATCACTAGGC
This sequence comes from uncultured Ohtaekwangia sp., assembly GCA_964488465.1. GTDB lineage: Bacteria > Bacteroidota > Bacteroidia > Cytophagales > Cyclobacteriaceae > ELB16-189. The sequence continues at coordinate 172,646 of CAZAUN010000004.1, read as the reverse complement.
ACATGTTTAATACGCGATAGCTTTTGTTTCAACTTCAATTGATGCGGATCAGGATACCGGTTAAAGGCTGAAGGATATGGATTTTCATTGGCATCCAGAAAGATCGCAGCATTTCCCTGGAATTCGTCACGGGCTGAAGAATAGGGCTTCAATGATAAGATTGTAGGCCGCGCTAGATTCTCGAGGTTGAATTTCATGACCTTCTAACTTTAATAGCGTTTGCGTGACCTATTAATTGCTCCGCCTCTGCCATTTCTTCCACCATTGGGCCTAGGACTGCTAACCCAGCTTTTGTAATATGTTGCACCGTAATATATTTGGAAAAGCTTTCAAGCGATACGCCACCGAACGCCTTGGCATAACCATTAGTTGGCAAGGTGTGGTTGGTACCGGAAGCATAGTCACCAGCCGCTTCAGGTGAATAAGGCCCAAGAAAGACCGAGCCTGCATTTACAATCCGATCAACCAGTAGACTGCAATCGCTGGTATTGATGATCAAATGTTCAGGTGCAAACTCATTGACAAAATCTATCAGTTCATTTTGTTCTTTGAAGGTGATCACCAAACTATTCTTTAAAGCTACCCGTGCAATATTTTTCCGGGGTAAAATTTCCAGTTGCTTTTCAATTTGGATTAAGATGGGGTCAATCAATTGTTCTGTTGTGGTAACCAAAACCACCTGACTATCCACGCCATGTTCCGCCTGCGACAATAGATCGGCCGCCACAAAGGCGGGATCAGCAGTATCGTCAACAATTATCAGTACTTCCGAAGGTCCGGCCGGCATATCAATGGCGATTCCTTCCTGACTGATCAATTGCTTTGCTTTGGTTACGTACTGATTACCAGGTCCGAATATTTTGCTTACTGCGGGTATAGTTTCAGTTCCAAAGGCCATGGCTGCAATGGCTTGAGCACCCCCAACTTTATAGATCTTCTTTACACCAGTGTGGTGGGCTGCAAACAATATGGCGGGATTGATGCTGCCGTCTTTACGGGGCGGGGTGCATAGCACTACCTCTTCACAGCCAGCAATTCGTGCCGGTACAGCCAACATCAATACAGTCGAAAATAGAGGTGCAGTTCCTCCCGGAATGTAAATTCCAACTTTCTGAATGGGTGTAGCCTTACGCCAACAGGTAACCCCGGGCATCGTTTCAATTTTATCAACAGTGCGTTTTTGCGCAGCATGAAATACTTCAATGTTCTTGGCAGCGGCCAAGATAGCGGTCTTCAATGAGGCGGGGATATTCGTGATGGCAAGATCGATTTCTTGTTGAGTTACTTGAATCTTGTCAATAGAGACTTTATCAAATTGAACCGTTAATTCTCTCAGTGCAGCATCGCCCGAGGTGCGAACCCGGTTGAGAACATTCTTTACCGATCCTTCTAGAAAATCCAACTCAATTTGAGGCCGCTCGCATAAAGCGGGCCATTCTTGACGACTTGGATAAGAAATTCTTTTCATGGTCCTGATTATTTAAAGAATCATTTTTTCAATGGGGATTACCAAAATACCTTCAGCGCCATGTGATTTTAATTGACCGATTTTTCCCCAGAAGTCATTTTCATCGACCACCGAATGCAGGGAAGACCATCCGGGGCGGCCTAAGGGTAAAATCGTTGGACTCTTCATTCCCGGGATTACGTTGGTAATTTTTTCAATTGCTTCGTTGGGGCAGTTGAGTAAAATGTACTTGTTGTTCTTGGCGAGTTGCACGGCTTGAATGCGAAAGAGCAGTTGATCCAACAACGCCTGTTTCTCCGGTGCCAAAACGGGGCTGGCGATCAGGATGGCTTCCGATTGTAACACCACTTCTACCTCTTTCAATCCGTTACTAAGCAAAGTACTGCCGGTACTAACGATGTCACAGATTGCATCCGCCAGACCAATGCCCGGTGCAATTTCAACCGAACCGCTGATTTCATGGATGCCGGCTTGTACCTGATGCTTTTTTAAAAACTGTTTGACAATCGTAGGGTAGGAGGTGGCAATATTTTTACCGGCCAGAGATGCAATGCCAGTGTAGTTTTCTGACCGGGGTATTGCGATCGACAAACGACATTTAGCAAAGTCAAGGCGCTTGATAAGTTTGTTGTTCTTTTGCTTTTCGATCCAGACATTTTCACCCACAATCCCGGCATCGGCAACCTGATCCTCCACATATTGTGGAATGTCATCATCCCGGAGAAAAAGCAACTCAATGGGAAGGTTTCTCACCTGGGCTTTGAGTTGATCGCGCCCATTGCTAAAGTGCAGCCCACTTTCCTTGAGTAGTTTCAGGGAATCCTCTTGCAATCGTCCCGACTTTTGAATGGCAATTCGTAAAACAGTATCCATAGTGTCAATTAATTAAAAACAAAAAAGGCCTGCCGTTGTTTGGCAAGCCTTTTATTGAAATCTTATAAATCAATCAAAACAAAGACCAGCCACTAATGCAGTTAGCATGATGGTGGTGGCCGTGAATGTTTTGAGCGCTGTTCATAATTACGGGTCCAAAGGAATAGAATCTTGGGTAGGTTTCAAAATTTTAGGAATATTTATTGATGGCTAACGATTGTTAAAGGCCTCAAATAGGGCGCCTTTTTAGTCGATAATTTCTTTGATGACCATCCGGAATTCATTTAATATCATGGCTGTTGCACCCCAAACCACCTCATTTTCCACCTGGAAGTGAGGAGCTAGCATGGGGAACATCCTGGCGGCCATGATTTCTTTTGTTTGAACGGCATCTTCCTTAACCAGTTCGTTTATGGAACCATGAAGAATTCTTACAACTTCTTTCGGATCCGGGTTGAATGTCGGCTTACCCTTAAGGAAGGCAACCACCGGGGTTACCATAAAATTACTGGGAATCACAAAGAATTCGGAGAGCGTTCCCACTACTTCAATAGCACGCTTTTGGATTCCTATTTCCTCTTCTGCTTCCCGTAAGGCAGTATCAATAATACTTTCTCCAGGCTCTGCTTTTCCGCCCGGCAAACTGATCTGCCCGCCATGGGTTCCAAGATATTCTGGTCGCTTAGTTAGTGGAAATAGCAACTGATCATTTTCTTCATAGAGTAAAATAATGACACTTCCGGGTTTTGGGGGTGTACTATGATCAAACCGCGGCTTAACCAGACCAATCGGTGTTGCCCGCAAAGGTTCATGGGCCCTTGGTCCGGGTAACGGACCTTTTAACCGATCAGAAAGTTGTTGGTAGTTTAACTTCATTGTTAACAGAAAGGCAACGTTGTACAAAATTTGGATTTCGTACATTCGATGATAAAACAAATTAACATGAAAGTAGTTCATAGTAGCCTGTTGATATGTTTTTTAGTTTCTACGTTTGCTTCCGGTCAGATTCGGGTAAGCACAAACAATCGCTACCTGATGACCACCGATGGCAAGCCCTTTTTCTGGTTGGGTGATACGGACTGGGAATTATTTCATCGACTCACCCGCGAGGAGGCAGAGTTTTTCCTTGAAATCCGAAAGCAACAAGGCTTCAATGTGATTCAGGCGGTAGCGCTGGCCGAGATGAATGGACTGCACCAGCCTAATCGGTACGGAGACTTGCCCTTGGTGAACGATGATCCAACCCAGTTGGACATTACCCCGGGTGCAAATCCAGCGAACGAGGAAGAATATGACTACTGGGACCACGTTGATTTTATCATCAACCGAATTGCCGATAAAGGGATGTATGTGGGCTTGTTGCCTACCTGGGGCGACAAGGTGGCCCAACTTTGGGGTGATGGCCCCAGAGTTTTTAATGAGGCCAATGCGGCCATCTATGGCGCTACCTTAGCCAGGCGATATGCAAAGAATTGGAACATTATCTGGATTGTGGGCGGTGATCGGCCTGCCGTGTATAAAATTAAGGTGGATGGAAATGAAGTGGAAGTAGATGATCGGCCGATCTGGCGGGCAATGGCTCAGGGCATCGAAAGTGTATTACCCGATGCTTTTATAACCTATCATCCGGCAGGAGGTTCCTATTCTACGTCCTCATTTATTCACGAGGAACCCTGGCTTGATATGAATGCCTTTCAATCCGGCCATGGTTCGCGCGAGGCGGATCCCTGGAATTGGGTTATCCGTGATCTGGAATTAAAACCTCTGAAGCCCACATTGGATATGGAGCCCTGTTATGAAGACCATCCTGTTAACCCCTGGGATGGTAAATGGACGAAGGCGCGCGGTTATTTTAATGCTTATGATGTGCGGGCCCGCATTTATCGATCGGTATTTGCCGGTGCAAGTGGGGTAACCTATGGCCATCATCAAATCTGGCAGTTCTTGAATCCTGAATTAAATCCTCCTATCAATATTGGTGATACATTGATTGGTTGGCAGCAAGCGGCCAAAGCGGAGGCAGACGGGCAGATGAAGTTTTTGAAACGACTCATGCTTTCACGGCCGTACTTTTCAAGAATTGGCGACCAGACGCTGATAGCAGGCGTTAAAGGCACGGACTACAAAGACCTTGTCGTTGCCACCCGTGATGAGAAAGGGACCTACGCTTTCATTTATTTGCCACAGAATCATCCCGTGTCGGTGGATCTAAAGGCAATTACTGGTGACCGCAAATCAATTAGCTGGTTTAGCCCTGAAACCGGTAAATCAATCAAAGCAGAGACCATCACAGCCTCCGGTGTAATCACGTTTACCCCTCCCAAAATGGGCAACGATTGGGTATTGATAATTGATGATGCTGCACAGGGCTATAAATCACCCTGATTACTTCTTATTGCAGGAGCGGATCATTTCACTGGTCACCATTCGGTCCCCTCTTTCCTCTGACTTTTTGAAGGCTACGCAGGCCAGCCCTTGTTTGCCAGCATTAAGATAAGCCATTCCCAAGTAGAAGTAGATTTTGTCAACAAAGGGGTCCATTTCCAACGACTGATTCAGCAACCGTTCTGCGGAAGCATATTCCTTTCGCATCATCTGTAAAATACCCTTGTTGCGATAGGCCCACGCATTATAGGGATCGAGACTAATACTTTGATTGATGTCCCGCTCAGCATTCGCCAGTTCATTCATGCTTAAATAAATATACCCGCGGTTATTAAGATAATACGGTTGGTTCGGTGCTAACGTCAGTGCTTGTTCAAGCAACTTCAACGCTTCCGGGTAGTTGGTTTCTTCAATCGCAATAAGGGCTAAGGTATTATAGATGTTGGGCTCTTTGGGATTTAGTTGAGAAGCCACTTTCAATTCTTCCCGCGCTTTCGAGTAGTCTTTCAGATAGTAATGCACGGTGGCATGATTTACAAGGTAGTCGACATTACCCGGATCAAGTTTGTTAGCTTTTTCGAAAGCAAACAGTGCGTTGTTAAAATCGCGCAATTTTGTGTAAGCCAACCCTTGAGTGAAATAGGCGAGGGCGGTATCCGGTTTGAGTTTGATTACGCGATCGAGATCAGCCAGCGTTTTATAGTATTCCTTTAATTCATAGGTGGTATTCGCGTGGTTAATTAAGGCATGCAGAAAATCAGGACGGCAGGAAAGGGCCTTGTCGTAATTTTCCAGGGCGAGATCAAACCGCTCTTGTTCAAAATACACCGTACCCAGATTGTTCCAGGCATCGGCAAAACAATCGTCTATCTTTATGGCCTCCCCATAATAATAACTGGCCTGTTCATAATTGTGATCTTTTAAAGCCAGGTTTCCTTTTAACAGGAACTTTTGAAGTTTGGTCTCCTTTGAATCAGCACAGGCAACCAGCAATAGAAACATCAACCACTTCTTCATAGTCTATCCTCCAGTCGGTGTGACTGCTATTTTCTCGAAACAAAGATCCGATTATTTGGGCTGGATCCTCAGTTTTTGTTGGATGAAGTCAGTGAAGCGGTAATGACGATGTGACTCGGGGTTGAGATAGCGTGCGCCTTTAATAACGCCCAGGCATTGACTACTGCCACAGTGACATTCAAAAGGTTGATCCATATCCCATTCAGCAGAAGGATAGAAGAATGTAAATTCTTCCCCCGGTGCAATAGCCCGCAAGGTAACGAAATGCATGCGGGTGGTGTCAAAGAAGCAATTCGGGTCGCAACTGTGGTTGCAACACTCCAGGCATTCGGGTAACAATTCAATATGAACGTTTTCATCGATTTGCACAGTGAGGTAGTTAGGCTGGCTATGTACCTCCTTGGCCATGAATTCGATAATCACTTCATTTTTTTGAAAAGCCTTCTTGGAGAACAAAGAACGGCTACCGGTAATAGCATCAAATCGGATCTCGGCCACTTCGGTTTGGTCGACATCAATCACTGTAACAATACTCATGCAGGTTTAAGGGGTGTAGTGGTTAAATTATCTGAAGATTAAAAAATGTATGATTAAAGGTATTGACATTTATCAAAATGTCAAGAAACAGGCTAAGATTTTAAATAAAGGAAAGGACTCGATGATATTCCTAACCAAGGGTTGAAAATCTATTGGCATTTCATAATGAATAACTTACCGTGGGCTAACTAAACTACTTCAATAGGGTATCAATTGTGGAAACTTAAAACCCGAACATGCATTGAAGCTTAGTTTCGAATTCGATTTCGCTGACCTTCATAGAGACTGCCCAAAACAAGGAGGGTTCCGATCAGGGTGTAAAGGGTGAACGGTTCCTTTAACAGGATCACAGAATACAAGATCCCAAACAAGGGGCAAGGAAATAGCCATAAAGAAGCATGAACAGGATCTTCTTTCAAGAGAAACAGCCAAAGTTGTACGGCTCCGATGGAGACTGGAATTACCAACCAGGCAATGGAAAGCCAGAACTGAACATCATAGGTGGTGCCACCGCCCTCCGTTACCAGGGTGAATGGTAGAATTACCAGTCCTGCGATGAATACCTGCCATCCGTTAATGACTGTACGTGATAGGCTCCAGGTAATGGAGGAATAATAGACAGCCCCAAGCGAATACATCACCATACTAAGCAACAGCAGCCCAAAACCATAAACGGAGGCAAACCCACTTTGTAACAACGGATAAGTTGCCAACCCTACACCTATCATGCCCACCCCAATACTTGCCCATTCCCGAAGTTTAACCTTGCGCTTTAACCAAACCGAAGAAAACAAGCCAATCATCAATGGATTTAATGCCAGGGCCAGGGCAGTAATACCAGCCGCTACCTCTTGCAAAGCGATGATAAAAATACCCAGGTAAAGGGCGGTGTTTAAAAGACCAAATACAGCCAAGTGCCACCATTCACGGCCGTGGGGCCAAAAACGTCTGGGGCTAAAGCGGGCTACACCTAGCAAGATTACCCCGGCTAACAGAAACCGTACCGTAAACAACGTCAGTGGTTCGGCTGACATGAGTCCAAACTTACCAGCCACGGATGCAGAAGACCAGAGGATAGCAAAAGCAAAGCCTGATAAAATGAAGGAAAGCCGGGAGGGGTGCTTATTCAACTTCCTGAGCCAGGGATTGAATCATTACTTGGCGGTAAGGATGTCAATAATCTCTTTTAACTCGTTGACGGCCTTGGTCTCGGCTTCGCTCACTTTTCCATCGGCATGGATGATATCGTACATGTCCGCATAGATTTTGTAGCGTTGAGAGAACTTGATATGGTCGAAGTGATTGAATGAATCCTTAATAATCTGATGGTGGTCAACATTCGTCATTTTTTTGTAGGCCACCACGGTTTCATCAAAGCGTCTTTTGTGATCGCCCTCCAGCGGGAAATGCTTATCCATTTTTTCAATAACCACCCGTTGCTCATCTTCATGCAAGGCCCCATCGGCATTGGCAATGTGTACATAGAGATACAATACAAAATCGCTGAAGGTTTTATGGATTACCATAGGATGTGTTTGTGGTCTTAAAGGTAATAAAAAAGGCCACGCGAAACGCGTGGCCTTTAATTATTGGATCGGAAAGAATTACATCATTCCGCCCATGCCACCGCCATGCGGCATAGCAGGAGCTTCTTTTTCTTCCGGAATTTCAGAAACAACGGCCTCCGTAGTCAGCAATAAGCCGGCAATGGAAGCTGCGTTCTCAAGTGCCAGGCGAGCCACTTTGGTCGGGTCAATAATACCAGCCGCAAAGAAATCCTCGAACTTATTGGCACTGGCGTTATAGCCGAAATCTTTCTTGCCATCGCGTACTTTATTCACGATTACCGAACCTTCCTGACCAGCATTTTCAGCAATGGTTCTGAGCGGAGACTCTAGGGCCAAGCGAACGATGTTAACACCTGTAGCCTGGTCTTCATTGTCGGTAACAACTGTCTTCAAAGCTTCGATAGCGCGGATGTATGCTACACCACCACCAGGAATAATTCCTTCCTGAACAGCTGCCCGGGTTGCATGCAATGCATCGTCAACACGGTCTTTTTTCTCTTTCATTTCAACTTCGGTTGCAGCACCAATGTAAAGGATCGCTACACCACCGGAAAGTTTGGCTAACCGCTCCTGAAGTTTCTCCTTATCGTAATCGGAAGTAGTTACATCAATCTGAGCTTTGATTTGGTTAACACGAGCCTGAATATCAGCTTTCTTTCCAGCACCATTTACGATGGTCGTGTTGTCCTTGTCAATATTCACCTTTTCAGCACGGCCCAGGTATTCCAGTTTAGCATCTTCCAACTTCATACCGGTCTCCTCAGAAATTACCCGACCACCGGTCAGGATAGCGATATCCTCGAGCATGGCTTTTCTGCGATCGCCAAAGCCAGGAGCTTTCACAGCAGCAACACGTAAGGCACCCCGGATTTTGTTAACCACCAGCGTAGCCAATGCTTCACCTTCAACTTCTTCGGCAATGATCAACAGAGGTTTGCCGGTTTGAGCGGAAGATTCCAATACAGGAAGTAATTCCTTCATGGAGGAGATTTTCTTGTCATAGATAAGGATGTAAGGATGCTCAAGATCTGCCTCCATCTTATCGGTATTGGTTACGAAATAAGGGGAGAGGTAGCCGCGATCGAATTGCATACCCTCTACGGTCTTCACTTCTGTTTCTGTTCCCTTTGCCTCTTCTACGGTGATGACACCATCCTTGCCAACCTTCTCCATGGCGGTGGCAATCATCTTACCAATTTCCATGTCATTGTTTGAAGAAATGGTAGCTACCTGAGTGATTTCCTGTGAACCTTTGATGTTCTTGGATTGCTTATGAAGATTTTCGATAACAACCTCAACAGCCTTATCGATTCCACGCTTTAGGTCCATCGGATTGGCACCGGCTGCTACGTTTTTAATGCCATGAGCATAGATGGCTTGCGCCAATACCGTAGCTGTAGTTGTACCATCACCAGCTGCATCAGCTGTTTTAGAAGCAACTTCTTTTACCAACTGGGCACCCATATTTTCGATCGGGTCTTTCAGCTCAATTTCCTTGGCAACTGAAACACCGTCTTTCGTTACAGTGGGGGCTCCGAATTTCTTATCTAAAATAACGTTGCGGCCTTTCGGACCTAACGTCACCTTTACTGCATCTGCTAATTTGTCAACACCCTTCTTAATTCTGTCGCGGGCACTGGTATCAAAAGTAATTTCCTTAGCCATAATAATATTGTTTTGAATTGTTTGGTTAGATGTGATTAAACAGTTCCGAAAATGTCAGAATTGCGCATGATCAAATACTCCTTGCCATCGATGTTGATTTCGGTACCGGAGTACTTGCCATAAAGAATCTGGTCGCCAACCTTAACGGTAACGGGCTTGTCTTTGAGGCCTTCTCCAACCGCAATTACCTTTCCTTTTTGGGGTTTCTCCTTAGCGGTATCCGGAATGATGATTCCCGATGCGGTTTTTTGTTCTGCGGCCGCGGGCTCAACCAGCACGCGGTCTTCGTTAGGTTTAAAGTTGATCTTTGCCATATGGGTTTTAAAAAGATTTGGTTAAACAATTAAAACTGTCAGAGCCCTTACGCACGATTACTATGCCAAAGGCCATTTTTTGGCCTTTTTTGACACATTTTCTGACTTGGGGCCCGCAAAGTTCACAAAATATGACAGACCTGACAGCCCTTTTCCAAACAAAGTGGCAGTTTGTCACAAAACTTCAATTTTTCGTATAATTAGGGTGTAAAATCATTGTACCTATGGATCGATTGAAGGATAACTGGCTGACGGATGGCTTAATTGATTTTGAATACAAGAAGTATCAACTGCTGGCCTATTTCAAAAAAGTAAAGGAATCGTTTAACCGGGTCGAGCTTTACCCCTTTATGTCTGATTTGGTATTTCACTATCGGAATCTGCTGTTGATTAAGGAGAATCATTCACTCATCCGCGAATCCTTTCCCAAGGAGATTTCCGCGGAAGGGATAAAAAACCTGGAAGTGAATTATAAGCGCATCATTGAAGATGACATGATCATGCAGGAGATTGAATCCATCATGGAATATGCCTTGCCTCAGTTCAAATCATCGCTGGATGAAGGCTCGTTTATTTATGAATACGTGGAATCAAAATGTGAAATTGCCCCGGTAGGTCTGACCTCGTTGTATGCGAACGAAGGATATTTATTCATTGCCCAGCCCCCGGAAAAGGAGACGAATGTATACCGGTATCAGGTTACGATTTTTGAGCAGAGTACCGAATTGATGCGCGGCATTCACACGCAATACCTGCATACCGCTGAGCGGAGCCTCAGCAATACCTACGAGCACATGAAGCTAAACCTGATTCGTCAATATACTGAATTACCCAACCCTTCTGTGTATCTGGTGATGTCGCGATTAAAGTTTCCCTTTGATCAAACCCTGATGCCCGTTGCAAAGCGATTGCTGGTGAAACAACTTTCGAAAGCGGCATAAAAAAACAGTCTCCTCTGTTCGTGTAAACAAATCCGGAGACCGTTTTATTTTGGGTTTACGCTTTACAATTTCCGCAGCCAGATATTTCTGAATTGTGTCTTGTTGCCGTGGTCCTGCAAGGAAATTACGTCTTCACCATGTGCGGCAGGATACGTATGCAATCCCACATACAAGGTTAGTCCGTTTATGGTAACGTTGTTTTGAATCAAAACTCCATTGTGAAGTACGGTGATTCGGGCAGGAGCATCAAGGCTGCCATCCGCGCGAAAACGGGGAGCCGTGTAAATCACATCATAGGTGTTCCATTCCAATGGGCCACGCATGGCGTTTACCAGGGGGGCATGGTCTTTATAGATGCTTCCGGCCTGTCCGTTTCGGTATGTCCGATTATTATAGGAGTCCAGAATCTGCAGCTCATACCGGTTTTGGAAAAACACACCACTATTGCCCCGGCCCTGGCCAACACTTTCGACAACATCCGGTGCACTAAATTCAATATGGAATTGACAGTCACCAAACTGCATTTTTGTTTGGATACCACCCGAGCCGGGAACCACTTCCATGTGATCGTTATTCACGATTTTCCAGGGTGCGGGTTTGGAGGGATCTTTCTGGCTAACCCATTGGTCCAAAGATTTACCATCAAAAAGGATGATGGCATCAGAGGGCGCTTCACCAAGCGATTTACCCGGGGTAATGATCTTCACCTGTGGTTCCCAGATTTCAGTCATTTCCGGCTTCATTGGCATGGGCGATACTTCCGGTGGTTTGTCGCTGTATTGAGCCAATAAGGGTGTGGCCGACCCAAGCGCTATAAGGCAAAGACTAATAATTTTTGATTTCATAGGAGCATTTGTTTAGAATGGATTGATCAAACTTATTATAAAAAATCAATTTTTACGTATCGAATACTAAGTTCGGTTATGTATCAATAAGAATGGTTATTCGTGGATCACCTGCTTATGAGGTGGTGCCTGTAGCAGAGCAACTAATCCAAATATCGGGCCAATAGCAAGCAATACGTAGAGGTATTGACCTTCCCAGTAAACCGACATCAGGTTGATAAACTGGATGCTTACAATCGTGATGGCAAAACCAATGCAGTTAACGATGGTCAGGGCCGAGCCTCGCGATTCATCCGGAGCCAGTTGAGCCACCAGGGTGGAGAATAATGGCGAATCGGCAATGACAACCCATCCCCAAAAGGACAGGAATGTAAGAAGGGCCCATGGGTACCCTTGTGACAAAAAAAAGGGCGAGACCAGGCAACACAGGCCAGAAAAGAATAGTGCCCAAGCTGCAAGCTTTTTGGGATGAAAGTATCTTGACAACAGCCCACTGATGACGCAAGCAAAACTACCCACCGCTATGATTAAAAATGAGTAAAGGGACGTATCAAGTTTGACTTCCGGGTGTAGCTTAGTATATAAAGTTAGGATAATAGGGACAAACGCCCAGAAGGCATAGAGTTCCCACATATGACCAAAGTACCCAAAGGCCGCTGCACGAAAGGAAGGGATCCTAAATCCAGAAAGAAACGCAGTCACATGAAATGCCTGGCCGTACCTTCGATAGGGACCATCTGGAACAAATAACAAAATGAAAAGACCGCCAAGAATAGAAAGGGTACTGGTAATGAATAATAACGAGTTCCAGGGAAGGGTTGTACCCAGACTTTTCAAGAGGTGGGGGAATGCAGTGCCCAACACTAATGAGCCAACAAGGAACCCCAACGATTTACCAAGTCCTGTTTGAAAATAGTCAGAGGCTATTTTCATCCCGACAGGGTAAATTCCTGCCAGGAAAAAGCCTGTCATGAAACGAAACGATAGAATTTGAGTAGCGGTGATCCCGGGATAAGTAATGGCGCCATTGAATGCGGCAGCAATTACTGCACTAAAAAAAAATACATAAGAGGGTGAGTATCGATCAGCAACTGTCAAAACAGCAAACACGAGGGTTCCGCTGATAAAGCCAAACTGAACAGCGCTGGTGAGATGGGCTAGAAACGAATCGGATTGATTCAAGGAAAGAATCAAGTCCGGGATGATGGCATTTCCAGCAAACCATAGGGAAGTGCACAAAAATTGAGCAAGTACGATGATGGCAAGGATACGGGTCAAGCCTCTAAATGTAAATAAAAGTAAAAAGGGCCCGAAGGCCCTTAACTATCTTAACTTCTTAACATTAACAAAACTCATCAAAAACTTCTACCAGGTGCTCGCCAATCATTTGTGCATTGCGACCTTCAATGTGATGCCGTTCTACAAAGTGTACCAATTCACCATCTTTAAATAATGCAATAGAGGGTGAGGAAGGTGGATATGGCAGTGTGTATTCTCTCGCTTTGGCAACCGCTTCCTTATCCACACCCGCGAATACGGTAGCGAGTTGGTTCGGCTTTTTTGAAGAATGCTGCAAGGCCCATTTAATTCCAGGGCGGGCAGCACCGGCCGCACAGCCGCAAACGGAATTGATGACCAGCAACGTGGTGCCTTTATGTTCTTTCAATTCCTGATCAACTTCAGCAGCGGTTTTAAGTTCTTTAAAGCCGGCTACCGTCAAATCCTGACGCATGGGAGCAACTAAGGGTTCGGGATACATATGTATTCAAAATTTAAGATTCAAAATTATGGTTTTTGTCTGGTAATAACACTTCTATTTCCATCCTGGTTCACGCTACATAAAGCCAAGTTCCAATTTGGCAGCCTCGCTCATCATATCCTGCGAGTAGGGTGGGTCAAAGGTAAGTTCTACCTTCACACTGCTTACCCCCGGAATTTCTTTCACTTTTTGCTCCACCTCCACGGGGATTACTTCTGCGGACGGACAAGAAGGTGATGTTAATGTCATCAGGATGTATACGTTGTTCACGGGGAACACACTGATTTCATAAATCAAACCCAATTCATACACATCCACCGGAATCTCCGGATCATACACGGTCTTCAAGGCAGCAATTACCTGATCGCGCAAGTCGCCCTGCGAAATTTCGGTTGATGTTACATCATTATGTTGGGATTGATCACTCACCGGCCAATTCTTTTTTTGTTTTAAATGCTAGTGCGTACAGTTTCATTTGTTTGATCATGGCAGCAAAACCATTGGAACGCTGTGTGCCGATGAATCGTTCCATACCGATTTTATTCATGAAATACAGGTCTGCGTTCAGAATTGCTTCCGGTTTTTGTTGGTTGAAGATCCGGATCAAAAGACTTACCAAACCTTTGGTAATCGCAGTATTGCTGTCGGCTTCAAAATAGACATTCCCGTTTTCCAAGCGGGCCGTCAACCAAACTTTCGACTGACAACCCTTTACAATATTGTCGTCCGTTTTGTCGGCTTCGTTCATCACGGGTAATTTCTGTCCTAATTCCATGATATAGAAAACAGTCATCTCCATGTCTCCGTCCAATACAGCGAACTCACTGATAATTTCGTTCTGGATTTGGTCGATCGGTTTCATCGCATGAAGTTAATTGTTCTCTCCACACCTTCCACCAGGGAATCAATTTCGGCCTTGGTATTGTAAACAGAAAAAGAGGCCCGTACGGTACCTTCAATTCCAAAGCGGTCCATCAGGGGTTGGGTACAATGGTGACCCGTGCGAACGGCAATGCCGCGTGCATCCAGCATTTGTCCAATGTCGAAAGGATGGATTCCATCCACAATAAAGGATTGTACGCTCACCTTTTCAGGCGCAGTGCCTACCAAGCTGACACCCTTAATAGCCGACAGGCGTTGAGCGGCATATTTTAAGAGTTCCAGTTCATGGGCTGCGATTTGCTCCTTCCCAAGTTCTTCAATGAAATCGACTGCTTCTTTTAGTGCGATTACATCGGCAATGTTGGGTGTGCCGGCTTCAAATTTGTAAGGCAGTTCGTTATAGGTGGTTTTGGCAAACGTAACCTCCTTAATCATCTCACCACCGCCCATGTAGGGGGGCATTTCTTCCAGCAACTCCTTCTTGCCATAAAGAATTCCGGTTCCCGTTGGTCCATACATTTTATGTGAAGAGATGCAATAGAAATCACAATCCAGTTCCTGGACATCAATCGGAAGATGGGCGGAAGCTTGTGCGCCATCGATCAACACCACAGCATGCTTTTGGTGCGCCAGATCGATAATCTCCTTGATGGGGTTGATGGTACCCAGGCTGTTGGAGGCGTGATTGACCGCCACTATCCTGGTCTTTGAGGACAGTAAGCTGCGGTACGCTTTTAATTCTAATTCTCCCGCCTCGGTAACCGGGATCACGTTCAAGTGGGCACCCTTTTCTTCACAGATCATTTGCCAGGGCACAATGTTTGAATGATGCTCTAACCCCGAAATGATTACCTCATCACCGGCATTCAGAAACTTTCTCCCATAGGTTGCAGCAACAAGATTTATACTTTCCGTGACGCCTCGTGTAAAAATGATTTCTTCGACATGCTTTGCATGAATAAACCGTTGCATAACGTGCCGTGTTTCTTCATAGGCTTTGGTGGCACGCTCCGCCAGGGTATGAATACCGCGATGGATGTTCGCGTTATCTCTTTCGTAATACCGGGTAAGTGCTTCAATGACCCGCTTGGGTTTTTGATTCGTAGCGGCATTGTCCAGATAGATCAACGGTTTTCCATTAACCAACTGATGCAGCACCGGAAATTGTGCACGGATCTGTTCAATATTGATTCCGGTGGCCGCCAGGGTACTCATCAGAAATTCTTGTTTAATCGATTGGCAATGAGTGTATCGAGGTAAGTTCTTAATGTTTCGTTTTGAATGGGGGCTAGTACTTCGGCAGCAAAGGCATACAATAGCATGGCTTTGGCGGAAGACTCGGCAATTCCGCGCGACCGTAGATAAAACATCGCTTCTTCATCCAATTGACCGGAGGTGCACCCATGTGAACATTTCACATCATCCGCCCAGATTTCAAGTTGGGGTTTTGTATTAATGGTAGCGGTATCAGACACAAGAATGTTGCGGTTGGATTGGAAGGCATTGGTCTTCTGGGCATGGGGTCGCACGAAAATCTTTCCATTAAACACCCCTTTTGCATGGCCATCCATAATCCCTTTATATAGTTCATTGCTGAAACTATTGGGCTTTCTGTGATCAACAACGGTGTGGTTATCGGCCAATGTATTTCCCGTGAGCAGGTACAAACCATAGAAGTGTGATTCGCACTGTTCGCCATCGATTAAGATCTTCAGGTTATTGCGAATTAACTGACCATCGAGGGTGAGCGTGAAGGTGTTGAGCAAACTGGAATCCGCCTGATGGATGACCGTGTTACTTACCTGACAAATTTTGCCGGAGTCATTTTGAATCTTGCAATACTCCAGGTGGGCGTTTTCTTTAACCACCCATTCTTCAGACAAGGTGTGGAACACCGGGTTGGTTCCCACGCTATCGGATTTCTCAATGACACTCAGGAAACTTCCCTTTTCAATCACTGCCAAAATCCGGGTATGACTCAGCACTTGTCCGGAAGTTGCATCATTTAGGTGCACGATAAACACCGGCTTATCAACGGAAGTATTCTCAGGGACGTGAAGGACAAGTCCTTCCTGCCAGCAAGCGGTGTTCAACAGAGCAAAGGGATCCGATTCCGTTTCCAGAATTTTCTGAAAGTATTTTTCAACCAGCGGATTTTGGCGGGTGATTGCCTCAGTTAATGGGGTAACGGTAATTTCTGGGCTAATGATCGTTGAAAGCGCCTGATCATACTGACCATTGATAAAGGTCAATATATTCGCATCCAGATTTTTGATCAGGAACTCATCAACAGCAGAAATAGAAGCAGGAGCCGATGCAGGTCCTGTAAAATTCTTTTCAAGAAAGCGTGTTACTGGAGTAAATCGGTACTCTTCGTGTTTGGCGCTCGGCAGTCCGGATTTTTCCAGGGCACTCATGGCCTGTTCGCGGGAAGCAGCCCCCGTAGCATACTTCGAACGATCGAATGACCCGATGATTTCCTTAACAAGTTCGTGTGAAACTGCGGTATTCATATCAGGCTACAGATACTTCGCTTTTAATCCAATCGTAGCCTTTGGCTTCCAGCTCGAGGGCTAATTCTTTCGTACCTGACTTTACAATTTTTCCTTTATAAAGGACGTGAACGTAATCCGGCACAATGTATTCCAGCAATCGCTGGTAATGGGTCACTACAATAATAGCGTTGTTCTTTGTGCGTAATTTGTTTACACCATTGGCGACAATGCGCAACGCGTCAATATCAAGACCGGAGTCCGTTTCATCCAGAATCGCGAGCTTAGGCTCGAGCATAGCCATCTGGAAGATCTCATTCCGCTTTTTCTCACCACCTGAGAAGCCTTCGTTTAACGAGCGATTTAAGAGCGATTGATCAATTTCGACCAGCTTCATTTTTTCCTTCATCAATTGCAAGAAGGAGACAGCATCCAGAGATCCCTGACCACGGTATTCACGAATCTGATTGATGGCCGTTTTCATGAAGTTAATCGTACTCACACCGGGAATCTCAACCGGGTATTGAAAAGCCATGAAAATTCCTTCCCGGGCCCGGTCTTCCGGTTCCAGTTCCAGTAAATTTTTACCTAGGAAATCCACTTCGCCACCGGTAACTTCAAAGTCCTCACGACCTGCCAATACGGATGCCAGGGTACTTTTACCGGAACCATTAGGGCCCATGATGGCATGTACCTCACCGGCATGTACGTTCAGGTTGATCCCATTCAGGATTTGTTTCTCACCTACTTTCGCTTGTAAATTCCTTATCTTCAGCATAATTATCGTTTCTGTTATTCCATAACCGCAAAGGCACAGAGACGCAAAGTTTACCCTACGCTACCTTCTAATGTTAACGCCAAAAGTTTTTGTGCTTCTACGGCAAACTCCATCGGAAGTTGATTCAATACTTCCTTTGCATATCCATTAACAATCAACGCCACTGCGGCCTCTTCGTCAATGCCGCGTTGCAGGCAGTAGAAAATCTGATCTTCACCAATTTTCGAAGTGGTTGCCTCGTGTTCAATCCGTGCCGAATTGTTTTCAACATCAATGTAAGGAAACGTGTGCGCTCCGCATTGATCGCCCATCAGCAGCGAATCGCACTGAGAGTGATTGCGGGCATTGGTTGCACGCTTTAACACGTGCACCTGTCCGCGGTAACTATTTTGAGATTTTCCGGCCGAAATACCCTTGCTCACGATGCGCGAGCGGGTATTCTTGCCGATGTGTATCATCTTGGTACCGGTATCGGCTTGCTGGTAATTATTTGTGACAGCCACCGAATAAAATTCACCTACTGAATAGTCGCCTTTCAGCACGCAGGAGGGATACTTCCAGGTGATGGCAGAACCTGTCTCCACCTGGGTCCAGGAAATCTTGGAGTGATCTCCGGCACACAACCCGCGCTTGGTTACGAAATTATAGATGCCACCCTTACCGTGTTTATCGCCCGGGTACCAGTTTTGAACGGTTGAGTATTTGATCTCTGAATCTTTCATGGCATAGAGTTCCACCACGGCCGCATGCAATTGATTTTCATCGCGCATGGGTGCGGTACAGCCTTCGAGGTAGCTGACGTACGATCCTTCTTCCGCTACGATCAGGGTGCGCTCAAACTGACCGGTATTGGCAGCATTGATGCGGAAGTAGGTAGACAATTCCATCGGACAACGAACTCCCTTGGGTATATAACAGAACGAGCCATCGGAAAACACAGCCGAATTAAGTGCCGCAAAATAGTTGTCATTCATAGGCACTACTGAGCCGAGGTACTTCTTTATGAGTTCTGGATGCTCCCGCACGGCTTCCGAAAAGGAACAGAAGATAATTCCCAGTTCACTGAGCTTTTCTTTGAACGTTGTGGCCACGGATACACTATCAATAACAGCATCTACCGCAACACCCGTTAATCGTTTTTGCTCCGTTAATGAAATCCCCAGTTTCTCGAAGGTCTTGATCAACTCCGGATCTACTTCATTAAGGCTGGTAGGATTAACCTTTTGTTTTGGAGCCGAATAGTAAATGATATCCTGATACTGGATAGGAGGGTAAGTAACATTTGGCCACTTGGGTTCTGCCATTTTCTCCCATTGGCGAAAGGCTTTTAAGCGCCATTCCAGGAGCCATTCCGGTTCACTTTTTTTAGCCGAAATAAACCGCACGATGTTCTCATTGAGGCCTTTGGGCGCCTCATCCGCTTCCAGGTTGACCGTCCAACCGTGTTCGTATTCTTTTGAGGTTAATTCTTCAAGGACTTGGTTGCCTTTACTCATCGCAGTCTATTTAGACTAATTTCAAATAATGTTCAAAAATACAACAAAACTGAGTGTTTAAGGTTCTGCCAAACCTGAATTTTATTTAGGTGGTGAGCTTTAGATTTCGGTCAAGACTTTCCTCCAGCGAGATCATGGTTTCCGTCCTTTCGATGCCTTCGACCTGTTGCATTTTATCATGTAAAACCTCTTTCAGGTGGTTTGTATCGCGACAGTGAATTTTGACAAACATACTGTAGTTGCCCGTGGTATAATGGATATTTGTAATCTCCCGGATATCGCGCAGTTTGGCCAAAACCATATCATATAAGGCGCTCTTTTCCAGATAGATGCCGATAAAGGCCGTAATATCATAACCCAGTTTGGCATAGTTTATTCGCAGTGTGGTTTTTTCAAGAATACCGGCTTCTTCCATTTTATTCATGCGAACATGCACGGTTCCTTGGGATACATTAACCTTTTTTGCCACTTCGGTATAGGGTCGCTTTGCATCCTGCATCAGAATCTCCAGAATCCTGAGGTCTGTGTTATCAATTTCAAAATTTCGGCTCATGGTAGTGGGGTTTGATTTTAAAATTATTAATTAATGTGCAATAATATTAAATATTATACAAAATTTTTCACTATTTATTGACTCAACACCTATCTGATACGTTACTTTGCTAAAGAATTTACAATGTAGGGTGTTGAAATAGGCAGACAAGCCCTCCGATCTCGGGGGTGGGGACAACAGAACAAAGCAGGTGAAACTGCCTAACTGCTCCGTGAAGGTTCGAGACCTTCCTCTACAGCAAAAGACGTTCTTCAAAATTGTAGGGTGTTGAAATTGGCAGACATGCCCCCCTGTCTCGGGGGTGGGGATCGAAGGATAAACACAGGATAATGCCTCCGCCTTGGCGGAGACTGGGATTGACCACCAGGTTTTCTCTTTTCTTGTCCTGCGGCTAACTTCCCCGTGGAGGTTCGAACCCTCCCTCTACAGCAATAGCCACGCGTTTCGCGTGGCTTTTTTATTTTCCACTGCTTCAAATCAACCGTTCAATCGATTGCTGGTACGGGCTTTTTTTTCTTTCTTTAGAATCCTAAATCCGGTATCCGATGAATGCAGCCTGGTCTTTAAAATATCCTAAAGGAATTCCACAGCAATTAGGGCCCTATGAATATGGCTCCCTGCTCGATCTCTTTAAGGTGGCTGTTAAAAAGTACCCAAACCGGGTTGCCTTCGAGAATTTTGGCAAGCAAATTACATTTGGTGAGATTGATCAGTTATCGACTGCTTTTGCGGCCTATTTGCAGCAGGAATTGCAACTGAAAAAGGGAGACCGGGTGGCCATTCAGATGCCGAACCTCATCCAGTTTCCGATTGCCTTCATGGGTGTCATAAAAGCTGGATTGATAGCAGTCAACACCAATCCCTTGTACACACCACCCGAAATGGAATACCAGTTTAATGATGCTGGTGTATCAGCCATCATTATTGTTTCCAATTTCGCACACAACCTCGAACAAATTCTTCCGCGGATACCTGCGAAACACATCATCATTACCGACATGGGCGATATGATTGGCGGTTTGAAGGGATCGGTGCTCAATTTCGTTGTGAAGTATATTAAAAAGATGGTGCCTAATTACTCCATCCCCAACGCCATCTCGTTTAATGCAGCCTTGCGCAAAGGAGCAACGTTGAAATACCAGAAGCCGGCTATCGATATTGAAGACCTGGCGGTGCTTCAGTACACCGGTGGTACAACGGGTGTTTCGAAAGGTGCTCAACTTTCCCATCGCAACCTCATCGCTCATAATGCGATGATCTCGTATTGGTTTAAACCGTTGATGACGGAAGGCCAGCAGGATATCATTATCACGGCCTTGCCCTTGTATCACATCTTTGCCTTAACAGTAAATTGGTTGCTAATGTATACCCAAGGCGTGAAGAGTGTACTGATTACCAACCCGCGTGATATACCGGCCTTTGTTAAAGAGTTGAAGAAGCATCGCTTCTCCATCATTACGGGTGTCAATACTTTGTTCAACGGGCTTCTCAATAATCCGGAGTTTAAAGAATGCGACTTCTCCGCACTGAAGGGTGCCATTGGGGGAGCCATGGCCATTCAGGATGTAGTCGCCAACAAATGGGAAGAAGTAACGGGCTGTCCGCTGGTGGAAGGGTATGGGTTGAGCGAAACCTCACCGGTACTATGTTGCAATCCGTTGGATGGAAATCATAAACGCGGAACAATTGGCATCCCCATGCCGAGTACCGAGATTGGTATCTTCGATGATGACGGCAACCAGCTGGGTCAGGGCGAAGTGGGAGAAATTTGTGCCCGCGGCCCACAAGTGATGCGCGGCTATTGGCAAAAAGATAATGCCGGGGTATTCTTTGAAGGGGGTTGGTTTCGCACCGGTGATATCGGGGTGATGGATACCGAAGGTTTCTTTAAGATTGTGGATCGCAAAAAAGACATGATCAAGGTATCCGGGTTTAATGTGTACCCCAACGAAATTGAGAACGTATTGTCAAAGCACCCCAAGGTGATGGAAGTGGCAGCAATTGGCGTAACGGATTTGAAGTCGGGGGAAGCGATCAAAGCCTTTATTGTGAAGCGCGATCAAAGTCTCACGGAAGAAGAATTGAAATCCTTCTGCCATGAAAATCTTACCAACTATAAGATCCCACGTCATTTTGAATTTCGCACGGAATTACCCAAGACCAACGTGGGCAAGATTTTACGAAGGGCTTTGAAAGAAGAAGAAAAAGCAAAGGCAGCATAACACGTCCGTCCTTTCATCCCGTAACCGATGAACATTCTAATAATCACGCAGGAAGATATTCTTGCTGGTTCTACTTTTTCAGTGTCCTATCTGGCCAAAGGACTTGCCGCCAGGGGTCATAAGGTGATTGTGGTGGCCCGCCCCAATTCGGTGTTGCATCACTTGATGGAAAATTCACCGGTAACGTTTGTTCCCCTAACCATTAAATCGAGGTTGGACCGACACGCGATTAAAATGGTTGCAACCTTGGTGCGAAACCACGGTATTCAGGTGATTAATGCACAGTCCAGCAAGGACCGGTACATTACAGTGTTAGCAAAATGGTGGTATCGCTTTCCAGTAGT
The DNA here is from genome assembly GCA_964488465.1 of uncultured Ohtaekwangia sp. Lineage (GTDB taxonomy): Bacteria > Bacteroidota > Bacteroidia > Cytophagales > Cyclobacteriaceae > ELB16-189. The sequence goes on along the minus strand of CAZAUN010000004.1, from coordinate 150,507 downwards.
ACTGCTGCATACCCGCAGGCAAATTTCGCTAAGCATGGGTGGATTTTTTCAAAACCTGATTTATGTAAAAGGAACGGATAAGATTGTAGCCGTTAGTGAAGGTGTGAAACGGTCATTGATCGAAAAGCAAATCCCGGCTGAACACATTGCTGTGGTTTATAACGGAACTCCAACCGAGAAATACAACCATCTGAAACCAGAGATTGTACAGGAGCTGTCCAACAGGTTTTCAATTGCTCCGCAGGATATCGTGATCGGATGCATCGCTCGCAGAAAAAAACAGGATCAGTTGTTAAAGGCCCTGGATCTGATAGGTCGGGCAGTAAAAGTAATTTTTGTTGGAATCCGGGAAGATGAAGAACTGAAGTCAATCCGTGCGTCATTTCAATTTCCACACCAGGTATATTATGAAGGCGAACAGGAGGGAGCCTATGCATTGCACTATTATAAATTATTCACTTGCACGGTACTTTGCTCAACCACCGAAGGGCTCTCACAAGGGTTGCTGGAATCCATGTATTTGGGTATCCCGGTCATTGCCACCGCAGCGGCTGGCAACCTGGATTTAGTTCAGGATGGCAAGAATGGTTTGTTATTTCCGGATGCAGACATAACCGCATTAGCCCATTGTATCCGGTCGGTTACGCAAGACATGCACTTGCGTGAGAAACTGATTCAGGGTGGAATTAATACCGCCAGCGATACTTTTTCCATTGATCGGACGATCCTCAACTATGAGAAGTTGTATTCGGAGCTATTATCTTCGCGGAAATTTTGATTCGAACATGAAAGCATTCTTCTCCATTGTCCTCCTGCTAGTCGGGGTACGTGCCTTTTCCCAACCCACGCAGCCCTCATTGGTTCATTATCCACAGGAATCTCATTTGAAGAATGTTCGTCAATTAACCTTTGGGGGCGACAACGCAGAAGCCTATTGGAGTTTTGATGGGAAGATGGTAAGCTTTCAATCCAACAACAAAGAGTGGGGGTTATCGTGTGATCAGATATTTTATATGCCCATCGATGGGTTGGACTTACGTGCCAAGGGAACGCAAGCGCCCAGGGTAAGCACGGGCTTAGGGCGTACGACTTGCGCTTACTTCTTACCAGGGAACAAGTCGATATTATTTGGCTCCACACATTTAGGCGGTAACGAATGTCCGAAGGATCCGGGCCGCACTCCTGGCGGCAAGTACCTGTGGCCCATTTATGATACGTACGATATTTTCGTATCGGATCTGAAAGGAAAAGTAAAAAAGCAATTGACAAAAACCCCCGGCTACGATGCGGAAGCCACCGTATCACCAAAAGGGGACAAGATCGTTTTCACATCCACACGCAATGGCGATCTTGACTTATACATCATGGATCTCAATGGCAAGAATGTGAAACAGATCACGAACGAAATCGGCTACGATGGCGGTGCATTCTTTTCTCCGGATGGCAAGAAACTGGTATTCCGTGCTTCCCGGCCTAAAACAGAAGAAGCTAAAAAGGAATACCTCGATTACCTGAAACAAGGATTGGTAGCGCCTACCGAAATGGAAATCTATACCTGTAACGTGGATGGCAGCGACCTGAAACAAATTACCTCCTTAGGCAAAGCCAACTGGGCACCGTTTTACCATCCCAATGGCAAGAAGATCATCTTCAGCTCCAATCATAAAAGTACCCGCGGCTTTCAATTCAACCTGTACATGATTAACGAAGATGGCACCGGCCTTGAGCAGATAACGTATGACGGGGTGTTTGATTCTTTCCCCATGTTTTCTCCGGATGGCAAGAAGATCATCTTCTCCAGCAACCGAAATAACAACGGTACCCGCGATACCAATTTGTTTGTAGCAGAGTGGGTGGATTAAACTCATGCTAGTTGTAAGAAACACTTCAACTAGCAACGATCAACCAACGACTACATTAGATTAGCTATTCCAAAAAACTTCTCCAGAATAATTACGATGGAAAGGAATCCGAGGAGGATCGGAGCAATCCAGCGGATTGTAATATGCAGAAACCTGCGAACCCCCGATTGCATGTAGGTTTCGTTGCCCAGCGTTAATTCTGCATCCATATTATGAATGCCCCACCTGCGGGAAATGAAAATGGTCATGAGACAACCCCCAATGGTTAATGTGATGTCACTCATGTCGGCTATAAAGGTCAGAAAATCCTGACCCCGGTAGAAGGTGAGTTTATTCAAAGCGGGGATCATACCCATGCTTACCATACTGGGTAATCCGCAAATGAAAATGAGAAGGGCCATCATCCACACCACATATTTACGATTCATTTTTTTCTGATCCACCAGATAGGCTACGGGCACTTCCAAAAGGGAAATCGTGGACGTTAAAGCCGCAAAGCAGACGAGCAGGAAGAAAGAACCACCAATGAGGCGACCCAGGAGGGGACCCATCTCGTGGAAGATTTGTGGTAACACCACAAAAATCAGCGGAGGACCGGAAGTGCCTATCTCCACCGCATTTATATTGAGTTTGTAAGCCAGGAAGTGTACCAGCGGAAATACCATTAATCCGGAAAAGAAGGCCACCGAAGTATCCGCCAGAGAAATCACTGCCGCTGAAGAAGTAATGTTTTCTTTTTTACTCAGGTACGAGCCATAGGTGATCAAGGCACCCATACCCAGCGAGAGGGAGAAGAACGCTTGCTTTAAACCATCCACAACGGTTTGTATTTTCAACTCGCCCAGGTCTGGGATCAGGTAAAACTTAACCCCTTCAATTGCGTTGGGAAGGGTAAGGCTGTAAATGATAATGCCGATCAAGATCAGATACAAAGCCGGCATCATGATTTTTGTAGAGGCTTCAATCCCTTTTTGTATTCCCAAGGAAACGATAATGGCGGTGAGGGCCATAAACACCAACGAGAAGATTAAATTCGAATTGGCCAATCCATTGATGCTGCTGACATCGATGATATCATTCACGTATTCGCCAAAGAAGCTGCCGAAATTTTCATGGTTCAGTAAATCGCCAAAGGAAATATGCAGGAAGTATCCGAATGCCCAGCCGGCCACCACATTATAAAAGGAGAGGATCATGATACCTGCCAGGATTCCGAACAAGCCGAGGTAACCCCAATTCTTGCCACCCAGTTTGGAGTAGGATCCAAACGCATCGCGGTTAGCGGCCCGGCCAATGGCAATCTCACCCACCATCACCGGATAACACAGCAGGAAAATACAACAGAGGTAAACAAGCAGAAAGATGGCCCCCCCATTTTCACCAGCCAGGTAGGGAAACCTCCAGATGTTACCGAGGCCCACGGCAGATCCGGCCGCAGCCAAAATAAAACCAATACGACCAGAGAAGTTCCCGCGATTATCCATGCTGGTATTAAGTTGAAGGGCGCAAAATAGACCTTAAACTAAAATTATCAAAAAGACGTTAGATAGAGCGTAAGTCTGTAACTTGTGATTTATTTAACGGGATCTGTGGCCTGTAGTATTTTTTAGCCGCATGGAGGAAATCAAGAAACTAACCACCCAGGAAAAAGCACTCCGGATTAACCTGAGCAAATCCACCTATGGTTCCTTTGCCGAGATTGGGGCCGGGCAGGAGGTAGCGGCCAACTTCTTTAAGGTGGGTGGCGCCTCAGGTACCATTGCTAAAACCATGTCGGCTTACGACATGAAGTTCAGCGATGCGATTTATGGCGTGTGCGACCGTTACGTTTGCGAAGATCGTTTGATTCAAATGCTGAATCACGAGTACAAATTGCTACCCGAGCGATTGCCGCACCGGATTAAAGACACCCGTTTCTTTGCCTTCGCAGATACGGTAGAGATATTAAATTTTGAACGCACGAATCAGGGTCATGGCTGGATCGGGCTTCGGTTTCAACTCCGGCCGGAAGGAGGGCACAATGATTGTGTACTCCATGTAAAACTTCATGACAATGATCCGCTTCAACAGCAAATGTCATTGGGCATTCTGGGTGTGAACATGATTTATGGTTGTATGTTCATCAAGGATCCAGAGTTGATCATCACCTCCCTGCTGGATGGACTCACTTCCCGCAGGATGGAAGTGGATATGTTTCGGTTATCGGGTCCTGACTTTGCCTCAGTGGACAACCGCCTGATGGCGTTGAAGTTGGTGAAAAATGGATTGACGAAGGCCGCCATGTTTGGTCCGGATGGCACTGTGATGCAACCCTCTGAAGCGTTGTATAAAAAGAATGTGTTGGTGTTGCGCGGACGCTTCCGGCCGGTAACCCACGTGAATGTTGATATGTTACTCGCCTCCAGGCGCCATTTTAAACGCGAGCCGGATGTAGATAAGTCGCGCATGGTGGTAGTTACCGAATTAACGTTGAACGACTTGAGTTCGGAGGGACAGATCAACGAAAAGGACTTCCTGCACCGGGCTGAAATTATTTGTTCGCTGGGGCAAACGGTTCTGGTTTCAAATTATTTTGAATATTACCGCCTGGTGGAATATCTCTCAAAAATTACGAAAGGGAAAAAGATCGGGTTGGTGCTGGGGATATATGCCCTTCAAAAAATCTTTGAGGAGAAAACGTATGAGAATATCCGCGGTGGCATTCTGGAAAGTTTTGCCTCCCTGTTTGGCACCAACGTAAAGCTTTATATCTATCCGTCCTTACGCCCGGGCAGCGAACAACTCTTCACCTTGAGTGATTTTGAGAAGGAATTGCCGGTCAACTTGCGGGCCTTGTTCCGGTACCTGATGGACAATAACAAGTTGGAAGACATCCGCAATGCCAACGTCAGCAACCTGCACATCATTTCCGACAATGTGTTGGCGATGATTCGTAAAGGAGAAGCGGGTTGGGAGAAATTTGTTCCTTCGAAAGTGGAAGATGCCATTAAGGAAAACGGCTTGTTTGATTATCCCTTGTCCAACCCCGCCTCGCAGCAAGTTGGTGTTTAGGCTATAACTTTCCTTCCGCTTTCATGCGCGAAAAATAGGAACGCGATTCCTTCAGCACTTTAGGAGCCAGAATAAATCCCGAAATCATGGTTGGGAAGGCCATGAGTGCATAGGCCACATCAATGATATTCATCACATCGGTCATGGATAGAATCGCTCCGAGAATGATCGTGCTCAAATAAAAGTAATCGTAATATCTACCGGCCTTGACTCCCGCCAGGAAACTCATCGCCTTATTGCCGTAGTAGCTGTAGGAAAAGAGTGAGGTAATGGCGAAGAAGAAAGCACAAATCAACAATAAAAACTTTCCGGTAGCTCCCAGCGAACTTTCAAAAGCAGTGGCTGTAAGTGTTACGCCATTGGCTCCGGAAGTCTGCCATACACCGGTTACCAGAATGGCAAGTGCCGTCAACGTACACACCAGCAACGTGTCAATGGCTGGACTGATCATAGATACGAGTCCTTCGCGAATCGGTTCTGTGCTTTTGGATGCACCCAGGGCCATGGGGGCAGTACCAATGCCAGCCTCGTTGGAAAATGAAGCTCTACGCACACCAGCCACAATAAGGCCGCCCACGATGCCACCCAGGGCAGGTTCACCGTGGTAATGATTGGCAGCAAATGCATCGGTAATCACCATCCACAAATAATGCGGAACCTGCGTTATGTTGAGTATCAAGATGGTAAGAACCGAGAGGAAATAGAGCACAATCATTAACGGAACCATTTTACCCGCCCACTTGCCAATGCGTTGAATACCCCCCAGAATAACAATGCCGGCAATAATCATCAACACCGTGCCAATAACAAATTTAGGTGTTGAGATTTCGAACGTGCCAATAACAAACGTGGCATTTCGAAGGCTGTCAGAGGATACTCCAATATCAATGATCACCTGCGTAAGTTGGTTCGCCTGAAAAATTGGTAAGCAACCAACCATGGCGCAGAGACTAAACAACACCGCCAACGGATAGTAGGGTTTTCCCAAGGCTTCACGAATCACATACATTGGTCCACCTTGAATTGTTCCTTCAGAATCCTTTCCCCGATACATCACCGACAACGTGCTCGTAAAAAAGTTAGTCGACATACCCACAAAAGCTGTGACCCACATCCAGAACAATGCACCCGGTCCACCGATGGAAATTGCGGCCGCAACACCGGCAATGTTTCCCATACCTACAGTAGAAGCCAATGCCGTTGACAGGGCTTCATAGGCGTTGATTTGACCCGGATCGTTGGGGTTGTTAAACTTACCCCTCAAAATAGCAATGGCGTGCGTAAAATACCGGTATTGAATAAACCGCGAATAAAGAAAGAAGAAGAGTCCACCGAGGATAAGTAAAAACAAAACAGGAGTCCAAACTCCGGTGGCAATGGCACTGATCAACTCACTCATATTGGCACGCTTAAGCGGCTAAAGTATAAAAATAATCCCGTTCAGCACCAATTAGTTTTGATAACAGGCTCGCGCGGTACTGATTCAGATTGAATTGATGCGGATGAATAATCAACGTTGTTTACGGGATGCCATTGTGTGGTGACAAAGTTCCCACAACATCCGGGCCCCCACATTGGCATCCCATTCAGCATGACCCACCTCACACAAATCGAATCCGATGATCGTGCGCCCGGATTTAACCACCTGCTTAATCAAATAGGTAGCCTGATGAAATTGCAATCCACCTGGCACAGGCGTGCCGGTGTTCGGACACAGTGTTGGATTCATTCCATCAATATCAAAACTAATGTATACCAGCGGGGGTAACTCGTTCACTATTTTATCACACCACGATTTCCATGTAACTCCCTCCAAGAAACTGGTTTGAAAATCGTGATCAAAGAATGTCTTCACTCGACCCATAGCGCGCTTCATCACCGTCACCTCTTCCTCGCAATAATCACGTACCCCCACTTGTACAAGCCGGGCAACGGCCGGCAATCGCAATGCATTGAACATGATGGATGCATGCGAATACGTAAACCCTTCATACGCTTTTCGCAAATCGGCATGGGCATCAATTTGAAGAATGCCAAAGCGATCATATTTATCCGCCAAAGCCCGCAGCAAGCCAAACGGTGTGCTGTGATCGCCTCCCAGCACGCCCACCACTTTTCCGGCTTTCAGGTATTGCGTACTTTTTGTTTTGAGGTAGATATTCAGATTCTCGCATGCTTCATTGATTTTGATTGGAATCATCGTGTCTGCTTCCGGCTGAGTGTCGCGTACTTGGCGGTATGATTGCGCCAGCGCATGCAGCGAATGGTTTTCATTCAGGAAGTCTTGTGAGACAGGCTCCATACTCACCGCCAGTTTCCAGGCTTCCGGAAACTGAGGATGATATAAATCAATCTGACGGGAAGCTTGCAGGAGGGAAGTTGGTGCCTGAGCCGTTCCGGTTTGATACGTTACAGTCACTTCCCACGGCACCGGCAGGATGACCAGCTCTGCTTCCTGTGGGGACACGGGCAATCCAAACAATTGACCGGCAATGCCTGCACCATTGTGATCAAATTCTTTCATGGGGAAAAAGAATAAAGATGAGTTGCAAGACCACCGGTTAATTCACGCCACGAAGTAGCAACGGTGAGCGCGATCAATTCACCGGCTTGCATACCACCTACCGGATTGCTGGTACTCAGGTAATCATGCAGTTCAACGATGGTCGGGTAGTGTCCCACCAACATTACATCTGGTTGATGTTCGGGCAAGGCATTCAGTCGTTGTAACAGGGTTAGTTTATTGCCGCTATAGAGGGTGCGATCGACTTGAATGGCCGCGTTGGTTGCTAACGGCTCTGCAAGCAGTTGAGCGGTGCGGTGTGCCCGCAAGGCGGGGCTGGAGATGATTAGATTCAGATTAGAATTTTGTGATTTCAAATAAACTCCTAATTGTCGCGCGTCCTGCTCACCTTTCGGTGTTAGAGGCCGCTGTTCATCTGGCCATTCATGATTTCCTGACACGGCTTGCGCATGTCGCACTATATATAAGGTGTGCAGCATTTCCGCAAAATTAATGCTCTTAAAAAAATAATTTTTAGAACATCAGGCCGATATACGCATTTCAGATTCATTTCAAGACGCAATCGTGTGGTAATCAACCTGATCACGATCTTTTTATTTTCATCGATTCAGGATGAGATTAGGCCGGTATGTGCACCGTGCAAATCCAGTTGGGTTTGTGTTTTTAAAAATTTACTGATATTTGAAGCCGCTGAAAAGAAAAATTAAGCATGTCAAAGAACTTAGTGATCGTTGAGTCGCCTGCGAAAGCCAAGACCATTGAAGGGTATCTGGGTAAGGATTATAAAGTTGCCTCCAGCATGGGACACATTCGTGATTTGGCGAAAGGCAACGGAGCTATTGACATTGAAAATGATTTTGAACCTACCTACGAAGTATCGCCAGAAAAGAAGGATGTAATTAAAAAGTTGAAGGAACTGGCAGAAGATGCCGAGATGGTGTACCTGGCAAGCGATGAAGACCGTGAAGGAGAAGCCATCTCGTGGCATTTGAAAGAGGTATTGAATCTGAGTGACAAGAAAACCCGCAGAATTGTATTTACGGAGATCACCAAGAATGCCATTCTGAATGCGATTCAGAATCCTCGGGGTATTGATATTGATTTAGTCAATGCCCAACAGGCCCGCAGGTTACTCGATCGCCTCGTAGGTTTTGAATTGTCGCCCATCCTGTGGAAGAAAATCAAAACCGGGTTGTCAGCCGGTCGGGTACAGTCGGTGGCGGTGCGCCTGGTGGTGGAACGCGAGCGTGAAATTGAACGGTTCGATTCAAAGTCATCGTTTAAGGTCGCTGCTATTTTTGATCTTGGGAATGGCAAGCAACTATCGGCCGACCTGGGTGAGAAGTTTAACGAGGAGCGTGATGCCATCGCCTTTTTACAATCCTGCATCGGGGCCACCTTTACCATTTCCGATCTTGTTAAGAAACCGGCAAAGAAATCTCCGGCACCACCGTTTACCACGTCTACCTTACAGCAAGAAGCGGGAAGAAAATTAAGTTTCTCCGTATCGCAAACCATGATGGTAGCGCAAAAGCTGTACGAAGCTGGAAAGATCTCCTACATGCGTACCGACTCGGTCAATCTTTCGGATGAGGCGGTGCAGGGTGCCGTGCGACAAATTCAATCGGCTTACGGAAAAGAGTTTATTCAAACGCGCAAGTTCAAAACGAAATCAGCCAGTGCCCAGGAGGCGCACGAAGCGATCCGGCCTACTGATTTTTCAGTGATGGATCCCGGCATGGATCGCAATGCGCAGCGGTTATATGATTTGATCTGGAAGCGGGCGATCGCCTCGCAGATGGCGGATGCAGAACTGGAACGCACGACTGCCACCATTTCCATCTCCGGCAATACCAAGACATTGGCTGCCACCGGGGAAGTGATCAAGTTTGAAGGATTCCTGAAAGTATACATGGAATCGAAAGATGATGACGAAGCGGACGATGAGGAGAGCAGCAATGTGTTGCCGCCTCTCAACGTGGGTCAGCAGTTGGAATTAAACAACATGAAGGCCACACAAACCTTCTCGCGCCATCCGGCCCGATATACCGAAGCCAGTCTGGTAAAAAAACTGGAAGAGTTAGGCATTGGCCGGCCTTCTACCTATGCACCCACCATCTCCACCGTGCAGAAGCGCGGCTATGTGGTGAAGGAAAGTCGTGAGGGGGTGGAACGCAAGTACAACGTACACCGGCTTAAGGATAATAAAATTGCCTCCACCACCGAGACGGAAACCACCGGGGCCGAGAGCAACAAGTTATTTCCCACCAACATGGCCATGATCGTGAATGACTTTCTGGTAGAGCATTTTCCGGACATCACCAACTATTCCTTCACGGCCGAGATTGAACAGGAGTTTGATGAGATTGCCAGTGGCAAACTGAAGTGGCAGAAGATGCTCGATCAGTTTTACACACCGTTCCATAAAACGGTATCCAAAACCGAATTAGTAGAACGATCTTCCGTACAGAATAAAAGCAAGGAGTTGGGCGTGGACCCGAAGACGGGCAAGAATGTGTATGTGAAGTTGGGCAAGTTTGGTGCGTATGTGCAGTTGGGTGAAAACCCCGATGACAATGGCGGTGAAAAGCCAAAGTTTGCAGCCCTGCGCCCCGGGCAGTTTATTGAAAACGTTACCCTGGCCGATGCGATGGAGCTGATGAAGATGCCGCGCGACATGGGCTTGTTCGAGGATAAGCCGGTAGCGATCAACATCGGTCGCTTCGGGCCCTATGTATTGCACGACAAGAAGTTTGTTTCCATTCCCAAAGGCGAGGACCCGTATACCGTTACCGCGGAGCGCGCAGTGGAATTGATCAAGGCCAAGCGCGAAGCCGATGCCAATCGCCTGATCAAATCCTTTGCCAGTGAAGGCAACACCGAAATAGAAATTCTGAATGGTCGCTTTGGCCCTTACATCAAAGCCGGTAAAAAGAATGTGAAGATTCCGAAAGGCAAAGAACCGAAGGACCTGACATTAGAAGAATGCATCACCCTCGCTGCTAATGCTCCGGAAAGAACGGGCCGCTTTGGTCGCTTTGCGCGGAAGAAAGAACCGGCTGCCGTTGCCGTGGCCACGCCTCCGGTAAAGAAAGCAGCAAAGAAAGCGCCTGCTAAAGCGGCCGCAAAGAAGGTTGCCAAACCTGTTAAGAAAGCTGCGAAGAAAGTAAAGAAGAAATAGATTTATAATGGACAATTGGCAATTGACAATTTCTCATTGTCCATTGTCAACTATCAATTGTCAATTAGTTACAAAGATTTTTTCCATCAGGACCCACTTTTGTCCAGGCTTTGCGTGCGGCAAGGCCTGTTGATAGTTCCACATCAGTTGTTCCCAGGCTTGTACTTTCGGATTAGTGGCGTCCGCCAGTGCTTTCGTTTCGAATGAAAAGTCATCGCGCGTTTCCATGATCATGAACAACCGGGTGCCGGTGCGGTAGATTTCCATGTTCAGAATGCCGGAATCGCGAATGCTTGCAATGATTTCAGGCCACACCTGCCGGTGATGCAATTCATATTCAGCGATCAGGGCCGGATCGTCTTTTAAATCCAACGCCAGGCAATAGCGCTTCATGATTTGACGGGCATAATGAGGTGGCCTTTCCATCCGTAATAAATCACAAACAGAAAGCAGAAGAAAGGCAACAGGAAGGCCTGTTGTATGCTGAAGTGATCGGCCAGCAAGCCCATGAGGGGGGGCACAATGGCTCCGCCTACAATGGCCATGATGATAAACGAAGATCCCAACTTGGTATCTTCACCCAGGTCTTTTACACCCAGGGCAAAGATGGTGGGAAACATGATTGACATAAAGAAGTTGATCGCCAACACCGCATAGACGGCTACTTCACCCCCGGCAAACACACCTCCCAGACAAAGGAGTGATGCCGCAGCGCCATAGGCGGTTAATAATTTGTAGTCTTTTATTATTGTCATTAACCAGGTGCCGATAAACCGGCCGGCAACAAACAAGGTTGTCCCGATGATCATGTAATTCTTTGAAGCCGATTCCATACTCACGCCCGGCAACAATTCGGTAATGTAATTGAGGGTAATGCCCCAGATGCCGGCTTGTGCACCCACATAAAAGAATTGGGCAATCACTGCCTGCGTGAGGTGTTTGTGTTTAAAGATGGCAACGTTAAATTTTAAGGTGGAAGTTTTTGCCGGCTCGGGCATCTTCACCAAGAAGAACAGGAAGGCCACCAGCAACACCACTCCGGCAATCAGGGAGTAGGGAAAGATGACTGCTTCGGCAGCCTGTTGTTTCTCTGCGAGCGCAGCCATGGTGCCTTCGTTGCCGGCAAAGATAAACTGCCCGGCTATCCACGGACCCACCACCAACGCCACGCCATTGAATGATTGCGAAAAATTCAATCGCGTAACGGAGGTCTCCGGTTTTCCGAGAATGGTAACATAGGGGTTGGCAGCCGTTTCGAGAAAGGCGAGTCCGCTGGCGATAATATAGAGAGCCACTAAAAAGAATCCGAAGGTCAACGTCTTGGCGGCCGGAATAAACAACAACGCACCTACAGCATAGAGCAGCAAGCCAAACAGGATTCCTTTTTTGTAGTTGTACTTTTCCATGAACAACCCAGCCGGGATGGCGATGGTGAAGTACCCAAAGTAAAACGCGGTTTCAATCAACAGCGCCTGCGCCCGTTTGATTTCAAACACGGGTTGAAAGTGCGCGATGAGTGCTGAGTTGAGAATGTTGGCAAGACCCCACAGAAAAAATAAACTGGTAACCAGCAGCAGTGGGATCAAATACGATTTCTGTTGAGCTCCGTTTGGGGCGGTGGAAGTTGCTGCGGTAGGTATGGCCATAATTAACTGATTGCGCGGTCAAGGTGTGTGTAGCCACCGTCCACAAAAAACCATTGGCCGGTCGTGTGACTGGACCGATCGGAGAGGAGGAAGGCCACGGCATCGGCAATCTCTTCCGGTTTGGTGAGGCGATGCTCCAACGGAATTTTCTTCGACACTTGTTTCAACTTCTCCTGCGGATCGGCAAAGCTTTTCAGCCACGATTCATATAAAGGTGTGGCCACTTCTGCAGGAATCACTGCGTTTACCCGAATGGCATACGGAAGCAATTCAACCGCCCACTCGCGGGTAAGGGAAAGTATGGCGCCTTTCGCAGCCACATAGCCGGAGGTATTTCCCTGGCCCGTTACCGAAGTTTTGGATCCGATGTTGACGATGCTGCCCCTCCGTTTCTTTAAATGAGGCAGGGCGTAGTGCGCCATATAATAATAGTGTCCCGCATTGTTGGTCAGCGATTCAATGAACCGTGCAGGGGAACCTTGTTCCAGACCAATGGAATCATTGAAGCCAGCATTGTTGACCAGCCCATCCAGCGCTCCAAACTCCCGCACAATACCCTCGATTACTTCTTGGCAAGTAGCCTCTGAGGTGAGGTCGGCATGAAAATACTTTCCTTTCTCATTCCGGTCGGGCAAGGTCTTGCTGGCCTGCGTCAACTTATCCACGATGGCCACACGGGCTCCTTCCTCCGTCAGGGTTTGTGTGATGGCCTTGCCAATGCCCCGTGCCCCACCGGTAACGATGATGACCTTATCCTTCAGGTGAAGATCCATTGCTAAAGATTGTAAAATTGGATGGCATTTGCACCCAGGATGGCCTGTTTTTCTGAATCCGAAAAACGCGACAGATAGTTGATAATAATATTGAATTGATCCTGATACGATCCGGCCACAAGACACACGGGCCAGTCCGAACCATACATTACGCGCCCGGTGCCGAAGGCTTCCAACACCACATCTAAATAAGGAGTGAAATCTTCCGGCTTCCAGGTTTTCCAGTCGGCCTCGGTTACCATGCCCGAAAGTTTGCAGTACACATTGTCACAAGCTGCGAGCGCAGTCATTTGTTTCGCCCACGTGTTGCGATCGTCTTTGCCGATGCGTGGCTTGGCAAGGTGATCGACTACGATTTTTTGTGCGGGAAACATTTTTACAAACTCCACCGCTTCTTCCAATTGATGTTCTTTGATGAGCAGATCGTAGGTAAGGTGATGGGTTCGCAAGGCAGCGATGCCCCGTTGAAAGTCATCTTGAAAAAGAAATCCGTCCGGCTCCGCTTGCACCACGTGCCGTACTCCCTTTAGTTTCGCATACTGACGAAAGTAATTCAGTCGTTCTTCGATGTGAGGCGATTGCAAATCCACCCAACCCACCACGCCTTTGATGAACTTGTATTGATGGGCCCACTCCAGCAGGAAACGTGTCTCCGCTTCCGATTGATCGGCTTGCACGGAGACACACCCATCAATCTGATTTTCGTTCAGCAAGGGCTCCAACTGGTCGGGATAAAAGTTGCGCTGAATAACACGCATCTCATCGGTGATCCAGGCATCGCGCTCGCGTTGGTACGTCCAGAAGTGTTGATGGGAGTCGATGCGCATTGGTGCGGGGGTAAGGTCAGGAAACCACTTGCCGTTGTTCGCCCAACCCTTCAATGCCCAGTTCCACCACATCGCCTCGCTTCAGGTAAACGGGCGGATGAAATCCATGCCCAACACCAGACGGGGTTCCTGTCGACACCACATCGCCCGGCAACAGGGTCATAAACTGACTGATGTAACTTACCAGGAAGGGTACTTCAAAGATCATATCATCGGTATTGTTGTCCTGCATCATCTTGCCGTTTACTTTTAGCCACATATGCAGGTCGTTGAAGTCCGCCACGTCTTCTTTGGTAACGAGGTAAGGCCCCATGGGCGCAAACGTATCACAGCCTTTGCCTTTGGTCCATTGCCCGTTGCGTTCCAGTTGAAATTCGCGTTCACTGTAATCATTGTGTAAACAAAATCCGGCCACATAGTCCAGCGCATCTTTTTCTTCTACGTAGGTAGCTTTCTTGCCCATCACAAAGGCAAGCTCCACTTCATAGTCGGTCTTGGTGCTGTTGCGCGGGATTACCACGCCATCGTTGGGCCCGGTGAGGGCCGTGGTGGATTTAAAGAAGATGATCGGCTCGCTGGGCAAGGGCATCTTCGATTCGAAGGCATGCTTGGTGTAGTTCAAGCCGATGCAAATGATTTTGGAAGGCCGTTGAAAGCAGGGACCAAAGCGGGCACCTTTTACTTCTGGAAGTGTGCTGGCATTCGTTTGTAACCAGGCAGATAAGCGGGCCAGTCCATTGCGTTCAAAAAATGTTTCGCCATAGTCTTCACCAAAAGCGGAAGCATCCAGGTGTTTGCCATTCCAGAGTACACCCGGTTTTTCCTGGCCCGGTTCGCCAAAGCGGAATAGTTTCATTGCATCAGGTATTTAGTCGTGTAAAACCGCCATCAATAGGATAGTCAGAGCCCGTGATAAAGGCGGCTGCATCCGAACATAAGTACAACGCCAGGTAGGCAACCTCTTCGGGTTGGGCCATGCGGCCGATGGGTTGGGTCTTCGAAAGTTTTTCAAACATCTCTTCTTCCTTGCCGGGGTAGTTCGCTTTCAGAAAGCCATCCACAAAGGGGGTGTGTACCCGGCCGGGAGAAATGCAATTGCAGCGGATGCCATCGTGGATATAATCTTTTGCTACCGACAACGTCATGGATACTACGGCCCCTTTGGTCATGGAGTAGGCGAAGCGATCCGACAATCCCAGGCCCGCGGCTACCGAAGCGATGTTGAGGATCACCCCTTGCTTTTGTTCTTTCATGAACGGAATGGCGGCCCGCATGGAATTGTAAACTCCTTTTATATTGACCTGATACAACCGGTCCAGGTCACCTTCGCTGGTCGTTTCTAACCGGCCAACATGCGCAATGCCTGCGCTGTTCACCAGGATATCGAGTCGTGTGTAGTGATTGAAGATGGTTTCGAAAAGCGCGGACACCTCATCCTGGTGTGTGACGTTGCAGGCAAACGGCTGGCTGTGATTATACTCCGCCTCTGCGTGAATTTCAGCCACTGTTGTTTTCGCAGCGGCTGGGTCAACATCCAATACACAAACGGCCGCCCCTTGTTTGGCAAAGGTTTTCGAAATGGCCTTCCCAATACCACTACCGCCTCCGGTTACTACTGCAATCTTTCCATACATGCTGAATGACATCGTGGTTAATTAGCGGTTTGCTTTTTCAGAAAGTCTACCATCCGTTGCGTATCGTAGTTGCGGGTGCCGACTTCCTTCATCACAATCTTTCCGTCTTTGGAGATGATGAACGTGGTGGGGATGGACGGCACCTGCAGTTGTGTAGCCAGATTACCGGAAGGCATGAAGACGGGGAATGTGTATTTGTTGGTTGCAAGGTAGCTCTCCACTTTCGGCAACGCCTGATCGCGGTCGATGGAGAGCATCACAAATTCGATGGGCTCGCCTTTCATCTTTTCATACAGACTGTGAATTCCCGGCATCTCGGCCCGGCACGGTCCGCACCAGGTGGCCCACATATTTAGGAAAACAACTTTGCCTTTGTACTGATCAAACTTAATTCGGTTGCCCTTCAGATCTTTGAGTGTGAAGTTGTAGTCAAAGTCTTTTTCTTTCTCCGGTTCCTCCGGCCGCACATTGAGCAGTCCGGTCTTAATGGCGGCTGTTTGGGTTACGTACGAGATCTGACCCATCAAGCCGGTAACTTTTAGCACCGCTAAAATCAGTACAGCCCCAATCAAGGGGCGAATCATGCCGGTAATTACTTTCATGCGTTCTAAATTGGCTTGGTTATTGAACCTGCCATTGGTCAAATGTCCTTAATTTTAATAAATTCGAATAATCTTTACTCCTGAAATGTACCGGAAAGTCCTGCTATTCCTCACTTTTTTTATGACCACCGGCCTGGTGTGGGCCCAGAAGGTGAAGTACAAGGACTTAATAGAATTGCTGAACGCTAAACAGTATGAAATGGCGGAGCCGCATCTGAAGCGGTATCTGAAGGATGAAACGGACAATGCCAGCGCCTATCTGTACATGGGCATCACCTACCAGGAAAAATCCCTCAAGAACGATATTCTGAAAGAGACGGAACTACTTTTATCGAACCTTGACTCGGCTATTTACTTTTTTAACATCGCCCACCCGATGATCACCGAAAAGGAGATCAAGAAGAACGGGGAAAATTACCAGATCTTCAACCGCAGGGATGTGCGCACCGGGGAATTTGGAGTGAAGCACTCCGATGTACAACTGCAAATTGAAACCCGCACCAAAGCCCTGAAGGAAAGACGCGACAACGTGTTCAACTGCAAGAAGGCGTTTGTGCTGGCGGGGGCTCAATACAAACGCACCCAACAGTTTTTTAAAACCATTCAGGCGCAGTTCGAAACTGAAAAGGAGTTGCTGTTGCGTGCCAACGATCAATTGCTGGTGGAGCTCAACAATCTGGCACTCGTCTTTGACTCCAGCAAGTTGTCGTTTGCCAGTTATAAAACCTTGCTGCAGGCCGGAGGGAAGTCAAGCTACAACCAGGAGCCCACCTATCAACCCATCAAAGATTTTAAGAAGGACGGGCTTACCGAAGCCGACTTTTATCAGAACGACCTGAAGTTGTGGAACTATGGTGAGTGGGCCACACAAACGCGCGATAAGGTGCAGAAAGAAATTGTGCCGTTGCGCGAAAGCCTGATCAAGGCCGATATTGAAGTGAATAAATATTTTGAACAGGTGAAGAAAGATTCATCCGTGGCCAAAGCCTTGCCGGAATTAGCCCGGCACGTGAGCTTTCCGCAACTGAAGGCCATCGATCCGGATCCCATGCCCCTCGCCATCTTCCGCGTAAAGCTGGCCGAGCTGGCCTACCTCTCCAAACAGATTGATGACAAACCCCTGCGCGACTCCTCCGATGTGTCGTTGAAGATGAAAGCCCTGCGCACCGACATTACCTCCGCCATCCGGCTCGACAGCCTTGCGGCCTTGATGATGGCTCGCAACCTGGAAGACGATGCCCGGAACTATCTCCACTTCATCAATAATTCGTATGGCAGTCTTACCGTGTTGAAGAGCTGGATGAAGGGCGTAAAAGAATTCGCTGCCCGCGAAGTAACCCAGCGCGAAGTGGAGTGGGAGAAAACCGTGCAATCGCTGAAATGGGTAATAGCGGAGAATGACAGCATCCCGTTGTTCTTGGATGATAACAGTACCAGTCCGTATAAACCGTTGGCGTTGGGCAACGATCAACTCACCATGGGGTTGAAGTATGCCGATACGCTGGCCACCGGCTACTTCTTTTCCATCCTGCCTTCGCGCAGGCCCGACATGTCGGTAACCTTTCCGGTGGACAATGCCCATTTCAAACTGCGCAACCTGCCGGTGATCAAAGGCCTGTTAACCCACGACTCTAATCAGGTATACTATGCAGTAATCTATCTGGAGAGCAAATTGGAAGACGGCTATCCCGTTACCATCGCGCGCATTAACCGCGCTGGCGGCCTGGTGTGGAGCAACAACTATAAGTTTGAAGCTAAACCAAGCGAACTCAAATATTCACCCATCACAGGCGAGCTCACGTTTAAAGCAGCCAGTGGCGAAGACGTGAAGGTGATTGCCATCGATCAAAACGGAAAGCGACTTCAGTAGACCTATTCCTGGGTCGGGTTCTGGTACGGCTTCAGCGCTTCCAACACTACTTTGTTATTCTTGCGGTTGATGTCGGCCATGCGCAGGCTCGGATCAATTTCTACGCTTTCAATCTCGCGTGTGCTGCGCTTCACTTCCAGCGTATAACTGGGGTTTACCCACGGCCACGTTTCTGCCTCCACTCGTTTCATGGATTTATCTTCCACCGGCTTGCTGCCCAGCAGTTCATTCATGGGAATGTAGTGCAGTTCCCGGCTTCCATCTTTGTATGTAATTACCAGATCGATGGGCATGGGAAATTCACCCAGGCGCTGCAGTTGAATCAGCGTGCTGCCGTTGTTGTCAACCACCGCCTGAATGCCGTAGTCGATGCGTTTGGTGGTGCCGATCCAATAGCGCTGGTACCAATGCAGTTGCAGACCCGAAGTCTTTTCCATCACCCGCAGAAAATCATTGGGCTCCGGATGCCGCATCTTCCACGTGTTGTAGTAGCGCTTCATGCCCTTGTAAAAGTTTTCGGTGCCAATCAGGTACTTTAGCTGATGCAAAAACACCGTGCCCATACTGTAGGCGGCAGTGCCATAAGCCCGGTTGGTACTGAAGTGATCCGAATGCTGACTGGCCGGCTCCTGCAGACCGCTGTTCACCAAACTGAAATAGCTGTTGTAATTGCCAGCGTGTGTGATGGGCTCGTTAAAGATCGTGTTCAGCGCTTCTTCGCTGGCAAAGTCGGTGTACCCTTCATCCATCCACGCATATAAAGCCTCGTTGCTGGCCAGCGTCATCTGGTACCAGCTGTGGGCTACCTCGTGGGCCATTACGCCATTCAATCCTTCCTGACTGCCTTCGCCTAAAATCAACGTACACATCGGGTACTCCATGCCGCCATCGCCCCCTTGTATTATCGAGTAGGTGTCGAAGGGATACTTTCCAAACACAGAGTTCAGGTGTTGAAATACTTTTACGGCTACCGGCTGCATGGTCTTCCAGGTGGTGGCGGTCTTTTCGTTTTTCTGATAGAAGAAATGCAACTCAGGTCCGTTGGGTACCTGCTGGCGTTCGTGTGTATAGTCCGGATCGGCTGCCCAGGCAAAGTCCAGCACATCTTTCGCCACAAAGTGCCAGGTAAGATCCCCGGCCGGGCGTTTTACGTTGGTACCGGGCTTTTCATAACCATGACCGATGCTTTCCGGGTTTTGCAATTTGCCCGTACCGCCAATCACAAACGTTGGGTCGATGGTGATCTTCACATCAAAGTCGCCCCACACACCATGGAACTCGCGCGCCACATATTCATAGGCATGCCAGCCCTGGTGGTCGTACTCGGCCAGCTTGGGATACCACTGCGTCATCGAGTAGGCGATGCCTTCGCGGTTGTTGCGGCCCGACCTGCGGATTTGCACCGGTACCTGCGCTTCGAACTTCATGTCGAAGGTGGTTTTGGTTTTTGGCAACATCGGTTTGGCCAGCGTTACTTCCAGCAACGTGCCCAGCACGCGGTAGGAGGTAGCTTTGCCATCCTGCGTTAAGGATTGCACATGCTGGTAGCCGATCTCTTCAGGTTTCAGTTTGGCGATGCGGTCCAGCACCCTGCGGTCGGGGTCGGAAATACTGCGCGAGCGCACGTCCATCATGCTGCCGGGCTGAAAGGCGTTGAAGAAGAGGTGGTAGTAGACTTTCGAGAGCGTGTCAGGTGAGTTATTATAATAGACCAGCTTTTGATCACCGGTGAATTGGTGCGTTTGCACATTCATGCGGATGTTCATGGTGTACTCCACACGTTGCTGCCAGCGGTAGTCCTGGCCATAGGTAAACGTGGAAAGAAGGAGGAGGGACGCAAACAGCCGCAGATTCATAGTGTTAGGATTAGAAAATTGTGGTAAAGTATTAAAAGTGAAGGAAGGAACAAACTGATATTTTTAGACGTAAGACATAAGACGCTAGACATAAGACGTTGGGATTTGTGATTGGGGATTTGGGATTTACGATTTATGATTTGGTTACTGGGCACTGGTCACTGGCTGCTGGTCACTGGTCGCTGGTTGCTGGTCACTGGTCGCTGGTTGCTGGTCACTGGCGCCTGGTTACTGGCAACTGGTAACCGGGAACTGGTAACCGGAGAACCTTTACCGGAGTGCTCTAAACCATTACGAAATTGACCAAACCCATTACGGGAGTGCACTAAACCATTTCGAAGTTGACCAGAACCATTTCAACGTGCACCGGTATCATTACAAAGTGGACCGATACCATTACAGACATGCACCCGTACCATTTCGAAATTGACCCGCACCATTTCGAAGTTGACCAGAACCATTTCAACGTGCACCAGTATCATTACGAAGTTGACCGATATCATTACATACATGCACCCGTATCATTTCGAAATTCACCCGTACCATTTCGAAGTTCACCAGTACCATTTCGAAGTTCACCAGTACCATTTCAAAGTTCACCGGTACCATTTCGAAATTCACCCGCACCATTTCATGTCCGCATCGGACGATTACGAACTGCACCGATACCATTACGAAGTTGACCCAAACCATTTCCGATACGCATCGGTTGATTGCGAACTGCACCAAAACCATTTCATGCCCGGCCCAAACCCTTTTCCGGTGCGCACCGGCCGGGAGCGGAGTGCACCGATACCATTACAACGTTGACTGATACCTTTGCTGGGAGGCACCGGTATCATGACAAGCGCACCGAACCCGGGAAAAAATTCAGACGGGTGCTGTCACTGCCACGCAGTTGAGATCAAACTTATTAGAGAGAAATTAAATTTTCAGTTCACATTACTTTTCTCATGAAAAAAAGCGCTCAAACGTGCCAATGCCTTTTGGGTTGCGTGTATTCACAACAATATAGTTTTAAAGAAAAATGAAAAATCAACAACAATGCGCGGAGGGTGTTGCGTACAATACCCATAACTAAAAAAAACAGTTATGAGCCATGTGCAAAACCTGCAGTCCTTTGACAAGGTCATTCGGATCTGCACCGGGTTAGGAGGATCCTATAATCCCGGACAACAAAACCTCCAGGTGTATGCGATGTCCGCCAAGTTGAACATCGCCCAACAAATCTGGGAAGAAGTGAAGGTTGCCCAGCAGGCGTACGACAACGCCACCAATGCCCGCGAGCTGGGGTTCCAGCACATCCGGAAACTCAGCAGCAACGTGTATGGCCTGCTCAAGGCCTGCGGTGCCAATCCGTTGCTGCTTAAGGATGCGCAGAACAGCAGGCGCAGAATCTGGGGCGCCCGCATTTCAAAACCCAAGGTGGCAGCGCCCAAAAGCGCGGAGGGGGAAGAGGAGGATACACGGGACCCGCGCCCTTCGTATGGTAAAGCGTACCTGGTAACGGCCGAGTACTTTGACCGACTGGTGAAAACCGTTGCGTCTGAGAGCCGGTACGTGCCGAACGAGCCGCATCTAACCCTGCCCCGGTTACACGAAACCTTGATGGAGCTGTTTGCGCTCAACAAGGCGGTAGCGGAAGCGGAGATCCGGCTGGACGAAGCGCGCAGTAAGCGCAACAACGTTTACTATGTGGCACCGGACAACCTGGTGAGCACGGCCAGTGCGGTGCGAACCTACGTGCGCAGTGTGTTTGGCTTTCAAAGCCAGGAACACCAGCTCCTGCAAAAGATTCGGATCACGAAACCCTAGATGTGATGCGAACCAGCGCTGATTAAAACCCCTGCGGTCAGACTGCGGGGGTTTTTTTATGTGGTTTTTGGTTGGCAAGCGAACAGGAGTGAAGCAGATATAGAAACTGAGAATTGGGGAAAACTGGTTAAATTGAGGTTGGAATAAGGGTAAATAGGAAGTGAGTTTCTTATATACAAACATTGCATGCAAATGCGACCGGACAGAGTAGTCACCTAATTTGCGACATATTACCAACAAAGATTTCCCACTTGGGTACTGCAACGTGACAACAGTGGTCAGTTTGCAAAGGAAAATTCCGATCCTTTATATTTTTTAAATCTAATACACACCCTATTTGGCACCATTTGGAGGCCGTCTAATCCTGCCCGAATCGAAAGCCTAGAAAAGAGTCAAATTAAAAAAGTTAGCTAATTTAGGACATGGACTCTGGTGACTTATCCCTTAAGGAAATATACGAACGAGAATGGATGACTGTCCGGGCATTCAATATCTGTGTAAACAATGGCATAGAATCCCTTTCGCAATTATTAAAAGTTTACAAGCAATCAGGTTCATTTGTTCAATTCAGAAATTGCGGTGCTAAAACTGAAAAAGAATTAATAGAAATATGTAAAAAGTATTCAAACCTCAATAAATGTGAGGAAATTCCAAAAGAAATCAATGATGTAACTTTAGAGATAGTAGATCGACTCACTCTCTCGAAAAAGAATGTACTCTATCGATATCTATTAAACAGCTTTGACAATCTTACAGTAAGAGCGCGGAACGGATTACTTTCAATTGTTGGTGGTGAAATTACTGGGCAAGCCATACTAAACAACGTTGTTCTAAAAAAGATTGACTTCCTCGAAGTAAAAAATATTGGTAAAACAACTTTGTCTGATTTAGAAAGCTTCAAATCAAGCTCAATTAACTTCATAGATCAATTAAGTAAACTAGATGAAGCACTACTAAATCAAGAATATCTAAAGCTAATTTGTGATTCTCATTACAATGAAGCAGGCAACTTGATAGGCGATAATATTGGCCTGTTTATAAACGAAGCTAACAAAATTAAGATTTTTAGTCTTTTCAACTTTCTCAACGAACACAAATACCTGTTTAAATCGAACTCTACCGAAGTTTTCAACTCTGTCTATAGTAAATCCTTTGATAGACGGATAAATATGGATGCTATTGCAAACAAGATGGGGATTACTCGAGAACGAGTAAGGCAAATCAAAGTTAAATTAACATCAGAAATTAAGGACAACACTTCTTTCATTCTAAGTCTACGCCCTGAAGATTTGAGCAATTATGGGTTGACCAAGGAAATGGATATGATGATAATAAGCGAGTCTTTTGCAGACAAACTTAATGAAGTTGAAAATGTAAAATACAATTACCTATTCTACTCAATTATTTTCGAAGAGTTATTCAAAAAAACACATAAAACAATTGGTTTTGATGAGACAATTGCTAAAAATAAACTAACGAAAAGGAATGCAATTTTCAAAAACTGTTATATAATCAGCTTACTTATATACGATAACATTAACTTTGATGGATTTATTCAGGATGTGTTTGATAAACTCACAGATAGGATTACTGAGACATACAGCATCTATTTTGAAGGTTACTTAAAGGATTTTATTACAACCCAAGAAAGAAAACTTTTAACCCGCATTAAAAATGTCTGTGAACAAATAATATACCATGAGTTTGAATTAGTAGTTGACCCTGATGGATTTTTAATATTCTCTCGAAATACAAAAAAACTAAATCATGAGTATATCGAGTTAATTCTTGAGGAGAAACAAAGACTGATGACGGTTGAAGAGATTTATGAAGAGATAAAGATAAGGTACCCTTATTTAGAAACAACTGAGGCTTCTATTAGAGGTTCTCTTATAAAGGAAAAAGAGAAATTTTTCTACATAGGTCGGACAAGCACATATGGTCTTAAAAAATGGGAATATGAAGATGAAACTTTAAAGGGCGGTACTATCCGAGATATTGCCGAAGAATTCTTAAAGCAATTTGATGAACCTAAGCACATCTATGATGTTACTAAATACATAAGCAAATATCGTGATACGAACGAAAAGAGCATTCTTTCTAACTTTAAACTAGAGGGAGATAACAAAAGGTTTATATTGTATGATGGTGGGTTTGTAGGACTACTCAATAAATACTATTCAGCGGAAAAACTAAACTTCACAATGGTTAAAGGCTTTCACTTTACTGCCGAAAGGATAAACAACTTCAAAGGGAGAAACATAGAAGATTTAATTAGTGAATATTCACAAAAGTACGGCTATAAAAGATCACAGATACTGTCTATAATTGAAGCACGTCAAGTATCAGGAGAACTTCATCTAGATGAAAACCAAAATATACTATGAAAAATATAAATGATATAAAGTTTTCTCATGATGAGGAACTCGAAAAGAAGGCCAGAAAATATGGCGTTAGTTTCATCTCTATTAAAAAACTACTTCAGGCTGAGAAAACGAAAAAGCTGTTAAAAAGAAATGCGCTAATTCAACAAAATATAGATAAAGAAATTTCAAATTCGTTCGGAGATGAAGATTGAAACAATAACGCTTACCAACTTCAGACAGTATAAAGACAAAAATTCTATTGACCTATCCACAACTGACGGGAAGAATATTGTAATTATTGGTGGCAAAAATGGATATGGCAAGACTAATTTATTAATGTCTCTGGTGTGGTGTCTCTATGGAGAGGACATTTCAAGAATTGACGAAAACTTCAGACGTGAAATTCAAAAAGAGGGAAATTATTCCAAGTTCTTAAAGAGTTGTTTGAATTGGAATGCCTTATCTGAAGGAGTCACTCAGTTCTCCGTTGAGCTAGTAATTAGTGAAGTAGAATTACCAAATACTGTCGCTACTAAACCTGATTCAAAATATACGTGTAGAATTACTAGGTCATTTGACTCTGAATCAGGTTCAGACAATTTCGATATTAAGATCGAAGGTGTTAGTAAGCAACTGCTAAAAGACGAGGAAGACAAAATCAATTTCATTCACGACTACATTATTCCACTTGAAGCTTCAAAGTTTGTATTTTTTGATGCTGAGAAGATAGCAAACTGGGCTGAGTTATCAACAAAAGAAGAAGGTAATGTCCTAAATGATGCCCTTGGTAAAATATTGGGACTTGATATTTACGAAAGTCTAATTAACGATCTCCTCGTTTATACCGATACCCTTAGAAAGGATAGTGCTACAAATCAAGTTAAACAGCAGATTACCGCGACAGAGAACGGAATAAAACTGAATTCTGAGAAAATTGATGAACTAGAAAACGAAATTATAAAGAAGGATAACAGCATCAGCGAACTAAAACAAAAGATATCGAGCTACGAATCATTCTTAATTAAGCACGCCAATAAAAACTATAACGAAGGCAGCATTGAAGAGTTATATAAGCAAAGAACCGAATTATTAAAAAAGGAAAAGGAAACTGAAATAAAATTCAATGAACTAAGCGAGTTAATTCCAATCGCAATCGCAGCTGGTAAACTGGAAGAGGTTTCGGAACAACTCTTTAGACAAGACCAAGATTCTCTAGTGAGGGAGAGGCAAAATGAGTTAATTGAAAAAAATGGCCTTCTAATCGAAAAGTTATTTAACAATCCTCCCTTTCCAGCAGAAGGTGATATTTCATTCAGCAAGAAAATGTTTTATGCGGAGAAAGCAAAAAGGATAATTGAGGAAGTCTTTGGAAAAATTGATGAGAATGCCGAATTGGAATTCGAGCACGACCTGACAAAAGCGGATAAAGACTTAATCATTGAATCATTTGATTATATCCGAAAGCAAACAAAGGACCTGTTTGGTCAAACAATTGACAGTTTTAATAGAGTCAAAAACGAGATAATTGAAATTGATCGAACAATTAAAAGGATCGAATCTGATTTGGAAGATGAAGAGATTATCGATTACACAAACAAGAAGAATGATGCTGAACGGAAAATTGAAAAACTCATAGAGGAAAGAGGGGCATTGATTAGCCAAAAAAGCGCCCTCATAAGAGCTAATGAAAGCTTAAATCAGCGACTTCAAATTGATTTAAAGAAAATTAGTGTATCAGAACAGAAGAAGAGAAAACTTGATCGTGCTAACCAATACATAAAAGCGCTAGAAGAATTTGTAATCGAACAAAAGAGAGCAAAGTCCACTTTACTTGAGCAAGCAATTTTTGGAGAGCTTCAAAAACTACTTCACAAGTTGAAAGAGAGTAATTCGGATAAGTTTATTGCGGCAGTCAAGGCGGAAACCCTACCAGACAATGACGGACTTAGAGTTACTTTGTTTAACTCTGATGGAGTCGTTATTCCGAAAGAGTCATTAGGCCAAGGTGAAAAGCAAATCTATATTTCAGCCCTAATAAAAGCGATCCTAAATCAATCTGCCCAAGAGTTTCCAATTTTTATTGATACACCTCTTGGTAGGTTGGACGATGATCATATAAAAAATATTCTGTTATACTACTACCCTGATTTAGCGAAGCAAGTTGTTATTCTGGCTACTAATAATGAAGTTCCGTCATCAAGGCTAAAACTTATCAGTGACAGTATTTCAAAGACCTATATTTTGGATCACAAAGAGTCCTCAACTAAGTTTAAAAAAGGATATTTTATAAGTTATGAGAATTAAATCCAGTAAACGGTCAGAAGAGCTAATTTCTGAACTGACGAGAATATTCAATTTTCACTCTGATTCGGTCATAGCAAGAATAGCCTATTGCTACAGTCTTCAGCAAAGCAAGCGATTTGAACTTGCTGTAACACCTTTAGATCAAAGAGGCAGAGATTTTCTTTCAGATACTAACTTGTTTGGAGTAGCACCGAAAGGCTCTACTTATTTGCCACTTTACAAAGCCCTGTTAGACCAGCATTATCAGAAATCACTTAGTGAGGATGAATTCAAAGTTCTATTTTCTCATCACTTAGAATTTGGATTGGAGAAGATCAACGAGCAAACAAAAGATCGAAACATTACAGCCGGGGAGCATATCTCATTTCTAATGTCCCTTGTAAAGCGTGGGCTAGATTTAATTTCCAATACCAATCCATTCGATACAGGTTCTAATATTAAGCAGTCAATAAAGCAATTTGAAGGATTAGTTTCGTTGAATATTGGGACTGACGAAAAAAATCAAGAAGTTCAATTGCGGATTAATGACCTTAGTGAGTTTGACAGTTGCAACATCGCAATTGCCGGAATGGTGGGGTCTGGAAAAACTGAGCTTGTAAAGGATATTCTATATCAGATTAGTAAACAAACAAGAAACCAGTTAAAATTCATCTTCTTTGACTATAAAGGTGAAGGTTCTCCTGAAAGATTAAAGCAATTCTTTGACAACACAGGGAGCAGGATGATTGACTTAAGGAGAGGTCCAATGAATTTTAATCCTTTAAGTTTCATCAATCTTGTCGATGAAAGGACAAAGACATTTAACATTAAATCCTTTGTCGACTTTGTTTGTGCAATTGCAACTCAACTAGGTGCTAATCAAAAGCACATTTTACAAACAATAATAACGGACTGCTTTGAACAAAACGGTTTAATCAATTCGCTCGATATTGGACGCCCTCTTACGCACCCGACTCTGGCGACAGTTTTTGATTCATTAAAGGATTACTATGAAACAAATGGTATAAAAGCTGATACTCTCTATACCATAATTCAAGACCTAGCTACAAATATCTTCAAATCTGAGATTGACGAGGATAAATCCAAAATCTACGATGAAAGTTTATATATTAATTTGCCACTTGAACTATCCGATACTATAAGGCAGTTGTGTGTGTTCCTCACATTAAAGTATTTACTGGCTGAGTTCAGCTCCTCGAATGACACTGAACCAACAGAAGACCGGATAAAACCATTGAGGTATGTTATTGTGATAGATGAAGCACACGTTTATTTAAAAAATAAAAATGCGAGCAAAGCATTGGAGGACATACTTAGAGTACTGAGATCAAAAGGAGTAGTCGTTGTTATGCTCTCTCAAGGCGTTGAAGACTATAAGACTAAGAATTTCGATTTTTCGTCCCAAATAAAAATTCCAATTTGTCTAAACATTAATAATAAAGACTACAAGCATATTGAATCATTTGTTGGGACTCCACGTAGCAAGCAAAAACTATTAGAGGCAATTGGAAAACTAGAGCCAGGAAAAGGCATATTGAACATTTTAGAACCACAGGTAATTAAAGTAAGGCAATTTTGGAAGACAATATCTGACAAATAGTAAGCACGACATTTTCAAGGAGCACTTGCGATAAGCATCCAATGATTACAAAGGAATGAGCTCAATTTATCTACCCAGCGGAGTCTCCCGCCCCGGGTCTGCCTGCGGTAGGCTAGGACTCCGCGTTTTGAATTTGCTTTGACTTTTCAATAACTTTTGGTTACATATTTTAGTAATGTTAGTTCTGGAAGCAAACAGAGATGTGTTTCTATAAATTGGTCTTAATGATGCCGTTTGTTTTTCCGTTGACAACTCAGGGGCAATCCAAAATAAAACCAAAAGACTCGGTTGACATCAAAAACCAGATTGAAGGATTTTATTCCTGGTACCTGGTCCTGATTAAGGAGAAGAGGTTGAAAAAAGACTTTAATCCAAGGTTTGTTCGACTAGAGGACGGGATGACAACATTAGATTTTAAAAATTACAAAGACGGATTAAAGAGCTACAAATTCACTGATGACTTTATTAAAAAAAAGTGAATGACTACAAAGCATGTGTGGATAACTTAAGAACTGTACCGTATGACTCTTTTGTGAAATTCGAATTAGATGAGCACGAACAATTAAAGTGCGACTTTTCAAATACCTACGAATGGACCGGTGGAATGGAGCCAGTAGATAAGGCTGGTTTATCAAGGTTAGAACTCGTGGACAAGAAAACCATTATTGGTA
Organism: uncultured Ohtaekwangia sp.; assembly: GCA_964488465.1. Classification (GTDB taxonomy): domain Bacteria; phylum Bacteroidota; class Bacteroidia; order Cytophagales; family Cyclobacteriaceae; genus ELB16-189. Next base: position 121,925 of record CAZAUN010000004.1, on the reverse strand, counting down.
ACGTGGACTTCACTTCTAATTCCCAACCAGCCGGAAAGGCCATTGTGACATTCAAGAGACTTAATGGAGAATGGAGCGTATCCAATTTAATACTGGGGCGATAAGATTTAACGATGGGCAACGAATTGAAATATCAATGTCGGGGTTGCGCTAAACAGGGCTTAAAAAAACTATGCGGACAGGCATCCTGACAATAGCTTGCATTTTAATTCTAACTACAGGTTTTGGGCAGGCAGAAAAACCAAAACTTAAGATCGCGCATCTAACGGGAGACTTTTATATTTATACGACTTACAATAACTACGAAGGCAACCTTGTACCGGCAAACGGGATGTACCTTGTTACTAACCAGGGTGTGGTTATGTTTGACACACCCTGGGATACGACCCAATTTCAACCCTTGCTCGATAGTATTAAAGTAAAGCATAACCAACGCGTGGTGATGTGTTTTGCCACCCATTGGCATAGTGACAAAACAGCCGGGCTTGACTATTACCGGCAACAAGGAATTAAAACCTATACCACGGCCCTGACGGACGAATTAAGTAAGAAGAACAACAAGCCACGGGCTGAATTTTTAATGACCAACGATACTGTATTCCATGTTGGGCAATTTTCTTTTGAAACCTATTACCCCGGGCCAGCGCATACGGAGGATAATATTGTGATTTGGTTTGAAACCGAAAGAATCCTCTATGGCGGATGCCTGATAAAAGGTGCAGATGCCAACGACCTGGGCTATTTAGGTGATGGCAATGTGACCGCCTATGCCGCTACGCTTAAAAACGTACAGAAGAAATTCCCAAAGCCAAATCATATTATCATAGCCCATAGCGATTGGAACAACCTGAATTCGTTGCAACATTCGCTAAGGATGGCCAAGAAGCTCAGAAAGAAAAACTAACGGGAAACGGTGTGTGCAATTGATACCTCCTTCCAGCTGGAGTCACCCGCCTCAGGGACACCGTTTCCGGTTGGTAAGCGGGTAGGAGTGAAGCGGCTCCAGGAAACAGAGAATTGTTGAAAACTGGTTAAATTGAGTTTGGGATGAGGGGATATAAGAAATGCCCATATACAAGCGTTGTGGGCAATGTGGCTTTGAACAAATTCGATATCTAAAAATGTTGACATGAAAGACTTACTATTCTTAGTAGTTTCATTGTTACTAATAATTGGTTGCGAAAAACCTGTTGACAGATTCGCGACAATTGACGGGAAAAAGATTCATATTCTTGACCGTGGGACGGGAGAACCAACCGTGGTTTTTCTAACTGGACAAATTTGCCCATTAGAATTCTTTTCATTGGTTCAAAGTAAAATCTCAAAACGAACAAGGACATTTTCATACGACAGGTCAGGCATAGGACTATCTGAAATTGTAGACACAGTCAGGACATTAGACCACATGGCAAGAGAATTAAATACACTACTCGAGATTGAAAAAAATTAAGCAACCATACATTTTAGTCGGACACTCTCTTGGTGGACTAATTGCAAGAGAATTTTATAATCAATACCCCAAAAAAGTTGCTGGTTTTGTATTCGTTGACGTTGCCAACTATGAAGTGCTTTATGACTCTCTTTATCAAAGGAAATTGGCTTCTGATGATGATTTTGGACCTGATTCGTTGGCGACAAAAGGTGAGGCATATGAAATGAGCTATACCAAACAAAATGTATTTTGGTTTAAAGAAGAATTCAAGACAAATCTTCCGGTACATTTATTAATTGCCTCTGGAAAAAAAGCTGGGTCTGAGGAGTTTGTAAAGACAAAAGTTAACACCTTCAAAACTTTTAATAAAGGAGCGCCACAAATGAAAATAATTTTTACCGAGTTTAGCGGACACCATATTCAATGGGAACAACCAGAACTTGTAGTTAAATCAATTAATGAGATAATTGACGTAATCAAGGATTCAAGAAAAGACGAGTGACTGAATGGCCTACGAATTGGATTAAGAGAAGGCCACACAGCCACCAACACCGTGTTTAAGTAATTGCGGGGTTTTGTGTCCTTATTCAAATTCATTTCTTATTTTGGTCCCACAACGTGGGACAATTGCGTGATGGTCGCGTTTAACATTCCGTTCCACTTCATTTTTAAACCCTCCTACTCCCGCAACTCCTTAAACACAAAACGTTGGCAGCAACCGCCTAAAAAAAGTACAGACAATTAATGACGGACAGAAACTATTCCCAAGTCTACGTTTACAACTCGAACTGATGAAAATCCTTTTTAAAGTAAGATGTTATCTTATGCTTCTCTTGTTGCTAACAAGTTTTGCCAGTTTAGGCCAAACTATTAAGTCCGACTTTAGCCACATTGAAATTATTTTGGATTCGGCTTCTTTCGAAACATTAGTAGCACACGAATTTGTCAAGACCAAATTTGCGTCTTGTGCCTATGATACTATGTTGACTTCTCCACTGGTACTCAGTTATTATATAAATGGACGAGATAACTTCATCCATTTCAACCCAAGCCGAGGGTACTTTGCTACCCAACGAGGTTCAGCTTATATTATTTTTCAAACCCTAAGACCAGGGCAAGGAAGGTTGCTGGAAGAACAGTGGAGAAGATTTTCCAAGGACTCTATTGTTTCATATGCTTTCGTAGGGCCTGATTTTACATTGACTGAAATCGTATATAATCACCACGACCGACTCAGCAATAAACCAAACAATCACCTAATACCAATGTTGAGCTCTTACTCAGTTGAAAGCTATCGGAATTGGGGATTTGGCGATTCTACAGAAGTCAGGGTCAGACAATTTTTATCAAGTTCCATAAGTAAAGATAAATTGTTTGAAAAAATCGCTACAGTTGAACTGGCAATTACAGAGAAAGAGCTGAATGACCTCATTCCTGTTTTGAAGATAGTGGGGTACAAAAAAAAGAAAAATAGGTTTATGAAGTCAAATGAACCAACTATATCGTATATGATAAACAACCAGCTAAATGAACCAAAAGTAAAAAGGTTGATTTTAAAACTTACCAAAGATGCCGGTAACCAAAACTTCAACTTTGGGGGAGTAAATTTGGTAATTAGCAAAAAGAGAGCAGAGTTTTCCTTCTGACCAAACACCTTGGTAATAGAGTCCATTTGAAAAGGAGTTTGATAGTATACTCCTTGATTTAAAATCAGAGTAAGGCGGCACCTGCCAACACTAGGTATAAAACATAGCGGGGGCTCAGTATAGTATTGTAGTTTCCCTTCCCAGCGGAGTCACCCGCCCCGGGGCCACCGCGGTGCTAACGTTATTATACAAGCAAGGGCTCCCTTTAAATAGACTTCGCGAAGAAGTAGTGGACAGACTGGAGGGTTTTTATTCCACCTGGTAAACTTCAACTGGTTTGATTAATGGGATGGGTGTGGTGTTTGAATTGTAACTATTTTCTTAATTTAGTTCGGTGGCAGAAGACAGAGACGTGCGGGTCGGGCTAAACGTTCCGCTGCCAGATTCATTTTTAAAATTCTCCTAAACGTGTTGGTACTATAGGGCTAGTCAAATTCGTATGGCAACAACCGAACCACAATCCCCAAACTTCATGATGAGAGCATATTTAATCATTCTGCTGTCGGCCTTCCTTCTTACCTGTGCTTCCCAACCGGAATTGTCGGCCCCAGAGAAATTGCAGTTAACCGCTAAAGTATGGGGGTTCTTCAAGTACTACCATCCCGGGGTGAATGCGGGTACGCTCAACTGGGACAATCACCTGATTGAAATTATATCAAAACTGGATGACGTAAAAACAGGCCCGGACTTATCAGCACTCTTTAATAGCTGGATCGATTCCTTAGGAACGGTGCAGCCGTGCGGGGATTGCCATTCAAAACGAGAACAGGAATATTTCGATAAGAATTTCGACTTATCGTGGTTACAAAATGAAGTGTTTTCACCGGCACTTGTTGAAAAATTGATGTACATAAAAGAAAACCGCACGCAGCGGCAACACTATGTAGCGCTTGATGGCGCTACGACTTATTTTACCAATGAACCGGTGTACACCGCAGCGCAATGGAAGGACGAAAATGTTCGGCTGATTACTTTGTTCAAGTACTGGAATGTGATTGAATATTTTTACCCGTATAAGTACGTGATGGATCAACCCTGGGATGAGGTGTTATTGGAAATGATACCCCGGTTCCAACAAATCAAGTCGGAAGCGGAATATCATGTGTTGTTGCATGAACTAACCGTCAAACTCTGTGATTCACACAGCTTCTTTGTTACCGATCTGGTGCGATCCTTTGCAGGCAACCAGTACATCGCAGCAAGATTCAAAATGATTGATGATAAAGCGGTGTTTACCGAATTTTATAATGACTCCCTTGCCCAACTGGATGATTTACAAAAGGGCGATGTGGTGTTGAACGTTGACGATGTTCCGGTTCTTGAGAAGTATCTTCAAAATAAAAAATACATTAACGGTTCGAATGAAGCGGTTAAAAAGATGGGGTACGCATTTCGCTGGATATTCAATGGAAATACCGATCGTGTTAAAATTACCTTCGACAGGGCGGGGGAAATTAATACCAAAACCATCAGGCGGTATGACCGTACAGCCTTGAAAATACAAGAAGCCCCGGTAAAAAAGTGGGAAATAGTAAAAGGCAATATCGGCTATGTTAATATGGAAGAGGACGCGGTGCTGCTGGAAGACTTACCCAACATGATGAGTGAACTTAAAGGAACAAAGGCCATCATTTTTGATTTGCGTAATTACCCTGAATTTATTTGGGATGAATTAGTAGGCTACTTTAACAACGACAAAAAGGTGTGGGCAGCCTTTACCCAACCTGATCTAACGTATCCAGGCCGGTTCATTAAGTTTAATGCGGATTCCATCGGAAGAAAGAACCCTTCGCCCTATCAGGGAAAAGTGGTGATCCTGATGGATGAAGGAACACAAAGTCGTGCTGAGTCTTTTGTGATGGCCTTGCAGACGATTGAGGGCGCCATCACGGTGGGTCGCCAGACCTCGGGTGCCGATGGAAATATTGCAGACTTTACTTTTTTTGATGATAAAACTACCTGGATTACCGGACTGGGCGTTTTCTATCCGGATGGAAGGGAGACCCAACGAATTGGAATCATTCCAGACATTCCGGTACCCCTTACGGTGGAAGATATCCGGATAGGGCGTGATGCGATTCTGGAAAAAGCGCTTGAAATTGTAACGGAAAGGGAATAGAAGTCATTTAAAAAGTTGAGCTCCATCTAAATCTTACCGTTACTATTTTTATCCAACCTAACGAACACCTACTTTGCTTACGAAGTCAGTCGCATAACTTCAGAATGGCCTTGTGAAATAAACAATTGAATAAAATGAAGCACCCTCAGGACTTTTTTACCCTTTATAAACAAGCGGCATGGGATAAGGACATCGAAGGGATGATCGGACTGTATGATGACCAGGTGGTTATTTTTGACATGTGGACAAAGGGGTATCAAACGGGCCTGCCAGAATGGTCGGCTGTGATCAAAGACTGGTTAGGTACCTTAGGGGAGGAAAGGGTTCGGGTGCACTTTGAGAGAATTGAAATTCATGAACGTGAAACGATTGGGTTTGGCAGTGCACTGATTACGTACCAGGCAATTGCACCTGATACTACGATTTTAAGAAGCATGAAGAATCGAATCACCATCGGGTTTCACAAGGAGAAAGACCAGTGGAAAGCGATTCACCAACATACTTCGGCCCCCATTGACGCTGAGTTAAAAGCGATATTAAATTTTTAAATGCCAGAGCACCTGAACAGCCCAACTCCCTTTCACGACAAAAAAGACACACTAACTATAAGGACCATGCGTAAGCTAATTATGTGGAACGTGATGACCCTTGACGGGTATTTTGAAGGAAACCAGAATTGGGACTTATCCTTTCATCAAGTGGTTTGGGGTCCGGAACTTGAAAAACTAAGTCTGGAGCAATTACAAGCTGCCGACTACCTCGTATTCGGCCGTGTAACCTATGAAGGTATGGCTGCCTACTGGACTCAGGCAGAGGGCGACATTGCAGAACAGGAAGTTGCTAAACGGATGAATAGCCTACCCAAACTTGTTTTTTCGAGGACCTTGAAATCGGCTGCCTGGAACAACACGACCATTATTCGTGAGAACGCTTCAGACGTAATTCAGAAACTAAAAAGGGAAGGGGGTAAGGACCTGTATGTTTTCGGGAGTGCCAACCTATCGGAGACATTTATGAAAGACAATCTGTTTGATGAGTACCGCATCGGTATTGCCCCCGTTATTTTAGGGAATGGACGACCCCTTTTCAGACAAGGAATTGCTTCTCAAAATTTATCGCTCGTTTCAAGCCAGCCACTTTTAACAGGCGGTGTAGTGTTGAAGTATTCAAAGTTGCATGGATTAACCAATAGCGTGTACTAACCTGCGCAGGCCAGCCAATGATTTGAATCTTAAGGTTAACGGCAAACCCCTTCCTACAAATTGATTGTTATGAAATACATTTTTTATTGCGTGACCTTAAGTCTAATTCTGACTTCCTGTAACAAGACAAAGGAGTTGGGAGAGCCGATCAGATACGGTTCAAACAACGGAAAGTATTTGTCGCTCTACAACACTAAGATTTATTACGAGGAGTACGGCAAGGGGACACCCTTACTGCTGCTTCACCAAGGGCTGGGTTCAATCGAGAATCTGGGAGACATTATTCCAGAGTTATCGCGACATTATCGAGTTATAGCACCGGATGCGCCAGGACACGGACGCTCCGAACAAGCTGACAGTTTGAGTGGGGAATTATTGGCTCAATACTGTTCCGCAATTATTGACGAGCTTCAATTGGACAGTGTTTATGTAATGGGTTGGAGTATGGGTGGAAATACAGCGTTACTGCTGGCAGCAAACAGACCAGACAAGGTAAAAAAAGTTGTCAGTGGTGGTTCAAATACAAAATCAAGTGGCCTGACACAAGAAGGGCAGGACTTGTTAAAAGAATATACCGTAGAGGCGGTACTGGAAGACAAGGAATGGCTCGAACATTATCAGCGTCTCAATCCACAGCCCGACAAATGGATTAAGTTTTGGGAAGACACACAAAAAATGTGGTCAACAGAAATTAAAGTACCGGACGATAAACTTTCGGGTATTGACATTCCCGTACTCATAATTCGGGGTGACCGGGATATGATCCGATTAGAACATAGCGTTGAGATCTTCCAATCGCTCAAGCAGGGCCAATTGTGTGTCTACCCAAACATAGGACACGGTATGCCAGAATTGAAAAGCGAAATGTTATGTCGAATTGCAATTGATTTCTTTCAGGAGCGGGGAGATGAAGGAACCAGCCGCTAATAGCTACCGGCAGGGCGCCAATCACACTTTCTGGCAAAATTTTTGGTCTAACCTGGCTGAATTGCGAAATTACCTTACCATGCTGCGCTTAAAATCGATCGGAACATTATTCTTGATTGTTTCGCTGGCCACCCACGCGCAGATTCCCTGGGACATCGAGATCATTAAGGCCGAGACGATCGGGCAGGAGCCGGGCTTCTCCGCTGCTTTTTCGCCCATCAACAGTCCGAATTATTTTCAACTGGGCCGGGTGGCAGTGCAGCAAGCCGATGGAAAGTGGACCAGCCTGATGAAAATGCTGGATTACAAAACGATGCAGGTCACGAACCTGCATGTGCCGATGGATAAATTCCCAGCGGGCCACATGGAAACCCTGGCGATGAAAACCGTGCACAACGGAGAGGTGCTGCATTACAACGGCAAGGTTTCAACGGTGAAGTTTGACAGGCGGGTGAACTACAAAAATACAGGCGAGTATGTCTGTCAATATGATCACGAGAAAGGAGTATGGTCGGAGTTGGTGCGGCTTAGCGAAGTGGATGAGATGCGCTTCTTCTATCCGATGGGGGTAGACCGGGCGGAAGATTACTACTACTATGCCATCACGCACCGGGTGAATTCCACCACGCGCATCGGAGAGCCCACGCGCTACGACCTGGCCCGGTTTGACCTGAAGACCCGCAAAGTAGATTCGCTGTTCCGGTTGGACATGCCGAAGCGGGAACATTATTTACATCTGGATCACACCATGATCAGTCCGGATGGGCGTTGGCTCGTGCTGAGTGAATACGGAGACAAGGCGTGGCGCAGATCGCATCCGAACGATACCCAACCCGTAGCCTACATTATTGATACACAGAAAAAGAAACACAAGACCTGCCGGATTCCGGATACTCCATACGGCCACGTGATTACGCCTGACTCGAAGTACATGTTGCTGGGCAGTTACGAAACCGGAGAGGTGGTGAAGATCGAGTTGGAAACAGGCAAGCCGGTGGCGCAAATCAAATCCACCACCACCATCTTCAACTTCTTTCTGGCCCCCTCGGGCAATTACTTCCTGATCGATTATGATGAAGAACGGAGTCCGAGAAAAGTATACGATGTGCGCAGCGCCCACGATCTGAAGCTGATCACATCCGTGCTGCTGGATGATTTGTACAGTAGACCGGAGATGTCGCGCGGGCTGCGTGCCGTGATGGGCGGCCGGCTGCTGATCTCCCGCACCATCGATGCAACCGACACCGAGAAGCGAGCCACCGAGGTGTTGATTCATCGGTTGCCGGAAACCATCAAGCCCAACGACCCCGGAAGTCCCGTGGCCAAACGATTGGAACGGGCTGAAACGATTGCCAATGGAAAGTTATACGCAGGTCGCAATGGCATCGAACTGAACCCCCCGCAATACGACATGGGCAACGCTACATCGGTTACCATAACATCGGATGAAAATGTGATGGTTACCGGCAGCCGCCCGATCGATGACGAAACTTCGGAGGAAGTGATCATAAAGTTGACGCGCAAGGGTGAGAAAATCTGGGAAGCCAAACTGCCGACCGTGAAGGAGGCGATCAGTTCAGCGGGCATGCACATTCCTACTCCAGACGGGGGCTGTGTGGTGTATTTCATGTACTATCATCACCCCAAGTCCTACGGCATTGGCCGGTTGGCCCGCATTGACGGACGTGGAAAGGTGATATACGATACGAAGTTCTCCTATCTACCCAATGCGAATGCCACCTACATGACCAAAGGGATGGAGCTACTTCAAGATGGCTCGGTGAAAATCTACGGGGAGATCTATCCGAAACCCGAAGAGGCCGGACTTCCCTGGACCGGTACTGTGAGCCCGCAAGGGAAGTTGGTAAAGTCGGAGTTTTGATTCTAATCTTCCGGATTAAATACCTCCAAATCGCAGCAAGGAGTCCTGTTTATGAATATTTATCGTGTTTTACTTTTAAATGCAAAGTACTTTTACTTAGATTTGTCAGACGAAGAGTAAATCCCTGACACGATGAAAATTTCAAGAAAACGATTCGTTATTGGCTTTGTCGTTTTGGCGCTTGCCTTTCAATTTATTTCGAATTCATTGTTGGGGCCCGAAGTGTCGCTCTTTCCCGGAAACGGGGAGTGGTATCCGGGACTCGAGTCAGCCGTAGGGTGGAAGCGGACGCTCGCTACCATTTTATATCCGATCAAGTTTGTTTTGATTGAGCCCTTGTCATTTTTAGGTCAGGATCCGGACCCGGTACCGCCTATTTTACTGATTGCGTTTGCTGCCTATTGGACAGCCATCGCATGGGTGCTCCATTTCATCAGTACAATTATCTTCCGTAAAAGGAATGTAGCATAGCGGCATCAGGCGCTACCTGCTAACGGCTTCTTCATTCCCGGATCATTTATCCTCAGACATGCAAAGACTGGAAGAAATTTACAATGCGGCAAAAGCTGACGAATGGCTGAAAGGATTTGCAGTTTTTTGCCGCATCGCACTGGCCCTGAGTTTTATTCCCTCCGGGTTCGTTAAAATTATGGGGGAACGATTTGCTGCCGGCCTGCCGGCCAATAATCCGTTAGGGCATTACTTCGAGGCGCTGCAACTCACCGGATCCTATTACGCATTTATTGGAATTGTTCAACTCATCACCGCGGTATTGTTGCTGATCCCGCGAACGGCCCTGCTGGGGGCGTTGCTGTATTTTCCCATCATCGTTAATATTTGTGTGTTGACCTATGCTACCCGCTTTGACGGAACCCGGATCGTAACGATGATGGTATTGGCATGTCTGTATTTGCTGATCTGGGATTATGACCGGTTAAAACACCTGTGGCTATCAAAACAACATGAAGCAGAAGTGCCCCTAGTAAGCAAGCCCCTGAGGATGCGGCTTCGACTTGTATTTTTTGGAGGTGTGTTCACCGTTCTGACGATGCTCATCGTGGGTACCTTCTATTTGTATGAGATCGTGCCCGGCAATTCGGAGGAGGTGTGCAGAAATCAATGTGCCGGCAGTAAAAACCCCGAAGCGTGCGCAGCGTTCTGCGACTGTATTTACAAACAAAGCCAACCATTAGCGAGTTGCTTGAAAGCGTTTGATGAGGCGAATGCAGTTCGGAGCTCCGATTGAAGGAACTGCCACAGTGTAAGTGGAAATTCGCATCAAAAACTATTAGCAATAACCGCGTAAAGTGTTCATAAAGTTTTATTTTCGATCGCACGTTTATCAGATACAACCAATAGCGTCAGAGCTATGCGAAAGTTAATTTCATTTATGCACAAAGGAATTACACGGTAGCCAGAACATGAAGTCAATCGGACTCATTTTAATTTCATTGTTATCGGCAGGGTGCACGCTGGAGCCAACCATGTTTGAATATGGTTCTAGCAACGGCCGGCATTTTGTTATTAACACGAAGAAAATCTACGTGGAGGAGTATGGCCAGGGGATGCCCTTGCTCTTGCTCTCGGGTGGCGGACTAAATCGGAGTATCAAGGACTTTGAAAAATGTATCCCTGATCTTTCAAAACAGTATCGGGTGATTGCACCGGATACGCCCGGGCAAGGCCGTTCGGAACAAACCGATAGTTTGAGCTACGACTTGTTAACCGACTTCATGTCACTGCTTATCGACTCACTCCGGATTGACAGTGCCTATGTGATGGGATTTAGTGATGGCTCCATTGTTGGTCTCTTGCTGGCTGACAGGCGTGCGGATAAGATTAAAAAGGTAATTGCCGTGGGCGCAAACAACGGCACCCGGGGTTTCACCCTCCCGGCCGGAGTTGTGCTTGATTCTGTGAAGATGCCTTCGGTAGACAACTGGGCAAAATGGCACGAAAAGGATATTGAGTGGTATAACACCCTGACACCAAAAAAGGACTGGCGCAAAATGACCGCTAATTTAAACCGGATGTGGTATGGCAAGGAATATTTCCCAGTCAGCGTCTATGACGGGATCAACATTCCCGTGATGATTGTGCTTGGAGACCGCGATGATATTTCAATCGAACATGGACTGGAAATGCACCGGTTAATAAAGAACAGTCAGTATTGCGTTTTACCGAATACCACCCATGAGGTATTTGCCGAGAAGCCGGAGCTGATTAATAAGATTGCGATTGACTTTTTCAAATAAGAAGTAAATCAGCAGAGCGGGACATTTCAATAGTGCGATGGCGGATTTTAAATGCCATTTATACACCCCGCCTTCCATTCATGGCAGAATCCTGTCGTTAATGCTACGCTTTTCGTTCTAACAGAAAACACACCCCCATGAGCAATACCATCAACCGGAGAGCGGTGATTCGCAGTTCTGCGTTTGGCCTGCTGGCAGCATCGCTGCCCAATATTCTCTATGCAAAAACGGGTTCGTACCCATCTGCCATCACCAAGGTTTTTTACCGCTATCCTTCCATTGACGATGCCATCGTTTCGGAAGTGGTAGGCGTTTCGCATTTCAACCTCGACCGGGTAAAAGAGCTGGTAGGCAAACGACCGGAGTTGGCCCGCGCCACGTGGGACTGGGGCTTTGGCGACTGGGAAACTGCCCTCGGTGCAGCCTCGCATGTTGGGCGCAGAGACATTGCCGAATACTTGATCAGCAAAGGTGCCCGCCCCGATATTTTTACGTTTGCCATGTTTGGCGATGAGGCAGCTGTGCGGGCGATGGTAGAAGCCAAGCCGGGCATTCAATCCATAGCCGGCCCGCATGGCATAACGTTGTTACAGCACGTGAAGAATGGATTGGACAGGGAAGGACTCACGGACGACCAAAAGCAGCGCAATCAAAAACTGATCGCCTACCTGGAGTCGTTGGGCCATGCGGATGTTACACCCGTCAATCTGGAAATGACGGAAGCCGACAAAGAAAAATACCTGGGCAACTACCTGTATGGCGAGGGACCGGAAGATGGATTTACCGTTCGGTTGAACATGAGAAAGCAAATCTCGTTGGGGAAGCTGAACAATTTTGGCGGATCGTTGTATAACCGGGGTAACCAACAATTTGAATACAACGGGGCCCCTTCGGTAACCATCTCCTTTCAATGGGCTGAAGGAAAAGTGGTGTCCCTTACCATAACGGAACCTGATCTTACGCTGGTGGCGAAGAAGGCTTAGTTACGTTAATAACCAGATCCCAGAAAACGAGTAACGATTCATCCAATCAAAGTAGGCCAGGGTGGTGCTGGTTGGCGATATTTTTTTCTTAATTTAGTTCAGCTAAGTTAAGTTAAGTAGCTGGGGTTTAATGTGTGCATAGATTTTAGTGCGTACGCGAAACGAATTCTTACAACGTTCGACATCAACCAAAAACCATGCGTGACCTAAAACGAGTACTTCTCATCTTTTCTCTGATTCTTTTCTTTACAGCGTGTTCGAACAAGCGACCAACGTTTGAAGCACCCATTCTTAAAAATATTGGAGACTATCAGATTGCCATCACCACCAACGATGCGTATGCTCAGCTATTCTTTAATCAGGGCGTAATCATGGCTAATAGTTTTAATCATGCCGAAGCCGAGCGGTCATTTCGCGAGTCAATCCGGCAGGACACAACTTTTGCCATGGGGTATTGGGGCATCGCTTATGTGCTTGGGCCGAACTACAACTCGGGCGGTCAAAACATGGGCGCCATCGAAGAAATAAGGAATGCAGTAGCGAATGCTGTCCGCTTTGGCAGCAACGCTTCACCCTGGGAAAGGGCCGTCATCAAGGCAATCCAGATTAAATTTCCGGCAGACTTATTGGCAACCAACGATGAAGGGTATTCCGCTTCGATGAAGGCGGCTTATACTGAATTTCCGGAAAATGATTTTGTCGCCACCCTGTATGCGGAGTCCATCATGAATTTACATGCCTGGGATTTCTATACTAAAAAAGGAGGCGAACCCCGACCCTGGACTGCCGAACTCCATGCTGTTTTGGAGCACGCGATTTCCATCAATCCAAAAAATCCCTTGGCCAATCACCTCTATATCCATGCTGCTGAGGCAGGGCCGGATGTTGAGAAAGCGTTAGAAAGTGCTGAGCGATTAAAATCCCTGGTTCCCTCGGCCGGCCACTTGGTACATATGCCGTCACACATTTACATCAATACGGGCGACTACCACGCAGGTTCCGTTGCCAACGAGCAAGCGGTGATTGCGGACAGCATCTACATCGCGGAGTGCAATTCGCAAGGAGTTTATCCGCAATATTATTATCCGCACAACTACCATTTCCTGGCCGCCACCGCTGCGTTTGAAGGAAGAGGGGCGAAGTCCATTGAAGCGGCACACAAAACCGTATCCATTCTCGACAAAAAGTATTTTCGCGAAGCAGGGTATGAAACCGTGCTGCACTATGCGACCATCCCGCTGCACGTACTTGTAAAATTTGAACAATGGGAGAAAATCCTGGCCAGTCCACAGCCCGATGCGGACCTGGCCTATCCCAACGCCATTTGGCACTATGCCCGCGGCATGGCGTTGGCAAATCTGAACAAGCCGGCCGAAGCCCGAATTGAATTAGATGCTCTGAATAAACTTAGTGACTCAGAAGACGTGAAGCGAATCATCATTTGGTCCATCAATCCGGCCGACCAGGTTTGTAAAATTGCATCGAAGGTATTGGAAGCAGAACTGAAAACAGTTGAGGGGGATTATTCTTCGGCAATACCCCTGTTGAAGCAAGCCATCGAACTGGAAGACGGATTAAACTACAATGAACCCCCGGATTGGTTTTTCTCCGTGCGGCATCTGTTGGGAGATGTGCTAATGAATGCTAAAGACTATGCTGCTGCCGAAGCGATTTACCGAGAAGATTTAACAGAGTGGCCAAAAAATGGATTTGCACTGAACGGACTTTATGAAAGCCTGAACGGGCAAAATAAAAAAGCGGAAGCCGAAGGGGTTAGACAACAAATGGAAGCAGCCTGGCAGTATGCTGACTCTGACTTACATTTCTCACGCATTGACAAGAATAAAAGGAAAGACCTCGTATTGGAGATTGACGAGAATTCTCCCAACACGATCGTATACCTGGCGAGCTCTCTTTGCTTGCCGAAGTGAAATCAGCGGATGGCAGCAGATTCGTTTACACTCACAATCCATATGGTTTCAAGCCTGGACGGCATGATTGCCAAAAAGGATAATAGTGTTTCCTGGTTTGAGACCTCGAGCCACTACGAGAAAGGTGTTTCCGGGGAAAACCCGGATGAATTTCTAAAGACGATCGATTGCTATGTTATGGGATCGCGTACGTACGAGCACGCCCTGGAACTTTCGAAATCCTATGGGTGGGCGTATGGCGACAAGCCAACCCTTGTTACCACCCACAAAAGTCTGCCCAATGAAAGGCAGAACATTAAATTCTATTCGGGCGACCTGAACAAACTTGTGAGTGAACAACTAAAGCCAAACTACAAGAATGTTTGGCTGGTAGGCGGGGCCATGCTCGCCAGAGACTTCCTTCGTTTAAATCTGGCAGACGAAATCAGGATCTCCATTTTGCCGATTGTGTTGGGTGACGGAATTCCTTTTTTTAACCAAATCGGGCAGGAGCATAAATTAATCCTTACCGATGTCACTGCTTATAAAAATGGAATGGTGGAACTTTGTTATGGGATACAAAAAGAATAGGATTTTTCAGCTGATGAAATCATCGGAGAACATTAAAAGGACGTACCTATATTAAAGTTGAACCCTACACTCCACAAATGAAACTGAAACTCTATCAAATAGACGCCTTTACCGACAAAGTTTTTGGTGGAAATCCGGCTGCAGTTTGTCCACTGGATCGTTGGCTGAGTGACGAGCTCATGCAAAACATAGCTGCAGAAAATAACCTGGCAGAAACGGCTTTTTATGTTAAGGATGGCGATGCCTATCAGTTGCGATGGTTTACACCGCAGGTGGAAGTAGACCTATGCGGCCATGCCACACTGGCGGCAGCGTTTGTGTTGTTTACCTACGAGCATCATCAAGGAACGGTGATCACTTTTATTTCACCGCGCAGTGGCATTTTAACCGTCACCAAACAGAAGGATTTATTAACCTTAGACTTTCCGGCTGACCCGGCAACTCCGGTGGATTTGACGCGCGAAATTCTTGATTGTTTCGACCAGGAACCAACCGGGGTATTAAAAGGCAAAACCGATTTGCTGCTCGTCTTCCGCGATGAGCAGCAGATACAACATCTTAAACCCGCGTTTGACAAAATCACCAGGCTGGGAGGCCGGGGAGTCATTGTTACGGCAAGGGGAGATCGTACCGACTTTGTGTCGAGATTTTTCGCACCCCAGGCGGGAGTGCCCGAAGATCCGGTTACCGGATCGGCCCATACCACGTTGACACCTTATTGGGCAAAGCAATTGAACAAAGTGGAAATGACGGCCGCTCAATTATCCGAGCGGAAAGGATTTTTGACGTGTAAGCTCGTGGGTGATCGTGTACACATCCGCGGGCAAGCAAAATTATACCTGACAGGAGAAATTCACCTTGAATAAATCGGGTAACGTATCGCGAGAATAAGAAAAACGAATAAATCAATGGAGTCTACAAACAACCTGAATGCACAGCGATTCTATCATGGCACCAAGGCCAACCTGAAGCCGGGTGACTTGATTGAACCCGGCTTTAACTCAAACTATGGCAAGCGTAAGAATGCAGCCTATGTATATCTTACCGCTACCCTGGATGCTGCTATCTGGGGCGCAGAGCTTGCGGTAGGTGATGGACCCGGCAGAATTTATATTGTTGAACCGATCGGCCCCATTGAAGATGACCCCAACCTGACGGACAAGAAGTTTCCGGGGAATCCAACGAAATCTTACCGCACCCGGGATTCGCTTCGCGTAACAGGTGAGGTTACCGAGTGGCAGGGACATTCCCCGGAGCAACTCAAGACCATGAAAGATCACCTGGAGCGACTTAAACAATTGGGTATTGAAGCTATTGAAGACTGAGTTAGGGAGCGACCTTAATTTGATACACTTTTAATATAAATACAATATTCAATCCTATGGCAGAGATCAAGACCAAGCAGACCAAGGAAGACGTTTATGAATTCATCAACAGGTTTGCAAACACGGAACAGAAACGCAAAGACAGTTTAGAACTGGTAAAACTGATGCAAAGTTTTACCGGGCACAAACCCAAAATGTGGGGCCCGAGCATTATCGGGTTTGGCAGTTATCATTATAAATCGGACCGAAGCCGGCAAGAAGGAGATTGGCCATTGGTCGGATTTTCGCCACGGAAGGCAGCAATTTCACTGTATGTATATTCAGGAAATCCACAGCACGAATATTTGTTGAAAGATCTGGGCAAGTATAAAATCGGGAAAGCTTGTATTTATATTAATAAATTGTCGGACATTAACCAGGATGCATTAAAGAAAATGATGCGGGTGTCCATTGATTTCATTCAATCAAAATATGGCAAGCCGTAAATCAAATGCGGTTAAAGTTTCTCAAACCCAAAACGTGAGCCTCTTTGTTTAGGGAGCGGATGCACAACTCCATCTTACGAAAAACAACACTATTGTTTAGCTTTCAACGAGGGAAGTTCAATGTTGAACCGGATGACCAGGATTCTGATGATAACAATTAAACCCGCAGAGAGGAGAAAATTTTCAACCCTGGATACCGAGAAACTTTCCAGAATCAGATAGAGAACGGCACCGGCCAGGCAGGCCGTGGCATAGACTTCCTTGCTGAAGATGATCGGTGTTTTATTGGTAAGTGTGTCGCGAATTACACCGCCCATCACGGCCGTAAATACGCCCATCAACGCGGCAATCTCGGGGCGTACACCCAGGCTCAGACTCTTTTCTACTCCAACAATCGTGAACAGCGCAATGCCGGCCATGTCAAACAGGATCATGGTCTTTCTCAGTTTCAGTACCCAGCTGAAGAAGACCAGGGAAGTGACCACGCCCAGCAGGATGGCATAGAGGAAATAGATATCATCAATCCAGATCAGGGGATGACTGCCTAAAAGAATATCGCGCAAGCTGCCCCCGCCAATGGCGGTAACGAAACCCGTAAAGGTTGCTCCAAACCAATTCCGGTCTTTGTCATCAATCGCGAGCACACCCGAGATGGCAAAGAAATATGTTCCGGCAAGTTCAGCGAGGTATTGAATGGTCATGGAAAGATTTTTCTCAAAGCTAAAGGACACTCTATTAAAATATTCCGTAAATACTATTAAAATTGTAAAACATGAAAATCAAAAAGAAGTTAACTGCCGAGCAAAGGAAGGACTTGCTCAGTACGCTTAAGGCTCGCTTTGAGAAAAACATGCACCGCCACAAGGGCATGGCATGGGCTGCAATCCAGGCCAGATTGGAAGCGAATGGAGATAAACTCTGGTCACTCTATGAAATGGAAAGAACGGGCGGGGAGCCAGATGTTATAGGGGTTGATAAAAAGACGAATGAGTACATTTTTTACGATTGCTCTGAAGAGAGCCCCAAGGGCCGCAGAAGCATTTGCTATGATCATGAAGCCTTGGAAGCAAGAAAGGAACACAAACCGGAGAACAGCGCCATCCAGATGGCGGAAGATATGGGTATTGAAATCCTGACAGAAGCGGAATACCGCACCTTGCAGAGCCTCGGCAAGTTTGATTCGAAAACTTCAAGCTGGATAAAAACACCGGTCGCCATCCGGAAACTGGGCGGAGCCATCTTTGCTGATTTCCGCTACGGTCACATTTTTATCTATCACAACGGTGCCGAATCCTACTATGCTGCACGGGCCTTCCGGGGCTCGTTGCGGGTATAAAGAAGCGTCCAAGACCTATCAAATTCTGTTGAGACAGAATTCATACGTTCTTTTACAGACATGACTTCTTCAGAATATTCCAGCGGCTATCGTAATGTGAATGGATTGCGCATGTATTATGAGATCTTTGGCCAGGGTAAGCCGTTGTGCTCATTTATGGAGGCGGGTCCACCAATTCGTTTGATTATAATTATACCGTTGCTGTCAGAGCATCGGCAAGTTATTGGTGTGGAGTTGCAAGCGCACGGTCTTACCAATGACCGGGCTTTCGATTTTTCGTTTGAACAGGATGCCGGGATGTTGTGCAGCTATTGAAATATTTGAAACTACAGCCAGTGGACATCCTGGGTTTCAGTAGCGGTGGACGACTGCTAGTTATCTGGCTATGTGCCCCCCCTGGAATGGTCGATAAACTGTTTTTGACATCCGCATTAACCAAATGGAGCGGGGCGCTTCCGCAGTTCTAAACTTTTTCAGTAAATGCTCGAGACGCATGATTTCCTTTCAGGACATTCCGGATGCGGAGATTAACAGGATCCAAGCTTCAACCTTAATCGTGGTTGTGGAGCACGATGTTATGATTCTAGAGCATGCCCGGGAAATGCATCACTAATTCCAGGTAGCCAACGTCAGGGCCGGAGGGCACGAGGCTTAGGTCAACTATGGGTTGAATTTGAAAGCCATTTTCACGATCTTTTAATTATTTTGCCAAAGTCTATTACTTACTTAATATGAATGATCTGACGACCATTGAGACGAAGTGGAACCAAGCGAAGAAGGTGTCATTTCGCTTCAGCTTCCTCTTCTTTGGTCTGTTCATATTTATCCAGAACAACGGAGCCTTTCCATTATGGAACGTGCTGATGGCCTATCCCACCGAACTTCTTCATCAGTTTATACCTTGGATTGGCAAAAATATACTTCAACTACCGCAGGACATTACGGTATTTACCAATGGAAGCGGTGACACTACCTATGATTATGTAATTGTATTTACAATTGCAATGGTATCCTTATTCGGTTCAGGTCTTTGGTCAGTACTGGATCGCAAGCGCGCTAATTATGATACGCTTTATTACTGGCTGACGGTGTTCATACGGTTTTATGTTGGGCTCATGCTCATCAACTATGGGTTGGTAAAAGTAGTTAAGCTTCAGTTTCCATCTCCCGATATTTATCGGCTCACGCAAATTTATGGGGATTCGTCACCCATGGGTCTGGCCTGGACTTTTTTAGGCTTTTCAAAGGGATATAATTTATTCATGGGCCTGGCCGAAGTGGCTGCCGTACTCTTGCTGTTTCGCAGAACGATGACACTGGGATCTATCATTACATTAATGACTACCGCTAATGTAATGGCCGTTAATTATTTCTATGATGTACCAGTAAAGATCCTGTCCACTGCTTTAGTGACCATGACGATATTCCTATTGCTGAAGGATGCAGGCCGGTTATGGAAATTCTTCCTGACGGATTCATCGGTAGAACTGCCGGTACTCTCAGCACCGGTCATTGATAAGAAATGGCTAAGGATTACAAAGTACGTGATTAAGGCATTGATCATTGTCTATGCGCTGGGTTTTGGACTTATGAATGCACTGGAAGGCCGTACGTTGTATGGCGATCAGGCGCCCCGACCCAACTTGTATGGCTTGTATACGGTGGATACGTTTGTTATGAATGGAGATACCATTCCACCGCTGCTCACTGATTCAGTGCGTTGGCACCAATTTGTGGTAGAATGGGAGGGGTATGCACGGGTGCGACATATGCAAGACAGTGTAAGCCGGTTTTACGCCAACGCAGATACCACAGCCCACGCGATTGAATTAACCTATCGGGATAATGCTACGGTAAAGTATTCCTTTGTTTACCAAAAAGAAGCTGACCGGTTAAATTTTATCGGAGTAATTAATGAAGATTCTATTGAAGTTTATATGAAGCTAAAAACGGTGAAGGACTTCCGGCTAATCAATCGCGGATTTCATTGGATCAATGAGTATCCATTTAACCGGTAGATAGTAATTCTTCCTGATGAGCTGCTTTTGATATTCTATCGGATTCCTTATCTTGTTTAATCTAAACCCTTCACACATGAATTTTAAGCCAGAAATCAAGAGCAAGGAGGAACTTGCGGGTAGTTTACCGAAGTATGAATCCATTGTCAAGTACATGGTTCAGCAACATAACCTGGTAACCGTACGGCCGGATCAATCGATCAATGAAGTGATCGACATCCTGATTGAGAAACGGATTTCAGGAGCCCCGGTACTGGATGAAAACCGCAAACTGGTGGGGATTATTTCAGAGCGCGATTGCCTGAAAATAATTGTGGATCAGGCGTATCATAACTTACCGCATAGTGCACCGGTTGTTTCAGATTATATGACAAAGCAGGTTAAAACCTTATCCCCCGAAAGTACTGTAGTCGATGCGGCCACTGAGTTTTTGAATTCTCCCATCCGCAGAATGCCGGTGGTTGAGAATGGTGTGTTGATCGGGCAGATCAGTCGCATCGATATCTTGCGGGCAGCTAAAAGCATTAAACCCACTACCTGGTCGTAATTTTATTGTAACCATTCACTCGTATGAATCAATCTCAGGCCCGGCTGGGCATGTTAGTCGTTTTTGTTTTTTCGATCAGCCTGGTATCGGCTCAAGTTGGGGTTGGGGCCAAACGCCCCAAAGGTGCGGAACAATTTTTTGATGGTACCCGCAAGATGCTGGATGCCAAATGGACGTACTGGAATGGTCCGAGGCTGAAGGCTAGCTTGCCCATTAAATGGCAATTGCAACAAGATCCCGTTGATAAAGGCCAGGTGATGAATGCCAACGATCCGGCTGCTGCCGGTGGCCTGTATGGAGCGGCCGATATTGTAACGAAAAAGGAGTTTCGTGACTTCCGCGCCCACGTTGAATTTCTGATTGTGAAACCGGGGGGCAACAGTGGTGTATATTTACAAAACCGCTATGAGATTCAAATCCTCGATGGCGATTCCACCTCGCATGGACTGGCAGCTGTAATCAACGAAAGTAAGTCGCCCTATTATGCCTACAACGGATTGGGCAAATGGAATGCCTATGATATTGTGTTTCGCGCAGCGCGATTTAAGGATGGAAAGTTGGTGGAAAAGCCGATGGTAACGGTCTACTTCAATGGCAAGAAAGTACACACCAACCAGGTGATTAGTCAGGTGTGGGGTGGGCCCAACTCCGGACAAGATGGAGGTAACGATGGCGGTAAGGGAATTACTGACCGGCCCGGTGGATTAAAGCTGCAGGCGGAAGGACATGATGTGTTGTACCGGAATATCTGGATCCAGGAGTTGAACCTTACCGAAGCTACTACCGATTTTTAAACTTTAATTGTTACCCGTTGCTTCTGGGCAACGGATTGGTAGATGGCTTCTACCACGCTGATGTCTTTCAGTCCTTCTTCTCCGGGCACAAGCATGGGAGTTTTGTTCATGATCGAGAGCGCATCATCATCCATTTGACGTGCCTGCTGGTTAGGGATAACAGCATTTAATTTCCGGCCATCACTGGTCACTCCGTTGATGCCGCTGTAAGACTGGAAAGGGGCCAGCGTATACCAACCGTTCGAAGTGGTTACCCGTAAATTATTCAGGTTCTTCCCGAAGCTGGTTTCACAGGAGGCGGTAATGCCATTCGGAAACTCCAATTCAAACTGCATGGTCTCGTCTACTTCTTTGTAAATGTGCGGACGGGTGGTGCTTTGCCGGGCAGTAACCGCGATCGGCTCCAGGCCTGTGCTATAGCGGGTGGCATTTAACGGATAGACGCCCATATCATACATCGATCCGCCACCCATGCTTTTCTTCTGTTTCCAATGGTCGGTGCGCCCGTCTACGTAGCCGGCTGCAGCTTCAACCTTTACCACCGATCCATAGGTAAGCTCTTTGCGGAATTGGATGATCTGCCTGGTGTTTGGTTCGTGGTGCATGCGATAACCGATGCTGAGAGACACATTGTGTTTTTTACACGCATCGATCATCTGCTTACATTCCGCTACGGTCATGGCCATGGGTTTTTCACACCAAACATGCTTGCCGGTAGCGGCAGCCCGAATCACATATTCGGCATGCAGGGAAGGGGGTAACACGATATAGACTACATCGATGTCCGGGTTATTCGCTATGGCTCCAAAATTCTCATAGTTATAGATATTCTTATCGGCAAGTTTGTGTTCGGCTTTCCAGCGCTCGGCTTTGGCCGGGGTGCCTGTTACAATGCCAGCCAGGGAACAGTGTTGTGTCATTTTCAGGGCCGGTGCAAGCAGGTCTGTGCTGTAATAGCCCAGGCCTACCAAGGCTACCCCCAACCGGGTCTTGGGTTGTGGCAAAAGAATGTTGCCAAAGCCTTGGGTCGCTGTTAGGGTGGATAATCCAACCAGCTGTTTTAGAAACTTTCGTCTTGATTTCATTTTCTCTTAATTTACCGCTTATCAAAGCTAATAATTAACATCCTGTCTTGTATGAGATTCATGTTCGTATTCCTTCTTCTGGCCCTGGGCAGCTGCAGCCCGCAGTACTTCAGAAAGCTCACAAAAGAAGAAGCCGCGACTGTCAGGCAGTACTCTAAACAACTTAGCAAGAGCGATGGATTATACCATGTGCTGATCATGACTGATGCGGGCAACATGGTAGTGAAGTTATACAACGAGACTCCACTGCACCGCGATAATTTTATTGCCAAAGTGAAGGCTGGATTTTATGACAGCCTGATGTTTCATCGGGTGATCAATAATTTTATGATTCAGGGGGGTGATCCGTTCAGCAAGTACGCAAAACCGGGCGAGCCGTTGGGCAATGGATCCGCTCCGGGCGATCGGATTGCAGCAGAATTCAGAACGGAGAAGGGCATCTATCATAAACGGGGTGTACTGGCAGCTGCACGCGATAACAATCCGGAGAAGGCGAGCAGCAATTGTCAGTTTTATATCGTGCAGCGAAAGCCGTGGCGGTCCACCCAACTCGATAGCACGATTGTGCAACGGAAACTCACTTTGAATGAAGAGCAGAAGAAAATTTATACAACGGTAGGAGGAACACCGCATTTAGATGGAGGCTACACCGTGTATGGAGAGTTGGAGGAAGGTTTTGACGTGCTTGATAAAATCGCGGCCACCAAAACCAACAAATCCGATCGGCCTGAGCAGGACATCCGCATGCGGATGTTTGTGATCAGCGAGCCGAAGAAGTAGCATACTAATATGATTTTTGCTGAGTGATGAGGGAAGTACTTTCCCACATCTTGCGGGATAGAAAAACTGAATCTATTCGATAGTTTTGGTTAAAACTCCGCAGTATGAAAACTCCAATCCTATTCACACTTTTTGTTATCACCAACTTCTACGTTGCTGCACAAACCAATCCGGCACCGACAGCTCCCTGCAACACACCCCAACACCGCGCTTTCGACTTTTGGATTGGCGCCTGGAGCGTTACGAATCCGCAAGGAAAGCCTGCAGGGAAGAATGAAATTCGTGTGCTACAGGATGGATGCCTTTTGCAGGAGAATTGGACCTCAGCAAATGGGGTTTATAAAGGAACGAGTTATAACTTCTACAATGCCTCAACCGGTCAATGGAACCAAACCTGGGTGGATAATCAAGGCGGAACCCTGTTGCTGGCAGGGGGGATTGAGAATGGCACCATGATCCTTTCGGGGAAAAGCAAAAACAGCCAGGGGCAATGGCAACTGGACCGCATCACCTGGACTCCTCATCCGCAAGGCACGGTACAACAGGTTTGGGAGGTAAGTGCCGATGAAGGAAAAACCTGGAGTAAAATCTTTGACGGTCTCTATCAGCGCGGACAATAGAACCCGGATCGTGTATTGGTGTTCCGATCTTCCTGAGATTTAGTTACCTTTTGATCAGAATCCAGTATCATGAAAAGAATCATTCTGATCGGTGTATTGTGTGTAATCACCATTCTTTCATTTTCACAGAAAAAACCAGTCGTTGCCACTGCACACGGAAAAGTCTCCGGGGTACAATTGGGTGAGGTTGCGGTATTTAAAGGTGTTCCCTTTGCAGCGCCCCCGGTTGGTGATTTGCGATGGAAACCGCCTCAGCCCGTTGCGAATTGGAGTGGTGTGCTTGCATGTGATAAATTTTCTGCAAGCCCGATGCAAGGAAATCCTGTACCCTTTAATATGTGGACTGAAGAATTCATTGCACCACCTGAGCCTCTCAGTGAAAATTGTCTTTACCTGAACATCTGGACAAAGGGGAAATCCAAAAAAGATAAGTTGCCGGTTTTTGTCTGGATCTATGGAGGTGGTTTTGTTTCAGGTTCTTCTGCCTGCGCAGTTTATGATGGTGAAGAGATGGCCAAACAGGGGATAGTCTTTGTGAGTATCAATTACCGGTTAGGAGCCTTTGGTTTTCTGGCACATCCCGAATTAACCAAAGAGTCAGGTACGAAGGCCTCGGGCAATTATGCCTTTATGGATCAATTGGAAGCATTGCGATGGATCCAAAAAAACATTGCAGCCTTTGGGGGCGACCCCAACAACGTAACCATTACCGGCCAATCGGCAGGGTCGTTTAGTATTAATGTGCTGGTGGCATCGCCTCTAAGCAAAGGGTTGTTCCATAAAGCAATTGCTCAAAGTGGTGGATTGCTGGGATCATCGCGCGGCAAGTCGTTAGGGGAAGCAGAGAACGCTGGTGTATTGTTCGCACAAAAAGCACAACGGAGATCCATAGCCGAATTAAGGGCCTTACCAGCCGAAGAAGTTCAACGAGTTGCCGCCCTGATGCCATGGGGCACATTTTCACCAACGCTCGAAAACTATGTGCTTCCGGTTAACCTGCTGGAGCATTTTCAACAGGGCAAGCATAACGATGTACCCTTGTTAACCGGGTGGGTAACAGGAGATGCAACCCTAATGGGAGCGAATAACACTGGTACCGCCATGTTTCAACGGGAAGCAGAAAACCGATACAAAGAGCGGGCCGATGAATTTCTTAAGGTTTTTCCAGCTTCTACCAATGATGAAGCGAAAGCTTCTCAGCTTAAACTTTCATTGTGTGAGTTTGCAGCCCTGCCCTCACACCTCTGGGCGCTAAGCAACAAAAGTAAATCTTATGTATACCAGGTTAGTTTTGTACCCACCGATAAGCCGGACTTTCCAAATTACGGAGCCTTCCACACTTCGGAAGTACCCTTTGCGCTACACACCTTACATTTATGGAAGCGTCCGTGGCAACAGCGTGATTATGACATGGAACGAACTATGTCTTCTTACTGGATAAATTTCATCCGGACGGGTGACCCCAATGGACCAGACTTACCTGCCTGGCCAGTGTATGATGCAGCAGGGCTCATTATGGAGTTAGGTGAACCGATTTCTTCTGGCCCAATCCTGCAGGCAGAATTGAAATTTCTTGCTAACGAAATTAAACCTCCATTGTCACGAAAATCGCGTTGAATTATTCACAAACTGTTTTTATTGCTGCCTGAAAAATGAAATTTACCCCGTATTTACTCATATTCTTTTTGGCGATATCGTGTCGTCAACAAGAAGAGCACACTACACCCGCTGACAAAATCACATTAACGCGTGAACAACTCAAGGATAAGATCATGGGTGGCTGGGCCGGGCAAACGATTGGTGTCACGTTTGGAGGACCGTATGAGTTCCGGTTTCAAGGGGCCTTCATTCCAGACTATCAGCCCCTTCATTGGTATGACGGCTATCTGAAGCAAACCATGCTTAACAATCCGGGTTTGTATGATGATTTGTACATGGATCTCACCTTTGTTGATGTGTTCGAAAAATTCGGATTGGCTGCACCCATCGATTCTTTTGCTAATGCCTATGCCAGGGCAGGCTATGCGCTCTGGCATGCTAACCAGGCCGGGCGCTATAACATCTTGCATAGAATACCGGCTCCTGCCTCCGGTCACTGGCTCAACAACCCCCATGCTGATTGCATCGATTACCAGATTGAAGCCGACTTTGCAGGTTTAATGAGTCCGGCCATGCCCAATGTGGCTTCCCAAATCAGCGACAAGATTGGTCACATCATGAACTATGGCGATGGTTGGTATGGGGGAGTTTACATAGGTGCCATGTATGCATTGGCGTTTGCCTCCGATGATATTCCGTTCATTGTTTCGGAAGCATTAAAAACCATCCCTACTCAAAGCGAATTTTATCAATGCATCAACGATGTAATCACCTGGCATCAGCAATACCCAGACGATTGGAAACAAACGTGGTTTGAGGTGGAGAAGAAATGGGCGAGTGATGTAGGTTGCCCCGAAGGTGTGTTTCGTCCCTTTAATATTGATGCTAAAGTAAATGCCGCTTATGTGGTGATGGGCTTACTTTATGGTGCAGGAGATTTTACAAGGACATTGGAGATCGCCACCCGTACCGGACAGGATGCAGATTGCAACCCGTCCTCGGCCGGTGGAATTTTAGGAACCATCATTGGCTATGACAGCATTCCCGCCTATTGGAAGTTAGGCCTTAGCGAAGCCGAAGACATTGATTTCAAGTACACCTCAATTTCCTTGCATGATGTGTATGATATCGGGTTGCGCCATGCCCTTCTGAACATTGAAGCCAATGGAGGTACGATAATGGATGACCGGATTACCATCCCGTATCAACCACCCATAGCCGTAAAATTTGAAAAGAGTTTTGTTGATCATTACCCTGTCGATAAGATCCCCGCGTTATGGAATGCAGCCAAAGATGAAATTAATTTTGAGTTTGAAGGTACAGGTTTTGTGCTGTTGGGGGATGCTTCGACCTGGGCGAATACCAGTAGTTATGTCTTTAACACCGATTTGTATCTGGATGGTGCCGTGGTGGAAAAACCAACGTTGCCCGTCAACTTTACCACACGCAGGTATGAGTTATGCTGGAAGTATCAACTTCCCAAAGGAAAGCATACCGTGAAGTTGAAAATTCTGAACCCATCAGCAGAACATTCGATCCGTGTGGGGGAAGCCATCATTTATTCTGATCAACCTGTTGATGGATTGCAGATAAATCAGTCAAAGGCAGTAATGATCAAGTGAAAAAGTAGTCTTTCAATTTGATTTAGCACTAAAATATAAGCCAATCATGAAAACATCGCTGATCGTTTTGCTACTGGTACTGGTGAGTTGTCAATCTCAGCCAGAATCATCACAAGCGTATTATGACCTTGAGGAGACAGGCGTAAGAAGCGGAGGCATACGAATGATCCCAATCCACAATGGGAAGTATAAGGTGTGGACGAAGCGCGTAGGTAACAATCCTGCCATGAAAATGCTTCTCTTGCACGGTGGCCCAGCCGGTACCCATGAGTATTTTGAATCATTTGATAGTTTCTTTCCGGAAGCGGGTATAGAATACTATTACTATGATCAACTGGGTTCGTACTACAGCGATCAACCCAGCGATAGCAGCCTGTGGACCATTGAACGTTTCGTAGAAGAAGTGGAAGAAGTTCGTCAAGCACTGGGATTAGACAGTACAAACTTTTACCTGTTGGGTAACTCCTGGGGCGGCATCCTGGCGATGGAATATGCATTAAAGTATCAAAGGAATCTGAAAGGATTAATCATTTGCAACATGATGGCCAGTTGCCCTGACTATGGCGCCTACGCAGACAATGTGTTGGCCAAACAAATGGATCCTGCCGTATTAGCCGAGATTCGAATGCTTGAAGCCAACGAAGATTTTTCGAATCCGCGATATATGGAATTATTGATGCCCAACTATTATGAGCAACATCTTTGCCGCTTTCCGGCTTCAGAATGGCCTGACCCTGTCAATCGCGCTTTCAAGCATATGAATTCGTCCATATATACCTTGATGCAAGGCCCGAGTGAATTTGGCATTGCCGGCCGGTTGGAGCATTGGGACATCAAAGACCGGTTGCCGGAGATTGAGGTTCCCACCTTAACCGTAGGGGCTACCCATGATACAATGGATCCTCGCCACATGGAATGGATGGCTACTCAGGTAAAAAAAGGACGTTACCTGCATTGCCCCAATGGCAGCCACATGTCGATGTGGGATGACCAGGAGCATTTCTTTCCGGGAATTATTCAGTTCATTAGAGAAGTGCATGCCGGTTTGTCTCCGTAGGTACAGTCGATTACTCTTGTTATTATTTCTAAAAACTATTTTTACCTTGCTATATTAAAAAAGCGCTATGGCTCAGAACAATTTACCCCGGGTGGCATACTTCTGTATGGAATATGGTTTACACAGTGACTTTAAAATCTATGCCGGAGGGCTGGGAATATTAGCTGGAGATTATCTGAAGGGAGCCAAGGACCACAACTATCCGATAGTAGGTGTTGGTATTAAATGGAAACAAGGGTATACTGATCAGCGCATCACAGAGAAGGGCAACGTATTAGACACTTACCCCATTTACAAATATGAATTTCTGAAGGACACCGGAGTGATGGTGTCCGTTACCATACGCAAGCGGGAAGTAAAGTGCAAAGTATGGCTGTGCGAAGAGTTTGGTAACGTACCGCTCTACTTATTGGATACGGATGTACCGGGCAATGAAGATGCCTGGATTTGCGGCCAGCTTTATGGCTGGTTCGGGGAAGAGCGCATTGCACAGGAAATGGTGTTAGGTATTGGCGGAGTAAAGGCCTTGCGGGCATTGGGCATTTCAGTAGATGTGTATCACTTCAATGAAGGTCATGCATTGTTTGCCGGCTTCGAATTGCTGCGTGAAAAATTGTCTGCCGGAAAATCCTTTGAAGAAGCCTTTGCTGCTACGCGTCAGGAGATCGTATTTACTACCCACACCCCGGTTGTGCAGGGCAATGAGTCGCATTACATAGAACGTTTATTATACATGGGTGCTGATAATGGTGCCTTCACTAAAAAGCAACTGAAACAATTAGGCGGTTCTCCGTTCAACATGACGGTTGGAGCGTTGCGGATGTCAAAAAAATCAAATGCGGTTGCGCAGTTGCATGCCGCTACAGCCAACCATATGTGGCGCAAGGTGAAAGAAAAGGAAGAGATAGTCGGGATAACCAATGCGATCCATTTACCTACCTGGGTTGATTCACGCATGGTAGAAGCTGCTGAAAAAGGAGGGAATGTGTGGACCTTGCATCAGGAAAATAAGCGTAAGTTGTTGGCATTTGTTAAAGAACGTACCAACGTACAACTGAATGAAGATGCATTGCTGATCGGGTTTTCGCGCAGAGCGGTTCCCTACAAGCGCAGTGACTTTATCTTTAGTGACCGACCCAAAATTGACAGCTTATTCCGTAGTGGTAAATTGCAAATCATCTTCTCCGGTAAAGCTCACCCATTTGATGACCGGGGGAAGGAAATTGTTCAAAACATTGTTGCACTTACGAAAGAATATCCCAACTCGGTGGTATTCCTTGAAAATTATGACATGACTATCGGGGCAGCATTGGTTCGCGGTAGCGATATTTGGCTCAACAATCCTCGCAGGCCACAGGAAGCCAGTGGCACTTCGGGGATGAAAGCTGCGATCAATGGAGTTTTGAATTTAAGTATTTTGGATGGATGGTGGCCCGAAGCTTGTAATCACGGGGTTAATGGCTGGCAGATTGGGGATGGTTATGAGAATAAAAAGGAGGATAAACTGGATGCCCATGATCAAAAGGCACTGTATAAAGTGCTATTAAAGGAAGTAGTACCAACCTATTACGATCAGCGTACCAGATGGGTGGAGATGATGAAGCAAAGCATCCTTAGCACCAAAGATCAATTTGCCGTGAAGCGTATGCTGGACGAGTATTACCGCAAGTTATATACAGCTTAATCTTCCAGATTAAACCAATGTTCAAGTTGCTTTTTAAGAGCCTGATTTTCCTTTACGGGATGATACTCGTTTGTATTGGCTGAGTAGAGGTAGTCATTCATCCAACGTTCCGGGTGTTCTGCAATTTGTTCAATGGCACTCAGCGTATAATAAAGTTCTTCGTTGCTCATGACCGGATGTAAGGAGAGTCGAACCCACCCTGGTTTCTCCGATAAATCTCCGGAATCAATCTTACTGGTAATTTTACGGGAGTAGTCACGGTCTACATGAAGCAGGTAATGGCCATACGTACCGGCACAGGAGCAACCACCGCGCACCTGCACACCAAAGTGATCACTTAACACTCGTACAATGAAGTTATAATGCAGGTGATCGATGTAAAAGGAGATAACTCCTAGTCGGTCGGAAATGCGAGGTGCCAGCATGTGTAAGCCGGGAACATTTTGTAAGCGAGGAAATGCAATTTCCAGTAATTCTTTTTCACGTTGGGCGATGGCCGGAGTTCCAATTTGTTCTTTGAGTTTGATCGCCAATGCCGCGCGGATGGTTTGCAGGAATGCCGGAGTTCCGCCATCTTCCCGCGTTTCAATGTCTTCAAAGTAGTGATGCTCGCCCCACGGGTTGGTCCACAATACCGTACCACCGCCCGGTTGATCCGGAACGCGATTCTGATATAGTTTTTTATTGAAGATCAACACTCCCGGACTTCCCGGGCCACCTAAAAATTTGTGTGGGGAAAAGAATATAGCATCCAATGCTTCTTCTGGGTCCGCTGGGTGCATGTTCATATCAGCATACGGTGCTGAGGCAGCAAAATCCACAAAGCATAGTCCGCCATGCTGATGCATGACACGAGCCAATTCATGATACGGTGTAAAAATTCCAGTTACATTCGAGCAAGCAGTAAAGGCGCCAATCTTATGCTTGCGGTCCCTGTATTTCTGAATTTCATATTCAAGATTTTCGGCCTTTACCAGTAAATCATCTCCGGGAGGGATGATCACAACATCCACTTCGCACTCCAGCCAGGAAGTTTGGTTGGAGTGGTGTTCCATATGAGTTAGAAATACGACCGGTCTTTCCGTGGCGGGTTGCTTGTAAAATGGTTTGGCCCGTTCGGGAATATGAAGCCCAAGAATGCGCTGTAGTTTTGAAATAGCGCCAGTCATGCCACTGCCTTGCGTAATAATCACGTCATCTTTGTTGGCATGAACGTGTTGCTTTATAATTTGGTGGGCCATTTTATAGGCCAAGGTCATCGCTTCACCAGTCAGACTGGATTCAGAATGCGTGTTCCCTACCAGTGGGCCAAAACGTTTGGTCAGGATTGATTCAATGGGTGCATAAAGCCGGCCCGAGGCAATCCAATCGGCATAGATCAAGGTACGCTTTCCGGACGGTCCGTTGAATGAATAATCATTACCAATAATCTGGGATGCTATTTCCTGAAAGTAGCTTTCCAGGGATGCGGTCTGATTAAGCGTTGTTTCGGACTTCATAGGGCGGATGTTGCTGCAAAGATAGGGATTGAATCTAATCTGTCTGGGCATAAAAACCTTTGAAAAAATGAATTAATACCCATACTTTCGAAAAACCTTCTACCTGAACATGTCCTTTTCAGCGCGCATTGACGAGATCAAACACGGTTTTAATTCTACCTTCTGGATCGCGAATACTTTAGAACTTTTTGAGCGGTTAGCGTTTTATGGCACCAAAGCCGTGCTCGCTTACTACCTGGCTACCAAGGTTGGATTGGAGGATGAAGCCGCCACCCTTACTGGTTGGTTTTCTACGGTTATTTATTCCTTGCCCATTGTGGCAGGTGTGTTTGTTGATCGGTATGGATTTCGCAAAACCCTAATGGCCTGCTTTGGTATGTTTGCGATCGGGTATTTTGCGATTGGGTTAGCAGGAATGGAATATGGAGCGTCTATCACTCAAGCCATCGGACTTCGTAACTATGTGATTATTGTCTTGATGCTTACCGCAGTTGGCGGTTCCTTAATAAAACCCTGCATTGTTGGCACCGTGGCAAAAACATCCAAACCCGAGGCTCGTGCCTTGGGTTTTTCAATTTATTATACACTCGTTAATCTGGGCGGTGCGATTGGTCCGGTACTGGCATTAACCATTCGCAAAGATTTAGGCATTGAGTATGTTTTGGTGATGTCTTCGATTACTTCGGCCCTGCTTTTTATCGGAACATTTCTCTTCTTTAAAGAACCTCAAGCCGAAAATTCTGAAGAAGACAAACGCACTTTTGCCAAAGTATTTCAGGACATGTTGCTCGTATTCAGGAACCTGAAATTCATTAGTTTCCTGGTGATCTTCTCGGGCTTCTGGTTAATGTTCTGGCAGATTTTTTACCTCCTTCCATTTTATGCTACACAGTTTCTTCACTTTGAAGATTTTGAGTTACTGGAAACCATCGATGCGTTTGGTATCATTATACTGACGGTGCCCATGGCGGCCCTGGTAAAAAAATGGAAACCCATTCAGGCGATGACTCTCGGGTTTATTTTTGCGAGTTTATCGTGGATTATTATTGGTGCGATGGGTACAGTAACGGCTGTCATCATCGGGGTATTTTTGTACTCCTTGGGAGAAGCGACTCAGGCACCACGCTTTTATGAATATGTCGCATTTCTGGCTCCAAAAAATCAAGTGGGTACATTCATGGGGTTTGCTTTTTTGCCGGTGGCCATTGGTTCACTTACAGCCGGTTATCTGGCGGATTGGCTTCGGATTACTTATCTGGACACCAATCCCTCTATGATGTGGTATACGCTTGCCGGGATAGGGGCCGTTACTACTTTACTCTTAATTCTTTATAATACCTTTTTTGTGAAGTCTACCAGTTAACATTTAAAACTAACTCTATGGCAGAAGGCAAAGCTTTTAAACCCTACATCGCACCCGAACAAAACGTGGCTGAGTTCACAGTTAAATCCGTTGTGTTTGGCGCGCTGTTTGGAATTCTGTTCGGGTGTTCAACCGTGTACCTCGCATTAAAGGCGGGCCTTACCGTGTCGGCTTCCATTCCCATTGCCGTGATCGCCATTACCCTGGGTCGGAAATTTCTAAAAACAACAATTCTCGAGAATAACATTATTCAAACAGCAGGTTCTGCCGGGGAGTCAATTGCGGCCGGAGTGGTGTTCACCTTGCCGGGATTTTTATTTTTATCACCCGGTGATGATGGAACCAGTGTGGGTGAGGGCTATTTCAATTATTTGACCATTCTCATTCTTGCTGCATTTGGCGGTATGTTGGGTACCCTGATGATGATTCCACTAAGGAGATCATTGATCGTAAAGGAACATGGTACGCTTCCGTACCCGGAAGGAACTGCCTGCGGTTCGGTATTGCAGGCCGGTGAGAAGGGAGGAGTATTTGCACAAACTGCGTTCCTCGGGATGGGGTTTGCCTTGGCGTATGCGATCTTGCAAAAAGTATTTCATGTAATTTCTGAGATGCCAACGTTTGTCACCAGCCAGGTGAACAAGTTTTGGCCATCGGCTACTATCAACGGGGAGATTACCCCTGAGTACATGGGGGTGGGGTATATCATCGGTCCGCGTATCGGTGGGGTATTGGTTGCCGGCTCTGTGCTGGCCTGGTGGGCGATGATTCCGTTATTGTCAACGTTGATGGATCCAAGTCTCATTGCCGCACAACTCGTCAAACTAGGGTATCTGGCTGATATGAACACGGCCGGAGGTCGGGGAGGTTGGGATCCGGTTACAAAATCATTCGCAAATCCGGCTCCGGCCATTTATTTCGCTTACATCCGCCAGATTGGAGCAGGGGCTGTGGCTGCTGGTGGATTCATTACATTGATGAAGACACTGCCCACAATCGTAAGTTCATTCAAAGAAAGTGTGGCCTCCTTGAAAGAGAAAAGCGAAGCCAGCATTGCGCGTACAGATCGGGACCTTTCCTTTAAGGTAGTTATCATAGGCAGCCTCGTATTGGTAGCACTCATTGCCCTGCTGCCTGGTCAGATCATTCCGGGTGACAGTATCCTTGAAAAACTGTTGATCGGGATTTTAATTATCATCTTCGGCTTCTTCTTTGTAACAGTGGCCAGCAGGATTGTGGGGCTGGTGGGTTCCAGCAACAGTCCTATTTCTGGGATGACCATTGCCACGCTGATGGGCACCTGTCTGATCTTCACCGCAGTTGGCTGGAGTGGCAAACTCTATGAACCGCTGGCCCTGGTGGTGGGTGGGATGATTTGTATTGCAGCCGCAAATGCAGGGGCAACTTCGCAAGATTTAAAGACCGGATATATTGTTGGGGCCACACCCCGATATCAGCAATTGGCTTTATTCATCGGAGCCATCGTTTCTTCTGTGGCTATCGGTTTGGTAGTTAAAGTGTTGGATACCCCTACCGCGGATATGGCTGCGCAGGGAATAACACATGCTATTGGTAGCGAGCGATATTCGGCTCCGCAAGCAACCCTCATGGCAACCCTGGCACGGGGCATCCTTTCGTATAACCTCGACTGGCAGTTTGTTATGGTGGGCGTATTTATTGCCGTCATGATTGAACTTTGTGGAATCAAAGCACTGGCCTTTGCTATAGGATTGTACTTGCCGTTATCAACTACCTTACCCATCTTTATTGGCGGTGCCATTAAAGGAATTATCGATTGGCGGGCTGAACGAAAAGGTGAAGCCAAGCAAGATGAAGAGTTAGGTCGCGGAAGTTTATTTGCAACAGGTTTGATTGCGGGCGGAGCGTTGGCTGGTGTGATTGTTGCGTTGCTGTCGGTTAATGATTCTATCTTTGAGAAAATGAAATCAATCAGTGCGGAACATGGCCTGACTAACTTAATTGGTGCAAATGGATACAGCATGTTGGGCGTGCTCTTCTTTGTACTGATGGGCCTTACCTTGTACCGGACCGGAAGCAAGAGAGATTAATAAATACTGAGCATGAAACAAAAAAAGCGGCAAGGCCGCTTTTTTTGTGTTCTTAAGAAGTTATTTCTTTTTCTTTTTGGCCACTTTCTTGGCCGTCTTTTTAACTTTTTTAACCAGTTTTCTTACGGCCTTGGCGGCTTTACGAGCAAGCTTCTTAACTGGTCTGTTCTTTTTTGCTGCTTTCTTTGCCACCTTCTTTTTAGCAATTTTTTTAGCTGGTTTGATTTTTCTGACTGTTTTCTTTTTGGCCTTCTTTGGAGCCGCTTTCTGTGCGGTTGTAGCCGGAGCATTCATTGCATTCAATGCCGATCCTGCCTTAAACCAAACAATTTGGTTTTTATTATAAGTATGGTTAACCTGAATAGATTCGGTAGTTCCATTGCTGTGATGGATGACCAGGGTCAACGGCTTATCCGGACTAAAAGAAGTTAATCCAGTCAAATCAAACGTATCGTCTTCCTGGATCTTGTTATAATCCTCTTTGTTGGCAAATGTCAAGGCTAACATGCCTTGTTTTTTCAAATTGGTTTCGTGAATGCGGGCGAAGGATTTAACAAGGATGGCACGGACACCTAAATGTCTGGGTTCCATCGCTGCATGTTCACGGGAAGAGCCTTCACCATAGTTTTCGTCACCCACAACAATCGATCCGATGCCTTGCGCTTTATAGGCCCGTTGTACTTTCGGTACTTCATCGAACTGACCGGTTAAGCCATTCTTCACACTGTTAATCTTTTCGTTAAAGAAATTCGTAGCGCCAATCAGCAGGTTGTTCGAAATATTGTCGAGGTGACCGCGGTATTTCAACCATTTTCCGGCCATGGAGATATGGTCTGTAGTACACTTACCTTTTGCCTTGATCAGCAAACGTAGCCCTTTCAGGTCTTTTCCTTCCCAGGGTTTAAAGGGTTCGAGCAACTGAAGACGATCGGAGGTGGGGCTAACCTTAACCACCACGCCACGACCATCTTTGGCCGGAGCCTGATACCCCGGATCTTTCACATCAAATCCTTTCTTCGGCAATTCATCACCCGTGGGGGGATCTAACTTCACTTGTTGTCCCTGTTCGTTTGTGAGCGTATCTGTTATCGGATTAAATCCTAAATCACCGGCAATGGCCAACGCGGTGACCAATTCCGGGGAGCCTACAAATGCATACGTATTCGGGTTACCATCGTTACGCGATTGGAAATTGCGATTAAATGAGTGAACAATGGTGTTTTTTTCCTTGCGGTCTGCGCCAACCCGACTCCACATGCCAATGCAAGGTCCACATGCATTGGCAAATACTTTCGCGCCAATTTTGTTAAAGGTATCAATGAAGCCATCGCGTTCGATGGTGTAACGAACCTGTTCAGAACCAGGTGTAATAGTAAACACGGCCTTGGTTTTCAGACCTTTGTCAGCAACTTGTTTGGCAAGGCTGGCGGCACGCGAAATATCTTCATACGATGAATTGGTGCATGAACCGATCAGTCCAACTTCAACTTTCATCGGCCAGCCATTTTTCTGTGCTTCTTCTTTCAACTTTGAAATTGGAGTGGCCAAATCCGGTGTAAAAGGTCCGTTAAGGTGGGGCTCCAGCTCAGAAAGATTGATTTCAATTACCTGATCGAAGTACTTCTCCGGGTTGGCATAAACTTCAGGATCTGCGGTAAGGTGTTCTTTAATTTTATTAGCCATCTGTGCTACTTCACTCCGGCCGGTAGCAATCAGGTACCGTTCCATGGAGGCATCATAGCCGAAAGTAGAAGTGGTAGCACCGATTTCCGCGCCCATGTTACAGATCGTTCCCTTTCCGGTACAGCTCATGGAAGTTGCGCCTTCCCCAAAATATTCAACAATTGCACCAGTACCTCCTTTCACGGTTAGGATACCGGCTACCTTTAAAATTACATCTTTTGCAGAGGTCCAGCCGTTCAGTTTACCAGTCAGTTTTACTCCGATCAGTTTCGGGAATTTTAACTCCCAGGCCATGCCAGCCATTACATCCACGGCATCGGCACCACCCACACCAATAGCGACCATCCCTAACCCTCCGGCATTTACAGTATGAGAGTCTGTTCCAATCATCATTCCGCCAGGGAATGCATAATTCTCAAGCACTACCTGGTGAATGATACCTGCTCCGGGCTTCCAAAATCCAATACCATACTTATTTGAAACCGAAGAAAGGAAATCAAACACTTCCTTACTTTCATTGTTCGCCACAGTAAGGTCGTCTTTTGCGCCTACCTTGGCGATGATCAGGTGGTCGCAATGCACGGTAGAAGGAACCGCTACCTTGGGCCGGCCAGCCGACATGAATTGGAGAAGGGCCATTTGCGCAGTGGCATCTTGCATGGCCACGCGGTCAGGGGCAAAATCTACATACGACTTTCCGCGACCGAAATTTTCAAGTTTCTGGTCGGCATGGAGGTGTGCGTAGAGGATTTTTTCAGATAGGGTAAGAGGTTTACCAACTATTGCACGGGCTTTGGCGATCCGGCCGGGAATGGCTGCATACACGGCCTTTATCATGTCTAAATCAAATACCATAAATCGTAGGTTAAAATCAAGGTTTTACGGGGAGCTAAAGTAACAATAATTGGGGAAATTGACATCAGCGATGGATGCAAGTAGGAAGACTTAAGGAGCAGATTCTAACCAATAAAAAGACCTCCCAGGGGAGGTCTAAGGTCCGGTAAGGTTATTTGCATCTACCTATTTGCTGTTGATGTAATTCAGAAATTCCCGTTTCGTGTTTTCATCTTCAAACTTGCCACCAAAAAAGGCCGTACCGGTTTTGGAGTTGGTGTCGCCTACACCGCGTGAGGCAACGCACATGTGATTGGCATCAATCACTACGCCTACGCTTTCGGTACCTAAAATGCGCTGTAATTCCTTACCGATCTGTACCGTAAGGCGCTCCTGCACCTGCGGGCGTTTGGCAAAATATTGTACAATCCGGTTAATTTTGGAAAGGCCAATTACCTTACCACCGCTGAAATAGGCTACATGAGTTTTACCATAGATGGGTACAAAATGATGTTCACAATGCGAGTAAAAGGTGATGTCTTTCTCCACCAGCATCTGATCATATTTATACTTATTTTCAAAGAGGCGAGCCACCGGCCGATTTTTCGGATTTAGACCACTAAAAACTTCCTTTACGTACATCTTGGCTACCCTTCGTGGGGTTCCCTGAAGGCTATCATCGGTTAAATCCAATCCCAGGATCTCCATAATCTCGCGAAAGCGCTTCTCAATTTGCTCTACCTTTTCATCGTCCGTCAATTCAAAAGCATCATCCCGCAACGGTGTATTCCAGGAGGAGAGGATGTGATCTTCATCAAAATCCTCGTCAAGCGGTTTAATAGGCCGGATATTCAACGAAATTTCTTTCTGTCTCATAGAGTTTGACTTTAAGCTCATATTGGTTGTCGATATGCTGCCTCAAGATCCGCCAGATCACGACCGCAATATTTTCGGCCGTGGGGTTCAGGGTTTTGAAGTAGGTGGTGTCTAAATTAAGGTTTTTGTGATCGAATTGTCTGATGATTTGTTCTTTAATTAAGTCGCTGAGTACTTTCATGTCATAAACATACCCTGTGTCAGGATCCGGACTACCGATTACCGTTACAACCAGTTCATAATTATGACCGTGGTAATTAGGATTGTTACACTTACCAAATACCTCATCATTCTTTTCGGAGGACCAGGTTGCGTTAAACAAACGATGGGCCGCATTGAAGTGTTCTTTACGGGAAACAGCTATTTTCATGAATACCTATATAAACCGAATACCCGTAAAATGGTTCAGAATTATTTCGCTTGGACCCTTAGAAATTGGATAGCGAACGGTCGTGGAAGTTGAAGGTCGGGATCTCCAGCCCCAGGAATACCTCATGGGAAGTAAATGAAGTGCCCACCGAGTTGTTGGTTGGAACTTCAAAGATGTACCCGAATTTTAATTTGTCTCCTAATCGAGCTTGTACCTGCAATCCATAGGTATTGAAGTTGCGCGTAAAAATACCAGCAGCATATTTCTCATTCAGGCTCACATTGAAATTCAAGTCCACCGATACGGGAGAACCACTAACTCCACGCAACAGGGCGGAAGGCTTAAACCGGATATGTTCGTTAAGGTAATACACATAGGAACCGAACAAATAAAAGTGCCGGTCGTATAATTGAAATTCCTGACCACCTTGATCCAACACGGTATTCAGTAAACGGGGAATGGACAATCCGATCAAAAATTTTTCACTTTTTAGAATAGCGCCTGCACCAACATTGGGTTTTGTAACATTCTCATTTTGAAGAAAAGCAGGATCACCGGGATCGGCTACATTAAGGTCACTAACATTGTTTCTGAAATTGATAATGCCGGTTTGCATACCGAAGCTGAAGGTGTTGTTATCGTCCAGCGGAAGTTTATAAGAGAAGGCTGCCTGTACTTCGGTATTTTGTGTAGAACCAATTTTATCCTGCAGCACCAGTAAACCAGCGCCTAGCTTATTGTCTAAAAGTGAAATATGGCTATTAAAATTGAACGTGGTTGGATTGCCCTCAAAACCACCCCATTGATTGCGATAGGTTATGGAAGCATTGAACTTATTATTCAATCCCGCAAAGGCCGGATTAATGGTCATCGGGTTATTGATGTATTGGGCATAGATTGGATCTTGTTGTGCGCAGGCCAGATAGCCGGATGCCCATACAACAAGAAGAAGTAGCACTCTTTTCATACTCATTTCTTTAAGGTAACATATCCAGTCATGGTTTCCCGGCCACTTGTAAATTCAATTTTGTAAAAATATACACCAGTTGGAAGCTCTTGGCCATTATTATTTAATCCTTCAAACCTACGCGATGTGTTGTTGTAATTTTCAATTTCAAATACTTGGGTGCCCCAGCGATTAAAGATCGATACCTTATTGGTAGGTTCGAGGGCTTCAATATTGGCTAGCCGGAAGTACCGGTTCAGGTCATCTCCATTGGGCGAGAAGCCATTGTAAACAACAATATCTCCTTCTACTTCAATGGTAATAATCCCTTGTGCACACGCACCTGATAAATCGCAAATTTCGATTGTGAGCTGATCGGTTCCGGCAAAATCGGTGGCACTGTAATCAACTTCCAGTTGTGTGCCAGAAATAGTAGCACTAGCCCCGCTGGCTGGTTGACTGACCACTTGCAGCGATGATAGATCAAGATCATTATCGGGGTCAGAGAGAAGAGAACTTAAATCAATAGTTACCACACTGCCGATTTGTGTGCTCTGGGTGGTGGGGGATACCTGAGGTGGTGAATTAACAATTACCACGGCTATCGTGACCGTTAATGAATTGCTACTATCTGTACCATCGGTTACTGAAAGAGTAACGCTGCGGTTTGTAGTATTGGGTGTTGTTGCCGTATTGTTATACTGAACCGACCGGATGGCGGTTTGGTAGTTCGCAATTGAAGAACTACCACTCAATGTAAGGATACCGCTGATGGCGTTGTAATTTCCGGTGATGCCATTTTGGTTAGTGAATAGCAGTTGGTCTTCAGAAGGAGCCAGCCCTGCGGTAATTGCAATTATTGCCCCTTCCAGGTTGGTATCATCACTATCGCTAACGGAGACAGCACTGGCTACAACAACGGCCCCAGTTGAAAAGGTTACTCCGGGAGTTGAGCCCCCTAATACCGGAGCGACATTAACCGGGGGTACAATCAAAATGGTAATAGCAACCGGATTGCTTGAGTCAGATCCATCGGAAACCGAAATGGTTACTTCCCGGTTAGTTGTATTGGGCAATGCAGCTGTGTTGTTATATTGAATTGATCGGAGGGCGGTTTCATAATTCGAAACGGAGGAGGTACCGGTTAACGTAAGCACCCCAGTTGATGCATTATAGCTGCCCGTAATGCCATTTTGGTTTGTAAACAACAGTTGATCCTCGGTGGTAACAAGACCAGTAGTAATTGCGATTGTTGCTCCTTCCAGATTAACATCATCACTGTCGCTTACTGTAATTGAGTTTGCCAGAATAACAGGAGTTGTTGAATAGGTTACATCAGGAGTAGTGCCTCCAAGTAGGGGCGGAGTATTGGGTAGAATGATTGCAACATTGACCATAACGGAGTTGCTCGCACTCTCGCCATCGGTTATGGTAAACGAAACTCCTCTAGTAAGCGGGTTGGGGGTTGCCGATGAATTATTGTATTGAACGGAACGAATGGCGGTTTGATAATTGGCTACCGATGAGATTCCAGACAACGTTAACGTTCCTGTACTACTATTGAAATTACCCGTAATTCCATTTTGGTCAAGGAACAGCAATTGGTCCTCAGTCGGTATCAATCCTGATGAAATCTGAATAGTAGCGCCTTCAAGATTCGAATCATCGCTATCGGACAGCGACAGAGAAGGGCCAATGATCACCGGAGCAGATGTAAAATTTACATCGGGTGTAGCACCAGCGAGAGCTGGTATGCTGTTTGGAAAGGTAATTTGAACGGTAAGGTTAGTTACCGGAGGGGTTGTTAAATCCACATCGAGTACCCGATAGTTCAACGTTCGCGTAAGTACCACGGTTTTGGCTGCTTTAGATTTTCGACCGCCCTCGGAGGGTTTTGAGCCGATATATTCATATACAATGGAATTAATAGCGGTTATGTAGTCTGCCTGAGGAGCTAATCCTCGTAATGTTAAGATGCCGGCTTCGCTATCAAATTCGCCTGTAATGTTTAAGATCGGCTCGAAGGTGAGCGTTTCATTTCCGGATTGAAAATTAACGATCGTAATAATAACTTCGGATATCAGGTCGGGGTTGACTACCTCATCTTCGATGGTCGACACAACGTTAAGTACGATTGGACCTGAACCACCCTGGATTTCAATGGATCCATTCAATGTGGTGATCGGTGCCAGGTTATCATTTTCATGGTAATCAAAACGACCATCTTCATCGCCCAGGATTAGGTCTTTATCTCCATCGCCATCAAAATCGTAAAAATTCGGAAATGTTCGGGAGGTATTGGTATTGATGGATTCAAATGGATTATTCTCGGCAAGAATATTTTCGTTTTCTTCGTTCAAATAGTTATAACTTCTGTATTCAATAAATTCTGGCGATGTAGGATCTCCGATGTTTTCATAGTACCAGATGTTACCATACTTGCTGGTGACAATGTCCAGATCTCCATCGTTGTCAAGGTCCAGAAGTTTTGGAGCACCACCTTCATAAATTTGATCGATAAAACCTGTTTCCCATTCGGGCCTTGTAACATAATCTGGTTCTCCAATGTCCCCAACATTTTCAAAGGCTCTGAGAGATTCACTTGGAAATGCAACGATCAAATCAAGTAATCCATCTCCATTCAAGTCCCCAAAATCGAGATCGATTTTTTCATAGGATTCGACAGTCAAAAAATCAAAAGGATTTTCAGTGCCGGTTTG
This sequence comes from uncultured Ohtaekwangia sp., assembly GCA_964488465.1. Taxonomy (GTDB): domain Bacteria; phylum Bacteroidota; class Bacteroidia; order Cytophagales; family Cyclobacteriaceae; genus ELB16-189. The sequence continues at coordinate 79,666 of CAZAUN010000004.1, read as the reverse complement.
TTCTACATAAGTTCCATCGATGTTTTCAAAATATTGAATGCTGGTAAAATTTCCATAGTTATAATAATCATATTCTTCATAAGGTACAACTATGTCAATATCACCGTCACTATCAACATCAACCAGTTTTAATCTACCTTCTGATTTGAAATCCAAACCAGCAAATGGATTCTCTAGTGGATCGGTCACTTCAATAAAACCACCCCCAGTATTTTCAAAGATTTGTATTTTAATATAATTGTTGGTTGTCCAACACTCGCACCCATAGTCAAAATACTCTTCAAAGGCAGAGCCGGAAGCTATCATATCCAGATCACCGTCATTGTCCATATCAACCAGGGATGCGAATGCATCATCACCCAGATCAATCCCATCAACCGGGCTGGCAATACCCTCCTTCAATTCAAATACACCCTGGCCTTTGTTTTCATAATAAATAAGGGAACGGATGCTATAATTATTATAATAATTATCACGATCATATCCCAGGGTAACATCCAAATCTCCATCATTGTCCAGATCGGAGAATGATAATACGATCGTTCCACTAAAGTAATCGGGAAGGTTATTGTTTATCTCATCGAATGGATTTCCTTGTGAAGCTCCGGGGTCTCCGGGATTGGGAATCCACGGTCCGGTTTGAATAGGGGTGGCATAATTTTCACCGGCAAAGGTTCCGTTATCGTTTCGGAAATAGATGATTTTGTCATAGTAAGAAAGGAATACATCCAAATCTCCATCTTCATCTAAATCGGCAACATTAATGGGTGCTGAAAGTGTTGAATAAATATTATTAACCGCATCGGTCAAACTATTGAACTTTTGCTCAAATAGCGGACTTGTGGGTGAACCTGTATTCTCAAAATATTGCAGCAAATAACCCCCTGTGGAATTATCATAGTACCCACCCAGCAACAAATCAATGTCTCCATCCTTGTCTATATCAACCAACACCGGATGTGCATATCGGAGCGAACCAAACTTGACGCCATAGGTATCAACAAATGGGTTGTTCGTATTATCTAATTCAAAGACAGGGTCTGTCGCTGAACCTGTGTTTCGAAAGAAAAAGAGTTCACCTGCGTTCGGGTATTTCCGATCGGTGCCAACCAGCATATCCAAATCACCGTCATTATCGATATCAGCAAAGGAGGGGACAACCGATGCGCCAGAGATACCAGAAATAACAGGGGCAAAAGGGAACTCAGTGTCTCCCCAGAACTTTTCTTCGAAATACGGATCCTCATCCGTACCAATATTTTTGAAATATTTTAAGCCATTATATTTTCCAACCACCAAATCCTGGTCTCCATCAGCATCGATATCAACATAGGTGGGAGCCGGACGATCGATATAAGGCAAGGGCGGTGGCAATGGATTCTCCAACACGTTTTGATCGAAAGGGCCAAGGGTAGATTGTGCCTGTACCGGAGAGGTATTGAGAAGCAGGCCCAAGGCCAAACCAGCACCCGCTAACTTTAACTGTAACTGCAACTGTTGAACTCTTTTGCGCAGGCGTTCAACCTTTTGTATGATTTGACGTTGTTTTTTTCTTGTAAAATTCCGGAAGCTCCCCTGCGATATGTTTCTCTCAAGTCGGGCTTTGAATTTGAGATACTTCTCGCGGGTGCGTTGGTAGATGTAAAACGGAAGGGAATTGGTCACAGAATTTGAGTTGCTAATTCTTCCTCACTTTAAATATAGAGAAAATGCCTTATTTTTAAAGGAACCATCATGGATTTATCCACCTACCTTGAGATCGGTAACTGATTTTTCGTTTTCCTTGGTTGAATCCCCTGTTTCGGATGACGTAGCCAATGAATTAATCGCACTTTGGACTAATTCTGCCGGGTTATCGCAAGAGCAAGCGCGTCAACGGCTTGATGAATTGATTCTTTTTGTACGAAATGGAGCAGGTCAGATTGTCGGGGTTGCAACCGCTGTAAAAACCTATTATCAGCAAATCCAAAATTATGTTTATGCCTACCGGTGTTATATCCAACCGGAATCACGCGCACCGGCACTGGATACTCAGATGCTTGTTCGTGCCAAACAACATTTGCAAGAGCGCAGTAATCAGGAAACTGAAAGCCGGTGTGTTGGAATTCTTACGATCGTTGAAAACGAAGTGATCAAGAAAAACTGGAAACAAGCCGTGTGGCTTGGAGCGGATATGATCTATATCGGAAATACCCCGGAAGGCCATCACATCCGAATCGGCTATTTTCAAAATGCGATGATTTAACGCAACGACATGATATGTTTCGAAAACCGGTTGATGGTAGGGTAATCCCAAAACAACAAAGGATTCAACTCCTGACCGATGAAATTTTCTAAATGCTGAAGTATGAAGATGGCATTTACCGAGTCCATACCAAAGTTGATAAATTCAACATCGGTGGCGATTTCTTCCAGCGGAATACCCAATTCGGTAGCAATTTTTTTGCGAAAGAATTCTATCAGTTCAGCTTCGGTAAATGGTTTCATGAAAATAATAATGCTGCCCCTAATTTCTGAATATTCATGACAAGTAAAAATACGGAATACCAGTTCAATGTAAGTGCAGCCCTGATTAAACGTTTAGGGGAAGTAATTGTTCCCGGTACGATAGCCGCTTTGATGGAACTTATCAAGAATGCATATGATGCTGATGCTGATCATGTTCACGTTATAATCAGTACGGCACCGGGCGAAGGTTTAAAACGTCATTTTGCCCAACCGAATGTTGGATTTTGTTTGGTGGAAGACAATGGCCGTGGCATGGACTGGGAAAAGGTGCAAAAGAGTTGGATGAATTTTTATTATTCCGAGAAGAAAGAAGCCCGGAGTAAGGGTCCTACCGAAAAGAAACGAGCCATGGTTGGTGGACAAGGGTTAGGTCGATTGGGAACTGTTCACCTTGGGGAATGCGTTGAGCTATTCACCACCAGCAAGGATTCGGCAACCACAAGTCATGTTGCGTTCAACTGGATTCAATTCCAGGAGCAGCGATCCCTGACGGAAGTCTCCATGTTTGCTGAGCAACTGCCGAAAGAAAATGAAACGGGTACACGGATTCTGGTTTATCCGTTAAAGAATCTGGATTCGTGGGCACAGCGCAAGCGGGAAATAATCGAAGAATTAAAGCTCAAATTACTGCCGTACATCGATCTGGATAACTTTCGTGTAACGGTACGCTGGAACGATGAAGTGATCGAAGTGGGGGAGCGAACGTTAACGAGACGAGAATTCCAAAAAGTAAAGGTTGAACTGGTGTGGCAGAAGATGACGCCCCAACGGGTGGACGAAGTAGTTCAGTTTTGGACGGAGAATGGTATGTTACGGCCAGGGGTTTCGGCAACCGAACGGGCCAACCAGGTGGTGATGATGGTGCGTAATGAACAAAGCAATCAAGTAGTTGGAATATCAACCGCAGAAATTGTTGTGTTTAAACAATTGAATGAGAATCGTTTTTACCTATATCGGTGCGTAATACTGCCGGGCTATCGGTTTCCTGGTTTAGCCTCTAAACTGATTGTGGAAACCCGCGATGCCTTGGAAGTTTACAATAAAAGCGCAAAGCTATTTCCCTGTATCGGCATGATCACCTTTGTTGAGAATCCGCGCTTTCAACAAGCGAGGCGCGAAGCGATTTGGAGGGCCTCAAAGATGGCATACATTGGTATCGATAAGAAAGGTCGCCACATTCGGGTGTATTATTTTAAAGGAGCAACAATTTAGATTATGTCACCTGTACCGGTAACGAAGTTAACCCACGCACGGACAACATGGTTGTCCAAACCGGTGAGCCAGCAACTTTGAAATTTGGAAATCGTGTTAAGAATTCACCAATGGCCAGCTTCCATTGTTTACGGGCAAGCCAGGACCCCAAACAAAAATGTGCTCCGGCCCCAAAAGCCAAGTGTTGTTTCGCATTGCGATGAATATCAAATCGATCGGGTTCGGTAAATACTCCCGGGTCGCGATTGGCTGCGCCAAGACTGAGCGTAAGCGTTTCATCTTTCTTAAACACCACACCGTTATACTCCACATCGCGGTTCGCAATGCGCCCCAGAAGTTGTACGGGGGACTCATATCGCAAGGCTTCTTCCAACACAGCATCCAAAAAAGCCTGATTTGACTTCAGACTCTTCAATTGCTCGGGGTTATTGCTGAGTGCTAATATACTGGTACCAATCAGGTTTACTGTTGTTTCTTCTCCAGCCATGAACATAAAAATGCAAATGGAAATCAGTTGTTTGCGGCTCACCGCAATGCCTCGTTCCCGATAGGTGGCAATAATTTTGCTAACCAGATCGGGCCCGGGATTTTTCTCCCGAAAGTCGAGGTACGCTTGGAGATAGCCCATAAAATCTTTGGCCGCCTGATCAATAAGCACCAGGGATTTAAAGGTGGCATACATGTCCAGGCTGCGCAGCATGTTGGTGGCAACATTTTTTAGAAAGTTGTAATCATGAAAAGGCATGCCCATAATGCGCGTCATGGTCATGGCGGGTAATGGCTCAGCAAAGTCTTTGACGATATCAAATGAATCCGATACGCTGTTGAGCAGATGATGGATGTTCTCGGAAATGAGTTGTTCAACGTTGTGATCGCTCCACGCTTGAACCAGGATGCTTCTCAATTGAGTGTGCTCAGGTGGATTCATCATCACAATGAAACTATTCATAGCATCCGTTATGGCTGTGAAATCTTCCGATTTATTCTCCAGGTATTTAACCTGCCGCCTGATCCATTCCAGCCGGTTGCCTGCCCTGAAATCATCTGTGTTTTGAAGAATGTTTTTGATATCCACGTACCGGGTAAGAACATAATCACCGGTCTGCGACCGATGTATCGGTGCTTCTGCGCGTAGCTGATGATACATCGGATAGGGGTTTAACCGGTTGTGCTCCGCAAATGGATCCCACAGCGGTTTCATCTTTTATTGAGGTATAATTGGTGAAGGTGCTTACTCAGGCTCATAATGGTAGGATAATCCCAAAAAACAAGGGGGTTAAGTTCTACTTGTAGAAACTTCTCGAGTTCAACCAAAACATGAACAGAATTTATGGAATCTAACCCATAAACTCCCAAATATTGATGAACGTCAACCTGATCCGGTGTCAACTTGGTCTCACGAGCAACACTTTCTTTTACAAATGTGACAACATCATTCAGATCAAGCACTTTCATACGGCAATTAGTAACCCATTTTCATAAAGCTCACGATTTTCAAGTCTTTTAACTTTACCGCTCGTGGTCTTTCGCAAGCTGCCTTGTTGAAGTAATTTAATGTCATATACCGATAACCCAAAAGCAACAAATATAGCTTGGGTAATTGACTCTTTGATGGCTTGACGGGTGTTGTAATCAGTAATGTCTCGCTTTATTTCCTGCAGTACGACAATCTTTTCAACTTCCTGTTGTATTGAAATGACCGCACAAGGCATGGCTGCCAATGAAGGATGACATTGTGCAATGATATATTCAAGATCCTCGGGTTGGTATTTCGTGCCCCGTATGTTCAAGGTATCCTTCAAACGTCCAACTACATACAACTCCTCCTGATCTAAAAATCCCAGATCTCCCGTTTTGAAGAATGTTTCATTTTCAATTACTAAACGGGATGCCCTTGTTCGGGCTTCATCAGCAAAGTAGCCAGATGTTAAAGAAGGACCGGCAACGCAAATTTCTCCGACTATCCCTGCGTCAACAGGGGCTGCAGTTACAGGATCAAGAATTTTAATCTGCATTTCCGGGATGGCTTTGCCCAACCCAACATATTCATTTCCATCCTTCGCTTTTATCGTTACAGCCGTATTCAATTCTTTGCAGGTCACCATTAAGGTGGCTTCTGCCAATCCATAGCCTGGGGTAAATAGTTCTTTCCGAAAGCCACACGGAGAAAAATGAGCAGAAAAACTATCGAGTGTTTTTTTGCGAACCGATTCGGCACTTACGTAGAGATGCGTAAGCGATCGAAGGTCAAATCGGGTTAAGCTGTTTTTATCAACTTTATCGACACACAGATCAAAGAAAAAATTTGGCCCCCCAGTGTGAGTAACTTTATAATCAGTGATTACCTGCAACCAATGGGTTGGATTGGAAATCACAAACAAGGGCGAACTGATAATTCCAAGACAATCATTTACGATGGGCGAGAGCAGGCCATCAATCAAACCCATATCGTGATGGTGTGGCAACCATGAATAACAGACGCTTTGCGAAGTAAGGTGAAAATGATTTTTGATAGCGGTGAGGTTGTGCACCAAATTCTCATAAGTGACCAATACGCCTTTCGGAAATGTGGTGGTGCCAGATGTATATTGAATGAGAGCAATGTTGGATTTTTCTTTTACGTTAATAGTGGTATTCTCGATTGGCTTTAATACATCCGTGCAGATCGAGGGTATCATTTTATTTTGGTCTCGTAAGAATGGTTCGATTCGCTCCTCCAGCGATGAATGAGTCAGTATCAAATGTGGGCTTGCATGATTGATAAAGTGTTTAAATAACTCTTTCGTTTTGGGTTTCGGGATGGCAATGGGTATCGTTTGAGTACCGGAAAGAAAACACCCGAACAAGGCATACAGGAAGTCAAATCCCGGAGGATAAATCAACAAGGCACGCCCGGCATCCTTCCAGGACTTTTTTAATATACAGTCCGAAACTGAGTTCGCATGGTACAGCAATTGTTGATAAGTCAATGAAATAGGTATGCCGGAATCCTGAATGAATAAATACGCAATTTTTTCGGGTTGACGTATTGCTCGTTCAATAAGCAAATGCCGGAGATCGGAAGACGACATACCCGTTATGTTTTTTGTTCTGGCGTTGTCCAATAATTGCCCGATGGTACCGTAATAGCAACCAGATGATCTTCCTGATAGTGATTAACTACACCTGGTCTTGAATGATGAAGAATGCGGACATCAAAAATTTCTTCGACACTATTTTCGTACTTAATGTAGCCCACAATGCGACCCGTGGAGTGTTGAATTACCACAACACCACAAAAAACAGAATCCTTGGCAATCGGTAAATCTCCAAAAGCCTCACTGGTGGTCCGCAATTTTGATAAGCCTATAAAAATGTAGTCACCTACTTTATCCATACCCCTGACAAATCCTTTCATTTTCTGAACAACCTGATAGGTACCGGCTTGTGCATCGACTTGGATTAATTCGCCAGAACCAGACAACAAGACATACAACTTCCCATCATAAATCCGGGGGGAATGAGGCATGGGAAGATTTTTCAAGACAACTTCCTGCGAGTTAACGTGCATTACAATCCCACCGTGTGCTTTGTCTTTCCGCCAGCCTCCATCGGCCTCGGTTTGCCCCAAGGCGGTAACATACAGTATTGATTCTCCATCGATGGCCATCCCATTTAAATGGCATTGATCAGTCGGATTCATCGTTGTGATGAAATAAGGTTTCCAAACGGGCTCAAAGCTGTAGGCCTCAGTTATTTTTGAAATGCAGGAAAACCTAGTGTTGACTGCAATCAGTCCATGTTGGGTAATAGCAAGATCATGGATATCCAATTCTCCGGTGAAATAAACCGAACGAGGAAGATAAAGCGCATCGTAGGTATTGGGCTGCTTGGGAAAAGTGGCTGAAAGGCTGGGCGTATTTACTAACGTCACCACTTCATTGCGTGTAGCAATAGCCATCTTTTTTCCAGCAATAGCAATCCCCATCGGTTTCTTAAAGGTGCGCGGTAATTGAATTAGTCCTTGGCGATCTTTTGCGCTGATGAAAATTACTTTCCCGGCCTGATACGTGCTGATGGCCACAGTGCACCGCAAGTTGAAGAGCAGTTCGGGTACGCCTTCTGAGTAGGAGCAGGCAAAAGGGGCGGGTTCTTTGTCCATCATGTAAGATTAAACTTATGATTTTTTTTCTCATTTTAAAGGTTTGTAATTTATGAAGGCACCGTCACAACATAATTTTGTGGTTTGGTTCACCGGTTTATCGGGTGCTGGAAAAACCACGTTGGCACAGGAGCTTAAAAAGCAGCTTGACCTCAAAGGGAGTAGCGTGTATATATTGGACGGTGATGTGTTACGCTCTGGATTGAACTCAGACCTTGGATTTTCTGCTTCGGACAGGAGTGAAAATATCAGACGAGCCGCTGAAGTGGCAAAATTATGGGTAGACGAAGGCTTTTGTGTATTGGCAACATTCATATCACCGTTTCAGGCAGATCGGCAAAAGGCCCGAGATATTATTGGTGCGCCCCGGTTTAAGGAGGTTTATATTCGTTGTCCATTAGAGATTTGTGAAACCCGCGATGTGAAAGGTCTTTATGAAAAAGCACGGGCTGGTTTGATTCGAAATTTTACAGGCATCGATTCTCCCTATGAGCCTCCAATTCAAGCTGATGTAATCATTTCATCCGATACGCAAAGCATAAACGAATCGGTGAACCACCTTCTAAAATCGTTGTTCTATACAGAGCGTTAATTCATGGAGAATATTGCGTTGATAATTGGGTTGCTGGCGGTGGTTACCGCCCTGGCACAGGTTACGGATCGCATCCGGATACCGTATCCTATTTTGTTGGTCCTGGTAGGGATCGGAATTGGCTTGATCCCAGGATTGCCTCATATTACGCTCCATCCCGATATAGTTTTTCTCATTTTCCTTCCACCGGTCTTGTATGCAGCCGCCTGGAATACATCGTTGCCGGATTTTAAAGCGAACATACGACCCATTTCCCTGCTGGCGATTGGATGTGTGTTGTTTACTACCGTTTTGGTTGCCATGGCGGCCCATTATTTCATTCCCAACTTTGGCTGGCCAGAGTCCTTTGTATTGGGTGCCATTATTTCTCCACCGGATGCCGTGGCTGCCACTACAGCAACCAAAGGATTGAAACTCCCCAAAAGAATTATCACCATTCTGGAAGGGGAGAGCCTGGTAAATGACGCCACAGGCCTGATAGCCTATCGGTACGCCATCGCAGCTACCGCTTCAGGCACCTTTATATTTTGGCTTGCCGGAATCAATTTCTTTTATGTGGCCGCACTGGGCATTTTTTTGGGACTGGCCGTAGGGTACACCTTTTTCTGGATTCATAAAATTACCCCCAACAATGCTACCACGGATACAACCTTCACGCTATTAGCCCCCTATGCGTCCTATTTGATCGCTGAAGAATTTCACGCGTCCGGTGTGCTGGCCGTAGTAGCCGCTGGCTTATTCTTAAGTCCACGGTCGTCAGAAATATTTTCCAATCGCACCCGAATCCAGGCAACGGCTGTGTGGGACACCTTGATCTTTGTTCTCAATGGGATAATTTTCATTTTAATAGGGCTTCAACTTCCTATGATCCTCGATAACATTCAACAACATTCATTTGGAACGTTGCTGTTGTATGGTGGTATCGTAAGTCTGGTAACGGTTATTGCCCGAATCGTCTGGGTTTTTCCGGGAGCGTACATTCCTCGGTGGCTCAGTAGAGCAATTCGCGAGCGGGAGCCGGAAACCACTCCAGCTCGGGTTTCCATTATCGCCTGGGCGGGTATGCGGGGAATTGTTTCGCTGGCGGCTGCACTCGCTTTACCGATCATGGCCACGGATAAAGTAGCTTTTCCCAACCGCGACATGATCATTTTTCTCACTTTTTGCGTCATCTTCGTCACGCTGGTTTTTCAGGGAATGACCTTGCGCAAACTGATTTCCTGGCTGGGAATCAAAGGCGATGACAAGCACATTCGGGAAGAGGAGGCTGTTCGGTTAAAAGTAGCTTCGGCCATCATCGAACACATTGAAGAGAACTATTCATTGGCGCTCAGTGAGGCGGTGCTCAATCAGATTAAATCGAAATATGAAATCCGCATTCAACGCATCCGAAAGGATTTGAGCGAGCAGCGTATGACCGAGGCACAAATCGATGAGTTCCAACGAATTCAGCGCGAATTACTAAAGCGTGAAAGAAGCTTCGTGTTGAGTTTGAGAAAGGAGGGGCGGATTAACGATGAAGTGGTGCGTAAGATTGAGTTTGAATTAGACCTGGAAGAAGCCCGGATGGAGTTGGAGCAAAACCACGAGTAATAAAAAAGGGGGTCAACGCCCCCTTTTTTGAATATCTTGTTTACCACGATCACTTCGCACTGTCAGCGGGTGTTGCGGGTTGCTCTGTTTTTTGTAAATCGATGTTACCGCCCTGTTGTTCCCGGGCTCTCTCCAAAATTGCATCATTGGCGCCCGAATTTGGTGTGGTAAAATTTGTTGCCAAAGCAAAAACCATAATCGCAATGGCAAAACCCCAGGTCAGGCGTTCAAGCAAATCTCCAGTTTTTTTAACACCAATCAGGTTACTTGCACCGGAACCCCCAAACTGGCTCGATAATCCGCCACCCTTTGAATTTTGTGCAAGAACGACTAATACCAGCAAAACTGAACTAAAAATGGCTAATCCAATCAATAACGTGTACATACTACTTCTTCTTCAGGTCTTCAATTTGAGCCGCAAAGTAAGCCTTTTTTTGTGGAAACTTCCAAATTAACTTCTTGAGTACCTCAATCGCCTTTTCCTTCTTGCCTTGCTTTAACAGAATCTCCACCAACGTCTCCGAAACAATGTTGTCGCCATACGAATTGTTTTTATCCGAAAGATCCTCCTTCGGCACGGACTCAACGGGGGCCACTTTTCCCTTGATGGAAGGCTGGGTTTTTATAAACTGGTCAATTATTTCGATCTGCTCTTTTTGTTTGGGGCCTTCTGGTTTTATCTTCTTTTTGGAGTTCTTGATTTCCAGAAGTAAACCTTCATCTGGATCAGCAGGAGATTTGCTTTTTCGTGGCTTAAGACCGGATGGCGAAGCGATGATGATTCCTTTTTCAAACTTGCTTACGGTTTGTTCAAATTGGAGCTTCCGTTCTTTTAGAATTTCGATGTCGTGCATCACTTCATTATACAGGCTATCCCCGGATAGGGTGGCAATGTATTCTGTTTGCTTGTCCGCCTTTTGAGATGCGTCAGTTTTGGCGGGTTCGATGGTTTTATTCTCGACTGGTTCAGATTTTACCGCTGCAACAAGGCTCGGCTTAAGCTCCCGATTTTTTTTCGGCAGTGATATGATCGACTTTAATACAGCGCGATCGCTGCTATACACCGCACCGGTATGCAACCAGATTTCTTTGTCAGTCCATTGGTTATCCTGAGCAGCCCGCGCTAACAATCCATGAATGACCTGGCTAAACGGGAATTCCTTTTTGAGCGGCTTCAAGGCCTCTGCTTCCTCGGGCGTAAGCGAGGTAAAATTATGAAGCAGTTGATAGAATTGATTCCGTTCCATTTTTTGAAATGTGGGGATAGTAAATGTAATGGAAAATCCTGCTTCTAGCAACCTTACCAGTTAGCAAGGGTTGCGTTAAAGATGTCGATGTAGATCTGATCGAGAATTTTGCGTTGCAGGCTTTCCTGTACAGAATTGAAATCCTGGGTATTCGGAAAATCAGCGTAGAATGTGAATGAGCGGTCTTTGAAATTATTTTTAGGTTCAAGGGTATCAATATAATTTACCCGGACACCGATGGTAAGGCGCGTTAGTGCAGCGGGGTCACCCACATTGGATGATCCACCAGAAACGGGGGCCACAGGAGTTAGCAGGTATTGCGTAATGGTTCCTTCAATCTGAAGCTCACCGTTTTCAGGAACCACTTTCAAACTGGAATTTTGTTGAAAATAATCCTTTAGTCGGTTGGTAAATACCTGACCCAGGTTGGCAGGTCCCAGGTCGGTGTTGTTAAAGAAATCATCAACCTGAATTGTCTTTGCCGTGGTGGCCGCTCCGGTAAACGAGTAACTGATGCAACTTTGTAACGCGGGCAACAGCAACAGGCAACATAGGAAACCGTAAATTCTACTCTTCAAGTTCGTACTCTTTAATTTTTCGGTAAAGCGTGCGTTCGGAAATCCCCAAATCGCGTGCCGCATATTTCCGTTTGTTGTTGTTTTTACGAAGCGCCCGCATGATCAACTCCTTTTCTTTTTTAACCAGTGAGAGCGAATCATCTTCGGCCACATGGCTGATGTCTTGCACTTCCTCTTCTTCAGTTTCGGGTGGTTCTGCAGAAGCGGGATTGATATTGAGTGTAACGGGTTCGTGAATCGGTTTCACCTCCTGATGAACGCTCTCAAACAACCCTGCATGTTCTTTTACCAACTGCGCAGTTTGTGCAGGGTTACCCGCGCCCTCCAACACAATTTTTTTTAGGTCATTCATGTCTTTGCGCAGATCGAACAGTACTTTATAAAGAATTTCGCGTTCAGAAATGCTGTCGTGCCCGTTTTGTTCTTTATAGAGCGCTGGTAAGCTGGATTCCTTCGGAATGTAGTGGCTCAGTACCTCAGCTGTAATTTCAGTTTGATCAGATGAAAGTACAGAAATTTGCTCCACCAGGTTTTTTAATTGACGAATGTTACCCGGGAACCGATATTTCAGGAGCATTGTCTTTGCTTCTTCGGTAAGCGTAATAGGCTTCACCTTATACTTTTCTGCGAAGTCAGTGGCGAATTTCCGGAAGAGCAACTCCACGTCTTTTCCACGCTCCCGTAAGGGGGGAACAAAAATGGGTACCGTACTTAACCGGTAGTACAAATCTTCGCGAAACTTTCCTTGCTCTACTTTAACCAACAGATTCACGTTGGTTGCCGCAACGACACGCACATCGGTTTTGAGAACTTTGGAGGAACCCACTTTAATGAATTCACCATTTTCCAATACCCGTAGTAAGCGCGCCTGTGTGCCTAAGGGCATTTCACCAATCTCATCCAGGAAGATGGTACCACCATTGGTAACTTCAAAATACCCTTTTCGGGATTCGTGTGCGCCTGTAAACGATCCTTTCTCATGCCCAAATAACTCAGAATCGATGGTGCCTTCCGGGATGGATCCACAGTTAATGGCAATAAATTGTCCATGCTTGCGCGGACTCAGGTAATGAATGATTTTCGAAAAGGATTCTTTTCCACTGCCGCTTTCTCCGGTAATCAATACCGACATATCGGTAGGGGCTACCTGCATGGCAACCCGCACGGCATTATTCAACAAGGGGGAATTGCCGATTACCCCGTACCGTTGTTTAACACTTTGAATTTCAGCTTCTGTAATGGCCATAATTATTCAACAATCTTCCCAATCAACGTTCCACTGGTACACCGTTCTATCATTACATTGACGTATTCACCTTTATTTTTATTGCCCTTCGGAAATACCGTTACCCGGTTGGCGGAAGTGCGGCCTTGCAAATGGTCCTCACTTCTTCGGGAGGGACCTTCAATCAACACGCGCTGTACCGTGCCCACATCCTGAAGATGACGGAGATACGAATGTTCGCGTTGCTTATTGATGATTTCTTCCAGGCGTCTGGTTTTAACGTCAGCCGGGATATCATCCGGAAATTTCTTTGATGCTAAAGTTCCCGGGCGCTCGGAATAGGCAAACATATATGCATAATCATATCGAACAAGATCCATTAAGGATAATGTTTCCTGATGTTCTTCCTCGGTTTCACTGCAAAATCCGGTAATCATATCGGAGGAGATGCCGCAATCATTGCTTAATATCGCTCGGATTCGCTCCACTTTGTTCAAATACCATTCGCGGGAATACCCCCGATTCATGAGCTCAAGAATTCTTGTGTTGCCGCTTTGCACCGGAAGGTGAATGTACTTGCAGATATTCTCGTAACGGGCCATCACTCTCAACACTTCATCAGTAATATCTTTTGGGTGTGAAGTGGAGAACCGGATCCGCAAATCGGGATGTACTTGAGCAACCAATTCCAACAGGTTGGCAAAATTCACCACCTGGTTGATGCCATTTTTTTCTAAGCGGGCTTTGTTATTCTCTTCTTCGCTCCACTTGTATGAATCAACATTCTGACCCAACAACGTAACTTCTCTGAACCCTTTATGGAATAAATCGGTGGCTTCGGCTACGATGGAATGCGGATCACGACTGCGTTCGCGTCCGCGTGTAAAAGGAACCACACAAAAAGAACACATGTTATCGCACCCTCGCATAATGGAAATGAATGCAGTAACTCCGTTGCTGTCCAATCGAACCGGTGTAATGTCCGCATAGGTTTCCTCACGCGATAAAAAGGTATTGACAGCTTTGTCGCCATCATCCACCTGGCCGATGAGGTTGGGCAAATCGCGATAAGCATCAGGCCCAGCGACTAAATCCACAATTTTCTCCTCTTCCAGCAACTTGGTTTTTAAGCGCTCGGCCATACAACCAAGAATGCCTACCACCATTTCGGGCTTTTTCTTTTTATATGATTGAATGTGATGCAGCCGGTGACGGACGGTTTGTTCTGCTTTTTCGCGAATGGAGCACGTATTTAAAAAGATCAGGTCGGCTTGCGAAGGATCGGAAGTGGTATCAAATCCCGCTTTCCCCAGGATAGCTGCTACGATTTCACTGTCTGAGAAATTCATCTGGCACCCATAACTTTCGATGTACAGTTTCCTGGATTTTCCGGTATTCTGTTCCTGCGAAACTTTCATCGGCTCTGTCGCCTCCCCATCGACTCCCATTACCCCAATATCCTCAATCAGATTCTTCATTTTTACGCTTTCGGACTGCAAAATTAATACATTTTAGAGGTTTTGTGACATCTTGGCAGATGGTTTTTAAAATAGTAAAACCATTATAATCAGCTATTTTACGGTAGTTTTGAGGGTTTTAGTAGACCTGTTGAGAATGGCAATAATTAAATCTGTGCGGGGATATACCCCTCAGTTTGGCACCAATTGTTTTTTAGCCGAGACAGCCGTAGTGGTGGGTGAAGTAACGATGGGCCGTAACTGTACGGTCTGGTACAATGCGGTGGTGCGGGGCGATGTTCATTCCATTACCATTGGCGATAATACCAACATTCAGGATGGCGCTATTATTCATTGTACCTATCAACAGGCTAAAACGGTAATTGGAAATAATGTTTCAATTGCCCACAACGCCATCGTTCATGGTTGCACGGTGGAGGACAACGTGTTGATTGGAATGGGTGCCATTATTATGGACCATGCCGTGGTGGGTACCGGGTCGGTGATTGCCGCGGGGGCAATCATTTTGCCTAACACGATTATTGAACCGGGAAGCATTTATGCCGGTGTTCCTGCCAGGCGCGTAAAAGATGTGGGTGAAGAAATGAAGGCTGTGATTGAACGCACCGCACGCAACTATCCCATGTATGCAGAATGGTTTAAAGAATGAGCGAATTTCAAAATCAAGAAACCGAAGGATTGCGTAGGAAGATTCAATCTTCCGGCACGGGTTACTATCTCGATCCAGAAGATGAATCAACGGATGAGTATGTCCATTTCTATTTCATCGGTAAGCACGATGGGAAAGAAGTGGTATTTGATTGTATCCTTTATACACTTCGCTTTCACTATGAAAGTGAGTTGATGGAATTGGTAGAACAACGGGTGATTGAAAAATTTCCCGAATACAAAACGATGATCAACAACGAGGAAGTGCCAACGGAACGGGAGGAGGAAATTGGAATGTATATGGCTGAGGTGATTCTTGAATTGGAAGAGGATGAAGCCATCAAAGTTACCGAGCACGTTGACTTGGATACTACTCATCCGGTGGGAATAGGATTGGCTGTTGGATTGCAGGTAGAGAAGATTACTCCAGAAACCCTTGGCAAGTTCATCAAGGATTTCAATTCCGATACCCTGGAACTGGATGAAACCCTTTATTCCTTTTCCACAGCTGCGGAGGATTAATAGTAGGAATCTTAAAAATTCAAGAAAACGCTTCAAATTACTGGTCGGAGGGCTATATTTGCGCCCCTAAATCATTTGATTCATGAAAAATCTCTCTCTCGCCCTGAATGTGGTACTGTTGATTGCGGTTGGGGTCTTGTATTTTCTTCATTTCTCGTCCGCCAAAGAAACACCTGCATCTGCCGATGGCATTAAGCCGGGTGAATTAAAAGTAGCGTATATCAATTCGGACACCGTATTAAAGTATTATGACTTCTTTAAAATAAATGCCGCAAAGTTTGAAACGAAAGGCAAGAAGTTTGATCAGGATCTTCAAAATCGGGCCCAAAGTCTTCAAAATGATATTACGGCCTATCAACGCAATTATAGCGGCATGACCATTGGTCAGGCGAAAGCCATAGAAGAGGACCTTGCTAAAAAGCGTCAGAACCTAGAGTTGTATCAGCGCAGCCTAGAACAGGAGTTGATGGACGAGCAGGCCAAAATGAACGAAGAGCTTTACAAAAAAGTAACCGACTATCTGAAAGGGTATGCTCAGGAAAAGCAATTGGAAATTGTGTTGAAATATAACCCAAACAGCGATCTGTTATACGGGGGAGCCAGTGTTGATATCACACAGGATGTTATTAAGGGATTGAACGAAGTCTACAAGCAGGAGACATCACAATCAAAGGCAGACTCTACAGCATCTAAGAAGAAGTAACTTACAAACAACAGAAAGCAAGAAGCCGGATGGTACCACCGTCCGGCTTTTTTGTTTTAATTTGAAAATCTTAATTTCAAAACGTGAAAAGAAATGTCTTAGCTTTTTTAGGGGTTCGATCCGATGAACAGAGTCAGGTTCTGTTGATGTTGGCTACGGGTTTTTTCATAGGGATTTTTATAGCCACGTATCAGGTAACAGCAGAATCCTTGTTTCTGAACCGGCTCAGTGACCAGTTGGATAAGGCCTTCCTTATTTCCGGAGTGTTGGGAATTGTCTCTACGCTTTTGTTTTCAATCTTTCAAAATCGAATCAAGTTTGTAACGCTTACCATCGTGAGCATAGTATTAATTGTACTAGCTACCCTGGCACTCTATTATTTCTATCACTTTGCCGATGTGGCCGTTCAGGATGGTACCCTGTTTATTATGTATTGTTTAATCGGGCCGATGACTGCTATACTATTGCTGTGTTATTGGGGAATATTTGGCCGACTCTTCAATTTCAAGCAATCCAAGCGAATCATTGGCTGGATTGATACCGGACAATTGATCGCGATCATTTTAGCCAACTTCATGATTCCGTTAACAGCCCGATTTTTTCCGGATACTTCGAATTACCTGATTGTTTGTAATGTCAGCATTATTGCCTCGTTGCTTTGTCTGATCACCATTGCTGTGAACTATTCCCTGGCCCGGGTTAGCGCAGATCCAACCGTGCGTTCTGAAACTCAATTCAACCGGATTTTCAAAGACCGGTACATTGTTCTGTTGAGTCTTTTTCTGATCGTCTCAATGGTGACCTACAGTTTTAATCAATTCACGTTTCAAACCCTGTTAAACAAGCAATATCCTGATCAGCGCGATCTGACCAACTTCCTGGCGTATTTCAATGGTACTATTTATGCATTGAGTTTGTTCATGCAGTTGTTTGTAAACGATCGTATTCTTAGCATCTATGGAATCCGCATTTCACTTTTTGTACTACCTGCGGTGGTAGTCTTACTGTCTGTTGGTTCGGTCATAACGGGAACTCTGCTCGGGTATGATCTGACAACCCATCCTCAAACCTATATCTACTTCTTCCTGTTCATTGCAGTCATGCGGCTATTCAATGGGATGTTAAAGGACTCTCTGGAAAATCCGGTATATAAGCTGCTCTTCATTCCACTGGACAACCGGTATCGTTTCAGCATTCAGGCGAAAGTAGAAGGGGTTGTCAGTGAGTCGGGTAGATTTCTGGCCGGGATCTTTATATTTTCATTTGCCTTGATTCCCTTCTTCAAGATTTTATGGGTGCCCGTTCTGGTTCTTGGATTAACCTTGTTTTATTTCAACGTGATCCAAAATCTTTATCAGGAATACAAAAACAAGATTCGGGCAAAACTTGAAAATGATGATGGACATTTGGATAGTCTCGAATATGGATTTACGCAAATCACCAAACGCCTCGAATCACTGTTGCAGAGCGGTAAACCCACCCAAGCCATTTTCTCCTGTAAGCTATTGGAGAAAATAGAACCTACACAGGTAGGGGTTTGGGTCAATCAGCTCATGAAGAATGAAGGTCAGGAAACCCGTGAGTTCGCCCAACACCGAATGAGTGAAATCAAAGGCCTCTCAGTATCTGACAATTACGTAATCCGGCTTGATAAAACCCGAGTCCACCAGGAAGATAAACGGATTCTTAGCAAAGGCGACCTGGAATTGATCTTAAACAGCGGAGGGGATATTCAAAAAGCAAGGATTCAACGCCTGGCACGATCGCAGGATGTAAACGATCGTCATTACAGTGCCGAGTTGCTTCTCCATTCACAGGGTACTGAAAACAATTCATTCCTGATTGAATTACTAAATGATGCGGAGCCAAGGGTGCGGTTAGCTGCTATCAAAACCGCTATAAAAAAGTATGACACCGAAGTAATTAATGCGTTGATTGAAAACCTGGGCAGTCCTCAGTATATGAATGCAGCCATGAACGCATTGATTGTGATTGGCGAACCTGCATTGAATTTACTGGACAATGCTTTTTACAGGTCGGGTCAATCCGCACAGGTAATGCTTCGCGTGGTGCAAATAATCGGGAGCATTGGTGGCAGCCGTGCGAAAGAATTATTGTGGAATAAAATAGATTTTCCTGATAAAGTGATTGTGTCTCAGGTTTTGCTGGCTCTTGGAAAATCCGGTTTTAAGGCGGGCATGTCGCAGGTAAGCCGGATTAAGTATGCCATCGAATCAGACATTGGCGATATTACCTGGAACCTGGGTGCCCTCCAGGAAATTGGAAATGAAGAAGTCTCGGCTGTGGTACGGAGAGCCTTAACCCGCGAGATTCAGAATGACATTGACCATGTGTACATGTTATTAGCGATGTTGTATGAGACACGGTCCATTCAACTGGTGAAAGAAAATATTGAAAGTGGAACGGCCGAAGGGGTAACCTATGCCATTGAGTTGCTGGATGTTTTTTTATCGGAGCAATTGAAGCAACAAGTTATTCCCGTATTGGACGACATCAGCAACACCGAGAAACTGAATCGGTTGGAAGTGTTCTATCCCCGGGTGCAATTGGATGAAAAATTGGTTTTAAAATTTTTGATTAATCGGGAGTTTACACAAAGCAATCGCTGGACCAAATCGGCTGTGTTGCATCAGATCGGGGTTCAACGCATTGAAGAGTTTTCATTAGACCTGATTGCACAACTCTTCAATCCTGATAAACTCATTCGTCAAACGGCAGCCTGGTCGTTGAATGAGATTAGCCAGGATCTTTATCAGTCCAACGTAATTCGCCTGGGCACAGAAGTTAAGCGCGAGCTCGATGCTGCGATACTCCCGGAAGGGAAACGCAGAATCCTTCTATACGATATGGTTTTATTTTATCAACAGCCAGCACTCTTTGAGGGGGTTCCCGGGGTGACGCTTTCCTACCTGGCGGATATCTCAGAAACAGTTACGATGCCCAAGGACCAGGTGATTACCTTAGACCATAGTGTCGTGAATGATTTTTTCATTGTTTTCAAGGGCAGCGTTCAATATTATCAAAAAGGAGTTCAGCTCGCGGAGTATCAGGCGCCACAGTTTATTGGTGAATATGTTACAAGTTCAGGTTTTTTGAACTCCAACCGAATAAAGGCTACTGAGGATACCATTCTGCTCAAGTTCAATAAAGATCGGTTTTATGAGTTGCTGGCAGAACATGTAAGGTTGGCCAGTAAGGTTTTGGAATATATTTGATTTTCGCTTATTTTTCACAGATTTTTTAAACTGTCAGTCGTATTTGGAATTTTTTTAGACGTAAGAATTGTCTTCTGGGAATCCTGATTCCTCTGTTTTTTGAGTAATTTTCAAGATTAGCGAAAGGGATGTTAAATTATTCCGTTCAAGTTGGCGAATTGAATGAATCCGATCCGGAGCCGAATTCAGGGCTTCAGATTGGCGCTAATCCCTTTCCGGGTCTACGGCCGTTTACTCTTGATGACAGTCATCTCTTCTTTGGTCGCGAAGGCCAAGTGGACGAAATTCTCCTAAAGCTCCACCAGCACCGGTCGGTAACCATTATGGGTTACTCGGGTAGTGGTAAATCCAGTTTGATGTATTGCGGGTTGATTCCCGTACTCTACGGTGGGTTCATGACCGATTCCGGCCCGCATTGGAAGGTCATCACCGTACGGCCCGGTAACTCACCCATCGAAAACCTGAGTCAGAGTGCGGTTAATTTCCTACTGAGTGAAGGCCGGATTTCAGAAGACGATAAACACATCCATAAAGTGATCATCAATTCAGTTCTTCGAAGTAGCCCCCTGGGCTTGGTCGAGTTGACGCGCTATTTGCAAACTTCTGAGAATGACAATGTTTTCTTTTTGGTCGATCAGTTTGAAGAGATTTTTCGCTATCGCGATGGAAGTGAGGAATATGCGAATGAGTCGATTGCCTATGTAAACCTGCTCATTCAGGCGGTAGAACAACGCCAGGTACCGGCCTATGTTGCCATTAACATGCGGTCCGATTTTCTGGGTCAATGCTCCGGATTTGCAGGCCTTACCCAAATGATCAACACCAGTAATTATCTGGTGCCCCAAATGACGCGCGATCAGAAGCGTCTTGCGATTGAAGGCCCGGTGGCTGTTGGGGGCGGCAGAATAGCACAGCGTTTGGTAAAGCGGTTGTTGAGCGACATTGGCGACAGTCAGGATCAACTCCCGATTCTTCAACACGCATTAATGCGTACGTGGGATTATTGGGTGGCCAACCGGGAAGCCGGTGAGCCCATGGACATCCGCCATTACAATGCGGTGGGCCGGGTTGCCCAAGCCTTGTCCTTGCACGCAAATGAAGCGTACGATGAATTAACGAATACGGAAAAAGAAATAGCTGAAGTCCTCTTTAAGAGTATAACCGAAAAGAATTCAGAAGGTCTGGAGATGCGCAGGCCGGCCCGCATTTCCGAGGTGGCTGAGCTGGCACAAGTAGCAGAAGACAAAGTAATAAAAGTTGTAGAGGAATTCCGTAAACCCGGACGATCCTTCCTGATGCCCGGGATGCATATTGCCTTGAAGGCCGATTCGGTGGTGGAGCTCTCTCACGAGAGTTTAATGCGCATCTGGACTCGTCTTTCCACCTGGGTGGAGGAAGAATATGAGTCTGCCCAAATGTACAGACGCGTATCGGAGGCAGCGGCAATGTATCAGATTGGTAAAACCAGTTTGTGGCGGCCACCAGATTTGCAATTAGCGCTCAACTGGCAGAAGAAGCAGAAACCCACTCGGCAATGGGCACAACGGTATGACATTGCCTTTGAACGGGCCATCGTATTTTTGGATACGAGTCGCATCACGTACGAAGCGGAACTCAAGAACCAGGAGATGCTGCAGCGCAGAATGTTGCGCAGAGCCCGGGTAACGAACTTGATTCTGGCCCTACTGTTATTGATCGCGACAGGATTTTTCGTGTACGGATTCTTCCAGAAGATTGAAGCGGATAGACAACGAGATGCCGCAGAGGATGGCCGGATTAAAGCAGAAGCAGCTGAAAAGGAAGCGATTGCACAAAGAAGCCGAGCTGAAGAGGCTCTACTTAAAGTTGAAGAACAAAATAAAGAACTTGATGCTCAATATCGGCAATTACAACAAACCACCGAAGATTTACGATTAGCTGTAATTGAAGCTGAAACCCAGCGTAATCTAGCACAACGTAATTTGAATGAAGCAACTATTCAACGGGATAGCGCCCGGCTTGAGCGGGATAAGGCAACTAAGGAATATGTTCGTGCAGAAGCGAATTTGAAAGAATCCAATCGTTTGTATATGCTTTCCAAAGCCCAATCGTTGGCGGCTAAGTCAGAGGGCATTGAAGATGCTCAATTGGCAGGATTAACCTCCATGCAGGGGTATCTCTACCACACCCAATATGGCGGTAAGCAATATGATCCCTATATCTTCAGAGGATTGTATTATGCCTTAGCGAAAATACAGGGCTATAACTACAATGCGGTGAAAGTACCCGGTGGGTATCGGAACCGGATGTATGCACTGGCAGTTTCAAACAATTCGTCAGATTTTTACACCACGGGTAATGATGGCAGGATCTTTAAGGGCAATTATGAAGAACAAAAAATCCAGACCGCCAGTATTTTCGAAAATGATGGTATCCCCAACCGGGATCTGGCACTGAGCATCGATGAGAAATTTCTGATCAATACCAGTGACTCCAGTTATGTGGAAATCATTAACCTGGCTTCTCCTGCTAAACCGCAACGCGTAACCGGCCATACAGCGTTTGTTAACGACATCAAGTTTTTACCGGATAATTCTGCATTCATTACAGCTGCTGCCGATAGGACGTTGCGTCTTACTACGCTAAGTGGACAAAGCAGGAAAATTGCTACGCTTCCCTATGATTTGAAATCGATCGACATCAGTCCGGATGGAAAACAATTGGTTGGCGGTTCATCAGGTGGCAAAGTGGTCATGATTGATTTGACAAACTATTCGTACAAAGAAATCTGGTCCGATGAGTCCATCATTAAACTCAGCGACACAACAAAGACTGCCAAAGTCATGAATCGCATTCTTTCAGTGGCCTGGCATCCTACCAAACCGGTCGTTGCCTTCGGGGTTGAAATGATAAACGAGAAGCAACGCGTGGTACGGGGCGTTGTGAAAATTATGGATTTGAATACCAAACGCATCAAAGAACTGACAGGACATAAGTCGGGCATAGCCGATCTCGAATTTAGTGCCGATGGATTGTTATTGGCGAGCTCCGGCCTGGACAGCAAATTGCAGATGTGGGTGGTGGATCACGAAGAAGACTTGCCCATTGTAATGGATAACAACAATGGCTCCGTGTGGGATATCGTCTTCACAAAAGACTCCCGGTATTTAATTGCCTCGTGTAACAACGGAGAAATTAGAATCTGGCCAACCGACCCGCGCATGCTGGCTGAGCAAGTGTGCCCGAAGATGGAGCGCAACATGACGAAGGACGAATGGGACAGCTACGTAGGGAGTGATATTGGCTACGAGTCAACTTGCCGGAGCTTGTTAATTAAGGACTTTTGATGAGGCGGCCATTACTATTTTTGACGTTACTCTTTCTCCTGCATTCAGTCTCCGCCACCGCCCAGGAAGCTGACCAGCCAAGTAGAGACTGCGAACAAATTCTGATCCAGGCCGATGATGAATTTAATGCCGGCCGGTACTATGGAATTCCGGCTCTGTTAAAGCCTTGTTTAGACCGGGGCTTCAGTGATGAACAGAAGGTCCGGGCTTATCTGCTTTTAACGCAAGCGTATTTGATTCTCGATGATCCGATTGCGGCCGATGACAGCTATTTGAAATTACTGAAAGCCGATCCGGAATATGTTGCTAATCCGGCCCGCGACCCGATTGATGTTTATTACCTCAGCCGCAAATTTATTTCAACACCCGTATTTACACCGCACCTGAGGGCCGGTTTTAATACATCATTTGTTCGTACCATTCATGACGTTAGCACCAGCGGAAATCCAGTGGAAACAAAAAATCTTTTGCGTGTTGGGGTACAAGCAGGTGCGGGCATTGATTGGAACATTAACAATCGCTGGAGTTTATGTGGGGAAGCCAATTATTCCTACAAGGCATTTGCACAAGACAAGAAGCCCTTCCATGATGCCGATGAAGGCCGGTATGTAGAGCGGCAAAACTGGTTTGATTTTCCGTTGTACGTCAAGTTCTCTGATGATTCCGGCAAGATCCGGCCATTCAGTTATGCTGGATTTGCAATCAACCTGTTATTCACTGCCCGTGGGGTAAACTGGATTTATACCGATCAGAAACCGGATGGTTCTAAAAAGGAGGCAACCGGCCCCACTGAGCCGCTTACCTTTAAAAGAAATTTAATTAATCAATCAGTGGTGGTTGGAGGTGGGCTTAAATATAAAATTGGAAAAGACTTTGTTTATGCCGACATCCGGTACATGATGGGCCTTACCAACTTAACCAAACTCGAGACCAACTATTACAATGAAGAGGGTGAATTTTCATCGTCCGTTCCATTGTATAACCATGTGAGTGACCTTTTCAGGTTAGATAATATTTCGATTTCGGCTGGGTATATCCATCCGATTTATAACCCCCGGAAGAAAACAAAACCCTTCCGTGGTATTTTTAAGAGGAAGTCGGGTGAAAAGGAAGGTGTGGAATGAAACATAGAGTACTACTTCCGTTACTTTTTCTACTGGCCTGCGAAACGGCCAGCGACTTTACCCTGCCTGAAGAATCTTACTTTGTTAAATATTATGGCAAGGATGGAAATCAATACGGGATCGATTTTATTGTTAATACCGATGGGAGTATTGTGATGATGGGGAATACCCTCAGCTCCAAAGTTGGAGATTTCCAGCAGATTTATCTGGTGAAGGTGGATCCGAACGGTGTTATTCAGTGGGAGCGTTCCATCGGGTTGACAGATAAGAATGAGTACGCCCGGGATTTGGAAGTTCACCCGGACGGTCGGTTGATCATTGTAGGAGAAACAGAAATGACTCCCGGCAATAGGGATGTTTATATTAAAACGTTTTCTCAGCAGGGGCAACCCTTGGACAGTAATCGGGTAGCATTAACAAATTCTTCGGGATTTGATACCAACGAAGAAGTTAGTTCGGTATCAATAATCAGCAACGGTTTCATTGTAGCAGGAGCAACCACAAAACTGGAAAGCCCTGTGCCGGGTTCCAATGATTTTAGGGACGCTATGCATTTACGATTCGATAACTCGTTGAATTGGATAAGTGAACTTACGGGTACATGGTCCGATGTAAACGGTAGTTTGAATGGCGATGATTTTGCTACCAAAGTTATAGAAGTGGTACCCAATGCGGTGTATTACGTTTTTGGCTATTCAAACAATGATTTTATCGGAGACAACGTAAACGATTATCAAGTGTGGGTATTTCAAATAGATCTTGTAGGCGTACCTTCCAGTAGCGACTTAACCTTTGGGGATGTTCAAAAAGATGAGACTCTATCTGCTGTCAGTACCACCGGAGTTGGATTCGTTCTGGCAGGTAAGTCGGTTCAAGGAACGTCAGCGCAATCCTACCTGATTAAATTAACCAGTGCGAATGATTTAACTTCAGTGACCACGTTGGTCGAGCAGGAAGTGAATCAACTGGGCACCCGGCCGATCGAATTATCAGCCGATGAGGGCAACCAAATCCGCACCGGGGAGCAAGCCAACGGTAACTTTTTAATGGTTTCAGATGACTATACATCCACCACTCCACGCATCGCGCTCACCTTTCTTTCGCGTGAATTTTCGGACAATAACCAACCGCCACTAATTTTTGATGGTGATGGAGAAGACTTTGCGGGCAATGTGGCCGAATTACCTAATGGTCGCATCCTCTTATTTGGCACCATGACCCTGGGTGGCCTGGGAGGTCAACAGAAGATGGTGCTGATGAAATTAAATCCGGACGGGAAACTCGTAGAATAACGCGATTTTTAGCGAAAATGGTTACTTTTAAGCCGTCTGTACCATTTAGATTCTGTAGTTGGCCAAGAACCACCCTATGCCCTTGACTTTACGATTGCGTAGCTATATCCAATCAGTACCGTTTTTACTAATCCGGCCTTCCAATCGACTTCTTCCCCTTCTTGCCGCATTCCTTTTAGTTTTACTAAGTGTTTCAGTATCAGAGGCTCAAAAGACCTGGTTGCCAACAACGGGTGGTTCGTGGACAAATGGAGCTAATTGGTCGGGAGGAATTGCGCCTGTTGCCGGGGATGATTTGATAATTAATTCAGATCAGTCTGCCAACATTACCAATTTTCCGCAGGTTATCAGTTATAACAGTTTGACAATTAGCGGTAATTGCCTGCTCGCCCCAGCCAGTGCAAATGCAGGTAATTTATTAACCATCACCGGATCTTTTACAATAACTGCCGGTAAAACAATGACATTGGGTACTGGAGGAGCCCGAGCTAGTTTGCTGTTAGCCTCTACAGCCACCGGTACAATTGCTGGTACTCTAATAATCGATTCGTTCAATACAGCGAATCGCTATTTTCAAAATGATGGGGATCTTACTATTACGTCTACCGGTGTCTATCGAGATGATGGAACTGATGATAGTGATTTTATTTTAAGTAGTGGTGCAACGCTCCGCATTGGTTCAGCTAATGGTATTACGACATCACCAACATTATCAGGGAATATTCAAGTATTAGGGGTTCGTACTTTCTCTACAGGAGCCAATTATCATTATGAAGGAAATGGGGCCCAAGCAACTGGAAATGGATTACCGGCAACCGTAGCTAATCTAACAAGTAACAATCCGGGTGGAACTGTAAGTCTTACAAGCCCGACCTCGATTACTAGCCTGTTGACGGTTCCGCAGGGTACATTTTCGCTTGCTGGAAACAACATTACCAGTGTTGGTGGAATCAACATGACAGGCAGTACGATTTCCGGTGGAGGTACAATTACCCTTGCTGGAGATGTAACTACAAATGCAAGCCTAACAGCTTCAACCATTAGCGCGAATATCGATGTAGGCGGTTCAACCAGAACTTTCAATGTAGATGATACGGCTGCCATTCCTGATTTGAACGTTTCTGGTATCATATCCGGAACGGGGGGAATCATCAAAGAAGGCATTGGTTCAATGAACCTATCCAACGCAGCTAATGGCTATATCGGATCGACTACTGCGAATACTGGAATATTGCGGATCGCTGGCGGGGGTGGAGCGATTCCAAATACGAGCGCTGTGGTCATTAACTCTACCCTTGACCTTAATGGTCAAAGTGAACTTATTGGCTCACTTGCCGGAACGGGTACCGTTCGGAGCGGAGCAGCTGGAACATTAACCCTGACCTTGGGAGGGGATAATACTTCGACCACATTTTCAGGTGTAATTCAAAATGGATCCGCTACATCCATAGGAATAACTAAAAATGGAACCGGGGCTTTTACTCTTTCCGGAAATAATACTTATTCAGGCACCACGTTGCTTTCGGCTGGTACCCTAAATATTAACAGCGCCACCGCATTGGGTACCGGTACCATTACCATCGCGGGGGGTAATATTGATAATACCAGCGGGGGCCCCATCACCCTTACCAATAACAACCTTCAAAACTGGAATAGCAACTTTTCATTTCTTGGATCCAATCCCCTCAACCTGGGTACCGGGGCAGTCACGTTAAATGCCAATCGGCAGGTAACCACAGATGCTTCCACACTTACGGTGGGGGGCGTAATCGGAGGTGCGTTTCGCCTCACCAAAGCGGGAGCAGGTGAATTAGCACTCAATGGGGCAAATACTTACTCAGGTACAACTTTAAATGCAGGCATTTTAAGCATTAACAATACCAACGCCCTCGGAAATGTTGGATCAGCATTTATTATCAATGGCGGGTCGATCGACAACACTAGCGGGGGTACCGTAACTACTTCAAGTTATCCTCAAAACTGGAATGGTGATTTCACCTTTATTGGTACACAAAGTCTCCGGTTAGGGGCAGGCAATGTTACCCTGGGGGGTAATCGCCTGGTTACCACCAATGCCAATACCTTGACAGTGGGAGGCGTGATTGCAGGCGGGTTCAGTTTGACGAAAGCCGGTGCCGGTGCACTTTCTCTTTCCGGAGCCAATTCTTTTTCTGGAGGTACAACGCTCAATGCAGGTACACTTAATATTAACAATGCGGCTGCGTTGGGTGCTGTGGGAGGTACGTTTACGATAAATGGTGGTACGATTGATAATACATCTGGCGGTGCCATTACCACCGTAAATTATCCTCAAACCTGGGGTGGGGATTTTTCATTTACCGGCAGCAATAATTTGAATCTGGGAACGGGAACAGTGAGCTTACCCGGGAACCGACAGGTTACTGTGGATGCAGGCACCTTAACGGTAGGTGGGATAATTTCTGCACCAACATTTACCCTTACCAAAGCAGGCACTGGCACATTACAACTGGGTTCGAATGCGGTTACCCTCAGCGGTCTCACAATTAATGCCGGAACATTTACCTCTACTTCGGGCACATTAACTTTATCAGGTAGTTTCACGAACTCCGGAACGTTCAATAATAATGGTGGTACGGTGCACTTTAACGGGGGCGGTGCTCAGACAGTAGCTGGAGTCAATTATTATAATCTAACCTTAAGCGGAGCCGGACAAAAAACAGCAAGTGGAAACTTATCGGTTGCAAACAACCTTACCAACTCTTCCGTATTTGATTTAGGTGCCAACACGTTGTCCGTTACCGGTACGCTGGACAATACCTTAGGGGAGATTCGATTTTCTGGAGCTACCAATGGGATTGCGATCAGTACGGGGGCCGTCAGATACAATGGAGCGGCTCAAACGATTGGTGCTGGAATCTATCAGAATCTGATCATTGATCAATCCGCTGGTGTTGCTGCTTTGGGCGGTGCTGTTACTGTGAATGGAACACTGACAGTCTCCAATGGTAGTCTTAACCTGAATGGTTACAATTTAACATTAGGCCCTGCTGCCACTATTTCCATTGTTCCCTCCGCTACCCGGATGATTATTGCCTCAGCCGGGGACCGGCTTATCAAGACGTTTAGTGGTGCTGGTTCTTTCGTCTTTCCCATTGGCGACAATGTAAGCACATCTGAATACTCACCCATTTCAATTAATGTTACGGCTGGTGGCGGCTTTCCTGCAACCGTGGGTGTTACTGTGTATGATGCCAAGCATCCCAATAATGCCAGTACAACAAATTATCTAACCCGGTATTGGGATGTTCAATCCGATATAGTCGGTGGAGTAGCTGATATCTCTGCGTCATTCACGGTATCCGATGTAGTTGGAGCCGTGGGTAGCATCAGTGCCGCTCAGTTACCAGGAACTTTTAACCAGATCACGAATCCCTGGATTAAATTTTCCACGCTGGTCGGTACCACCCTTACTGCCAATGGTGCTAATCTATCGCAAACTCCGAACGACAATTTCTTCACCGGCATCACGGGAGCTAGTCCGGTTGCCACGATTGTTGGCGGTGGAGTTACGGTTTGTAGTGGTACTGCAGTCAATCTGAATACAAATGTTGTTGGTGGAGATCCGGCTTACAGTTATTCCTGGAGTCCGGCTACCGGTTTAAGCGCAACCAACATTGCCAATCCGGTTGCCACACTAACCGCAAATGAAACGTATACTGTTACCGTACGCGATGCCAATGGCATTGTAGATACGGATGTTACGACAATAACAATAAACCCCTTACCAGCTGCGCCTACCATAAGTTCATCCGGAAGCACGGTTTGCGATGGTATTAATCCAGAAGTAACGTTAACGAGTTCGGCAGCTCCTGGGGGTGGAACTTATATCTGGTATAAGAATGGTGGCCCTACCGGAGATATTGGAATTTCCATTGCAATTAGTGACCCTGCCGGCAGTGGAGTTTATACCGTTTCCGTGGTAAATGGAGTCACAGGGTGTATTAGTCCGCAGAGTGCAGGAGAGACAGTAACGATCAACGCGTTGCCGGATGATAAGGTAGTAGCGCCTACGAGTTCGACAACAGTTTGTGCCGGGGGCACGGTAACGCTGGAGATCACGGCCAGCCAGAGCGGGATTAACTATGAGATACTAGATCAGCTGAGCAATGTGGTGAGCGCAGTGGTGGTGGGCACGGGTGCGAACCTGAGTATTACCAGCAGTGCGTTGAGCACAGCTGTTACGAGCTTGCGGGTTCGGGGCACCAATTCGATCACGGGTTGTGTTCGGTTGCTGGATGCTGCGGATGCGGTGACGGTGAATGCGATCCCGGCCGCGCTGACGATCGCCCCGGTGGGTCCGGTGGTGGTGTGTGAGGGAGCCGCGGGCGTGTTGCTGACGGCCAGTGCGGGAGCAGGGTATCAATGGTATTTGAATGGCGCCCCGATCGGTGGGGCTACGGCCTCGACTTATACGGTGACGACCGTACCGGGGAACAGCGGGAACTATACGGTTACGCAGACGGTGAGCGGGTGTACGTCAGTACAGTCCACTGCGGTGAGTGTGACGGTGAATGCGTTGCCGGATGATAAGGTAGTAGCGCCTACGAGTTCGACAACAGTTTGTGCCG
>CAZAUN010000004.1:46078-49531 GCA_964488465.1 uncultured Ohtaekwangia sp. | reverse complement strand
CCAATTCGATCACGGGTTGTGTTCGGTTGCTGGATGCTGCGGATGCGGTGACGGTAATACCGATTCCTGCGACACCGGTAATTACTCCGGTGGGTTCCGTGGTGGCCTGCGAAGGGACTCCGAATATAGTCCTCACAAGTGATGCAGCGAGTGGGAATCAATGGTATAAAGATGGATTTTTATTAGTAGGCGAAACGGCAGGCACGCTCTCCATTACAACATCACCAGGGAACAACGGTAACTACACAGTAATCAGTACAGTGGGTGGCTGTGCCTCGGCTGTGTCGAATGCGGTGGCAGTTACGATCAATCCTCTACCAATAAATAACTTACTTGTTACTCCAGCTAATCCGGCTATCTGTATTGGATCATCCATTACCGTAACGGTTGGAGGAATTAGTGAATCGGGGGTTAATTATCAACTGTTCGATGGGGTAACACCTATGAGTCCTGTTGTGAGTGGAACAGGGTTGGGTAGTATAGCCCTTACTTCATCACCGATTAATGCAAACACAATTATTTCTGTTGTGGCAGTTAACGCAACTTCCGGTTGTAGTGTAACCTTGCTAAATTCTGTTAATGTTTCAATAATCCCCGGACTTCCAACCCCAACAGTAAATCCAGTTGGACCAGTAACTGCTTGCGTAGGTGATCCTTCCGTAATCTTAACCAGTAGTTCACTGACGGGTAATCAATGGTATAAGGACGGGGTCGCCATTGCCGGGGAAACCAATCAAACCCTGAATATCTCCACTGCGGTATTAAACAGTGGAAGCTATACGGTTATCGTTACACAAGCTCCGTGTACGTCACCTCCTTCATTAGCGGTTAATGTTACCGTGAATTCAGTAGCGAGTCCTCCTGTTGCGTCTAATCCAGCACCCATATGCGAAGGCCAACCCATTCCTACATTGACCGCCATTGGCACCAATCTCCAATGGTATAATGCATCCAATGTCTTGGTGGGATCAGGAAGTCCATTTACACCAACCGCTGCGGAAGTTGACAATTTAACAGCAGGAACATACTCCTTATTTGTATCACAAACTATTGGTTGCGAGAGCGCAACAACTCAGGTAGATGTAGTGGTTAATCCAGCGATTGCAATAGATGCGGGGACCGATACCAATTTGTGTCAGGGACAATCCATTACATTGGGTGGTAGTCCGACTGCTACTGGGGGATCAGGTTCATACACCTACAGTTGGACGAGCGTTCCTATTGGATTTACAAGTACTCAATCCAATCCGGTTATAACACCAGGATTAGGAACCGTAACCTATCAGGTTGTAGTAACCGATGCGTTTGGTTGTCAAAATACCGATCAGGTTGTCATTACTGTAAATGAAGTTCCAACATTTACAGTTACTAACAATACGGGTGGCGGAACAGGCGCAATCTGCAGTGGCGCAACCATTAATATAGCATTAGCAAGTCCCACTGCAGGAGCAACCATTACGCTTCAACCGGTAACCTACGATCCATCTATTACAGGCGGTGCTTATGCACTGGGAGGAACTTTCGTTGATGGCAATATTATTACAGAGGCGACAGGGTTAACCAATTCGTCAAATGCACCTATCACTATCGTTTATCAGTTTACTGTTGCCACTCCGGATTGTGTAAATCCAACCTCACAACAGACAAGTGTTGTTGTTAACCCAACTCCGTCCATGAGTACAATCAACACAACCGCTGAGATATGCAGTAATTCAGCAGTGAACATCACACTTAATAGTCCTACCAGTGGCGCGGTAATCCGATTAACATCCATAAGCTATGGTGCAGTAACAGGAACGTTAACGGCCGGAACTACCTTTACTCCTGGCGCTAAGATTACGGAAACCCTTATTAATTCCGGCATAGTTCCAGCTACAGTGCAATACAATTTTCAGGTTGAAGCCAATGGGTGTATCACCGCAGGGTTTTCCGAACAGGTCATAGTTAATCCGAACCCAACCTTTGTTGCCAATAACTTTGCACCGCAAATTTGTTCGGGTGATCAAACCAGTATTTTCTTCAGCAGTGTAACAGCAGGTCATCAAATCAATGTGGTAAGTGTCTTTTACTATGGAGTTACTGGTGGCACTGTGGTAGCCGGAACAACCACCTTTGACAGTGCAACACCATTGATTGAGACCTTAACGAACACAACACCGGGTCCGATTGATGTTGAGTATGAGTTCAATGTTACGACTCCAGGTACCACCCCGGTCTGTCCGCTTGTTCCAGTTAGTCAGTTTATAACGGTTCGTGTTAATCCAAATCCACGACCATCAGTTGTTGCTGACATTACTGTTTGTCCGGGGGAACCAATCAATGTTATTTTCTCAGCACATACGGGTGGGGGAGAGATTTTCAATTGGGATAATACGAATGCAGCCATTGGATTACCATTGACTGGGTCCGGCAATATTTCCTATACAGCACCGGCTAATGTTACAGGTAACGATATAATTGGAACAGTAACCGTGCGAGCTACTAAGAATGGGTGTACAACGGAACTACTCGATGAAGAAACCTTTACGATAACCATCAAACCAAGTCCAGTAATCAATGCACTAGCAGATATTTCAATCTGTGAAGGCTCTACCCAGGGATTAATTGCATTAGGAGTCAATACTTTGGGTGGAGAAACCCTTACCTGGTCCGGTGGTGCGGGTATTGGTCTGGCTGATGGTAGTGACAATTCGATACCCTACGAGATTCCGGCATTCACTGCTACGAACGCTTCGGTTAATCCAATAACCCAAACCATTAATGTCGTAGCTACACGCAATGGATGTATTGGCCCGGTTCGATCATTCAATATTACGGTTTACCCGACCCCGGTATTCACCAACGTACCGGCCGCGATCACGATCTGCAGTGGCACTGCGTTGAACTTTGTGCCGTTGTCGGATGTAGGTGGGGCTACGTTCAGCTGGACCTCGTCCGGAGGCGCGAACATCACAGGGGAGAGTGCCTCGGGCAGCGGTTCGATCACCGATGTACTGGTGAACACGGGCAATGCGATCGAGACGATGGTGTATACGATCACGGTGACGGGTCCGGGCCCGCTGAACTGTGTGAACGTGACCACGCAAGACTATACAGTTACGGTAAATCCACCGGTGGTGCAGACGATCACCAACAATGCGCTGACGGTATGCGAGGGGTTGCCGATAGATATTGATTACACATCCCCGACAGCGAATGCGGTGATGACGGTTACGGGCAGCTACCCCGCGGGCGTTACGGGCAGCGGCAACTACACGAACTTTAACCTGAGCCCGGTTACGGGCACGTTGAGTGAGACCTTGAGCAACACGACCAGCACCCAGCAGGTGGTAACGTATACGTTTACGACTACGGCCAACGGCTGCACACCAGTGGTAACGAATACCACGGTGACGGTATACCCGACCCCGGTATTCACCAACGTACCGGCCGCGATCACGATCTGCAGTGGCA
>CAZAUN010000004.1:0-45978 GCA_964488465.1 uncultured Ohtaekwangia sp. | reverse complement strand
CGACTACGGCCAACGGCTGCACACCAGTGGTAACGAATACCACGGTGACGGTATATCCGATTCCGATTTTGACCGCTGTAGACAATACCTCTGGCACCTTATGTAACAACAGCCAAACAAACATTACGGTGTCTGATTTAATTTTGGGCGCAGTTGTTCGGATTATCGGAGTAACGATCAGCGGGGCTCCGGGAAATATTACCGGGTATAGTCCGGTCAATAGCACGTTTGCAAGCGGTTCATCCATTACTGATTTGTTGGTGAATACCACTACTACGGACCAAACCATACAGTACGATTTTCAATCTACCGCTAATGGTTGTTCAGGAAACATTCAAAGCATAATAATTACGGTACGGCCCAATGCAGTATTTAGTGTAACGAATATACCTTCCACGGTTTGCGAAGGCGCATTGACGCCATCTAATATCATAATTAACAGCAGTACGGTTGGACAACAAGTTCTACTTAAGAGCATAACCGCCACAGGAGGTGTAACCGGAGTAATTCCGGTGGGAACCCTCTATTCGTCCTTCCCGGTAACATTGGCTGATGTTCTGGATAATCCCACCAATGTTTCCCAAACAATAACATACGAGTTTGAAGGAAGCCTGGGTGGGGCTTGTATTAATCCTACCACGCAATTTGTAACGGTCACTGTAAGTCCAAAGCCAGAGGGTGCTAATGATACTAAAATGATTTGTAGTGATTTAACAATTGGCTATAACCTCTTGTTGAATGTGGCTACGTTAGGCAACAATGTTGGAAGCACCTTCACCTGGGTTGCAACGGACAATGCAAACGTAACAGGGGAAAATACTGCACCTGAAAATGGGATTGGACCAATTATTACGGATATCTTAACCAATCTCACCAACGTTGATCAGGTCGTACAATACACGGTAACACCTACCGGAACGAATGGCTGTATTGGGAGTACATTCATCATCTCAATAACGGTTAAGCCTGAACCTGTTGGGGTTACGGCATTGGCCCCTCAGATTTGCAGTGGAACTATGGTAGCGTATGATTTGCAGGCTAATGTAAACGGCCCCGGTGGAAATGTCTTAGCTTCAACCTTTACCTGGATAGCAGCCGCAAATCCGGATGTTACCGGAGAGAGTACATCTATTAAAACAGGATCTATCATAGATGATGTTTTAGTAAACACCACTACCGCTGATGCGATCGTAGTTTATACCGTTATCCCCACGAGTCAGGTAGGCGGCTGTATAGGCAACCCTTTTACGATTTCTGTTCGCGTTAATCCGAAGCAAATTTTCTCAGCAGGTCCAGATCTGGCCGTTTGCGTTAGCGAGAATGATATTCTTATCGATGGTTCAGTTACTTTTGCGAATTCTACATACTCCTGGTCGGGAGGGACATTCGACAATGCTACCCTGGAGAAGCCCAGGTACATTCTGAGTGCTGCTGATAAAGCAGTGTTGGTGCCTACTAACAGAACATTATCATTCTCTGTGTTGGGATCAGGAGCTTGTCCGGACCTGACGGATCAGATGGTACTAACAATTAATCCACTTCCTGTGGTAGTCTTTACAGGACTTCCTCCTGGCTCGCCTTCCTCGTTGGCGGAGAATAGCCCGCCCATTACATTAACCGGTAACCTGGCGGGAGGTACCTTTACCATCACTCCGGCTACCTCAGTAATTGGTAGTACCTTTATCAATGTAGTAGACCGCGCGGTGTTTGATCCCAGTGCAGCAGAGTTGGGCTCAAACTTCATTCGTTATACTTTTACTAATGTCAACGGATGTACCAACTTCAATCAGCAGGAGGTGTTCGTTAATCCGGTAACTACAGTAGATTTTGCCATTCAAGGTGCTGTGCTCAATGCAGTTGGTGAATTTGAAATATGCGCTGAGCAGGGGCTAGTAAAATTGTTAGGGTTCCCTGTTCCATCCGATGGATTCCCTCCGGAAACCCGATTTACCCCGGAAGGCCCCAATGCTACGAACATGACCATTGTTCAGGTAGGCCAGGATTACTTTATTCAAACTACTGGATTACCTTCGGATACCTATCGGATCCGGTACACCTTCAAAAATCAGTTTGATGCGATTACTTTCCGGGAGAGAACCGTTCGTTTCTTTGCAGCACCGGTTTCAGCATTCTCATCCGCCAATAATTGTATTGTGAGTGATGTGGTCTTTACCGACATTTCAACAATTAATCCATCCCCGTTCCCGGCAGTGGTTACCAGTTGGGAATGGGCATTTGGTGATAATACATTTAGTACTAATCAGAATCCTTCCAAGCGATATGCTGCTGCCGGCACGTACAATGTTTCTTTAAAAGTCACTACCAGCCAGGGATGTGCTGATTTTAGTGATCCATTTGTGTTGCGGGTAGGCGATGTGCCGGAAGTCGACTTCAGCTGGTCGGCCATTTGTAACAATGACAATACGAACTTCCAGGATAAAACTACCAAAGTAGTTGGATCCACACCTCCGGGTATTAGTGTGATTACCGCCTATTCATGGGATTTCGGGGATGGCGATGTGCTTGCTCCGGGCATCGGAACTATTCCTGCCGGCACCCATGGAGGACGTACGTTTGGTACCTATAAGGACCCTCAGCACAAGTATGTTACCAATGGAACTTATGTAACTAATTTGAATGTCGATACGAATGACGGGTGTTCTAATTCAAAGGCACAAAATGTATTTATTCTTCCGTACACCACCGTTACTCCGGTAGCTGGAGCCGAGTACCTGGAAGACTTTGAAGGTTCGGATGGCGGATGGATTGCGGAGGCATTTAATGCAACCAATTCGACCTTTACCAATATCATAAAGAGTGATACAAGCTGGATTTGGGGTCCGCCAACAGGAGCCACAATCAATAATACAGTGAGCGGATCGAACGTATGGTGGACAGGGGCTAATGGAAACAGCTACTTCCAGAACGAGAACTCCGTTGTCGATGGACCTTGTTTTGACTTAACGTCATTGCTGCGGCCCATGGTTACGCTGGACTACTACTCTGATAGCGAGAAAAATATTGATGGTGCCGTGTTGCAGTATTCCATAAACGGTGGATTAACCTGGAGAATTGTGGGCCCTCCGGAAGGTCAATCTAATCGGGACGAAGGAATTAACTGGTTCAACGGAGTGGGTATCCTTTCCAACCCCGGTACACAAGCCATTGGTAACTACGGTTGGACTGATAAGCAAACCAGTTGGAAAAATGCACGGTTTAATCTGGATATGATTCCGGTGGCTAATCGCAGTCAGGTTCGGTTGCGAATTGCTTTCGCAAGTAATGACGGGAATGATCCGACCCAGACCTTTGATGGATTTGCTTTTGATAACTTCTTTGTGGGTGAAAAGGCCCGGAATGTACTGGTTGAACACTTCACCACCTCCACACTAAATGCGAGTGTGAATGCGGACACCTATTTAAATGGACTTTACCAGCAACAGTTAACGGATCGCGGTACCTCCGATTTTCAACATATTCAGTATCACGTAAATTTTGCCGGGGTGGATCCATTGAATCGCGATAATCCAGCCGATCCGGCAGCAAGGGCCTTGTATTTTGGGGCCTCACAACCACCTTACACAATTATGGATGGCATCCTGATCCCTGGAAAGTTCACTGGCGTTACAAATGAGTTAAATAAGGTCGAAATCGACCGCAGAGCCTTGGTAGAACCTCCCTTTACGCTTACGCTGAAGGACACTACTTCCATCGACAACAAAACGATCAGTGTCAAGATGGTCATTACGGCCAAGCAGAATTTCAATTCACCTTTAATTATTAATGTAGCCCTTGTAGAGAAGAGCGTAGGTACCTTCCAGAATGTATTGCGGAAAAACCTGTTTGGTAGTGCAGGTGAAACCGTTAACCTGAGCTGGGTACAAGGTCAAATTTTGAATAAGGTTGTTATGGACGTACCGCTGGATGTTCCGATCAGTGATCCGAATGGATTGTTATTGATTGGCTATGTGCAGGATAAAAACACGAAGGAGATTTATCAATCCATTGCCATTAATGGACCTGTTAAAACGGGCGATCCGGTGGTGGGTGTTGATGATGAACCTGTATTGGCTGCACTCAATAGCATCCAGATGTTCCCCAATCCAGCCAATCAGCAATTTACATTTGGATTACCGGCTGAGGTACATCCGGGCACAGGCTGGAGAATAATTGACCAGCGGGGTTTTACGGTTCTTGAAGGCGACTTTACACAAAAGGTGAATGGAAAAATGGAAGTCTCCGTGGCTGATCTACCGAATGCGGTGTACTTCGTGGTTATTAGCAGTCGGCAGGGGGCTGCCATTTATAAGAAATTGGTGGTCATGAACAGGAATTAATTCCGGGAAGTGAGGGCATTCATGGCTTTGCGCAGTTGCAAGTACACGTCCTCAGCTAATACCAGAATTAACGATTCATTCTGGCCGCGAATAGCTTCTGCTTCCAATTGAAGTATCTTATCTTTTAATGCGTGGATTCCTAACAATGTGATGGTGGGTTTAATTTTGTGAACCACTTTAGCAAGTTGCTTCCAGTTTTTTTCCTGAAGTTGTATCTGAATGTCCTGTAAGGTCTTTGGGGTTGACTCCAGAAAGGTAGAGGTTATCTCCTGAATGAAATTTTTGTCTCCATTGGATACTTTGTATAAGTAAGTTAAATCCACTTCTGACGATTTCACGGATTCCGGAATAGAGGATTTGTTGGTTTTTTTTGGATTGATTTTTTTGCCCAGATATTTTGAAAGTACTTTAAATAAATCATCCTGGGTAAAAGGTTTTGGAATGCAATCATTCATTCCGGCTTTAAGACATCGTTCGAAATCCTTTTTGGTTGCATTCGCTGTTAAAGCGATAATGGGAACCCGGCTGTGCTTTACATCACCTTTGCGGATGGCTTTGGTGGTTTCAAAACCATCCATCACTGGCATTTGGATGTCCATTAACACCAGATCAAAAGCTTGGTTACGGATTTTCTCCAGCGCTACAACACCGTTCTCGGCAGTTTCAAAGTAACACCCCCACATTTTTAAAATGCTGCCCGCGTAGAGTCGATTGATATCATTATCCTCAACCAGCAAGATGGAAGTTTGATTGAATTGATCCTTGTTTTGAGGTTTCGCGATATTGGGTTTGTTAACTACTTTGGATTTGCTAAGCCGGTAGGGGAGACGAACTGTGAAAGTCGACCCTTCATTTTCTTTGCTCACTACCTGGATGGACCCGTGCTGTAATTCTACTAACTGCTTAACAATGGTAAGCCCCAGTCCTGTTCCCCCATACTTTCTGGTAACGCTCGCATCGGCCTGACTAAAGCTTTCAAAAATGGTTTGAAGCTTATCCTCCGGAATTCCGATACCGGTATCGGAGATATTAAACTGAAGGTGATAGATTGAATTTCTTATTTTCTCAGGGAATACTTCAATGTGGATGGAGCCGGAATGGGTAAATTTTAAAGCGTTGCTGATAAGATTAATCAACACTTGATTTAATCGAACCGGATCACCAATAAATACCTGATGGACCTTTCTATCGAGGTGATAAGTTAAGTTAATTCCTTTTTCTTTGGCTTGTATGCCAAAGGTTTCGAGTAAGGAATGTAACAGATCGGGCAAGTTAAAGTCAATTTTTTCAAACTTTAACTTTCCTGATTCTATAGAGGCAAGATCCAGAATATCGTTGATGATTACTTTCAGATTATCTGCGGCAGTTTTAATGGCATTTAAATACGTCTGTTGTTCTTCTCTGGATGGGTTTTGACTTAGTAATGCGGCCATCCCTGCAATACCATTAATGGGGGTTCGTATTTCATGGCTGATGTTTGCCAGAAATTGCTCTTTTGCCTTTTGCGCACGCAAGAGTTCTTCGGCATCTTCTTTACGTTGTGTGATGTCGCGACAATCCAGGATTAAACCCTTAATGCCTTCTTTTTGCTTCAGGTTAACCGAGTTGAATTCGAGATACTTAAAACTTCTATCCGCGCATTTAAACTGAAACTCAATCGACTTGTTAAAAGCCTTTTTCGTGCTTCGGGTAAATTCTTTCTTAAAATTTTCAAGATGATAATCCGGAACAAAATCAAAGAATCGTTTGCCAATTAAGGAAGACCCTTTGAATCCCAGGGTATGACGTACAGAGTGATTGTGGTAAAGGATCGTGCCTTCATAATCGACCAGAAAAATAATGTCCGATCCGTCTTCAACGACCGACTTGTAAAACAGTCCTTTTCGGACGTAGGCGGGTATAGAGTGTTTCATGGTTAAATTAGATTCCGAGTTCTTCCATTTCTTTTAAATACCGGTAAATGGAAGACTTCCCGATGTCGAGACGTTTGGCTACCTCCAGTACATTATTATCGTACTTGGATAGATAATTGCGAATGATCCGGTAGGTATATTCCTGAAGCGTCATCTCTTTCAACAATAAAGTATCATCCCGCAAAGGTGTATTGAAGGTGATATCATTCGCCTGGATTTCCTGATTCGATGCCATCACTGCCGCTAATTCAACAATCGATTTTAATTCACGTACATTACCGGGATAGTGATATCCAAGAAGCTTTTCCTGTGCTTCGCTGCTGAATTTAAACCGGGTTAGATTATTTTCCTTGGCAAATTGATCGGCAAAATGTTTGGCGAGTAACAGGATATCCTGGCCTCGTTCCCGCAAGGGTGGAAGGTGAATGGGCAAGCCCAGTAAACGATAATAAAGATCCTCGCGGAAGCGCCCCGCTCTCACCTCGTCTTGAAGGTTGCGATGGGTGGCAACTATTACACGCACATTCAATTTGATAGTTTGGTTGGCGCCCACCCTTACCAATTCCTTCTCCTGCAGCACTCGTAAGAGTTTGGCCTGCAAGTTCAGATCCATCTCGCCAATCTCATCCAGGAAAATGGTGCCGCCATCAGCCTCCTCAAATTTGCCGAATCTGCGACTGGTAGCTCCTGTAAATGCCCCTTTCTCATGACCGAAGAGCTCGCTTTCAATCAGGTCTTTGGGAATGGCTGCCATATTAACGGCCACCAATGATTTGTTCTTTCTATTTGAATTGTAATGAATGGCCTTGGCCACTAATTCCTTGCCGGTTCCGGTTTCACC
This sequence comes from uncultured Ohtaekwangia sp., assembly GCA_964488465.1. Classification (GTDB taxonomy): domain Bacteria; phylum Bacteroidota; class Bacteroidia; order Cytophagales; family Cyclobacteriaceae; genus ELB16-189. The sequence continues at coordinate 38,887 of CAZAUN010000004.1, read as the reverse complement.
GGTTATCGAAACGGTAATTTGGGTTTTAACTGCTTTCTCGATTAACGCAAAGACACTTTTAATAGCCGGGCTGGTGCCGATGATGCTTTTACCAAAATCATACTTCGTAGTGATCTCGTGTTTTAGCCGGTCTATTTCCCGTATGAGGGAGGTTTTATTCAATGCGTTGCGGATCGAGTTAAGAACCCGGTCTTTAGCCTCTTCGTCTTTGCTGATATAATCAAAAGCGCCTGCTTTTAACAACTCAACGGCAGTCCCGATTTTTTCCTGGGCGGAAATAATGATCACACTAATATCCGAATCAAACTCGCGAATGGATTTCAAAACCTTTTCCCCCTCCATATCAGGAAGGGAGTAGTCAAGGGTGATCACGGCCGGCCGTTTATGCAGTTGGGCGAGGCAATCTTTGCCAGTCGAAAAGAACTCCGGTTCAAAGTCGGGATTTAAGCTCAGTATGTATTTCAGAAATTTTGAATAGGCAGGATCATCCTCCACAACAAATATTCTTACTGGCTCATTTTCGTACATCCGTAGATACTTTGGAGTTAATACTCGGCAACCGATAGCAATACTTCGTCTAAAATATTTCAAATTTACGGGAATTCCATAGGTTCCAGAATATGATTCCAGAAATAGAAAAACTGTCCGCGGCCGAAGTAGAATTGATGCACAAAGCTCCCATGCTGGTTTGCATATTAATAGCCGGTGCCGATGACCATATTGATAAAAAAGAGATCCGCAAAGCCATTGCATTAACAGAGAAAAAACAGAAGCGCGCCAAGTCGCATCTGTTGGATTTCTACAGAGAAGTGGGGGAGGACTTTGAAGACAAATTAATGATCATCATTCATGAGTATCCGCATGAAGAAGCGGAGCGTTCCCCCATGATAGTAGAAACCCTCAGCCACTTAAATCCGATTCTCAAGAAAATAGATTCAAATTTCTCTAAGGAATTTTATAAAAGCCTGCGTGAAATTGCCTCTGAAATCGCGAAGTCTTCCGGTGGATTAATGGGCCTTCGGACGGTTGATGATGATGAAACGAAGTACCTGGGGCTATCCATGATTCAAGACCCTGCCACCTACTAAGCATGCCCACCGCAGAAAGCAGATTTTTTGGGAGTTATATCGTGCCCTTTAGGTTGGTGTTTATTATGTGGCTATCGTTTAGCATCGAATTCTTCTATGGCTTTGATTTTGGGTTTCTGGGAATTAAGCCTCGTACCCTGGAAGGTCTGATCGGAATTGTGACTGCCCCTATGATTCATGGCGATTATATACACCTGCTCTCCAATACCTTTCCATTGCTCTTCCTGGGTTCTGTCCTCTACTTCTTTTACGATCGGATAGGTGGGATTGTATTCTTTCGGTGCTATTTCGGTACCAATGTGCTGGTTTGGCTTCTAAGTCCCCGACCTTCGTATCACATTGGGGCAAGCGGCTTAATCTATGGGTTGGCTGCTTTCCTTATAATTTACGGATTGATTCGCCAGGATTTCATTTCACTGCTGATCTCCATTCTCATCTTTTTGGTGTACGGGGGTATCTTTTATGGCGTTATTCCTGCCGACCCAAGGGTGTCCTGGGAATCGCATTTAGCGGGAGCATTGGTTGGTGTGTTGACAGCATTTAATTTGGCCGATAAAAGAAGCAGATAATGGACGCGGGTGCAAAAAAAATTCTGGATCGACTGAAAGCTGGAAAATATGATCCGGTATATGTATTACAAGGTGAAGAGACCTACTATATAGATTTGATTTCCAATTATATAGAGAATCATGCCTTAAGTGAATCGGAAAGGGGATTTAACCAGGTTGTTGTGTATGGTAAGGACACAACCATGGCTATTTTGCTAACACATGCCAAGCGGTTTCCAATGATGGCCGAGCGACAGGTGGTGCTTGTGAAGGAGGCTCAGGATATTCAGGATTTAAATAAAGAGACGGGTGCTAAGCTGCTGCTCGACTACATTTCACGTCCACTCACATCCACGGTACTGGTGCTTTGCCATAAACATAAGACGGTTGATAAGAGACGTGAATTAGGCCAAAAGATCGATCAGTTAACGGTTTCGGCAACTTTCAAAAAACCATATGAAAGCCAGTTGGGGGATTTTATTCAGGAATACGCCAGTGGCCAGGGTTATAAATTTGAGGAGACCGCGGTACGGGTGCTGGCCGAATACGTAGGCAATGATCTGAATCGACTGGCAAATGAAATTGATAAAGTGTTGATTGGGTTAGCTTCCGCAGAAGTTGTTACCGCGGATCGCGTGATGGCTCAGGTTGGGATTAGCAAAGAGTACAATATTTTTGAGCTTCAAAAGGCCTTAATTCGTAAGGATAAATTTCAGGTAGCGAAGATTGTAAATTATTTTGAAGCCAATACCCGCAAGAATCCTATTATCCCCCTGGTCGCCTTTTTATATTCCTTTTTCAGTAAGTTATTGATTGCCCATTCAACTACTGATCGAAGTGAGAAGGGATTGGTAACTACGTTAAAAATCAGCCCGTTTGCTGTTAAAGATTACAGTGTTGCTTTGCAGCAATATTCGTTGCGTAGTGTGATGACCGGCATCTCGCTGTTAAAACAAGCTGACTTGAAATTAAAAGGTGTTGATGCAGGCGATCAAACCGAAGGTGAGATACTGAAAGAGCTCATCTTTCGTTTGATGATGTAATACATCCATTCAACTTTTCTGATGTTGGTTTATGGAATAATTCTTGTTCTCTCATCCTGATTCTTTGAGTGAGATGATGGCGTTTTCAAACAGAATTAGTAGCTTTGAGGCCAAGCAATCCATTCTACGGCTAAGAGCATGGACAGCATTTTTTAATCTTTGGTCTGCAATATTTTTTGACTTTGGCTGTTTTACGAAAAATTCTTGGATGAAGAGCTTCCTCATTTTACTGGGTACTTTATTTTCATTCACACTCTCATTTTCTCAAAACCTTCTGTCGCAACAAGAAGTTGACCGACTGTTTGAATCTGGTCTTAACTTGCTGGATCATCGGCAATATGGTGCTGCGCGGGAAGTTTTCACAGAGTATCTGGCCAACCCGGCTGCACAAACTAAACGGGCAGATGCCGAATACTATAAGGCATTTTGTTCACTGAACCTGTTTCACCCGGATTCAGAAAAACAGTTTGATGATTTCTTGAAAAAATACCCAACGCATCCGCGGACGGGTACCGCCAATTACGATTTAGGTAATTTTTATTATGGTGAGAAAAACTATAAAAAGGCTTCGTCCTTTTACAGCAAAGTCAATTTTTCAGGATTAAGCCAGGAACAACAACGCATCGGTCGGTTTCGGTGGGGGTACTCACTGTTTAATCAAAAATTCCTGAAGGAAGCGCTCGATCAGTTCAATTATAACAAAGCCATTGGTGGCGAGTACGGTCCGGCTGCAGGTTACTATGCCGGCTTTATTGAATACAGCTTGGGGGAGTATGCCAATGCATTGGTTGATTTGAAGCGGGCGGAGCAAAATGAAGCGTATGCCAAGGTTGTTCCCTATGTAATTGCTAACGTATACTATCGCCAAAAGAATTACGATGAGTTGTTGAGTTATTGCACGAAGGTCAGTACCCTCGAAGGACTTACGAACAAAGAAGAGATCGCTTTACTTTCTGCGGAAGCCTATTATAAAAAGAATGATTTACAAAACGCCCTTACCGGATATAAACAATACCTGGATGGCCGTGAGGACAAAGCGGACAAAGGCGTTCTGTTGCGTGCCGGCTACGTAGCCTATACGCTTGGGGAGGATGCCACTGCCTTGAAGTTTTTAAAGTCATCCTTTACCGATGCCGATTCGATCGGATATTATTCTGCCTATTACCTCGGCTCCCTTTATCTCAAGCAAAACCAAAAGCCCATGGCCCTTACGGCTTTTGATATTGCACGCAAATTCCGACCCGACCCCAAGTTGGTAGAAGAGAGCACGTACCAGTACGCCAAGGTTTCGTACGATTTGGGTCGTCCGGATCAGGCCATAACGGAATTTGAAAAACTATTGTTGGTATTTCCTAACAGCAGCCACGCTGGCGAAATCCGCGAGTTGTTATCCCAGGCGTATGTGAATGCTTCCAACTACAATAAAGCCATCGAATACATTGAAGACATGCCCAGGCGCAGCGTAGCCGTGGATCGCGCCTATCAAAAGGCCACCATGTTAAAGGGGATTGAACTATTTAATAAAGATGATTACCCCACAGCCGTACAATACTTTGAAAAGTCTTTGAAATACCCGATCGATCCGGATTATGTGGCCGAAGCCAGTTTTTGGTGTGGCGAAGCCTACTCGATTGGAAAGATGTATGAAAAAGCAGTGGAACACTTTCAGCGCATTATTGGAATAACAGGCTATACCAACCCGGAGATTCTGGTAAAAACTCGCTATGGCTTAGGATATGCCTACTACAACCTGCAACAATACGATCGGGCTTTGTTCAACTTCAAAGAGTATGTTACCAAGGCTCCGCGCAATCAACCCAACTTGGCCGATGGCACCTTGCGCTTAGCGGATTGCTATTACGTTACGAAATCCTATCCGGACGCTATGGTGAATTACCGAAAAGTGGCAACGATGCGATCGGCAGACGAAGATTATGCGCACCTGCAGGCTGGTACTATTCTGGGTATTTTGAGCAAGTATGACGAAGCAAAAGGTGAGTTGGACATTCTCATCAAAAATTTCCCTAAGTCCAATTATGTTGACGAAGCCATCTTCCAAAAAGCCCAACTGGAATTTGAGCAAGGAAACTATGCAGTAGCGGTAACAGGGTATAGTAATCTCATTCAAACGTATTCGACTTCCCCGCTGATTCCATATGCGTATACCCGCAGGGCAGCTTCGCTTTACAACTTAAAGGAATACAATAATACTGCCCAGGACTACATCACCGTAATCCAGAATTACGGTGGGCATCCGGCAAGCAATGATATTCTGATTCCGTTGCAGGAAGCGCTGAACCTGGCCGGGCGACCAGCGGAATTCGATCAATATTTGGCTCAATATAAAACCGCGCACCCGGATGCGAAGGGGATTGAGTCCGTAGAGTTTGAGTCAGCGAAGAACTTATATTTCAATCAGGAGTACGAACGGGCCATTACGGCCATTACCAATTATGGAGTTTCGTACCCAGAAAGTCCTCGACTCTCGGAAGCCAATTACTACAAAGCCGAATCATATTATCGTTTAAAAGATTTTACGAAGGCCATTGGCCTCTATCAGGAATTAGCACAAGACAAGAGTTTTGCATTTGCCAGCAAGGTGGTGGGGCGTATTGCTGAATTGGAATTCCGGCAAGGCCGGTATGAAAAAGCCATACCTCAGTTTCAGCAGCTTTCGCGGCTGGCAACAAATAAGAAGGACCAATACACAGCCTGGTCTGGGTTGATGGAAGCGTATTACTTGTTAGCCCAATACGATTCGGCCGAGGCGTATGCTAAAATCATTTTAGAAAAAGGAAGTGTTAATGCGGGGGCTCAGAATAAAGCTTCGTTGTATTTAGGAAAAGCCGCTATGGCTCGGGGTGATTATGAGACTGCGCAGGATGAATTCCTAAACACCCTCAATTCAGCACAAGATGAATATGGGGCCGAAGCAAAATATTCCCTGGGCGAAATTCAATATCTGACCAAGCAGCATAAACCTTGTTATGAAACGCTGGTGAGCCTGAATACAGATTTTGCTGCGTATCCGGAATGGGTGGGCAAGTCGTTTTTGTTGCTCGCTGACAACTACCTCGCCATGGGCGACCGATTTCAGGCCAAAGGAACATTGAAGTCACTCGAAACTTTTCCACTGGAAAACATCCGGGCATTGGCAACCGAGAAATTAAAGAAACTGGAAGGTGAAGATCTTAAGAAAACAGAAGCCATGAAGGCGGATACCTTAGGGAATTAATAAATGAAACTGGAAATTGATATTGCGAAGTTTATGAAAAGCACCCTGCTGGTGGCAATGCTTGTTGGCACGATACCGGTTTTGGCGCAACCTGAGAAATGGGGCGAAGGGGAGATTGAAACGGTGGAGATTGAGATCGTGAAGGAGAAGCAAATTGTTTTGCCCAAAGCGAATCGCAATTTTGAAAAAGTGGCACCCCGTCCGACTGAACCGATAAAGCCCGCGATAACTTACGACTTCACCAATCTTCGGTTCACCACTCCCGACTATAATCCATCCATCCGGCCGTTGCGATTAAAACAAGAGGAGATCCCAAAAATATATGGAAACTACATCAGTGCCGGGGTTGGAAATTATCTTTCACCGTACCTGGATGCCTACCTCACCACCAAGCGCGATAAAAAGAAATTCTATGGGATGAAATTCTTTCACCATAGTTTTGGAGAGGGACCCGTGGATGATAAGAATTCAGGAAGCAGCAATACGCAGGTCCACGTATTTGGGAAAGCCTTTGGTAGGAGTGCCTCCACGGGCGGATTTATAAATTATGACCGCATTGGTACGTATTTCTATGGATATACACCGGGTACGGACATCAACCGCGATTTAATTAAACAAACCTATTCCATTGTAAGTTTGGGTGCTCAACTTCAGAATGTTACTACTGGCGACTTCAATTATGAACTGCAAGGTTCTTTCAGTTACCTGGATGACCATTATTCTGCCAAGGAGAGTGAAGTAGCACTTGGTTTTAAGAGCGATTATAAAGTGACAAAAAACTCAACCCTCCTGTTGAACTCAAATTACTTTCTCATTACAAGGAAAGATGTGTTGGTGGAGGCAAAACCCCGACATATTTTTAAAGTAAATGGCGGGTATCAGTTTTTTCCAATCGAAAATCTTTCCCTGACAGCCGCAGCAACCGTTGTTTTTGAGAATGATACGATCGGTAAAGATAAGTCGATTCACATATTCCCTGATTTGAAAGCCTCCTATCCGCTTGGAAAGTCTGTGGAAGTGTATGCGGGATTAACAGGTGATATCGACAAGGTTTCGCTCCATACGTTGGCACGTGAGAATGCCTGGTTGAATGCAAATATAGGGATCTTTAATACCAATCGAACGATCGAATTTAATGGTGGATTGAATGGGAAATTCGGAAAGCTTGCCGTGGGCACCGGGTTCGCCTTCGCTAACCTGAAAGACTTCTATTATTATCAGAATGATCAAACGGATCGATCCAGGTTTATAATCGTATTCGATGAAGGAAACACGGGCCGAACCAACCTGTTTGCTGAGGTTGGGGTAAATCAGGCAGAAGCTGTTCGTGTAATGGTACGCGGTGATTATTATTTGTATTCAACCGGAAATGAATCCGAAGCCTGGCATAGGCCGAGCTATCGAGTTGCGGTTAACTCCTCATACAATCTGTATTCCAAGCTCCTATTCAATGTGGATTTGGTTGCGCAGGGCGGGGCCAAAGCGCTTGATGTTGATACCGGTACCATTGTCGAGTTGGATGCAGCATTTGATTTGAACGTGAAGGCCAGTTATTTCATTTCGAAACAGTTTTCTGTTTTTGTCAAAGGCAGCAACTTGTTATCAAATGAGTATCAACTGTATTTGAACTACCCGGTGCGGGGGTTGCAGGTGATGGGTGGAATAACCTGGGTGTTTTGAAAATAGCTTAATTTGAGTGAAATTTCGTTAATTTTGAGTTAACACCCATAAAGACTAAACCATGGCAAAGCGAAAAGACAAAGACGGACAGACCAATGAGAACGAAGGAAACAACGCTGAGGATAATTTCGGCCTGCCCGAAATAGAGTATAAGCCGCTGGAAAATCCTTCGTCTTCTTCGGAAGAGGCTGTGAAGGAAGAACCTGCAAAGACTTCGTACTCGTATACTCCTCAGGAAGAACCGAAATCAAATGCACCGGTAATTATTGCGGTGATCATTGGATTGGTTTTAGTCGTTGCGGCTTTTCTCATCTATCAATATGTTTATAAACCTCAAGCTGAAAAGGAGAAAAAAGAATTAGCTGAAAAGGCAGCCGCGGCCAAGAAAAAGCGGGAAGAGGATGCCCGGTTAGCGAAAGAAAGAGAAGAAGCGGAGCGCAAAAGATTAGAGGAAGAAGACGCTGCCGCGGCTATCCCTGCGGTGGGCACAGTGGAAACACTAACCAGTCGAACCGGTCGTTATTATGTGGTAATTGCCAGTGCCGTGGATGGTGATTTGATTATGGACTATGCCAATAAACTCACAGCGAAAGGCACCAGTTCTAAGATTATCCCACCCTTTGGTAAATGGAAATTCTATCGGCTAACGATCAATGGAGATTTTGACACGTATGCGAATGCTCAAACCAGTGCTGATGCTGCCAAACCTGAGTTTGGAGAAGGTGCCTGGGTTATCAAATACTGACGAACAGCCGGGCTACTTTTTTATTGGAACTAATATTTTTTAAACTATGATGCTTGCCCAAATAGTAACCGGTACACCGGAATCAACTACCCCTGATCAAGCCATCTCGTTATGGGAGTTGGCCCTGGCCGGAGGCCCCTTAATGATTCCCCTTGTAATTTGTTCGATCATTGCCATCTATATTTTTGTGGAACGCCTGATGACTATAAATAAGGCCAACGTGAGTTCCGATGTCTTTATGGGAAAGATCAAAGAGTCGGTGCTGAAAGGGGATATCAATGGTGCTAAACTTTTGTGCGCCCAACAAGACACTCCCGTTGCCCGCATGATTGAAAAAGGTGTTGCTCGCATTGGTAGTCCACTGAAGAATATCGAGGCCTCGATTGAAAATGTAGGTAAGATTGAGGTATTCCGACTAGAGAAAAACCTTTCTGTTTTAGCAACGATTGCAGGAGCCGCCCCCATGATCGGATTTTTAGGAACTGTAATTGGTATGGTCAGTGCCTTCATTGCTATCGCCCAGGAAGAAGGATCAGTAAGCCCCAAGTTATTGGCCGATGGAATTTACACCGCCATGGTAACCACAGTGGCCGGTCTGGTGGTTGGCATTATTGCTTACCTCGGGTATAATTATTTGGTAACACGGGTTTCCAAAGTGGTTCACCGCATGGAATACTCTTCGATTGAATTTATTGATTTGTTGCAGGAACCCCGCTAAGAATGAATCTTCAATCGCGAAATAAGGTTGATCCGGCTTTCAGCATGGCGTCCATGACGGACCTGATCTTTCTATTGTTGATTTTCTTCATGCTCACCTCTTCGTTCATTACCCCATCCGGCTTGCCGGTGAATTTACCAACCAGTGTAGCCAGTACCATTGAGGTGCAGAAAGTGTCTGTAACGGTTACCAAAGACCTTCAATTCTATGTAAATGACAAACGGGTAACCAAATCTACATTGGAGGGGGAACTAAAAAGCAAATTAAGTGGTCCTAAGGGGGTGGTGGTGTTGCATATTGATGAAACTGTTCCTACACGCGAGATGGTATTTGTTGCCGGTGTTGCCACCAAACTGGAAGCCCGGGTATCCATTGCCACCAAACCAAAATAGTGATGAGCGAAAAGCAAGAGCAAAAGAATAAGCAGATTGCCATGGTGGTTTCCATCGGGTTTCATGGCTTGTTGTTGCTTGCATTTTTATTAATGATGGCATGGCGCGCGCCCAATCCCCCGCTTCCCGAATATGGCATTGAATTAAACTTCGGAATGGATCAGCAAGGGGGCGGTGAGATCCAGCCGGAAACCTCGCCCGGTGAAGTGGAAAACAACGAACAACCGGAAGAGCAGCAAGAAGAAAAGCAACCCGAAGAAATAAAGGAAGAAGTAATTCCTGAGAAAGCAGAAGAGCCGGTTGTATCGAAAGTGGAGAGTCCGGTGGTAGTAAAGGAAGAGAAGAAGGAACCGGTGAAAGAAGTAGTAAAAGAAAAAACTCCGGAGAAGCCCAAGGTTACGCCAAAAGAAGAAGTGAATAAGGAGGATGCGAAGGTGACAACCGAGAAAGGAACCGATACCAAAAAAGGCGACCCTGCAACCAGTCAAGGCGATGATGGCAAAGAAGGCGACAAAGGTGATCCGGAAGGAAAACTGGATGCCAAAGCGCTTTACGGCCAGCAAGGTGGAGGCGGTGGTGGGGACGGCTTTGGTCTTTCCATGGCCGGTTGGGCCTGGGCGGATGACCCAAAAGTTCCCGACCTTCCGGATAACGAGGATGGCCGTATTGAATTTGAAATAGAATGTGATGAAAATGGTGATATCACTGGCATCACCACCTTGCAACGAGGCCTAAGCCCACGCGCAGAACAACTCCTTAAGGATGAAATCAGACGCAATTCCCTGGTGAGGACTTCCGCTGGCAAAGTACCTGAACGTTCTAAGGGCAGGGTTGTCTTTATTCTAAAGACAAAATAAACTACTTACTCTCCCGCGCAGCAAAAACATAGCAGGCTATCACAGCCTGGGCTACGCCATACACAAACCAGGTAATCACCATCAAGGCGGAGATATCAATGGCGCTAAAGGTCAAAAATAATACCGGTACCATAGCCACTACTCCATAGGTGACACCGGCAGTTATCGCCTTCGACAGAGACGAGCCTTGCCAGGTTCCCTTTCCCCAAAACCAGTATAATGCTGCACTCAATACAAAAGGATGCACATAAAATAGCCAATCCGTTTTGAAAGAGCTGGAGCGAAAAACCGGGTTATAGTATTCCTCCATCAGGGCAGGAGCCAGGTAAATTAGTCCGTAAAGCAAGGCCAGGCTTACGATCAATACGGATACCCCTGCCAGTAAAATTGTGGGAATTGATTTGTTCATATACAGGAATTTATAGGATTCAAGTTAATCAAATAATGCCGGTAAAATCCTGATCGATGTCATGCTTTTGCTTGACATAAATCATAAATGACGCTGATAGCAGACAGTACGGAAGGCAGGTAGTTGGGCTAATTTTCGAGTATAAAATTTCAAGCCCATGAAAAATCAACCTGCCTTTATCAATACCGATGGCAACTCTGCTGTTGCCAACATCGCTTATGGCTTCAGCGAAGTCGCTGCGATTTACCCCATCACGCCTTCTTCGGACATGGGCGAGAAAGCCGATGCCTGGTCGGCTGAAGGACGTAAAAATATTTTTGGTGAGCGCGTGGATGTTGTTCAGATGCAATCGGAAGGCGGTGCGGCAGGCGCCATCCACGGTTCGCTTTCGGGCGGAGCGATGTCCACTACGTTCACCGCATCACAAGGCCTGATGCTCATGGTGCCGAATATGTTTAAGATCGCTGGCGAAATGATCCCAACTGTCTTTCACGTTTCGGCACGATCGTTGGCGTGTCAGGCCCTTTCCATTTTTGGCGATCACTCGGATGTAATGGCTACCCGGGGCACCGGTTTTGCACTGTTAGCATCGGGCAATGTTCAGGAGGCACAGGACCTGGCGGTGGTTTCGCACCTCGCTACGCTGGAATCCAGGATTCCCTTCCTTCACTTCTTCGATGGCTTCCGTACTTCACATTCTATTCAGAAAATTGCTCCCATTGACTATACAACGTTGCGTGAAATGCTCGACATGAAATATGTGGAAGCCTTCCGCAAGTTGGCGTTGCGCCCAGAAGATCCGGTGTGTAAGGTAGGCGCTCAAAATCCCGATGTTTACTTCCAGGGCCGTGAAACTGTAAATAAGTACTATGATGAATGCCCGGCCATCGTAAAAAAATACATGCAGACGTTGGGTGAAAAAACCGGCCGTAATTATAAACTCTATGAATATGTGGGCGATCCCAAAGCCACGAAACTATTGATCTCCATGGGTTCTTCAATCCACACAATAGAAGAAACAATCAATTACCTGCAGAAAAAGGGTGAGAAAGTTGGCGCAATGAAAGTGAGACTATACAGACCGTTTGCCTTGGAGGATTTTCTTGAAGTGATTCCTAAAACAGTTAAGAAAATTGCCGTGCTGGATCGCACAAAAGAACCTGGTTCATTAGGTGAGCCCCTGTTTCTGGATGTAGTGGCTGCGCTTCGGTCACGCCCTGAAATACAGATCATTGGCGGCCGCTACGGACTTTCCAGCAAGGAATTTACCCCTTCAATGGTAAAAGCTGTTTTTGATCATTTGGATAACAATGGCTGGCATGGCTTTACGGTGGGTATCAATGATGACGTAACTCATAAGTCAATTCCGGTAAAAGAAGAAATTGACACGGAACAAGAGGGCGTAGTTCGCTGCAAATTCTGGGGCTATGGTTCGGATGGAACGGTGAGCGCAAACAAGAATTCAATTAAGATCATAGGAGAGAGCACCGACCTGTATGTTCAAGGATACTTCCAATACGACTCCAATAAATCGGGTGGCTATACCGTTTCGCACCTGCGTTTTGGGAAAAAGCCGATTCAATCGGAGTATTTATTGAACAAAGTTGACTTTGTAGCATTACACCGGCCGCAATACATAGGCCAGTATGATATTCTGGAGGGAATTACCGAAGGCGGAACGTTCTTGATCAACAGCAGTCAAAAGCCTGAAAATATTTTCCGTTTGTTTACCCGCGACATGCAGGAAACCATCTGGAAGAAGAAAATAAAAGTGTATGCCATCGATGCCTCGAAGATCGCGAAGAGCGTGGGGCTGGGTGGCCGCATTAACTCAGTCATGCAAACGGCCTTCTTTAAGGTATCCGGTGTGGTTCCGGCCGAAGAAGCCATTGCCTTAATCAAGAAGTACGTTGAAAAACAGTTTGCCCGGAAGGGAAAGGAAATTGTTGAAATGAACTGGAAGGCTATTGATGTTACCTGCGAGGCTATCGTGGAGGTACCCATTCCTACGGAAGCCGAGAAGTTCGCTGAAATCACCGATGTGGTTCCTCCTGATTCCGATGACTTTGCAAAACTGGTCGTAGATCCAATTCTAAGATTGAAAGGAGATTCAATTCCCGTTTCACGGATGCCGTTGAATGGCGCAGTGCCCACCGGAACCAAGAAGCTCGAGTACCGCGGTGTACCCGGAAATCCGGCCACCTGGGTTGAAAAACTTTCCTTTGTACAGGAACCTAACATCGCAGAGCCTTACCTGGAATATCCGCCAAGTTGCTCAGGCTGTGGCGAAGTACCGTACATTCACCTGGTCACCCAATTGTTTGGAGACCGGATGCTGATTGCGAACGCCACCGGATGTACCTCTATTTATGGCGGAACATTCCCCACTACACCGTATACAAAAGACAAAAAAGGTCGTGGACCGGCCTGGGCAAATTCGCTGTTCGAGGACAATGCTGAATTTGGTTTCGGTATGCGCCTGGCGGTAGATGCCAACCGCAAACAGTTAAAGACGAATGTTCAAAACCTGATACCCTTGTTGAACAATCCGCAATTGCGGCAGGCACTTGAAAAGGGATTGATGAATTTTGATCGGGTAAACAATGAAACCAAGGACCATGCCGATGTAATCAAGCAACTGCTGGAAGAAGAGCACAAACGCAGTTCGGGTAATAAAGACGTACGCGTACTGCTCGAAAAGGTGATTGAATTGCAGGATTACTTTGTTGATAAGAGCGTTTGGATTTTTGGTGGTGATGGCTGGGCCTACGACATTGGCTTTGGCGGGCTGGATCATGTGATGGCCTCCAATAAAAATGTGAATATTCTGGTCATGGATACCGAAGTTTACTCGAATACCGGGGGTCAGGCCTCCAAAGCAACACCTCGGGGTGCGGTAGCCAAGTTTGCCTCTGATGGCAAGAAGCTAAGTAAGAAAAACCTGGGGTTGATGATGACCACCTATGGAAATGCCTACGTGGCCGTGGTTAACATGGGTATGGATCGTGAGAAGACCGCGCTGGCTTTTGTGGAAGCCGAGAAACACAATGGTCCTTCCATCATCATTGCTTATTCACCGTGCATCGCCCATGGCTATGATATGAAGTTGGCCAAGAAGCAATCCGAAAAGGCCGTGAAGAGTGGCTATTGGCCGATGTATCGCTTCAATCCTGATTTGCGGACAGAGGGCAAGAATCCATTTACATGGGATGTTCCTCAAATTGAAGAGGCAGTTCCATTCAAAGATTATCTCGAAGAAGAAATTCGCTATAAGACGCTCAACCTTTCCAATCCGAATGAGGCTGCCCGGCTGACGGAGTTGGCCAAGAAAGACAATGAGCAACGCACCAAAGACATCCAGCATTTATCCGAAGTTCAACCCTAAACGCTATCAATCATGGCTGACTTAAAAACAAGATATTGTGGACTAACGCTCAAGAATCCTATCGTGGTAGGAGCCAGCAACCTGGTTACTGATGTGGACAACCTGGTGAAACTGGAAAAGGCGGGTGCGGCTGCGATCGTGTATAAATCCCTCTTTGAGGAACAGATTCAGTTGGAATCGTTGGAGATGGAAAGCACACACCAACTGTACAGTGATTGGGATGCTGAACATGACTCCTTCTTTCCAAAATTAAAGCACGGTGGTCCCGCTGAGCATCTGTTGCGTCTGCGCCAGGCCCGCAATGCTATCTCCATCCCCTTGATTGGCAGTTTAAATTGTGTGTACCAGGATACCTGGGTGGAATATGCGCAGAAGATGGCCGAGACCGGAATTGATGCCCTGGAGTTGAATTTCTATGCGAGTGAAATTGACTTTGATTCGGACGGAGCCCACATCGTAAATGAGCAACTGGAAATTTTAAAGAGTGTACACAAGAGTATCCGGATTCCAGTGATTGTTAAGCTTAGCCCCTTCTACACGAATCCTTTATCGGTGATCTCCAAAATGGATAAAGCCGGAGCATCGGGGTTTGTGCTCTTCAATCGGTTATTTCAGCCCGATATTGATATCGACAAGGAGATTCATCATTATCCCTATAACTTCAGCAGTGAAAATGATAACCGACTCGCTTTACGGTATGCTGGATTGCTCTATGGAAAAATTGATGGAACCATTATCAGCAATACGGGCATTCTGTCTGGCAACGATGTGATCAAGATGTTATTGGCGGGGGCCGATGCGGTGCAGGTGGTTAGTGCCATTTATAAACGCGGCATTCATGTTATCGAAACCATGTTACATGAAATCGAGCGGTGGATGGAAAAGAAAAAATATCCCTCCATCAACGAGTTTAAAGGAAGGCTGTCGCGTGAAAACATGATTGATCCGTTTGCGTACAAGCGGGCTCAATATGTCGACATCTTGATGCGCTCGGAAATCTTTATGCAATATCATCCCAAACGGGGCGAGTTGCACGATGAACGGGAAGAACTATGAAACAACATAACACTGGAATTTAAAACAAATTAACTATGGCAAAGATTGGTATCTTCTTCGGTTCTACCGAAGGCAACACAGAACGGGTGGTAACCCAAATACAGGCCCAGTTGGGCGGGGAGGCAGTCGCTGCTCTTCACAATGTGAATTCAGCAACTGCCGAGGACATGCAACCATATTCCTATTTGATTCTCGCGTGCCCTACCTGGGAGATTGGACAGTTACAGGAAGATTGGGATACGTTCATTGATGAATTGGCGGATGTCGACTTTACTGGAAAGAAGATTGCATACGTGGGCCTGGGCGATCAGGATGGATATCCTGATACGTTTATTGATGCACCAGGAATTATCCATGAACGGATAAAAGACAAAGGGGTAACGGTGGTAGGCCAATGGCCAACAGAAGGATACAACTTTGAAGCTTCGAAGAGTGTATTCGATGGGAAATTCCTGGGGTTAGTGATTGATGAAGACAACCAGAAGGATCTGACTGCGGGCCGCGTTGAGAAGTGGGTTGCCCAGATCAAACCTGAATTTCAATAAGAAGTGAGTTATGGCTGGTATTCGGTTTAAGAAGCCAATATTTCCCATCAGTAATTCGTTACGGGCTTACCTGACGGTTACGAATCGGGAAATTGATGCCCCGATTACCTACCAGGATCTTACCCACTTCAACAGTTCAGTAACCCTTTTTGATAAGAAGGGTTCTGATACATTGTGGGAGACCATGATCTATTCCGAATCGGATCGGGACTTTATTCATGAAGGGTTGAGAAAAGTCTATGCGCAATTGAAAGTTGGTGGCGATACATCTGTGATCGACCACCTTTTTATTGATCGCGTGGATTACTGCCTGTATGCCAATACCCATCCCTTCCGGATCCGGATCGTTAACAAGTTGAATGATTTGTTTGATTATTTCTACATCAAACAAGCCGATGCTTCGCGTGTGTACGGCATGGAACTGGAACACCTCTTGTCGCCCAACAAAATCAATTACCTAACCAAAGGCGATACCTTTATCGAAGAGCATATTCAAGGCATTCCGGGGGATACCTTTATCAATCATTACTTGTTGGAAAAGCATGACTACAATCCCTTGCGGATTGCCAAGGAGTTTGTGAAGTTTAATGAACGCAGCCTGGTCCAATTGCTGGGCGATATGCGCAGGGATAATTTTGTAGTGGAAATTATTCCTGACTTTGACGAACTTCATTTCCGGCTCCGTTCCATCGACTTCGATCAGGAAGCGTATGAGGGCAGTAGCCGGATTTACATGCCTCAGTATTTCAAGGAAAACAATCCAATCATTGATCTCGGATTCAAGTCCATGTCACCGGTCATCGAATTGCAATACCAACGCGAAGAACGCATGCGGCTGCGCAACCGGGTCCTGACTTCCTATGGTCAGCTGAACTCACTCTTGACATCCATGTCTGGCGACACACTGTCAACCCCTGAAAACACAACGCAATTGAAAACGGAATTGGCGGAACTGTACCAGGACAATTCCTTTATGGAGTGTAAGTCGATGGGAGAGATTGTGCGGACGAGTTTACACATGTTGGAGAAATATCCGGTTCGCAAGCGCATTCGCTCGCAAGAGACAATGGCATGACCAACACAATGGAACATATTGGCCTGGTAACAGAAAATAACAACGGGCGACTAAAAATATCACTGGTAGGGTCAGGATGTTCTGCCTGCCATAAAAGTTTGTGCATGCTGGGCGAGTCAAAGGCCAAAGAAGTAGTGATTTCAGGCTCCTTACAATTCAAGGCGGGTGAGGAGGTATTGGTGCGAATCAATCCGGCTTCCGGGTACACAGCCGTTGTCTTAATGTACCTGGTGCCGTTTCTTTTGATGATGATTACGCTAATTGTAGTAATGCGTTTTGGCTATTCGGAAGGTTGGGCGGGGCTTGGAGCCTTGCTGATTCTGGTTCCCTATTTTCTTTTTCTATATGGGATCCGGAAATCGTTTCGTAATCAATGTAAAATGGAAGTTGTTAGCCGATGAACTCCGTTGTTATATATACCATCCTCACGTTAACCGCGATCGGCATCATCGCTGCAGTGGTTATTTATTTTGTCTCAAAGAAGTTTGAGGTGAAGGAAGATGACCGGATTGGCCAGGTAGAGCAAGTGCTGCCGAGCACCAATTGCGGAGGCTGCGGTCAACCAGGCTGCCATGCTTTTGCAACAGCCGTGGTAGCGGCCGGTGACTTGTCTGCCTTACACTGCCCGGTGGGTGGCAATGCGGTAATGAAGCAAGTCGCAGAGATTTTGGGGATCCAGGCGGTTGAACGCGATCCTTATATCGCGGTGGTGCGGTGTTCAGGCTCCTTCGAGCATCGCAAGAAAACCAATGTCTATGACGGTACCGAATCCTGTAAAATAGCGGCTGCATTATACAGTGGCGACACCGGCTGTGCCTACGGTTGCCTTGGCATGGCCGATTGTGTGGAGGTCTGTGATTTCGAAGCCATGTATATGGATCCGAAGACCGGACTTCCGGTAGTGATTGAAGACAAGTGCACCGCTTGCAATGCTTGTGTAAAGGAGTGTCCTAAAGGAATTCTGGAACTCTGGCCGAAGGGGAAGAAAAACCAGCGCGTTTATGTAGCCTGCCTGAACGAAGAGAAAGGAAGTTCAGCCCGCAAAGAATGCTCGGTAGCCTGCTCGGGTTGTGCCAAATGTTTCGAAGCCTGCCGGTACGATGCCATTACCATGAACAATAGCCTGGCGGTCATTGATCCGGATAAGTGCAAACTCTGCATGGAGTGCGTGGATACGTGCGATGTACATAATATCATTACGGCCAACGTAACCCCTGAGAAAATCCAGGCTGCCAATGAACAGCGGCTGAAGCGAGAGGAGCGGGCCCGGAAGAAGAAGGAAGAAGAGAAACTTGCAGCGGAAGCTGCTAAACAACAAAGCAATGGCACTACACCACAAGCTTAAGACATTCCGCATTGGCGGTGTACATCCGGACGATCAGAAACTCTCCGCCCTGGCACCCATTACTCCGTTGCCATTACCGAAAACTGTTACCATTCCCATCACACAGCACATCGGTGCTCCTGCAAAAATTGTGGTGCAACGGGGTGACACTGTAAAAGTGGGGCAGGTGATTGCCGTTCACGAAGGATTTGTCTCCTCTAATATTCATGCTTCCGTGTCCGGACGAATTGGGGTTATTGAAGATGCCATGGACAGTTCCGGCTTCAAGCACATGGCCGTCAACATCCGCGTGAAGGGAGATGATTGGATCGAAACCATTGATCGCACCGACTCCTTAATTGAGGAGATCAAATTGGAACCGAAAGAGATTGTTGCCCGCATCATGGAAGCGGGCGTAGTGGGGATGGGTGGGGCCGCTTTTCCCTCCCATGTTAAATTGAGTGTGCCGGAAGGGAAGCATGTTGATTACCTGATCATCAATGGCGTGGAGTGTGAACCTTACCTTACGGCCGATCATCGCATCATGCTGGAGAAATCGCGCGAGATTCTGGTGGGCATTAAAATTCTGATGAAGGCACTGGGTGTTAAGCAAGCTATTATAGGTATTGAAGATAATAAGTACGATGCCGTTGAGCTTTTTGAAAAGCTGTTGCAGCACGAGCAAGGGATTACTGTGGCGGCATTGGAAGTGCATTATCCGCAAGGCGGGGAGAAGCAATTGATTCAGGCCTTGTTGAATCGGGAAGTTCCCTCCGGTGGATTGCCATCAGATGTTGGCGTAATTGTTCATAATGTAGGCACCACCTATGCGATTTATGAAGCCGTTCAAAAGAATAAACCCTTGATTGAGCGGGTAGTTACCGTTACCGGGAAATCGGTCAAACAGCCCTCCAACTTTCTGGTGCGGATAGGAACACCCGCAATCGACCTATTAATTGCGGTAGGGGGTGTGCCCGAAGATACAGGCAAAATTGTAAGCGGGGGTCCCATGATGGGGAAAGCAATTGCCGATCTGGATGTGCCAATTGCCAAGGGAACCTCGGGGATCTTGTTGATTCCAAAAGAGGAATCAACCCGGGCTGAAGTCTATAATTGTCTCCACTGCGGCAAGTGTATTGAAGCGTGCCCCATGGGCCTGGAACCCTATCGTTTATTGATTCTCTCCAAGAAGGGCAACCATTCTCGCGCGAAGGAAGAGCATATTATGGATTGTATAGAGTGTGGCTCGTGTTCCTTTGTCTGTCCTTCCAACCGACCCATTCTGGATTACATTCGGTTGGGCAAAACCCAATTGCGTAAACCGAAGAAAGCATGAGCACCGGACTCCTTACCGTTTCACCGTCCCCGCACATTCACTCTGAATTGACGGTGCCACAGATCATGCGGGGAGTTATCATCGCTATGGTACCCGCCCTGGCTTTTTCAATTTACAATTTTGGTTTAGGAGCGCTGTATGTTACGGGCCTGGCAGTTATTTTCTGTGTGGGCTTCGAGTATGCAATAGTCAGATTCGTGTTAAAAAAACCAGCCAGCATCCATGACGGTTCAGCCATCATTACGGGTTTGTTGTTGGCGTTTAATGTGCCCAGCAACCTCCCATGGTACATAATATTGATTGGAAGTGCGGTGGCTATCGGCATCGGCAAAATGAGTTTTGGCGGTCTCGGCAACAATCCTTTCAACCCCGCTCTAGTAGGACGCGTTTTTTTGTTGTTGTCGTTTCCAGTGCCCATGACCAGTTGGCCTCAGGCGGGTGCTTGGTCGTTGGATGCCGTTACGGGTGCCACACCCCTTGGCATTTTAAAGGATGGCATGCGGGCAGGCGAGTCGATGGACACCATTATGAGTCAAATGCCCTCCTATATAGATTTCTTCTTCGGGTTTCAGGGCGGCAGTTTAGGGGAGATGTCGGCCTTTGCCTTGTTGTTGGGTTTAATCTATATGCTGTACCGGAAAATCATCACCTGGCATGTTCCCGTGTCGATGGTAGCAACGGTGGTAATCATGACGGGAATCTTCTGGTTGATGGATCCGGCTAAGTATGCAAATCCCTTGTTCCATGTATTAACCGGTGGTGTGATGTTGGGAGCTGTTTTTATGGCGACTGATTATGTAACCTCTCCCTTCACACACCGTGGGATGCTCATCTTCGGAGTCGGCATTGGCGCGCTCACCGTGTTGATCCGGTTGTTTGGAAATTATCCTGAGGGGGTTTCGTTTGCCATTCTGATCATGAACGCCTTTGTGCCCATGATTAACCGGTATGCGAAGGAACCCCGGTATGGTGATGTAAAGCAAAAGAAATAAGTATGGCCACCATCAAATCATCCTTTGTCAATTTGCTGGTAACGCTCACCGTCATTACGCTGGTGGCTGGGTTGTCGCTGGGGTATGTATTTCAATGGACCAAAGAGCCCATTGCGGCAGCTCAAATGCAAAAGCAATTGCAAGCCATCGAGGCAGTTGTGAAGGGCTATGACAATAATCCGGTAGTCGAAAAGTTTAAGGTGGCCACGGCTGCGGGTGATAGTTTGGAATTTTTTCCTGCGAAAGTAAAGGGAGAATTGATTGGCATGGCGGTAAAATCAAATTCACAAAAGGGATACAGTGGTGACATCTGGTTGATGGTTGGTTTTTCCATGGATGGCACGATTCAGAATGTGGTAGTAATTGAGCATAAAGAGACTCCGGGTCTTGGTTCTAAAATGGCTGATCCGAAATTCTTCAAACAGTACGTTGACAGAAATCCGGGGTCTGAAAACCTGAAAGTAAAGAAAGATGGCGGTTCTGTCGATGCAATCACGGGTGCAACGATCAGTTCAAGAGCGTTTTCAGAAGCTGTACAAAAAGCATATGAAACCTTTCAATCGATAAATCATGGCAACGATCAGTAATAAGGAAGTATTTCTGAAAGGGATCATCCGGGAAAACCCGGTATTTGTCCTGTTGTTAGGGTGTTGTCCCACCTTGGGTGTAACTTCTTCGGCCATCAACGGAATTGGGATGGGAGTAGCAACCGCCTTTGTCTTGGTGATGTCGAACCTGGTGATTGCCTTAGTAAAAAATATAATCCCGGACAAAGTGCGTATTCCGGCCTTCATTGTCATCATTGCAGCCTTCGTAACCGTGGTACAATTATTAATGGCAGCGTACACTCCGGCTTTGAATGATCAGCTGGGCTTATTTATTCCATTGATTGTGGTGAATTGTATCGTGCTGGGACGGGCGGAAGCTTTTGCCTCCCGCAATACGGTAGGTTCCAGCATTCTCGATGGCCTGGGGATGGGCGTAGGATTTACACTTGCACTCACCTTATTGGGTAGTATTCGCGAATTGCTGGGAAGTCTTTCCATCTTCGGATGGAAGTTTGCCGAAGCTGATGGAATGCTCGTGTTTGTTCTGGCACCGGGTGCATTTATTACCCTCGGTTTTATCATCGCCATCATGTCGTGGTTAAAGAACCGTAACCCTGTTTAGTATGGAATACCTGGTTATCATCATTTCCACCATCTTCATCAACAACATTGTATTGGCCAAGTTTCTGGGCATTTGTCCTTTTCTTGGCGTTTCGAAAAATACCTCCACAGCAGTAGGCATGGGCGGTGCGGTCGTCTTTGTGATGACGATCTCCACCATCATGACGTACCTGGTGCAACACTATATTCTTGTCCCGCTGGACATCGCCTACATGCAAACGGTAACCTACATCCTGGTGATTGCATTTCTGGTACAAGTGGTGGAAATCGTATTGAAAAAAGTGAGCCCTGATTTGTATCAGGCCCTGGGTGTGTATTTACCGTTAATCACTACCAACTGCACCATTTTGGGGGTGGCCATCCTAGTGATTCAGAATAACTACAACCTGTTTGAGAGTGTCATCTTTGCCATTGGCAATTCGATCGGGTTCACCCTGGCTATTGCGATATTCTCAAGTTTACGCGAACAATTGGATACGGCCGACTTACCGGAATCCATGCAAGGTATTCCGGCAGCGCTGATTACAGCCAGCATCCTTTCCATGGCCTTTATGGGATTTGCCGGGTTGGTTTGAAGGCTTATTTACCCTGTCTTGCTTATTCCTTTGCACCCGCTACAATTTCCTGCGGATGCTCTTTCGGGTAAAGTTTAACATACGATAACTTATACGTAATCGTCTTGCGTCTGTGCATTTCTGAGAATTCACCTTCAATCAGATCGGGCCCGGATGGGGCCATGGAAAAATCCCGGTATTTTCCATCTGGTTCGATGTGCTTATAAATGAAAGCCTGGCCTCCGGAGGCAAAGGCACTCAATTCACCCATAATCGGATATACATTGCTGACATGGTAACTCAACGATACTTCGATAAAGTCGCGCTGGCTTCCGGGCCAGTCTTTCAATATCGCCACCCGCGCATAGTTATCTTTTCGTTCAACCACCTTTACTTTTAACTGACCGGTAAAAAATGCTTTGCTGGATTTCGTGATCACGCAGGATACCGAATAGATTCCTTCCAATTGGTTGAAACTGCCGACTTCCTTGCCCAGATAGCGGTGCATTAAATCTTCAAAATCAACGACCTCATAGGGTGTCTTTTTTAAGAAGGTTGTCGGCTTGGGTTGTGCCTGCAATAGCGTTAGCGAAAAGCACAGGCAGAAAACAAGAAGGATTTTGGTGGTCATGGCCAACGTTGATTAGACCATTAAAATTACTCAAAAAGCAATTTAGCCAACAGCAAATTTTACTGGTAATTATGCCATTTGCAGCATTCAGCCTTGCTTTTTAATAACCTCCCTGGCGGACTTCTTCTTCAGCAGCGCCAACAGATTTTTTGGCATCGGCCGGCAGTAGCAATGTTTTACATGTTCCCGGTGCCATTCTATCCGTTGCTCTAACGATGCATTCTTTGGCATGCGGTGACTGACATGCCAATCCTTGTTTATAGCCATAGTAATTTCCGGTTATTATTGACTCATACCAACTGACACGCTCCGCCAGCACACGCTGCTTCGGCCTTGTGGTCCGTTTCATCATCATGTTCGTACACCTGCGTTAGGTCAATGGATTTCAGACTCCTTTCCAATTCCTTAAAATGTTCTTCCGTGATATCTTCAAACGGAGCTTGCTTGTAGTTGCCGGTATCGAAAGGCAGAACGCTCAAACCGTTGTAAGATGCTTTATTGATCCACATCCATTCTCCCACCTGCGGCCAATCCCCATCTGGGATGGAAACGGTAGCCGACACATTGTTGGCATTGCTGCCTCTGCGGAATCCGGTGCGCACCCATTCTGAATTAAATTTTTTAATGCGCTCCAACAACGCCAGCGTGCTTTCGGTGCGGAGAATACTACCTGTCGGGGCTTTTTGCGGAACACAAATAATCGCCTGCTTGCTATTGAGTAAATCGTCTTCCAGCAATTCGGGATGGGTGATGCGCAGGTATTCATACAAGGCCTCATTCTTGCCAATGCGTACCCGTCTGATGTAATAGTCATTGTGCCAGGCATGAATACCCGATGAAGTTCCCAATACGAGCGAAGAGGTACCCGAGGGTTTGATGGTCGTACACCGCGCAGCAAATTGAATTCCGATGCGGGATGAAGTTTCCAAATTCACCCGTTTTACTTCCTGGGCGGTTTCGTTCAGATCTAATTTTAACACGCGACCGCTGGCAATGCCGGTCATGCCCACACCAATGAGCGCATCTTGTTCGGTAGTGGTCTTCCATACTTCGCGCAGATAATGAAAATTCGTAAACCCGGCCTGCAGCGTACCCAGGTAGGCGGCCATCCGTGCCCGGGCATTTAGTTCTTCCTGCGTTTCTACATCCGAAACATTCACCTCGCAAAGATTGCAGAACTGAAAAGGACGCAGAGCAATTTCACAGCACGGATTGGTACCCCAATCCAGATCATTGGTAAAGTAAAACCCTGGCTCGCCTGAGCCAGAAAGTTCAATCTTCTTCCATAAATCGAAAAATTCCTGCCGGGAGATGCCATCGCGCTGCAACACCACCGAGTTATTGGCTCGACCGCGCTGTTCATTCAGTTCCCACCAATTGCCATACTTGCAGGTAAGCATCTCTTCATCGCCAAAGGAGAACAGCGAAATCATGGCCGACCTGCGAATACCACCCGCCAGCACGGCATTGGCCAGGTGACACATCAGGTCATGACATTCCAACGGGGTGAGTTTTTCGCCATTCTGTTTACGATCTAGCAACGCTTGTACGTGTGCGATACAAATCTTGAGCGGCTCAGGTCCGGGGGCTTTGCCTCCGGCCGTTACCAGTCGTGCGCCCTTCGGGCGAATATCGGAGTAATCAAAATCGGGAATGTATTCACTGATTCCAAAGTAGCCTTTCAACAACACCTTCACGGCATCGGCCCAGCCTTCGAGACTATCGCCCACCAAAAACCGTCTGTGTTTC
Source organism: uncultured Ohtaekwangia sp. (assembly GCA_964488465.1). Lineage (GTDB taxonomy): Bacteria > Bacteroidota > Bacteroidia > Cytophagales > Cyclobacteriaceae > ELB16-189. Next base: position 14,356 of record CAZAUN010000004.1, on the reverse strand, counting down.
TGGGCTTTTTGAATGGGTGGAAGTTTGTCAATGTGATGATATTGAACGGAGTACCCTACACCTGTTCCGCCCAACAGCAAGAACATCGTCTCAGAAAAAGCCCGAATATCATCTACGGGCAAATAGGCACAGTTGTAGATCCGCGAGTTGTTGCGGGCAATGGCGGGCCCTGCAAACTGCATGGCGCGCATTGAGGGCAATACTTTCTTGTGCCGTACCCATTGCATCGCTTCTTCAATCTCCCCACTTTGATGCGGGTATTTTTCCGTCATCATGTGCTGGTAGCGGGTGCAGATTTCATCCCACGTTTCCCTGCGCTTCAGCTCGGGCAGGTACCGCGCATACTTCATGTAAACAATAATGTCGCTGAGGATTTGTTGGTTGAGTTCCATAGTGGTTGATCAGTTTAAAAAGTGAATGATGCATCAAGTATCATTACTTCCTTCCCGACATACTATGATTTTGGTCACATTTGGCAAGCAAATGCGAAATGTCGGCAGCTTACTTCACTTCCCAATAACTGCCGCCCAACAATAAACTTTCCAAGTTGCCGATGCCCTTGGTTTCCACTTCGTGTTGTATCTGCTCAACCACCCGTTCCTCATAGGAACTGCGTTCGAGGTTTTGCAAAACTCCCATCGGTCGGGGCAGGGTTTCGGAATAGGTCATGTTGGCCAGGATAAAGGCAAGCGTAGAGTCCTTTTCATTGTGCACCAGCACATCGTTGATGCTCTGACCGCCTTCACTTAATTCTATGATGGTAGGAGTAAAGCCATCCAACTTAATACCCTTATCTTTTTTCTTTCCAAACACCAGGGGCTTTCCATCCTCCAGCCACACGGTGTGATCCTCACGGGTTTCTCCGTTGGTGTAAAGATCAAAGGCACCATCGTTGAAGATCCGGCAGTTGGTATAGATTTCAACAAAAGAAAATCCCTTGTGTTGATGGGCTTTCAGCAACAATTGCTGCAATTGTGTTCGGTCCTTATCATGACCCCTTGCAACAAACGTGGCACTGGCACCCAAGGCCAGCGCAACGGGATTGAAGGGATCATCCAATGCCCCCAGGGGTGATGATTTGGTAATCTGACCACGGTGTGAAGTAGGCGAGTACTGACCTTTGGTAAGGGAGTACACCTCGTTATTAAACATTAACACATTCATATCCACATTTCTGCGGCATGCATGAATGAAATGATTTCCGCCAATGCTCATGTTGTCGCCATCTCCGGTTACCACCCAAACACTTAAGTCGGGTCGGGCTATTTTTAATCCACTGGCGATGGGCAAAGCCCGGCCATGGATTCCATGAAAACCATAGGTATCCATGTAATAAGGAAACCTGCCAGAGCAGCCAATGCCGGAGACGAATACGATCTTCTCTTTAGGAATACCCAGATCGGGCATCAGGCGCTGGGCCGGTGACAACACGGAAATGGCACCACAACCGGCACACCACCGCACGTCCACATCCGGTTTGAAATCTTTGGAAGTAAGAGAAGAAGCACCTACATGCGGCTTCTCCAGGATTTGATCGATGATTGTTTTCATAGGACGTTACAGGTCAACAGGTAAATCAACTTTTTTATTGGCGGGCCACTTCTTGATGTCGCGCATGTTAATGAGCACCTGCAGTTTTTCTTCCAGCTCGATGGCTTTGAAAGGCTTGCCCTGTACTTTGTTGATGCCCATAATCCGTTTCACGTATTTGGCCTGGATCAGATTCTTTAATTGCCCCAGGTTTAACTCGGGGATCACCACCCGGTCGAAGTGATTCAATACATCGCCCAGATTTTTCGGGAAGGGATTCAGGTACCGCAGGTGTGCAAATGACAAGGTGTGGCCTTGCGCAGTAAGATGTTCAAACGCAGTTTTTGCGGCTCCATACGTGCTGCCCCAACTCAATAAGAGCAGATCTCCTTGTTGTTCACCGATAATTTCCAATTCGGGAATGTCGTTGGCAATGCCATCGATCTTTTTCTGACGCAGTTCAACCATTTTCTGGTGGTTCATTGGGTCATGACTCACTACACCACTACCATCTTCTTTTTCCAATCCGCCAATCCGGTGCTCCATGCCTTCCATACCCGGAATGGCCCACAGCCGGCTCAAGGTTTCAGGATTGCGGAGGTAGGGTTTGAACGAAGCTGCGTCTTCGGCAAAGTGCGGAGCTATTTCCGGCAGCTTGTCAAGTTCTGGAATGCGCCACGGTTCAGAGGCCTGGCCGATGTAACCATCGCTTAGCAACATTACCGGTGTCATATACTTCAGCGCAATGCGGGCTGCTTCCAGGGTCATCTCAAAACAATCCGCAGCACTGGCGGCAGCCAATACCGGCATCGGGGCTTCACCATGGCGGCCGTACATGGCCTGCATCAAATCACTTTGCTCAGTTTTGGTCGGTAAGCCCGTGGAAGGACCTGCCCGTTGCACATCCACGATAATTAATGGGAGCTCGGTCATGATGGCCAGGCCGATGGCTTCACTCTTTAAAGAGAGTCCGGGTCCACTCGTGGTGGTTACCGCCAGACTTCCACCAAAGGCTGCACCAATGGCGCTTGCTATGCCGGCAATTTCATCTTCGGCTTGTAAATGTTTAACGCCATACTTTTTATATCCGGAAATCGCATGCAAGATGTCCGTGGCCGGTGTAATCGGGTATGACCCCAGGAACAAAGGAAGCTTCGCCTTGGTGGCGGCCACAACCAAGCCAAGTGCCACCGCCTGGTTGCCGGTAATGCTGCGGTACTTTCCGGGTGCCAGTTGCGATTTATCAATGATGAATTGTTTGCGAAAGTCCGGATTCTTATCGGCAAAGTTCCAGCCACCCTGCAGCGCATGTACGTTGGCCAGGATTACATCTTCTTTGCCTTTGAACTTCTTATTGATCCAGCTGACCGTAGCTTCCAGGGGCCGGTTAAAAAGCCAGTAGGTAATGCCAAGGGCAAAGATATTGCGCGTCTTCTGCACCAGCTTGGAAGGTACATCTACTTCAATGAACGCTTTCTTCAATTCTTTATTCATGTCCACCGGCACGACCGTGTACTTACTCAGCGTATTGTCGTTTAATGGATTGCTTGTATAACCGGCTAACTTCAGGTTGCGGTCATCAAAACCTTCGGTGTTTAGAATCAGTAATCCATGTTCGCGTACATGTGGCAGATTCACTTTCAGACTGGCTGCATTCATGGCCACCAGTACATCTACAAAGTCACCGGAAGTATGAATGTTTTTGGTACCGAAGTGCACCTGGAAGGCACTTACCCCATAGAGTGTTCCCTCGGGCGCCCGGATCTCGGAAGGATAGTCGGGAAACGTGTTGACTTCATTGCCGGCAAAGCCTGCGGTGTCGCTAAACTGCGTTCCGATCAGTTGCATGCCGTCTCCGCTGTCGCCAGCAAAGCGAACGGTTACTTCCTCCAGGTGTTCAATGATTTTATCCATGGCGCTAATGTTTTCGGTAGTATAATTTTCCGAAAATTCAGCCCCTCAAAATATGACAATGATCAGGTTTGTAGATGATATAAACGGCCTGGTCGTTAAAACTGATAGACCACCGCGTTGATGTTCATGCCGGCACCCACCGAAGCGAAAACAACTTTATCACCGGGTTCAATGGCTTGTTGTTCGATTTTGTGATTCAGCATCAGATCAAGCAGGGTGGGAATGGTGGCCACGGAGCTATTGCCCAACCAGGAAATCGTCATGGGCATAATCATCTTGTTGGTGAATTCAAGCCCATACAATTTAAACAGCCGGCTCAGTATGGCCTCGTCCATTTTCTCATTCGCTTGGTGAATCAAGACTTTTTTGATTTCCGACAAGTGGGTATTGGCTTTGTCCAGCGCTTGCTTTACCGCCAGGGGCACATAGCTTAATGCAAATTCATACAGCTTCCGACCATTCATTTTAATAAACAGGTCATCCTTTGGTAGAACATCATGATAGGTGTGATCCATGGTGAGCAATTGGGCATAGGGATACGCATAAGATTGTGTTTTATGCGCGAGTACACCTTCCGGTCCGGTCCTGCCTTCCAGGATCACCGCCCCGGCACCATCGGCATAGATCATCGAGTCACGATCAAACGGATCAATGACACGGGAGAGTGTTTCTGTGCCAATGACCAGGCACCGTTTCGCATCGCCCGAGCGAATGAAATAATTGGCTTGAATAACCCCTTCCAACCAACCCGGACATCCGAATGGCAAATCGTAGGCAATGCAATCCGGATTTTTTATCTGGAGATTGTTCTTTATGCGTGCAGCCAGTGTGGGCACCAGGTCAACACGGTTGCTGCCATAGGCAACATCTCCGAAGTTGTGCGCAACAATCAGGTAATCCAGACTTTCCGGATCAATACCCGAACGCTGCAAGGTGTTTGTCGCAGCCAGGGTGCCCAGGTCAGAGGCTTTTTGATCGGGCCGGGCATAGCAACGGTCTTCAATGCCGGTTACTTCTTTAAACTTTTCGATAATGCTGCTTGTGGTCTTTGGAATTTGCACACCATCCTTTTCATAAAAGAAGTGTTTCAGGAAGTCGGTGTTACTCACTTTGACTTCGGGGATATAACTGCCGGTGGCAGTTATTACAGAACGGATAGATGCTGCCATACAAAGAGTACAGCAATCAACTGTTGTACTGTGCACAAGGTAGGAGGGTAGTTCATTTCCTGCAATGGAAATCAACATTAATTCCAATCCAGCACCGGAGCGGAAACTTTGATGGAGCAAATGGTTAATTCCGAATCCTTTTTATCTTGCGAGCAAATGTTCGTATGACAACTATTCATCAGTCTCCCTACACCATCATTACGTTGACTCCCGACAAAAAGCTCTTACGGGCGGTTTGGTTACCGGCAGCGGCACAGATGGAAGAACAAGCAGTGATTCATGAAATCAGTCAGGTGTTGGAAGCGGTAGAGCAGCAGGGCGTGAAAGGGATCCTGGTGGATGTTCGTAACTATCCCTTCCAGAACAATGAGCGGATTCAATCGTGGATTAACTTTACCTACATGCCCCGCATTGTGGAGAGCGGAGTGCTGTTCTATGCATTAATTGTCGAGAAGAAGCGACCCTCGCTGTATGACAATACTCCGGATCTGGATGACGTGGAAGAAGAGACCCAGGTTGAATATTTCACCGACCCGGTCGAAGCCGAGCAATGGCTTGCGAACAAACTCGCAGGAAAGTAAACTTCATCGTGCAAGGGCATATGATGGACGTAATTAATCCCGCCTCCTGGATTTCAAATTCCTGTAACCTTCCAACTTCGTTCTTCGTTTGCGTGTCTATCGGAAGACAATAAAGCACAATGAAGCAATTTCTATTGACCCTCCTTATCGGATTCTCCTTGGTGGCCTGCGATTTGGAGGAGGAACCCGGACCGGTAACGCCAGTGATTTTGCAACCTTCTGTATACGAGGAAACCGATTACAGGCGCGAATACTCCTATAACAACGCCAATCAACTGGTTCAAATTAAGATGATATCTACCTTCCTGAATGGCAGTACATTAACCAGTGTTCAAGACTTCACTTACCGGCCGGACGGCAAGATTGCCGAGGCCACTTCGGATACCGGCTTCCGGTTTGTGTATTCTTATTCGGGCGATCGGCTCGTGCGCACCGAGGAGTATGTCATTGGCAGCTGGTCAAAAGAGCATCGGTTCGCATATGATTCCAAAGGCCGGGTGATGGAAGCCATTGCCTATCAGAACATTCCCGAAGAGGGCGGTATTATTCCAACGTCAAAAGATGAATATCAGTATGGCGTAAATGGCAATCTGATCGAATGGAGAATGTATTACTATACCTCCTTCGGAGCCGAAGCAAAATTATTGACGGTGATGACGTACAGTGACTATGATGATAAGATCAACACCGATAATTTATTTGAGTTGAATGTCTTCAATCCGTATCAGACGTTGAGCACGAACAATCCGGGCAAACAAGTCGTTCGAAATGGAGCGGGGATCATTTCCAGCACGGAAGCGTATCTTTATGAATATAATGATAAAGGCTACGTTACGGCTAAGACCACGCAAGTGACCTTGTATAATGGCGTAACGGCATCGTATGGCAGCACCTATCAATTCCGTGATTAGCGTATTAGTCTTTTGGCAGGGGTGAAATCTTCCTGCTTATCTGTACACCAGCACAACAAGTTCTTCTCCGGTCAGCGTTAACAAACCGTCAGCAAGGTCAGTCAACGCCATTTCCTCTCCATTTACCACCACCTGCTTCGCCCTCTTTACATCCAGTTGAAGCTGCCAATCGCCTCGCGTTTGGTGCATGCGGTATTCGTGATGGTCTGCCTGCTGCGAAATGCTCAGGCTGATTGCATTATCACCGACCGTTACATTATTAATAGCCACCTCGGTCCACGTTGTTGGCAAGTTGGGTGTAATCAGAACACGTTTCTCAGCGGCCTTGGGATGGATGCCAAAGAAATAGTTGACAATGGGAACGGCCACGCCATAAATGTTCCATGCCTGGGTGATCATACCAAAGTCGGGCGAGACTTCGTACATGGAGCCGGGAAACGCATAGCTGAACGATTGGTGTAGTTTGTGGATGTAGGCCAACGCCTCGTCTGCATTGCCATACCGTGCGGCCGCTACCGCCTGCACACCCGTGGGCAACGTCATCACGGCTCCGGTATAGGAAAAGGTTTTCTTCCGCGACTTTAACACCACACTGTCAGGCTCGTTGGTGCGATCAATCCCGGTAACAAACACACCAAACGGATTTTCATACGTCTTCGCTTTTTGCAAGGCAGCCTGAGCTTTGTCCGCATCGGCTACACCCGTTTCCATCGGGGTATTAACAACCCAATTGTGATAGATCACATGCGGAGAAATCGCGGAGCTATGATCTTTTTGCATCTGCTTCTGGGTGGCTTTCAACTCGGCTACCGCCCACGATTTTCCCAACGTATCCGATCGTACCAGGGCGGCTTTCAGAATGGGCAGCGCTTCTTCGGTGGTTCCCCGAAAATCTCCGAACGAACTTTCATGCGCATTCCACCATTCGGCATTGATTCTCGTTTTCAATTCCTCAGCCAGGGCTTGATAGTCGGTAGCTTCCGGTGCACGCATGGCCCTTGCCAACGCAGCGGCACTCGCCAGCGCTTGTTGTGTATAAGCGGCCACATCAATCATCTCCAATTCCGATTCCAGCCCGGGTATTTCCATCATGCCACTGCCGTTGGGGTAATGATTGCCATCCGGGTCGCGTTCTTCCAACAACCACTGAATTCCTTTCTTGATGTCCGGATAAAGTTGCGTGATCAATGCTTGATCGCCTGTCCATTCGTAATAGGTGTTCACCAACGTGATGAACTGCGCAGTTTCATTCACATTTCCCGGATTAAAAACAGCTCCGTTGGTGGAGACCTCATGAACAATGCGGCCGTTGGCATTGGCCCGCGAAAGTTTGTGCAACATAAGAATTGTGCTGCGGGCTACCGCATGATTCCCGGTTGCTAATACACCTTGCAAGGCATAGGTGGCATCCGTTCCAAACCACCAGGGATAATCCGGCAATCCGGCACTGAGGCCTGAGCCAATTTCAGGTACGGTGCGAACCAACCAATCGGTGTTATACTTGAGCCAGGCATACATTTGCTCAATGTCCTTATCGGGGATGGTGAGCTGGGCGCTGCGGGTGATGGCCTCATACCGGTCAATTTTCTGAGCTGCCTTTTCGGTACTCATTTTCTTCAGCGCTTCGTACGTAGTGCGCAACGCTTCTTCCGATTGATAGGATCCGGCAATAAAGATCGGGAGGGTCACTTCGCCATTGGGCTCAACAGCCAAGGAATAAGAAAGTGTGGCATTCTTACCCAAACCCTTTCGCGGGGTGGTGCAGGAAGTTTCTCCTTCAACAAGCTGGCCAGCCCGGGTTGACCCCACCATCACATACCAGGGATTGTTTTTGTCGTTGGCAATAATGGCCAATGAACCGGTATCAAATCTGAATTCATCTTCAGCATCCACCATGTTGGTGCGTTCGCCCAGCCAGGTGGGGCGCAAATCGGTCATGCTGGTGAATGTAAAGGTCAATGCTTGCTTATCCGAGCCCGTGTTTCTGATTCTGAATTCCACCACCATCCCTTCCAGTCCATCAGGCACAAACTGAAACCGGTCAATTTCCAATTGCTGTTCGGCCCACGCAAAGTGATTTTGATTGGCCATGGGATAGTTGATGAACCGGTCACCTTTATCAAGACAAATAGAGGCCTTGCTGTTTTCCAAACTGAGTTGAGCTGCGAATCCATCCATCAGCTTAATCGGATGATCCCACACACCGCCCATCTCGCCATCGATGTGCCAGCCCAAGTCCGGAAAGCTCCCATCCTGATGGCCGATCAGATACACCCGATCTCCGGCTGTTACAAAGGGCGAAGCCAGGTACGATGATTTTCCTTCAATAGAAGGAAGGGTGGCAAGTTTGGGATAGAACGGTTCGTACACGGGGCCTGAGGAACATCCGAAAAGCAGACCTCCGAAAATTACAAGAAGTGGTAGTTTCATAATCCGAAGATATGTTTTTGATCGGTTGGAAGAAACTAGTTCGGGTCTCAATATCCACATCAATTTGTATCTTTAAAAAAACATCGCATCATGAAAAAGTATTTCCTTCTTGCCGGCCTCTATCTGATCTTCTTTCTCGCTGGGGCGCAAGAGTTAAAGTCACCAGACAATAATCTGACTATGAATTTCACCTTGCAGGGAAACGGTATTCCAACGTATACACTTTCGTATAAGAATAAGGAAGTTATTAAGCCCAGCAAATTAGGACTTTCGATTAAATCCGATAAGGAGTCGCTTCACGACAACTTCACCATCACCGACACCAAGACGGCATCGGTGGATGAGCGCTGGAATCCGGTATGGGGCGAGTACAAATCCGTACGCAATCAGTATAACGAGTTGGCGGTAACACTCACGCAAAAGGAAACCAATCGGAAGTTGCTGGTTCGCTTCCGGTTGTTTAATGATGGCCTCGGCTTTCGATATGAATTTCCACAGCAACCCAACTTGATCTACTTCATCATAAAAGAAGAACGCACCCAGTTTGCCATGACGGGCAACCACACCGCCTTCTGGCTAGCCGGGGATTACGATACGCAGGAATACGACTACACCGAATCGCGCCTGAAGGAAATCCGGGGCCTGATGAAAAGTGCGATCACCGGCAATGCTTCACAGACTCCCTTTTCGCCCACGGGCGTGCAAACCGCACTGATGATGAAAACCGATGACGGCCTTTTCATTAACCTGCACGAAGCCGCCCTGCTCAACTATGCCTGCATGCATTTGAATCTGGATGAGCAGAATCTGATTTTTGAATCCTGGTTAACACCGGATGCCAAAGGCGAGAAAGGAAATATTCAAGCACCCACCACTTCCCCCTGGCGTACGGTGCTGGTTAGCGATGATGCCCGGAAGATTCTGGCATCCCAACTGATCTACAACCTGAATGAACCCAGCAAGATCGAAGACACTTCCTGGATCAAACCCACGAAGTACGTGGGCGTGTGGTGGGAGATGATTACCGGCAAAAGCACGTGGTCGTACACCAACGATTTTCCATCGGTACAATTAGGGGTTACCGATTATTCAAAAGCAAAACCGAATGGCACCCATGGCGCCACTACGGCCAATGTGAAGAAGTACATAGACTTTGCCGCGCAGCATGGCTTTGATGGCGTGCTGGTAGAAGGTTGGAATGTAGGGTGGGAGGACTGGTTTGGAAACGCGAAAGACTACGTCTTTGATTTTCAAACACCGTATCCTGATTTCAACCTGACGGAATTGCGCGACTATGCGAAGAGCAAGAATGTGAAACTGATCATGCATCACGAAACTTCCGGCTCCACCCGCAACTACGAGCGCCACCTGGATGCCGCCTTCAAATTTATGAAAGACAATAACTACGATGCCGTAAAGACCGGCTATGTGGGCAACATTCTGCCGAAAGGCTATTATCATTATGATCAGTGGACGGTGAATCATTATCAATACGTGGTGGAGAAGGCGGCTCAGTATAAAATTATGGTCAATGCGCATGAAGCCGTGCGGCCCACCGGCCTGGCCCGCACCTGGCCCAACATGATTGGTAACGAATCGGCCCGCGGCACAGAGTTTCAGGCCTTTGGTGGATCGAAACCGAATCACGTAACCATACTTCCGTTTACCCGGTTGTTGGGTGGCCCCATGGATTACACCCCGGGTGTGTTTGAAATGGACATCAGCAAAGTCAATCCCACCAACACTTCACACTGCAACAGCACCCTGGCCAACCAGCTTGCCTTGTACCTGACCATGTACAGTCCGTTGCAGATGGCGGCCGATTTACCCGAGAACTACAACCGGTTTTTGGATGCCTTTCAATTTATTAAGGATGTGGCGGTGGATTGGGATGACAGCCGTTACCTCGAAGCCGAACCGGGTGATTACATTACCGTAGCCCGTCAGGCAAAAGGTACGGGGCAATGGTTCCTGGGAAGTGTTAATGGTGAAACCGCCCGCACGGCTTCGGTTAAACTGGATTTCCTCCAACCCGGTAAAGAGTATGTAGCTACCATCTATGCCGATGGAAAAGAGGCGCACTATAAAACCAACCCGCAAGCCTATACCATTACGAAGGTAGTGGCAACCAATCAATCCGTGTTGTCGCAGTGGGTGGCACCAGGCGGGGGCTATGCGGTAAGTTTTGTGGAAGCCGATAAGACGGCAACGAAAGGACTGAAGAAACTTAAAACAAAATAGAAGCAGCCGATGGCTAATTTGAAACAAGCCGTTCCGTTTTTCATGGTAACCCACATCGATCGTTCGATTGCGTTCTATGTTCAACAACTGGGGTTTGAGATTAAGTTAGACTGGAAGCCGGCCGGCCGGATAGAGTGGTGCTCGCTGGAGCGGGAGGGAGTTGCGATCATGTTGCAAGAGTACCGAGCTGGGTTGCGCCCGGAAGGCAAACTGGGACAGGGCGTAACCATTTGTTTTATCTGTACTGATGCCCTGGCACTCTACAACGAGTTCTTGAAAAAGGGACTGCAACCGGCAGAGCCTTTCGTTGGCAACAACATGTGGGTTGTTTCACTCACCGATCCGGATGGCTACCGGTTGGATTTTGAAAGCGTTACCGAGGTGCCGGAAGAAACAACGTACACCAGCTGGATGGCGAACAGAACCGCCTGATTACAATCAGACTTTCTCCCCTAAATGCTTTTGGTCAGAATGGGTGGTTTTGATAAACGGCCAAATCCGGATGTAGAAGCTTCATCTTATTGCGGCCGGAATCGTTTAACCGGAAAACACCACCCGCATGAAAACAATGGGTTCTTATTCGTTGATGCTCCTCCTGAGCACCTGGGTGCAGGCACAGGAACCGGCAATCAATGCGCAAAACTTTACCGTTGCCGGTCGCGAGGTTTCCTATCAGGATGGAATCGCGCACCTGAGCGCCAACCAGGGCGCTGGCTTCTTATGGCTCAATAATTTTACGTTTAAGAACGGGACAATCGAACTCGACATCAAAGGGCGGAATGCACCTGGTCAGAGTTTTGTGGGCATCGCCTTTCACGGGGTGGATGCCACAACGTATGATGCCGTCTACTTCAGGCCATTTAATTTTAAGAACCCCGAGCGCAAGGCGCACGCGATTCAATACATCGCCATACCCAACTACGACTGGCCTACTTTACGGGAAAAGTATCCGGGCAAATTTGAGAGTACGATCAATCCTGTACCTGGCAACGTAGAGGATTGGTTTCACGCCCGCATTGTGATCAACTACCCGCACGTGACCGTGTATGTGAATGGTTCCGATCAACCAACCCTGGAAGTTGATCAGCTAAGCACCACCCAAACCGGCAACCTTGGTTTTTGGGTGGGCAACGGATCGGAAGGCTGGTTCCGAAATTTAAGAATTACAAAAACGAACTGATGAAAAGAATTCTTCCCCTCATGGTCTGGCTATGCAGTAGCCTGGCCTTCGCACAAATTCAGCCCCTCACCACCGAACCTGATGGTGGCAATAAGAAAGCTTCGGTCTCTGAGCAGATTGGAGTGGTTAAGATTGAAATCAATTACAGCCGCCCCGGAGTGAAAGGACGGGCGGGAAAGATCTGGAACACCCCCGTGGCCCATTACGGGTTTGTCGATCAGGGGCATGGTACCAGTACCGCTGCACCCTGGCGGGCCGGGGCCAATGAAAATACCACAATTTCGTTTTCACATCCGGTTAAAGTGGAAGGCAACGACTTGCCGGCCGGTAAGTATGGATTCTTCATTGCCCTGGGCGAAACCGAGAGTACGTTGATCTTTTCCAAAATCAATTCCTCGTGGGGTAGCTTTTACTATGACGAAACGCAGGATGCCTTGCGGGTGAACGTGAAAAATGAATCGCTTGACCAATCGGTGGAATGGTTGAAGTATGAGTTCTCCGGCCAAACGGAAAACAGCGTGCGCATTGTCATGTCGTGGGAGAAACGGGCCATTCCGTTCACGGTAACGGTCGATACAAAGCGCCTGCAGTTTGAGGCGTTTGTGAATGACTTCCGCACCACCCGGCCTTATTACGATTTTATTGATGCAATCTATTGGTGTGTTCGCAACAACTATGAGCTGGAGCAGGCGCTGGCCTGGGCCGACCGGGCCATTTACTTCCGCATCATGGGCCAAAAGAATTTCCAAACGCTGAGCGCAAAAGCTGCGGTCCTGAATAAGATGAACCGGCAGGCAGAAGCCACGAAGGTGATGGAAGAGGCCTTGCCCCTCGGCAGCATGCTGGATGTCCATTTCTATGCGCGCACCCTGCAGGCCCAGCAGCAACATCAGGAGGCATTTAAGTTTTACAAGATCAATTATGAAAAGTATCCCAAAGAGTTTACCACCAACCTCGGCATGGGGCGTGGTTATTCGGGATTAGGGGAGTACAAGAAAGCGTTGCCCTATATGAAAGTGGCCTTGCCGTTGGCACCGGATGCTGCCAACAAGGCGCGGGTGGAAAGCATGATCAAAAGGCTGGAAGCCGGGCAGGATGTGAATCAGTAACGGGGACCGTTCGTTGTAGCCATACTTTTTTGTTAGCTTCGGTCATCACAATTCCCAAGCCATGAAGCTGGTTCCCTTATTCAAATGCCAGGATCTGAAACGAACGCTGGACTTTTACATCAATGTCCTGGATTTTAAGCTTAGCACGGGAGATTCTCCTGAAGATTATGTGGTGACCGTCACGCAGGGCGATGCTGAACTCATGCTCACCTGCGTGGAAGGCGACCAGCGGCCGGCCATCAACGCCTGTGTGTATGTGGCCGATGTGGATACGCTCTTCAAGAAATTCAAAAGCCGCGGGCTGGCTACCGATAAGCCGGACTCACCTGTACACCAGGGGCCGGTGGATCAGACGTGGGGTACCCGCGAGTTTTATGTGACCGACCCCGATGGCAACACGTTGCGCTTTATTCAACGACCATGATCCGATTACGGCCCGCAACCATTCACGACCTGGCTACCTTGCGGCATTGGGATGAACAACCCCACACCATCCACAGCGACCCGCACGATGACTGGAACTGGGAAGTGGAGTTGCTGCGCGACATGCCGTGGCGTGAACAGCTAATAGCCGAGCTGGACGGCCGCCCTATCGGGTTTGTGCAGATCATTGATCCGTATGAAGAGGAGACCCATTACTGGGGGGAAGTAGAGGCGAACCTGCGGGCCATCGACATTTGGATTGGCCGGGAAGAAGACTTAGGCAAAGGGTATGGTACGATCATGATGGAGCAGGCGCTGGCGCGATGTTTCAGCGATCCGCAAGTAAAAGCCGTGCTGCTGGACCCGTTAGCCAACAATGTGCGGGCCCACCGGTTTTACGAGCGGCTGGGGTTTGTCTTTGTGGAAGCCCGCACCTTTGGCGAGGATGAGTGCTTCGTGTACCGGTTGGAACGGGCGCAGTGGCAACGGGTAAACAACAATCTGAAACCCGAAACTTGAAGCTGATTTCAGATTTACGATTTACGACTGGTTACTGGTCACTGGTTACTGGCAACCAGAAACCAGCAACCAGGAACTTGAATCTGGCAACCGGAAACAAACTTGCCCAGAACCATGACAGGAGTGGACTGAATGATTACCGGAGTGCACTAAACCATTACGAAATTGACCAAACCCATTACGGGAGTGCACTAAACCATTTCGAAGTTGACCCGCACCATTTCGAAATTGACCAGAACCATTTCGAAATGCACCAGTATCATTACAAAGTGGACCGATACCATTACATACATGTGTACTAACCCCCTATAAGACTAGACAAGAATCTGAAAAGAGATTTGTAACAGTT